>JABHXU010000016.1 GCA_018657065.1 archaeon
GCTCCAACAACTTTATCTCCAACAACAAAAACCCTAATATCTCTTCCAGGTTTATTTACATGTTCTTGTATATAGTAAACTGAATGATGATAACTTCCTAATTTTTCTTTATGATCAATTACTGCTTCAGCTGCTTCTCTATCATTTATTTTTGAACAAAGAGCCCCCCAAGTACCAATTGCAGGTTTTAATACTACTGGATATCCTAGTTTCTCAATTGCTTCTAGTGCAGAATCTCTAGTGAAAGCAATAACAGTTTCAGGTGTTGTAATATTATTTTTTAGTAAATTTTCAGTTACAAGAAATTTACTCCCACAAATTTCAGCAGTTTCACTTGAATTTATAGTAAGAATACCAAACTCATTTAATATTTTCATTGCATAGTATGCCCTAGAATGACTAATACAACGTTCCAAAACAATATCTACATCAAGTTCATTTTTTTCAAGCTTAAAAAAAATTTCACGATCATTAATTAAAATTATTTTATGACCTCTTTTTTTTGCTTCATCAATAAGAGCTTTTTCATCTTTTCTAAGTCTTTCATAAAGTATTCCAATTTTCATTTTATAACATCTCCTTAAGATTATTAATAACAACATTTGTAAATTCAATTGAATTTAATGAGCCACCTAGATCCTTAGTTGTTTGATTATTTTTAATAGCTTTAAGCATTGCTTTTTCAATTAATTTTGCATACCGATTTTCCCCTAAATATTCAAGCATTAATTTGGCAGCTAAAAAAGTAGCAGCAGGATTTGCTTTATTTAATCCAACATATTTAGGAGCTGACCCATGTACTGGTTCAAATACTCCATAATTTTCTCCGATATTTCCTGAATTAGCTAAACCGAGTCCTCCTATTAATGCTGAAGCTTCATCACTTAAGATATCTCCAAACATATTAGTTGTAACAATTACTTCAAATTGTTCAGGTTTTTTTATAAGCTGCATAGCACAATTATCAACAATCATATCTTCCATAACAATTTGTGGAAACTCTTTAGCTACCTCTTGTGCTACTCTTAAAAATAGTCCTGTTGTTTCTCGTAGAACATTTGCTTTATGAACAACTGTAACTTTTTTCATATTATTCTTTTTCGCAATATTAAAAGCATATCGTATAACTCGTTCACTTCCTTTTCTAGTTATAATCATTTCAGTTATAGCTCTATTACCTTCATCTTCAACTCTTTCAGACCTAGAATACAATCCTTCAGTATTTTCTCTAACCATGATTAAATTTATTCCTGGTCTAGAAATTTTATTTGGTATAGATTTACATGGTCTAACATTAGCATATAATTCAAAATGTTGTCTAAGTCTTAAAATGGGAGAACTATAATTAGGAATATTTGGAGGAGTTGTAACTGCTCCAAATAGTGTAGCATCACTATTTTTTACTTTTTCTAGAGTTTCATTTGGTAATGAATTTCCAGTTTTTACATAACAATCATATCCAATATCCCCATAGATAAATTCCAAATCTATAGGTAGTGTTTTAAGTAAATTGATTGTATTTTCAACTACTTCAGGTCCAATTCCATCTCCAGGTAAAATGCATATTTTGTAACTCATTGTAATTCCTCAATATCATGATTTTTTAAATAATTAACAATGCCACCTGCTTCAACAATTTTTAAAATAAATTCAGGTAAAGGCTCAGCTTTGTATTCATCATTATTAATTATAATTTTGCCTGTTTTCAAATCAACTTCAATTTCATCTCCTTGTTTTGCATCAATATCGCATTCTAAAACTGGAAGACCAATATTAATTGCATTTCTAAAAAAAATTCTTGCATAAGATTTAGCAATTACACATTTAACTCCTGATCCTTTAATTGCAACAGGAGCATGTTCTCTAGATGACCCACAACCAAAATTAGATCCTGCTATAATCACATCCCCTGTCTTTACATTTTTTGAAAACTCAGGTCTAACTTCACAAAATACATTCTTTGCTAACTCCTTAGGATTAATTGTTAAATTAAACCTTCCAGGTATTATTTCATCTGTATTTACATCATCACTAAATTTCCAGACTCTACTCATCTATCTCACCTACAATAATTCTTGGATCAGTTATTTTTCCAGCAAGAGCAGTTGCTGCTGCTGCTGCTGGGCTTCCTAAAAATATTTTTGCCTTTGGACTTCCCATTCTACCTGTAAAATTTCTATTCATAGTGGTAAACGCATTTTCATTATCTGCCAAAATTCCACCATGTCTACCTATACAAGCACCACAACCAAAACCAGTTACAATACAACCTGATTCATTAAAAATTTTTATTAATCCGTTTTCTAAACATTTATCATAAATCCTTTTTGAAGCTGGAGTAATAATTACTCTTGTATTTTCACTAACTCTTTTTCCTTTCAAAATACTTGCCACAATTTCTAAATCTTCATATCTTCCATTTGTACAAGTTCCAATAAACACTTCATCAATTTGGATATTATTTAACTCAGAGATAGGTTTAACAATATCAACTTTAGGATGACATGCAACTTGTGGATCTAATTTTGAAACATTAATTTCAATTTCTCGTTCATAAATAGGATTAATAGGTACAATAATTTCAAAAGGTCCTTTTGCATTTGTTTGATTTTTTAAATAGTTAATTGTTGTTTGATCAGTTTTTATTAGACCACATTTTGCACCAATTTCAGTTGACATGTTTGGAAATATAATTCGTTCATGCATTGGTAAATTATCAATAAATTCACCTGAAAATTCAACAGACTTGTAAGTAGCTCCGTTCATTGTTAAAATTTTTGCAATATGAAGCATAACGTCTTTTGCATATACTCCTTTTTGCAGTGATCCACTCAATATTATATGAATTGTTTGAGGAACTTTAAACCATGTTTTACCAGTTATCCAAGAAACACCTATTTCAGTTGAACCAAAACCTGCACCTAATGCAGTAAAAGCTCCATAAGTATTTGAATGTGAATCTCCTCCAATAATAACACTCCCTGGAGTAACAAATCCTTCTTCAATCATAACTTGATGACAAACACCTTTTCTAAAAAAATTCTTTAAACCTTGAACATTAATAAAGTCTCTAATTTTTTTATGATTATTAGCTACAATAATATTAGGTGCTGGATAAGCATGATCAAAATGAATTACAATTTTATTTTTATTTAAAATTAGTTTTCCTATTTCACTAAATGCTTTGATTGCAAGAGGTGTTGTATTATCATGACTCATGATATAATCAATATCACAAATAACTATTTCTCCTGCTTTGACTTTTCTTCCAAGTTTTTTTGAAAATATTTCTTCAATTATTGTTCCCATTTTTGCACCATTTTACAATATGCTTGAACTCTTCAAGGTCTATTACTTTTCCTTTATGACCTACTTCTTTGACTCTAGCTAAAATTTTTTGAGCAATCCTATTATCAACTTTCTCATCAATTTTATCTAATGAATATCTAATAGACGCCATTCCTGACATGTGATCCAAACTAATTATTGATTCCCTACCAACTATTTTTGGATCAAGACTTTGATAATGCATAGGGTCTTTAAGAGCAGCCTGAGTATGAACACCTGCACAATGTGTAAATGCATTATTACCAACAATTGGAAAATTTGCAACAATATTCACATTTGAATGTTTGCTTACTAAATCATATAACTCAGGAAGAAATTTTAAATTTCTTGAATCCTCATTATACTCAGTTCTAAGAACTGTAAGTAATTGAGCTAGATCAACTATACCTGCTCTTTCACCCAAACCCAATACTGATGCATCAATAATATCAACTCCTGCTCTGTAAGCATCTAACGCATTTGCTAATGCTAATCCTTTATCATTATGACAATGAACAGCAACCATTGGATTGATACCATAATTTTTAAATTCTTGTTTTAAATTTTTTACATAATCATACATGCTTCTTACTCCTGGAACCATGTATCCAGTTGTATCAGCAATGCTAATTATATCTGCACCAGATTTAACAGCAGCAACAGAAGCCTTTACAACATTACTAAATTCGCTTCTAACAGTATCTTCAGGAGTAAATCTAATTAAAAGATGAGAATTCTTTTGTTTTGCATATTTAATTATATCTGTAATTTGATCAATAGCTTCAATTAGAGTTTTATTAAAAACACCTTTTAATCTATCTTCAGATACACAAAAAAAAATACCTAAAAAATTAACACCACATTCGAGAGCTAAATCTACATCTTTTTTTAATGATCGAGCATGTGCTCCAACCAATAAATTCAAATTTGAATTTGATATTTGAGCAACTGCTTTTTTTATTTCCTCACTTACAACAGGATGACCCGTTTCAATAATATCTACACCAATTTTTTCAATCAACCTAGCTATTGCTAGTTTAATGTGATTATCAAAATAAACACCTGGAGTTTGTTCTCCTTCTCTTAATGTGGTATCAAGAATTTTTACCATTTTAATATATTAGGAAAAATATAAAAAATTGAAAAGTGAAAGTTTTCATTATTTTTACCCTCACTCTCCCCAATCTTCTTCTTCATCTGGTGCAAGTTCAAGTGCAACAGGATCAACTGATTTTACTTCTAATTCAGCTCCACAATCCTGACAACTAATAATTTCACCTACTTCAGTGTCTTTTGCAACTTCAAGTTGCGCACCACATTCTGGACATTCAGTCATTTTTTTATTACCTCCATAAATTTTTTAGAAAATTTTTTTGGAAACCACACTGCATAAATTACTGCTTCTTAGAATAAATTTTGATTTCCATTTCTAAAAGATATTTCTAGATTATATTTAAACATAATGTTAAAATATTAACAAAATTAATTAATATTTGTTAAAAACCTCTCAAATACGCCAATAATAACAATAATAGTGTAAAAATTGTCATAAATAATACTCCTGTGAATAGATTTAATATGACTCGTTCAATAGATTTTTTTAGCATTAATAATCACCTACTCCTACATGCACAATATTTTCTTCAAATTCTTCCATCACTCCTAAAAAAATGTTCGTATCATTTACCAAACTATTTGAATCAATTCTATTCATACGTAACAGTCTTTTTTGTGTCATTTTCTTACCTCTTCTTTTTGTTTAAGTTTTACTTTCTTATTATTCATAATTTGCTGGTATCGGTGCGGATGGAAGTCCTAATGTTTTTATTGCTCTTCCTTCTAATGAATCTGAAACTAAATAAGTTGGATCAGCCCACATTTCCCCATTAATATTTTCTAGATAATTTCTCATTCCTTCTAGTTCTGAATTACCAGGTATTTTTTCTAGAGCTGCATAACAGTGTTCAATTGCAACTCTAACAACTTCACCTATAAAAGTTTGAGTTTGTTCACGCATTAATTTTGAACTTTTGATCATGCCAATATTTGTATGAAGAACATCCATAACAGAGGTCACAGCATATTGATATTCACCAAAATCACCGTTTGAACTCAACAATGCTTCTGATCCACCATCCAAAGGATATTCAGGCATACCAAATACTTTATAAAATTGTTCCATAAATGGTTAATTGGTTCTTGTCTTTCTATAAATTTAGTATGTAATCCCCCATACTTTCCGCCTAATTCATATAACCTATTCCCTTTTACAACATCAGAAAAGCTTCCTTTAATTAGTACTTCTGCTGTTGCCCAAGAATAATCTTGTAATGCTTCAACTTCTAAAATAGACATTTTTTCACCTGAAAATGCCTTTAACCAACTTGAATCTTTTTTAACAAGTTCATGGCCATAACACACTGTTTGCCACTCCTCTCCAAAAAGTTCAGTCATTTTTTCTTTAATAGCTAAATGCGAAACTTGTAAGGGTTTTAACTTTTCTTTATGTTCTTCAGAAACACCAATATTAGTTTTGATTTTGACTTTTTCCCCAATATCTAAGTTATTATAATAATTAGTAAAAGCATCAGCATGTTTAACAAACTCAGCATATTCACCTGAGATAGTTTTACCAGTAAATGCCATTGAATTCCAAATATCTACAATTCCAGGAACTTTACCAACTGCTGTTTCTTCTCCATAAATTATATTTTCAATTTGTTTCTCAATTTCAATAACATCATGTTCAAGTCTATACATCTCACTAATATGAGCTATTAAAAATCTAATATGTACATCATCAAAAACCCCAAGTGGCAAGTCTATTCCTCCTTGCCTTATATCTGTAGGAAGTTGATCAGCAATTGCCTCAAGAGTACCCTTATCCAAAATACTTGTACCAACCTCTGTTTTAAACATGTTTGCTGCTTCTCTAATCTCTTTTAATGCTGTAAATGATTGTGGATTTATCACTCCGTTTGTGTTCTTTCCTTCAACACAATCTTTTAAAAAACTAGTTTTGTAAATTTCCCAAACAGATTTGTATCTACTTATTACTCCTTTAGGAACATGTTCATTTGCTAAATCTATTCCAAACGGGGTAAAATCATTTTTCCATTGAGAAAAATCATCTGCACTAAAATATGCTTGAATAAAAGAAAGATCTAACATTAATCTTTCATCTATATGAATTTTAGAATCTGGGTGTTTATGTCGACTATAATATTCTGGATGAATTTTAGCAGCGTTTATTAACCAATCATACATTTCTTGCCCAGTTGGTAATCCTTGAATTCCTGAAAGAACAGGTTCATCAACAAAGGTTTTTGCAAGATTATATGCACTTCTAGCAATAGTCATTGCATCATCTGAAGTTGTATCTGGAAGAATTTCGACTGGTGGTGCATTTGCTCCGCAAGAAGTTAATAATTTTGTACCAACTAATGCTGCCCCTGTTTTCCCTAATTTTTTTAAAAATTCACGCCTTGAAGTAGGTCTTAACATTAAATCTTTAAACCATCCTTCTTCCAAATCATCTACTCCACTCATAATTCTTCGCCTTCTTATTTTATTTTCATCAAAAAATATTAGTTATTTAAAAGTAGTAAAACATACTTGATATAAGAATATTCTTACATTATAATTATTATATATAATTATATATTTATATTTCCAAAATATTTTTATATTCCAAAATTATCCCCTATAAATATGAAAAGAAAAGTATGTAAAGTTGGGCCTGCAACACTTGTTGTATCTTTACCTGCAAGATGGGTTAAAAAATATGGTGTAAAGAAGGGAGATGAGATCAATATAGAAGATAATAACAAAAATTTGATTCTTTCATTACATGAATTTAATCAAGACAAAAAAAGCATCAACATAACAATTAAAGAAGGTGAACCGTTTTTAAGAAGATATATCAACAAATTCTATATGCTTGGATTCGACGAGATAAAGCTAACATACGTTGAAGAAAAAATTCTAGGTTTAATAGATAAAGAAATAAATTCTCTTCCAGGATTCCAAATTATTGAGCAAGGAAAAAATTATTGTGTAATTGAAAATGTTAGTAAAGGGCTTGATGATAAATTTGAAATCATGTTAAAAAGATTATTTTTTATAATAATAGAAATGATGAAAGAAATAATAAATGCCACAAAAAATCAAGATTTT
Organism: archaeon; assembly: GCA_018657065.1. GTDB lineage: Archaea > Nanobdellota > Nanobdellia > Woesearchaeales > GW2011-AR15 > GW2011-AR15. The sequence continues at coordinate 7,504 of JABHXU010000016.1, forward strand.
GACTCTTTGCAAAACATTAACATAATGGAAAAATCCACAAATAAAATATATTTTTTTTGTAAAAGAATTTTAAACAAAGAAGGATTTATGCAAACATCACACTTAGGATTTTATCACTCTTTATTACATTCTTTAGAAGCAATTGCTGATGATCTTAATGAATTCAGCAAAATTATTTTGCAAGAAAAAAAAATGCCAGAAAAAGATTTTTTTGAAGATATTTTAATTTTGTTCTCAGACAGTTTTGATCTGTTTAATTCCTTCAATAAAAAAAAGCTTCTTGGAGTACATAATAAAAATGATAATCTTTTTTCTAGCATTAAAAAAAACATAAATAGAAACAACCCCCTACTAACCCATTACTTTCTATCAATTATTAAACATATACTGCATCTTGAACTGGCAATGAGCCACTTGCTTGATAAATTACTTCAGGACGAGGCTGTTCAGTAAAAGTTAATGGTGGCTCAACATATATTTGAAATTGATGCATAACTTCATCAGTATTCACTGCCCCATCTGGATAAGGATGAAACACTGTTGGCAAAGAAATTTTCTTTTCCTTTTCAATCATAAGCATTTCACCTAAAGTACCAGCAATATAAGGATAACCTGAGTTAGCTTTGATAGGTATGTTTTCAACTATTTCTAACCAAGGAGCATCTATTAAATCTCTTAGTTTTGATTCTGTTAACAAATTACCTAACCTTCCAAATGCATTGAATTCACCTTTGTATAATTCAGCAACTAAATCTTTCTTTGGATCTTTATTTCTTCTTGCAAGTTCACTTATAGCTTCTGCAGCAAAACTTAATAAATTATCTGCAAATCCAACATTATAAGGATTAGAATTTCTATAAATTGGCAAATTAGCATTATGCTTTTTTTGACGTTCGCTTAACCTCATATTTGTACTACATTGAAATAAACCATAATGAACTTTTGCTGCAAGATATATATCTTCATCAATTCTTGGTGAATCACCAGATAATTGAGAGTTATAAGAATCAATTAAATCACTTTCAAATAATTTAATATCTTCAGCTGACCAAAGTAGTAAAGGGTTTGAAGTAATTGATAAAATTACACTTGCTAAATCTTCTTCAGGATTTGCCAAACCTGAATTTCCTGTATCAATAAATTCAAATGTTAAATTGTCACTTACAAACAGATTATTATGATTAAGATCTCTATGGGATAACACATAGCGGCTTTCATCACTTAAGTATTTAATAAAAATCTGATCTGAGAATGCTTGCAACGTTTGGTTAGCTAATTCATTGATATCTTTTTCAGAATATCCAATTACAAAATTTAAAAAAAAATCTCTAAATATATCAACATAACTAGCTACTTCAAATCCAAAATGAAAGTCAGTTTTAACATCTGTTGCAGTTATTGAATCAGTTGGAGTACTATGCAGATCAGCTAACTTTGAAGCAAGTGAATGAACTATTGCCTTATATTGGCTACTATCTCTGTCAGCAGAAGGATTAATTCTATTTTCCAATTCTTCCATATCAAAAAATAAAGTTCCAAGCTGATTCAATTGTAAGGCTTCAGACACTATTACTCCAACACCTAAATCTTCTAAAGTTGCACTTAAATAAACCTGGTCTGCGCGAAAAGAAGTAAAATTATTAGATGTTGCTTCTTCTTGAATAAATTCATCTCTTTTATACTCACCTAATTCAAAATCAAAAACTTTAATTGCAAATAATCTTTCTGAATCTAAATCTTCTTCTGCACTAATTGAAAAAAAGTAAACATTATTTCTACTTTTGATAGGATTATCAAAAACTTTTACTTGATAATTTCCCCCTTCAACATTAGGTTTTGTTAATCCTAAAGAAACTAAAAGATCGCCCTCATCCACTAGTGTTGAAAGTATATTTTGAAGTCCATTAGTTATCAACTCAAATCACCCCAAAAATTACGACTGCCGACAAAAGACATAAAATTCGAGTAATTAAATCTTTAAAAGTTAAGTTTTTAGTTATAATCTGGATAAGATAATCAAACATATACCTAAATAATAAAATAAGTGGACCTATGACAGAAATTTCAAAACCTCTAAAAATAGGTATAAAGAAATAAAAAAAACCAAGCCAAACTAATGCTTTTGTAATATATTTGAACCTAAATTTGCCAAATATACCCTTTGAAAAAAACATAAAAAATAGTAAGATAAATACAGAAATTTGTGGATAATCATAATACGATGCAAAAATTATCCCTATATCAATAAATGGAATGAAAAGTAAATTAAAGATCCCACTCACTCTCAGATACTCTCGGATAAGCTCGAGAATTCCAAATATCAATGCAAAAATAACAATCTTATTTGATAAATAAACAAGTGCTATTACTAGAAGTAAAATCTTTACAATTCTAAGTGAATAATCATTATCAATTTGAAATGATTTGATTTTTAAATACATTTTAATAAATTAATAAATCGCCCTTTATAAATGTTTCGTTATTTTTACTACTATAGAGTAATTAATTATTAAAACTTAACAAAAAGTATATATTCTAACATTTATTATAAGTAAATGTTATGGTAACTATAGCACATTTAACAAAACAAATTCTACAAGAAAAACCCTTTATTCATGAAGCATTAGAAAGAAATCTAATAAATATAATTGCTTTAGCAGAACATATAAAACCTGAAATTGAAAAAGAACTTGGACAAGTAAAAACTTCAGCTGTTTCTATGGCTATTCGTAGATACATTGAATCAACAAAAAAAAAATTCGAGAAATTCAAAATTACAAAAAAAGTTGATATTTTAATTAAGTCAAATTTATGTGAGATTTCATTATCAAAATCTAATACTATTTTTGATAAACTAATGAAACTCTATAAGATTGTAGACTTTGAAAAAGGTGATACACTTAATATTATTCAAGGTAATTATGAAATTTTAATTGTAAGTAATGAAAAATATGAAAAAAAAATAATTAAAATTTTAAAAGGAGAAAAAGTTAAAGCAATTAATAGAAACATGGCATCAATTTCTTTACCAATCCCTGATGAAATGATAGATACTCCTGGATATTATTATGTTATGACAAAAACTCTAGCTCTGAATAATATTTCTATTATAGACGTTGTTAACACTGAAACAGAAGCAACATTTATTTTACATGATAAAGATATTGCAAGAGCATACAATATATTAAAAAAAGAAATAAGTGTTGAATACTATGAATAATATTAAACAGCATCAAAAAGTTTTACAGCTTTTTCCCTAACTAATAATAAAAACCCTGCTAATTTAGGTCCTCTTTCTTTGTTAAGTAAAACTTTATATGCTGCTTGAAAAAATTCTCCAGTAGGAATATCAACTTCATCTCTACAAATAGTATAAAATTCATTGTAAAGTGTTTGTTCAGTCCATTTCCCATGTTTAAGTTTCTCAGCTAATATTTTTAGTGCTTGTCTTTGTTTATCATTCAATTCAACATCAGGTACTTTTTTTTGTAATTCAAATTTATAGTCCTCTGGTGCAAATTCATCTATCCATTTTTTTGCAAATAATAATCTTTCTTTTACATACTCAATTTCTTGCTTAGATGCGTCTTTATACACATGTCCTGATTCTTGAAGATTTTTTATTACATCATCTATCTCTTCATAAATTTGAAGAAGTGTCGAAGCATGTCTTAAAGAAAACTGTGGTGGAATTCTATCAGGAATTTTTCCAATATAACTTAATTCATATATTCTTTTTAACTTGATATTATCTTTTTCACCAAAATCTTCTTCTCCAAAATAAGCTCTTTCTGCTTTGTCATATCTTTCATAAAGCAAGACAATGTCATTAGTTCCATAAGGATCAAAATCTATTACTGCATTAGGTCTAGTTCTTACTAGTAAAAATCTAAGCATTGGTGCAGGTGCAATACTTGTTGAATTTGCAAAACCTATACCTCTTCCTTTACTTGTTGACATCTTTTTACCACCAACAGTAAAAAATTCATATCCTGGACCTGTATAATATCCTTTAGAAGGATATGGTGGTGGATAATTTAAAACATCAACACAAATCCTACATGCAACTGTTCTGCTTCCTCCTTTTGTAAAATGGTCTTTTCCAGCTGTCTCAACAATAACTCCTTTTGCTGGCCATTTTGCTGCCCATTCAACTTTCCAAGGAAATTTCCCATTCCCATTATATGGTGAAATCCATCCAGATTCATTGCATCCTTTTGCCCAAGCAACAACACCATCTTTACATTCAAACTTTATTTCTTCTTTTTCTGTATCCCATTCTAATGCTTTTGTTGTAGCAATCTTTCCACATTTAGGACATCTTACGTTAAAAGGAAGTTTATTAGCAGCACCTACATCATCTCCATATAAATCGGCAAATATTTTTTTTACCTTATCTGCATTATCAAGAATGATTTTAATTTGTTTATTGAATGTACCTTTTTCATATTCTGCCCCAGTACTTTCAAGTTCACAAACAATTCCAAACTCTTCGAATTTATCAGTACAAAGTTTGAAATAATAATCTCCAAAACTATCATATCCTGGTTTAGGACTAGGAATATACTTAAATGGAACTCCTAAATACCTTTCATTTTCATCTTCAGTTAATAATTTGGAAGGTTTATCAAGTGGATCCATATCATCACTACTTAATACGAATTTAGCGTCAACACCTTTACTTCGAAGAGCCTTAGCAATTGCATCATGAATAACCCAACCACGTCCAGATCCAATATGAATTAATCCTGAAGGTGTTTTTTCATCATAGACAAAATAACCAGTCTTCTTTACTACTTCTTGTAAAAAAGGATCGCTTTCAACGCGTGCTATTGCTTCATCTGCTATCTGGTCTGCCCAGTGTTTAACTTCTTTGTCTTTTGCCATAGACTAATAAGAATAGATAATAGATTAAAAAGGTTTTCTGATTAGATAATAAAAATCTAACATGAAACAGGTATCATACTCCCCTCATTCTTAAAATTAGATTTTTAACTATGGAAATCAACCTAAATGTAGGGGTTTTAAATTCTTCAATTTCCATATAACAAAAAATTTTTTATATTAAATAATTTTGAAATAAAATAATGGTTAGAGCTGTTATTACAGGAGGATGTGGGTACATTGGTAGGACAATTGCTCAAGGCTTAAAAAACAAATATTCCAAAATAATTCTAATTGATCTCGAAACATCAAATACTTCATAGATTAAATCAAAAAAAATTGAATTTATTTGTGCTGATATTTGTAAAAAACAAACCCTAAAAAAGATTATAGAAAAAGGAGATCATGTATTTCACCTAGCTGCTCTAGGTGGATCTAGGCAAATGCCATTTAAAATTTATGAAAAAATTAATGTAATAGGAACAAAAAACATTCTAGATGTTTCTATTGAAAATAAAGCTTCAAAGTTTTTTTTTATGAGCACAATTTCAGTTATGAGTGGTAGTAGGCCTATACCTTTTGATGAAACAACAAAACCAATACCTAAGAGTATATATGGTATAACAAAATATAGAGCTGAAAAATATATTAAAAAAAAATCAAAAAAAAATATTACTTCAATTATATTTAGAGCACCTCTTATCTATGGACCTAGTCCCCATAAAGATTCAGGTATATTTAATATTGTTAACATGCTAAATAAATCTTTTTACCCTATGGTAAATAAAGGACGAACTAAAATTGCTATGATTAATGTTCATAATCTCATTGAAATGATAAAAATTACATTAAAAATAACAAACAAAAAAACTCATGTGTTTTTTGTTAAAGATAATGAAACTTTAACTATGCATGAATTAGTATCAATGCTTCAAAAAATAACCAAAATAAAAAATAAAATTATTTACATTCCTTCATTTTTTTTAACAATAGGATTTAGTATTATTAATATATATTCCAAGATCTTTAAAAAAAACACAAAACTTAACTATGATGTTTGGAAAGGTGCTGTTTCAAATCAATTTACTTATTCAATCACAAAAGTAAAAAAATTAGGATATAAACAAAAAAATAATTTAAAACAAGGTTTTAATGAAGTTTTAAGATCTTTAAATATGATTTAAAATGAAAATTATTGTTACTGGTGGAACTGGTTTTATTGGTGAACATTTAGTCAATAAATTAAGTAAAAATAAAAAAAACCAAATCCTTATTTTATCAAGAAAAAAACATAACCCTTCATTCTATTCTTTCTCTGGAAAAAAAAATATTAGTTTTAAAAATGGTATTGATATCTGTAACTTAAATCAGCTTTCAAAAGAGTTCAAAGGAGCAGACATAGTTTTTAATCTAGCTGCGATGGTATCATATAATCAAAAAGATAAATTAAAACTAATTAAAATCAATAAGCTTGGTGCTATAAATGTTCTAAAAGCATGTAAAATTAACAATGTTTCAAAATTAATTCATCTAAGCTCTTCAGCGGCATTTGGATTTCCAAAAAAAATTATTACTGAAAATACTGAATTTAATTGGTCAAAACATAAAAAATGTGTATATTCTTACTCAAAATTTCTTGCAGAAAATATTCTTCTAAACGACAGTATGAATGTTATTGTTGTTAATCCTCCTATGGTTATAGGTCCAGGAGACAAAAAAATATTCAAACTTATTGAACCTATATACAAAGGAAAAATGTCAGTTTCTACAAGTGGAAGAAATTCATTTATTGATGTTAGAGATTTATCTGAATCTATGGTATTTTTAATGAAAAAAAAACTTGATAATCAAAAATTTTTAGTTATTGGTGGAAATTATTCAATAAAAGAATTCAATAGCATTATTGCTTCACAATTAGGTGTAAAAAAACCAAGATACATTATTCCTAAAATCTTAGGACCAATAATTTGGAACTTAGTATATTTATATGAATTAATAGCTAAAAATCCAAAAATCAATTATGAAAATATGGTCTTAGCTTTTAAAGATAGAATTCATGATGATTCAAAAATTAGAAAATTAGGATTTAGTACTAAATATTCTGCTGAAGAATCTATCAAAGACACATTAGAATTTTATAAAAAAGAAAAATAAAATTAAATCTTTTTTAATGCTTTATCAACTTCAGATGCTGGCCATTTGTTATCTGTTAAAACTTTTTTTATATCTTTATCATCATATCCTTGTTTTCTGTATTTTTCAATAAATGGCTTAAGTCTCTCATGATGTTTTGTATCTTCTTTTTTTGTTTTATCAGAAGCTTTTTTCTCTAAAGTTTTTTGATCTGGTTCTTTATAGTTAAGATAACTAGTAACTTCATCTCTTAATTCTTTAGGCATCTTCATTGGCATTGCAATTGACACATAAAATAATGTAAAATAAACAACCTTAATCATTTCAACGGTAATGTTGGCTGCAACATTAAATGCAATCATGACTAAAAATATGAAAACTAGTGGCAACCAAGTTCCAGTAAAAAATAATAATGCAAAACCAACTAATATTCCTAAAAATAATATTCCTCCAACCATTGATTTTAAGGTGTTTCCTACAAAATCAATACCAAATACTCCTGCAAGAGCTCCAGGAACATTATTCTTTAATTCTTTAAGATCTTTTGCTGCTTCAGTAATTGTTTTCTCAGTTACAATTGACGCAGGAAGTAAAAAGTTTCCAATTAAATCCCAACCTTCTTCAATTATTTTTGATAACCCTGCTAAAATAATTCTAAAAAAAATACCTACACCTGAATTACTCTTATTTTTTAATTGTCTAGAAAAATGTGTAAGTAAAATGTCTAACGCACCTAATGCAAAAATATCTCCTCTATTTGCTTTTGCTCTTTTAATTCCGTCCGCATAATCTGTTTTTTCTCCAATAAACGTTTGATATACTATCCAAGACTGAGCAGCTTTATATTTAACTTCAATAAAAGGAAATATTAACATTAAAACTAATGCCATAACTATTATTCCTATTTGTCCAACTCCACCTAAATTTGGAATAAAAAGTAAAACAATGCTAACAATCATTAAAAAATAAAAAAATGCTGCAATTTTTACTTGAGCCCATGTTGGCTTTAAAATGTCTTTGTTACGAGCAACCAAACTTGTTGTATTTTTTAAAAGATTTAGTGTATCATTAATTCTTCCCATATTTTTTCATTTTGTTATCCAAATATTTAAATATTTCTCACTACCACTTAAAATAATAATTAAACAGATACACTTGAGGTGACAATATTGTTTGATGAATTATTAATAAAAACATATTACGGAAACACTGTAAAAGAATGGTTAATTGCATTTTTAATTATATTAGGAGTTGCAATTGTTGCTAAAGTATTATATTATGTACTAACAAGTATTATCAAAGCTTTTACAAAAAAGACAAAGACAAAATTAGATGACATTCTAATTGATATGATTGAAGAACCATTAGTTTTCGCCATGGTTTTAGGCGGAATTTGGTATGCTTTAACCACTTTAAATTTTACAGAAACTGGAAGATTATTTGTTGATAATGCATTCCAATTCTTAATTGTTATTAATGTTACTTGGTTAATAAGTAGATTATTTGAAGCTTTATATCAAGAATACATGGTTCCTTATGCTGAAGCATCTGAAAATGATTTAGATGACCAATTATTTCCTCTAATCAAAAAAGGAGTAAAAGGAATTGTTTGGACTTTAGGTATTATTGTTGGTCTTGATAATGCTGGATATGATGTAGGAACTATATTAGCTGGTCTAGGTATAGGTGGTTTGGCTCTAGCTATGGCAGCTAAAGACACTGTTGCCAATGTTTTTGGTGGACTTACAATATTTTCTGATAAATTATTCAAACTTAAAGATGTTGTAAATGTATCAGGTGTAGAAGGTAAAGTTGAAGATATTGGTCTAAGATCTACAAAAATTAGAACTTATGATGGAAGAATTGTCACAATGCCTAATTCAAAGTTTACAAGTAGTGCTGTTGAAAATATAAGTAGTGAACCATCTAGAAAAGTTAAATTAACTCTAGGAATTTCATGTGATACAGCCCCACTTCAAATTAAAAAAGCAATGGGACTTATTGAAAAAATCCTTGAAAAAAATGAAAATATTTTAAAAAAGTATTCAGTTAATTTCGGAGGATTTGGTGATTTTACATTTGATATTTCTGTTGCCTATTACATTAAAAAAGGCGCAAATATTGGTGGAACAAAATCAGAAATTCATATGGAAATTCTTAAAGAATTTAATAAAAACAAAATTGAAATGCCTTATCCAACATCAGTAATGTTGAAAGGATAAGATTATTTTTTTTCTTTTATTTCTTTTATTAAACTATAACCTATCCCATTACCTATTGTTTGAATATATTTTTGTTCTTGAAGAGAATCTCCTAACTTATCTCTAATATTTGCTATAACAACAGGAACATATGAATAGTTCCCACCCCATACTTCAAGATTAATTTTATCTGGTGTAATTATTTCTCCAGAATATCTTAATAATACATTTAATACTTTACTTTCTATTCCAGTTAAAAAACTAGGTTTTTTATTTTTATTTTCAGGAAAATGAATAATCCTATTTTCATTATCATATAATAAATCTTGAATATTTACATCTCCTGATCTTTTTAATTTTCCAACAACAACCTCATTTCTCTTTTTAGATATTTTATATATTGGTTCATCTTCTTTTGACAAAGTATCAACTTTTTTTATAACACTATTAATTATTTTTCTAAGACTACTCATTGAGTTTTTAGTTTTTGTATATATTTTATTATAGATATCCCGATAATCAACAATTTGACCTTCCCTACCAACTAAATATTCAAAAACAAGTCCTTCAATTGGATTTAATTTTAAGTTTTCTTCAGATTCAGTTCTTAAAACTCGAGTAACTGGATTATAAAAAAGATCACAAAATTCTAAGTCTTCAACAACTCCATAAAATTTGTATTTTTTTGCAGCTGCTTGACCAATAATATCAAACTGAGTTACATCTCTAATTTGTCTCTTCAATTCATTTATATGTGTTCTAACTTTAGAGAATATTTCTTCGTCAGGTTTTCCACCATATAAATCTGTAAAAATGTCTCTTTCAGAAACCTCATCATGTGCCATAAAATATGCTAGAATTGCTCCCCTAGAAGGTCCTAAAACAATTTCAGAAACATCTTCTCCTCTAGTTACTGTTACTTTAAACTCTGTTTCATTACCTAAAACAATTTTCTCTAAATTTACACCTCTAGTTGTTTGATCTATTTTTTCAGGTAGTGATCCTATATAAGCAATTAAAGTTGAGTTCATTTCTTGCATAGAAGCGCGAGAACCCTAACTTATTTATAAATATTAATTCAAAAAAAGAAAAAAAATACTAATATACCCACTTAATACTACAACCCATAGAGGGGTTTTCTTGTTTACTTATTTGTTCAGATTCAAAATATTCTTTAATTGCATCATATAATTCATGAACTTGTGCAGATTCAGAACCATGAGCATCATCTATTCTACTATGAAAAACCAACTTTAAATCTTTATCAAATAAAAATGGATCAGGTGTACAAACTGCCCCATAATCTTTAGCAATCTTTTGAGTATCATCAAATAAATATGAAAAACTCAAATTAAGCTTCTTCATATTTTCAAAACTATCTTCAGGATACTCAGGATTATTATTTGGATTAATTCCTATAACACTTAGTCCTTTATCTTTAAAATCTCGTGCAATTCGATTTAACTCTTCAATTTTAGGAATAACATAAGGACAATGATTACACATAAAAACAACTAGTGTTAATTTTTCACCTTTTAATTCATTTAAAGAATGTTTTTTATCATCTGTCCCAACTAGTTTAAAACTTGGAGCAATGCTTTGTTTTTGTAATCTATCATCATTTGATCCCATTAATGTCATAATATCACCAATTAAAAATATAATTCAAAAGTTTAAAAGAATATTGTTTAATTATTCAATCCCATAATCAAAGTTATCATATTTTCCAGTATCAACAATAAATTCATCTTTTGATTTTTTGTAATGAACTTTTTCCTTTTTTTGAAGTGGTTTGTCAGAAACATTTGTTTTTGAGATTTTTGGTTTTTGTATTTCTTCTTTTTTTTCAGGATTATTTTTTTCTTGCTTTTTTTTACTATATTCAAGCATTTCAAGACCTTTTTTTAAATTAATATTTCCACAATTAATACAAAAAAAATAAGGACCATATTTTCCTGTTCTAATATCAAGCCAAGAACCACATAAACATTTTATATCTGGAAGATTAGTTTCTTTATGAGCCAAACAAACTAAAAGTCCTTGTTTATTTTTAGCTAATGCTTGTTTATCACAAAATGGACAACTATCATTTCTAGATTCTCCATATCGTTTAGGTATTCTCATTAAATAATTAATTTTTCATAGAATATTTATATCTATTTATTCTTCAATTAATTATGAAGTTTAAAAAAGATAATTTAGTTTATAATTTTTTAAATAAACTGGATTCATTTTTAAAAAAACTAGCAAATGATCCTAAAAAAGTTATGGGTGTAGCTATTCTTTCAATTATTGGTCTTATTGTTATCACAAAATTTCGAAGTATTTTATTTTTTGTTTTACTAAATTTACTTGCATCTGTTTCTATGATGTATTTAAAAATTTCAAAACATGCTCATTATATTGGATTAGAACTTTGCACATTAGCAACTGTTTTAATATCATTAAAATATGGACATACTCTAGGTATGATCACCGGTTTTATTTCTATAACCTCTGCATTAATTGTAAGCGGATATTTTAAACCTACATATTTTGTTTCTGTTTTAACTATGCCACTAATAGGCATAATTACACCATTATTCTCAAATTTAAGTTTGTGGCAAATTGGTCTTATTATGACATTGATGTATGACGCTATTGTTCTTCCCCTCTATATTTTTATGGGAAGTAGGATTATTTCAAGTGTAATTTTTTTTATAACACACGTTCTTTTCAACTATTGGGTCTTTACTACACTTGCACCTGTATTATTTAATTTGATGTAACAGTCAAAGAAAAATATATTAAGGGGATTTCTTAATTAAAACTTCAAAGGTGATTAATTTGAAAAAAAATTTATTATATTTTATGTTAATATTAAGTATTGTTATTATTGCAGGTTGCACAAGAAGTTATGCACCATCAACAAATAATAATAACAATCCAATAGAACCTACCCAAAGTGAAAATGAAAATAGTTGTAAAGATTATGAAAATGGTGTCGATCAATATGTTAACGGTGAACTAACTGTTTGCATGTATGGTGCTGAAGAACCAGGTGACGAGCCTGGGATGATGTGTGCTAGACATAATGATTTATGTGATCAGGATTCAGACGAATTATACGAAAAATATTGTGAAGGAGATGAAATGAAATTTGAAGTAATTCCTTGTAAATATGGTTGTGAAAATGGAGCATGTTTACAATTTATAGAAAGATGTCAATTCCCTGCAGGAACAGATTGTGTAGACAAAGCTACAACAACAAGCGATAGTATGGAAATAGCTCTTAGAAATAATATTGGTTTTACAATTGAAATAAGTCATGTAAATGATGAATATTGTAGTGGATTTACTTTAGTTGCTGTTGGAACATCTGATCCCTATGAACAAATAAATAATCAAGAAGTACCAAATAATGAAATCTATAGAATTAAGTTGCAAGGATGTGAATTTGATGCAGATCCTATATTTAATAATGTTGAAGTAACTTATAAAAACACAGCAACAGGACTATCACATATAGCAATTGGTGAAATTGAAAGTATAATAACTTAGAATTTATATTCCTGCTTAATTAGCAGGCTTTTTTTTGTTTCTTCAATAACTTTTATAACCAACAAACGATTTCTTTTAATAATATGGAAAAATATCAAATTGAAGGAAGAAATCCTGTATATGAAGCTCTTAGATCCAAAGTTAAGATTACAAAAATTTTTGTTGAAGAAAATAAACAAAACAATGAACGAGTTAAAAAAATCATTAAACTAGCTAAAGACAAGAATGTACCTATTGTCATTAGAGAATTTCTTAAGAATTTTGCAGAAACAGAAAGGCATCAAGGTGTCGTTGCTATTGCTATAAAAGACAAATTAAAATTAAAAGATATTAAAGATCCTCAATTAGTAATTATAATTTCTGGATCTGATTATGATATGAATTTAGGTACATTAATTAGAAGTGCTGAAGCTGCAGGAGCAAATTGTATAATTGTTCCTAGAAAAACAAAAATTTCTCCACTTGTTATTAAATCAAGTGCCGGTGCAATTTCTCATATTCCTGTAATTGAAGAAAATTTATTTACTGCATTAAAACATTTTAGAAAAATCGGATTAATTGTTTACGGTTTAGATGAAGAAGCTAAAACAACAATATATAATGCTAACTTAAATCAACCTATTGTATTAGTTATAGGAAAAGAAGATTCTGGGTTAAATGAATCAAGCAGTAAATATATTGATGAATACTTAAAAATTCCAATGTATGGGAAAATGAATTCTTTGAATATGGCTGTAAGTGCATCAATTGCCATGTTTGAAACAATAAGACAAAAAAAGTAAACTCTTTTTTTACTTAAACAACATCTTTAAATACATTTCATCTAATCTTTAATCTTGGTGATTATTATGAATTTTAAAGAAATTGTTATGTCTAGATATGCAACTAAAAAATTTAATGGTGAAAAAATTCCTCAAGATAAAGTTGATGAGTTAATTGAATTAATTAGATACTCAGCCTCAAGCTTTAATATGCAAACTTGGAAACTTAAAATTATTTCAGATCCTAAAATGTTAGCTGATCTAAAACCTGTTTCATTTAATCAAGAACAAATTACTACTTGTAGTCATTTACTTGTCTTTTGTGCTGACAGTGATTTAATGGGTTCAATAAATAGAATTAAACAAATGATGCTGGATAGTGGAGCTAAAGAAGAGGATATCAAAGCTTATATTGATATGATGACAAGTTATGTTTCAAGTTTAGATGAAAATGGAAAAAATTCATATGCTAGAGACCAAGTTTTTATTGCTTTAGGTAATGCATTAAACGGAGCTAAGGCACTTGGATTTGATTCTTGTCCTATGGGTGGATTTGATCCAATGAAATATAAAGAAATGTTAAATCTTAGTGATAACTTAATGCCTGCTGTTATTTGTCCAATTGGATACGCTGCAGACGAACCTCGTCCAAAAATGAGATTTGATAATATAGTTTTATAAAAAAATTTTATTTTTTATTCTTACACTCATAGAATAATTTAAATAATCAAATATTCTTTTAATTAAAATGATGAATTATCTAAAACCTCTACAAATGAGTTATTCATATAGTATGGTTTTGTTTGGAGTTTTTTCAGTAGTTCTTATTGTATGGGCAATTATAGATTGTTTAAATTCAAAAAGAAAAGACATTGAAAAATTAATTTGGATTATTATCATTTTCTCACTAAATGTTATAGGTGTTGCTATATATTTTATGATTGCTAAACGAGGTATCACAATGGCTAAAAATACTAAAAAATTATTCAGAAGTAAAAAAAATAAAATGATCGCAGGAGTTTGTGGAGGTTTAGGAGAGTATCTAGAAGTTGATCCAACAGTAGTTAGATTAATTTGGGTATTATTTGCACTAACTGGCTCAGGAATTCTTGCTTATATTGTTGCTTGGATTATTATTCCTGAATCTAAACATTAATTTATTTGTTTTTTGAACATATATATTTTATTTATTTCAACCAACAAATTCATTTGTAAAAATATCTTCAATTTTTACCTCAGTCTCAATAATGTTATTGTTTGATAATATTGTTATCATGTTTTCCCAAACTTTAGGTTCCATTACTCCTAATCTTGAATCTCCTGTATGAATTAAAGGAATTGAACTAGCTAACATATTTTGTTGATGAGACCTTGATGAATCAATTGCATAATTCATGATAATATCTACAGTTTCTTCTTCATTTTCAATAGCATATTGCCATCCTTTTAATGTCGCTTCAACAAAAGATCTAACTTGCTTAGGATTATTATTGATATTATCTACTGTTGTTACTATTACATCTGCATACATAGTAACTCCCCAATCTTCTGGTCCTATTATCTCAACTTCATATCCATTTTCCATAGCAGTATTTGGTTCATTTATTCTAAACCCTGGCCAGACATCTATTTCTTTATTATAAAATGAAGTTAAATCATATGCTATTTCTACTTCAGTAATTTCATTTCTATTAATATTCAAATATTCAAGCATAGAAACATAAGAGTAAAATGTTCCAGAACCTTTTTTGATCCCAATTTTTTTCCCCACAAAATCATGAGGGCTTTTTATTCCACTTTCCTTTAAAGCAAAATAACAAACTGGACTTAATTTATATATTACAGCAACTGCTTTTACTGGTTCGCCTTTTGAAATAGCAACAATTAAATCATCTGCTCCAACAATTCCAAAATCTGATTCTCCTGATAAAACTTCTTGCAATGATGAAAAATCCACTCCTCCTTTTTTTAATGAAACATTTAATCCATTTTGTTCATAAAATCCTTTATCTAAAGCAATATAATTTCCTGAAAATTGTGCTTGATGTAACCATTTAAGTCTTACATCAACATTATCAAGTTCTATTGTAGTCTTTGTTGTTGCACAAGCTGTTAAAAAAATAATTATCAAAAGTAAAATAAGTCCTCGTCTCATTACTATACCTCCTTAGTGACTGTAACAATATAACAAGTATGGGTGTTATCTGTATTTAAATGTTTAGAAACATAATTGAATTAATTAATAGCATATTTAACAGCAGATTCTGCTAAAATTTTTGCAGTGTCAAAAAGTTCAATATCTACATCTTCTTGTTTAAGTAAAAGAGGAATATCAGTACATCCTAAAATAATTGCTTTTACATTATTTTTTTCAAGTTTCCAAATAATTTTTTTAAAATCAAGTTTATCCTGCCTTAGTTTTTTACCCTGTAATATATTATCAACAATAGAATTCACTTTTTCTTGGTCTTTAGGAGCAATTAATTTTATTCCTAATTTTTTTAAGTCTTGATTGTAAATTTTTCCATTAATTGTTGTGTTTGTTGCTAGTATTCCTACAAAATCTATGTTTTCAGATTTGATTTTTTTAGCAGTTTCTGTTGCTATACTTAAAAAAGGAATCGATATTTGTTTTTTTATATCTTGATAATAAAAATGAGCTGTGTTACATGGCATAACAATAAAATCTGCACCTATTTTTTCAAGTCTTTTTGCTCCATTAATTAATAATTCTAACACTTCTTTAGATTTTTGCGCTTTGTTAAACATGTTTGGAACTGGTAAATTTAAAATTATAATTTCAGGAAAATCAACATCATATTTTGCCCCATAAATTATTCTACATTGTTGAATTAACTCTTGATAAAAATTAGCTGTAGCTTCTGGACTCATACCACCTAAAACACCAATTATCTTTTTTTTTGGTTTTGAATTTAAATCAACTTTTGTTTTCCACTTAATTTTAATATTATTTGGTAAAAAAACTACTTCTTCTTGAATTATTGAATAAGAATCCTCTGGATCAGAAAATAGAGTTTTATCTATTTTTACTTCATCTTCATAGATTCCTCTATTAACTAATCTAGACATATATATAATTTAAAAAAATCTAGATATGAATCTAGAGCTAATATTGTATATATGCATATATATGTAAAATTAGTAATCAAGCAAACTTGTTTTTTTTGTTACATCTATTTCTGGAGGCTCAAAACTTACTTTTGTTTCTCTATATTTACAATAATTGCATTTTTCAGCAGCCTCAGGAATTGGTCCTCTTAAAACATTTAAAGCATTATCAATTATTTTTTGAGCCACACCTTCATCTGTTTTTATCTTTACTAAATCTTTATGAAATAAAAAAACGTTTTCCATTACTTTATCAGGATGATAAAATAATAAATATGAATAATCTTCAGTTTCATATCCAATCTTTCTTAAAAGATAATTATAAAGAGCTTGTTGATCAATATAATGACTGTGTGTGTCTTCTTTTAATGGATATCCTCTTGTTTTATAATCAAGAACAATTAATTTTCCATTTTCTTTATTAACTAAAATAGCGTCTACAGCTCCTTTTAAAATAAATTCATCGCATTCATACTTTATTCCTACCCAATTTGTTCTCCATTTGTCAAGTAATTCTAAATCCTCAAATAATTTAACACCCTTAATCTCTTTAATTTCAGGTGGCATTTCTTTTTTTTTAGCATAAAAATCAAAATGATGTTTTAATATTCTATCCATTCCACTAGGAAGACTAGGAAAGATACCATCTGGTCTTTTAAAATCTTTATTATATTGCAACCAAAAACATCTTGGACAGTCTTTAAGTAAATTAATTCTAGAAGGAGTGAATTTATATTTCATAATATTAAATAAAATAACAATTCTTTAAAAGAATTGTGTAAAGATGTCTAGTGAGAAAATTTAGATTACAGGTTTCATTCCTAGATTTTCTGAAAACCTAAGCATGTACCCATCTGGATCTAAAACAATGAATTCTTTGTTTCCTGTAAAGTCATTATTAACTCTATACTAATTCTCTTCAATTTCTTTGAAAAGAGGATAATTTTTTTCATTTAGTTTTTTAACCATTAATTCTACATTATTTGACTTAATCTCAAAATTGATTCCTCTTCCAAAAGGCCTTTCCAATTTAGTTTGAGTCCACCAATCTTGGTTTTCTGAAAGCATTATTTGTGAACCTTGAAATGATAAAAAAACAAATTTATCTCTACTATATTCAATTTTAAACCCTAATAAATCAACATAAAATTTTAAGGATTCTTTGATATCTAGCACAACCATTTCAGGAAGTAAGCTATTGAATTTCATAAAAAGAAAAAAATTAATTTAATTTATTAAAACTATGTTTTCAATTATTTCTAATTCTTTATTAAACATAAATTCTGCATGTATTTTTTTATTATCTAAAATTAAGGGAGTCCAATAAGGTGCATCTGACCACATAGAATCAAAAGGTAATTCTTTTTTATTAAACCAACTTGGTTTCATTTCTTCACTCTCAATTATTTCTCCTTCCCAATTTTCTGTAATAAAAATATGAACTTTCTGATTCCATTTTTGAGGTTTTTCTACAAAAGGAAAATAAAAATTTAGTGTTCCTACTTTTTTAATATTTTTTACAACAACACCAATTTCTTCTTGTACTTCTCTAATTGCTGCTTGTTCAATTGTTTCACCTTCTTCAACTTTCCCACCAATTCCTAAATATTTTCCTTTTCCAAACCCTGTTTTTTTCATCCCTAAAAGTACTTGATTATCTTTTATGAGAAAACATAATGTCAAATTCCTAAGTTCATACGTTAAAGAATTTTTATAATCATAGATTTTTTTATTTTGATTCATAAATTGATAAGAATTTTTAGAATTTAATAATTTTTAGTTACATAATAATTATTTATCAAATAATTTTTGAATCTTTAAAATATTTTTTTTATATTCTATTGATTCCTGTTCAATTTTTATAAATTCATTTTTTATTGATTTATTTTCTTTTTCCAAAAGTATCTCTTCAACATCCTCTGAATTTAACTCTGTAATCACAGAACATTTTGGATCTGAATCATGTGGAATTATTTTTACCTTATTATTAAGAAGTCGTATACCATAAAAAGGATATATTTTACAAACACTCGGTCTAAACGCATATATCTCGCATTTATTGTCATTATTTAAGAAAATACAATTTCCATTTTCTTTAATTTTTAATCTGAGAAGTCTATAATTACTATCTAACATATTGTATCTTAAAAACCCTTCAAGTGCTGGATCTCCTTTTTTTAAAAAACTAATAGTTTTTTTCGGTAATGGTGAATAATCTAAAAAATAACTATAATCTTTTTTAGTGTGTTTTTTAATTTCTTTTGCATTTTTTATGCTAACAAATGTAAATCCTTTATTATCCTTAAACTTACAACAATGAATTTCAGTTGGACAAACACTACAATGTTTTTTAAAATAATTTTTCATAATTTCCTCAAATAATTCTATATTTATCTCCTTCTACTATAATTGCTTGATTGTCATCAATTTTTACAAATTCACAGTTTTTGTAATCTGCAATAATTTTGTTATATGTATCTTTATATTTCTCACTATAATGAGGAAGAACAATAAAATCCACTAAATTAAGTGCATCATAGGTTTCAAGTTCTGGTGCTAATTTTGGATCATCTAAAACTTTAACTGATTCAATACTTGGACAAACTAATACTGCACCTGCACTACCTCCACAATATATTACTCCTTTTTCTAAAAGCTCAATAATTATTTTATTTAATCCACTTTTTAGTGTTTCTTGCAACAAATAAAATGTGTTTCCTCCTGCAACATATATCACATCAAAAGTTTCAAGCTCTTTTTTTAATTCACTATAATTTTTGTTTCTAATATCAATTTCAATTAAATTAAAACCCAATTCTTTCCATTTTTTTCTATCATCATCAATAAACCATTTATTTTCATAAAGATCTGCTGCATTAGCAATAAAAGCTACTTTAGTTTTACTAGGTTCTTTACCTAAAAATTTAACAAATTCACCCATTACATTAGGTGTAACTGAAGTTAAAAATAATTTTTTCATAATTTAAGAAATGTGGAACAAGTTTTTAATTATTATGTAACAAGAATTCCGTAAAGCAAAAGAACACCTATTGAAATAGGAACAAACAAACTAGTCAAATTTGATAAATATTTTCTATCCTTATCTGGAACTAACGCTGGAAGTAACAATGAAGAAGGTGCTAATGCAAACACCATTAATGCGTGTTTGTAATCTGTTGATAATCCAAGTTTTACTAAAACTAAATTAAATAATATAATTGAAAAAGATGTAGCAAATAAGTATCTAACAAAAATTAATTTAATTGGATCAATAAAATCTTTTATTTTAAATTCTAAATCTATTCCTATTGAAAGAGCAATTAATGTCACCATTGGAATACTTAGTAATGTTAAAGTTTCAAGTGCTATTTTATAGATAAAGAATTCTTGTATCAAAGTATGAATTCCTAGTAAATTTAAACCTAAACCTAAAAACATTGCAATGAGTATTGGTGCACTATCAAGTAATGCGTCTTTAATTGATTTATCATTATGTTTAGATAATAAAACCATTATAACTGTAAAAAAGAAAATCGCATTTCCTAGATCAATTAATGCAACCA
Source organism: archaeon (assembly GCA_018657065.1). Lineage (GTDB taxonomy): Archaea > Nanobdellota > Nanobdellia > Woesearchaeales > GW2011-AR15 > GW2011-AR15. The sequence goes on from JABHXU010000016.1 coordinate 27,715, forward strand.
TAAATATTTTTTCAACACCAAATAACATTGTAAATATTGGATAAGCAATCATACCTCCTTCAAAAGTTGTCATTGAAAATTTAAAATAATCATTTTTAATTTTCAGAATTTTTGACAAAATATGTCCAATAAAAAGGAGCATACCTGCAAGTAAAAAACCTACTACAGGTAAAATAATTAACCTGGTTTCAAATTTTACACCTAAAAAAGCAATAAATAAAAACGCTGGTAAAATTAATCTAAAAACTAAATTATTAATTGACTTTATTGTTTGATGGTTAAAATGACCTTTTTTCTTAAAAAAATATCCAATTAAGATTAAAGCAATTGTGGCAAACGATTTTATTAAAGAATTTAATTCCATTAAAAATAACCGAGTTAAATTGGTATATAAGTTTTTTGGGAAAAATAAAAAAAATTAAATTTTTTTGAGTCTGTTTCCTAGTTTTCTTACAGACCACCAATTTCCTAAAGTAATCCTAGTGTAGCTTAAGCTTTCATTGTTGCTATCTTTAATCCATGGATGTGGTGAAGTCTTAATTCCATGTGTCATTAAATAGTCTCCTAAGTCAAAGCTAGTGCCTCTAATTAAAGCAATATTTGTTTTACTGTTTCTAACCATTTCAAGATTAAAATTACTATCAACAATTGATTCAATAAATTGTTGTTTTTTTCTAGCTCCTTTTATTGCTCTATTTAGTTTGTAAGGATTTTTTAATGATCTTATAGCTACACTTTCACCACTAGGTGTAAAAGGAAGTCTATAATCTTCTATTTGTTTTGCAATTCCTTTACTCGAAATTCCATAGCCTAGTCTACATTTTCCTGCAAGTCCTCTTGCTTTAGACATTGTAAAAAGTGCTAACACATTTTCATTCTCAGATGCAATTTTTGCAACCTCATTTACATAATCTACACCTGCAAATTCACCATATGCCATATCCAGCACTAAAAAATGTCTTTCTTGTGCTCTATCTACTAATTGACTAATGTACTCTAAAGAAAGCACTTGACCAGTTGGATTATTTGAAGTTGAAATCATTACAATTTTTTGCTCTTCATTCATATGTTCAAGTATACCTTCAATAGTACTATCATCAAATTCAAAATTATTATTATTACTCCTAGATACATCATGTATTTCTCTATTGTATCTAATTCCTAGTTCTTTAAATCTAGGAAACTCTGGTGAAGAAATAACAATATCTCCAACAAAAATTTGAGGTAATATTTCTAGAGTTGAATCTATACCTGATCCAATACTAATTTGATTTATATTAACATCTAAATATTTACTAACTTCATTCTTAAACCTAGTAAAATTTGGATCAGAGTATCTACTAGATCTATTTTCTGGATTAAGTACACCTAAACTTAAATCCGACTTTACTTTTTTTTGTTCAGATTTATGAACATACGATTCAAAAGATTCTTCGTTAAATCGTTGCATTCCTATTGTTAATTCTAGTTCTTTCATTATTCTCACCTCATTATTTTTTTATAGAGCTCTCTAGAAGGATACGAACCAACATCTCCCAGAATACGTGCTGGTTATTTTACTGTAAACTGCACAGAGAAATTAAGTAAGTCAAATATATCAATGAAAATTAGACTGCAATCAAATAATCAATTAATTTTAATTTGAAAACAGACTAATTTAGAAATAATAATAACTAGATAAAATAAATACAGAACTTGAACTTATATTATGTTTCATAGAATAGTATTATGTGTTCAAAGTATTTAAATGTTTCGTTACTTAATAGTGAAAACAATTATTCAAGTAAAGAAACACAACAAACCATATCAGGTTCTTGGCAAGTCATTCCCCTCATAGTTGTCCAACTACTAAGTCTCATACATGTGTCTTCAAGCATGCATGTTCCTCCATTCGCTTCACATGATCTAGAATTATCACTAAATGTTTTAAGTTTAGGTTGGCAACCCGTCATTAAGAACAAAACAACAATTAACCCAATTATAAAAATAATTTTTGTTTTCATAATTAATTAAACAACAGTTTAAATTAAATAGTTTTCTCTTTAAAATTAAAAAAATATAAATATGCATACATACAAATTATAAAAATGACAAAAACAAAAAACGAAGACAGATCTGGTTTATTTATTCCTGCTGGATTAATGATTGGTATGGGTGTAGGATTTTATACAAACCAACTTGTTGGTGGTTTATTTATTGGACTTGGTCTAGGATTTCTTTGTATGGCAATTGCAAAACCAAAAAGATAGAAATTCAACTTGGTTCTTATTATTTTTTTTTCTAAATAATTATATACTTAGAACTCTATTTTATTGTTGAGGTGGTTCATTTGAACTTTTTTGATAGAGTTGAAAACTTAGGTAAAAAAATGAAATGGTATGATTTTTCACTTCTAAAAGGAACTGTATTTTTTGCTACACTATGTTTAATTACTGCTTGGCCAACATTTAAAGATCTAATTTTTTTAGTTGATTGGTATTGGTATTTGATATTATTTATAGTGTTTTCAGCTCCATTGTTTAAAAAAATGTATTCTTAATTTTTTATTTATTCTAAATCAAAAAATATATATAACAATGATTCTCTAAATGCTAATATGAATAAACCTCTATTATCATTAAAACCAAGTTTTTTTAATGCATTAATTCCTATGTTTGTTAAAAATTTAATTTATTCAGGAATTATTACAGTTGTTTTATATGGTCTTAGTTTTGTTCTAGAATTTCTAAATATTTTAAATCCAATTTCAAATAAAATATTTTTAGCAATTGTAATTTTAGTTGCTCTAGCAGTTCTTCCTCTTATTATTAGTGTAATAATTTTAGCTAATAGTAATTATTATTTTTATAAAACACATGTTGAAAGTGAGTTTGAATTTTTTATAATTAAAAAACATTCAACACCATATAATCAAATAACAAATATTTCAACTGATATTTCTATTTGGGATAGAATTTGTAGAGCTGGAGATATCACATTATATACTGCAGAAGATAATGTTAAAAATTTAACATTAAAATACATTGAAAATCCTCAAAAAATTGAACAAGAGATTTATTCAATTATGAAATCAAATTCTAATCAAAAAACCAAATAATTTTCTTACTCATTTACTAATAAACCCTTCCAAAGTTGAATAGTAGATTTAATTTTTAGTATTAATTCAGTAAATGATTTTGTATTTAATAAATGTCTAAAAATATATCCTAGTCTTAAATAAAATTTTCTAAAAGCATAATTATGTAATTTATTTAATTCTTCTTTTGAAATCTTTGTTTGTTTTTCATTTAAAATATTTGTTTTTGGATAATTAATTAATACATCAAAAGAAGCATACCGAGGATCTAATTCAATTGCAAAATTAATTGTCTTTAAAATATCCTTTCTTGTTTCTCCTGGGTTTCCAATCATAAAATGACACAAGGTATCTATTCCAATTTTTTTACAATTTTCTACTGTTTGTTTAACTTGCTTAATTGTTGTTCCTTTTTTTAACAAATTAAGCATATTTTGATTTGAAGATTCAACTCCAAATTTTAATAAATGACATCCTGCTTTTTTCATTATTTTTAATAATTCAAAATCAACAGTATCAACTCTTGAATTACCTATCCATGAAATTTCTATTTTTTCTTTAATTATTTTCTCACATAATTCTTTTATGTATTTTTTATCCAATGTTAAATTTTCATCTCTAAAAAATATTTCTTTATACCCTAATTCTTTAATCTGTTTGATCTCTTTAATAACTATATTTATTGATCTTTTTCTAAATGTTTTTCCATACAAACTAGGAACTGTACAAAAAGTGCAACTATAAGGACATCCTCTAGTAATTGTCATAGAGGTATAAGGTAAGTTTCTAGCTAAAGGATTAAAATATTTATTATCAAACTCAAGATTTCTTTTCGGAATTGGAACTTTATCTAAGTTTTTAATTTGAGCTTTCTCTTCAGAAATATGATTTTTTAAACAAACACCATTTATTTTTTTTAATTTATCATATTCATTAATATTTTTAACAACTTTTTGAATTATTTCTTCAGGTTCTCCTTTAATTGCAAAATCAATAACTCCTGATTTTAATGTGTCGTTAGGCAAAATCGTTGAATGTTGTCCAAAAGCTATAATTTTACATGAAATTTTTTGTTTAAGTTTTTTTAAAAATAAATGATCTTCTTGAAATGTATAAGTACCAATATTCACAATAATAATTTTTGGTTTTTCTTTAATTAGAATATTTATTGCTTTCTCACTAGTTCTTTTTGATAAATCGAATATTTTTGAATTAGAAATCAAAGTATTTAATTGTCTTAAATATAAAGGTGGCCAGGAATAATTAATAAATTTTTTTTTATGCCAACACCCGTAATATGTATCTCTAATAAATCCCTCTGCATTAGGTGGAACTAAAAGAATTATTGACATGATATTTTATATTCAAAGAATATATTTAAAGATTGCTTAAGCAAAATTTATATTAAGATTCTTTATTTAGTATATCTTATGTTAATGTGGTTAAACTTAATTCTCTTAATTTTTTTAGGCTATTTATTTTCAATTTTAATTTTTAATAAATTAAATTTTAAAGAACTATTTGGATTCACTCTTTTGTTTGCAATCAGTTTATCTTCATTAGTTCTAGCAAATTTAATTTTCTTTCTTAATCTTAGCTCTAATCCTTATTTACTATTAGAAATAAATTTTATCTTAATTTCGTTGGTTTTATTTTTAATGTATAAAAAACAAATTAATATTTATATTCCCAAATTTAAAAAAACAGATTTGGTTTTTTCTTTATTTATCCTCATTATTGTTATCTTTTCATTTTTTTATTATAATAATTCTGTTTATCATCTTTCATTAACTTCGTATTTAGAAAAAGGTGAGACAAATTGTTTTTACATGTTAGCTTTTGCACTTCAACCTTCTTTAGAAGATAAATTAGCTACAAAAACACCTTATGACATATTATCAACTCCTGGAAATTCTGTTTTTGTGTCTCCAATGCACTTATTTTTTGACTATAACACTTTCAAATATATCTATATTATATTTCAAGTCCTACTTTTTATTTTTACATATTTAATAATAAAATTTTTAACAAAAAGTTCTTTTTTTTCTTATATTACTTCACTATTTGCAATTTTTAATCCTTATATTCTTTCAATTGAAGTTCTTGATAGAAATGTTATGGCTTTAGTAGTTAGTACTATTCTATTTTTTTCTATATTCAAATATAAAAAAAAGTATTTCTTACATGGTCTTTTATACGGACTAGTGTCAGGTTTAGGATTAAGATTTCTTCCACTTGTTTTTATAATTCCAATTTTTATTTTATATTTTAAAGAAAAAACAAAAGTATGGAATTATCTGTTTTTTATTATAATTGCAGTTCTTTGTTTTGCTTACAATTTTCCTCATTTAAATTATCATGGACTTAACACATTAGGTGAATCAAAAAGCTATTTTTCTCTGGCTATTTTTGCTTTTACAAAATGGCTAAGAACTCCTTTTGTTCCATATCCTAATTTATTTTATATTTTAATTCAAATCATAAGTTATTTTGGCTATTTTATATCCTCAATAGTAATTTTGGGGTTTATTAGATTATTTAAAAAATCAAAAATAAACACTCTAATTTATTCACTAATTTTTCTAATTCCTTTTTTTACTCTTACAATTCAAAGAGATTTTATTGAAATGCCAAAAAATCGAATAATCTTAATGAGTTTTCTTCCAATATTTATTTGGTTTTCTTTTGGATTAATTTCACTCACCCAGGCATTTAGATTTATAAGATTTAGAAAAAACATTATTTATTTTAGTATAATATTCTTTATTTTATTTGGTTTTATTAATGTAGTTAAACAAATTAATTTTTCAGAAGAAAATGAATTTTACAATAGAAAATTTCTATATCAAAAAGAAACTAATTCTTACTATAATTTTCAAAAACAACAATTAAGCAAAATCAAACTCTTTCCTTATTTTAAAAGACTTGGAAATAAAATCAAATTTCCAAGAAAAAAACTTGAGGAAAAAGCAGTTATTTATAATTTAATTCAAAGAAAAAGTTTATCAAATTTTTATCAAGAAAAAAATTATGATTTTAATATTCAAAAACCTATAGAAACTAATGATGAATATGTGAAAGTCTCAATAAATTTTGATAATCTTGTAACAAATCTAAGCAATGCTATTAAATTTTCTAGAGAAAATAATTTATTTATTGATTTTGAAAACAAAGAAGAGTTAATTGATGTATATTATAAAGAATTTAATATTTCATGGCAAAATGAAAAATTACCTTTAACCGTCTTTACTAAACACTCAGATTCAATATTTTTAAATGAAATATATTTAGATCTAAATTCATTTATTAGTTACAGCAAAGATGAATTTGGTTTTCATAAAATAAATTCCATTAATTACAATTTTTATCCTGAATCTAAAGATTTTGCATTAAAGTCTTCAATGTCCGCTCTTCCTTCTCTTGATAATTCAAATTCTGTTACTTTAAATATTCCTAGAAACCACAAAATAATTATTCGAAATTGGTTTATAAATGGTGCAAATGCTCAAGCCTTTAAAATTGATTCATGGGTTATTGATGTTAGTAAAGACGAACCATCTATCCAATTCTTATATAATGAACCTGAAAGTTATATTTAGAAAACTTAATAAACTCTCGTCTATTTAAAGAGAGTGGGGGAAATAATGGATACAGCTCAAGCTCTTATTTATACGCATATCCCGTACCTATTTGTTCTTATTTACATTATCTATGAGATAATTGCAATTAGAACATTATTTGTTAAAATTAGAAAAAAGGTGGAAAAATATGATTAGTACAACATGGTCAATTATTCTAACTCAAATACCTATAGCCATAGCAATTGTGTACGCTGTAATTGAAGTTAGGAAAACAAAAAAAGAATTATTAAGAATATTAGACAAATTAGCTGATAAGGTTAATGAAAAAAACAAAAAATGATTTTAGGTATATGGGATGGACATGAATCTAGTGCTTGTTTAGTTAATAAAGGAAAACTAATTGCTGCTGTTTCTGAGGAACGATTTACTCGAAGAAAACTTGAACCACTATTTCCTGTTAATTCCATAAGATACTGTCTAAAAAGTCAAAATCTAAAACCTAATGAAATATATCATATTGCAATATCTACTTCTGACTGGTCTGTAACACTTTCTAGATCATTATCTTGGTTAAAAAATGATTTTTGGTATAAAAGAAGAAGACATTTGACAAATAAACCAATAACTTGGGACCTTGATCTTCAAATATTAAATCAAACAGGTAAAATAAAATCAAACTCAATGTTTAGAAAAATCTCCAAATTTGCGATTAAAAAAATTCTATTAAACTTAGGTTTTAATATGAAAAAAACTAAAATACATTTAGTAGATCATCATACTGCTCACGCTGCCTCAGCATATTTTACTTCTGGACTTAAAAAAGCCACTTGTGTAACTTTAGATGCTCTGGGTGACGGATATTCTTCAACAATAAGTATTTGCGAAAATAATGAAATTAAAACAATTGCAAGAAATAAAACAAAAGATTCACTTGGACTCTTTTTTCAAGAAGTAACTTCAATTATGGGTCTAAGAATTTTAGAAGATGAAGGAAAGGTTATGGCTCTTTCTGATTATGCATATGTTGATAACAAAAAAAATAATCCAATGCTTAATTATTTTACAGTTCATGGTACAAAGATAACTTCTAATTTTTCATTATTAAAAAGATATCAAATGCAAAAAAACCTACACTGGAGAAATAAGTCTGAAAACTTTGCTCATATGGCTCAAGATGCTCTTGAACATTTTACTACAAAACTTGTTGATAATTCAGTTAAAAAAACAGGAATAAAAGACGTTGTTTTAGCTGGAGGAATAGCTTCAAATATAAAGATGAATATGAAAATTAGAGACTTAAATAGTGTTAATAAATGTCATATTTTTCCTGCTATGGTAGATACTGGACTAAGTGCAGGTGCTGCACTTTATGTTTCAAATAAAATACTAGGAACAAAACCTTACCAATTAAAAAATGTATATCTAGGACCTGAATATTCAAATACTGAAATTAAAAAAACTCTTCAAAAATATAAAGATAAAATTAATTTTACAAAAGATAATGATTCGTCAAATCATGCTGGAGAACTTATTTCAAATAATAAAATAGTATTTAATCATCAAGGAAAAATGGAATTTGGTCCTAGAGCTCTAGGAAATCGAAGTATTCTTGCTTCAGCCTCAAGTATTGAAGTTAAAAATTTACTTAATACTAGAATTAAAAAAAGATCTTGGTTCCAACCTTTCTGTCCATCTTTGCTAGAAAAAGAAGCAACAAAATTTGTAAATGAAAAAGAATATAATAGATTCATGACAATGGGTTATATGCTAAAAAAAAGTTCTGTAGATCATGCTAGATCTACGATGAATGTTGATAAATCAATTAGACCTCAAATTCTCCACAATGAAAATCCAAGATATGAAAAATTAATTAAAAGAGTTAAAAAAGAAACTGGACAAGGAATTGTTTTAAACACAAGTTTCAATATTCATGGTGAACCTATTGTTAATTCTCCTAAAGACGCGATCAATACAATGCTTAATTCAAAAGCTAAAAATATGTTTATTGGAGATTACTATGTTCAGCTAAAATGATTATAAGAATAATTCTAGGAATTATGTACCTTTTCTTAACATTATATTTAGGATCATCTTTTTCAAAAAAATATTTTAAATTAAAAGGGCTCAAAAGTGTTGTTTCTGGTTTTATTTGTTTGAATTTTATTATTGCTTTTATTGCTTTTATGCTTGCGATTATATTTGGTTCAAACATCAATTTTCTCAATACTTTAATTTCTGTTCTAATAGTATTTTTGTCCATACGTGAACTCCCCAAAATAAGATTTAAAAATATTCTAAAAGAAATTTTGAGAAATAAGATAATCTTAATATTTTCAATTCTAATTTTTGTTATTTATTTCTTTAATTTTTCAGGTCCTTTTTTAGGTTATTGGGACACATATATAGCAGCTCCTTCAATTACTATGGCAGGAACACAATTAAATTTTGTTGATATTAACAATGAAACATTATATAATTATACACTTTTACAAAAAATACCTAATGATTTGATTAATAAAAAATCTTATGGAATAATTTCTAAAGATCAAAGAATAAGTAGTGGAATTTTAATGTCTGTTCCTTTTCTATTTTTTGGAATATTTGGATTTAGATTATTTTACTCTTTTTTTATTGTAAGTGGTTTTTTTATCTTATATTTCTTAGTAAAACTAATTACTAAGTCCAAAACAATTTCACTAATTGCATCTGCACTATGCTATATGAATGGATACATCTTCTCGATAAACACCTTAAATCCAAATTTATTTGGAATGATTCTATTAACTTTGATAATCTACCTCTCTTTATTAAATGTTAAAAATTGGTTCATTATAGGTTTACTTTTTGGAATCCTAGGAAGCATTAGAAATATTGCTATAATTTTTTCGTTTGGAATGTTTTTTTATTTAATTACAGAAGAAAAATCTATTAAAAAAATTACAATATTTACTCTAGCTACAATATTAGGAATAATTCCAATTTTATATTGGAATAATTTTGCCTTTGGAAATATGTTCATGCACTCATCTCAATATTCTTTTTTTGAAGGTTATAGACCTGAATTTTCTCATAACATTTTTAATCTAAAATTTATGTTTAATGGTCTCTTTAATTTTCCTTTAAATAATGAAATTATTAGAACTCCTCATTATACTTATCCAGTTTATATTTACCTATTTTTACTATTAAAAAAAACATTTGGATTATTTTTAGTATTTCCTATTTTAGGTTATTTTAATTTTTATAAAAAAAACAAAAGAAACACTCTTTTTATTGGACTACTTTTTATTCCTCTTTTCTTATTACTCTCGTTTCAAGAAAATTGGGAAGTAGCTAAAACAAGTTTTATTTTACTTTGCTTCCCTCAAATCATAATTTTTTTATCAAAAGGTTTGGAAGAATTGAAAAAAAATTGGCTAAATCCAATATATCACACTAAACTCGGAATTTTAATTATTATACTAGTTTTAATATCTACTTTTACAATATCTCAAAATTACGAACTAGACCAACGATGGTACGAAAGATTTCCTAAAGCCGCAGCAGATTCTTACAACAAATATGAAAACAAAATTGATTTAGATGAGTTTAAATTTTTTCAATCAAAAGAAACAATTAAAGAACTAAATTCTCAAAAAGAATTTCTTGATAAAACATATTTACCTTTTTTAAAAATGCCATCAAAAAATAGAATTAATATTTCAAATGAATTAAAAAAAGAAAATATCAATGTATTTGTAATTTGGAAATACATTTATGTAGATATTAAAAACTAAAATGAAAGCAAATAAATCAAATTTCAAACTAGATAACTTAAATCTAATTTTAAGTTTCTTATTTTTGATTGGTGGGATTTGTTTTATAGTAATATTTTATAATAATATTTTTGACATTACACCTACAAAATACTCATGCAATTCACAATATTTTAATTCTAATAATCCAGATGAAATTTTTAATATTAGTGAGTGTTATTTAAATAATAGTGAAATAAATCAGTCAATAGATGTTCTTAATAATGCAATTAAACACGGTGTAATTAACTTAGATATTTTTTTAAGTTTAGCAGGTCAATATTATGAACAAGTAGATTTTGATTCAGCAAAAAAAGTATATGAATATGCTAAAAAAGAATATCCTAATAGTCCTAGACTATATGATAAAATTGGTAATTTACATAAAAGTTTAGGCTACAAAAATTCACTTGAATTTGAGAAAGCATTAGAAGCATATCAAAAAGCAATTAATTTAGAACCTAATAATCCACAACATTATGAAAACTTAGGTATAGTTTATTCACAACTTAATGAACCTGAAAAAGCTAATTTTACATTCATTCAAGGAAAAGAAAAAAGTAGTTATAACTACTCGTTTTATTTAGGTTGGAGTGAATATTATCGATCAATAGGGAATTATAAAAAATCTAATGAATATTTAAAAAAATTAGTTGATTCAAATCCAAATATTGCTCATTATAAAACTGAACTTGCAAGAAATTATCTTATTGAAGGAGAAATAGAACTGGCTAAAGAATATTATTCTAAAGCAATTGATAATGGTTGGTCACTTCCTACATATAATTGTCCTTATGAAGGACTAGGATTAATTTATTATATGGAAGGAAACCATGAAAAATCTGAAGAATATCTTAAAAAATCTATAGCACTAAATCCAAAAGTTAGTGATTTAAATCGTCGTGCCTTAGCTAATCTATATGTTTCACAAAATAGAACTAATGAAGCAATATCAACTTTAAATTTATTGATAAACTTAACTTATTTAGATTATGAAAAAAATAAAATTGAAAACTATATTAACCAATTAAAACAAGGAAAAAAACCTCACATTGATTTAGGACCTCTTGAAAAAGAAAATTTTGCGGATATAGCTCAAGAATCTAATAAAATGTTCTTTGAAGGTGAAAAAAAACTTAGAGATGGAGATTATGAACAAGCTGAAAAAAAGTATATTAACTCATTAGAATTAAATCAACTTCACGAATATAGTTCAATGCGATTATTATATTTATATTTTGCAATTTATGGTAATAAACAAAAAACACTTAATTTATTTGAAGAATACTCTGCTACATTTAACTCTGACACAAAAAATACCTTTAAAAGTCTTATTTATCTTGATTCGAACAATATTTTAAAAGCCAAAAAACACTTAGATTTAATCTCAAATCACTCTGATTTGTCCTATTTACCATTAGGTGAATATTACTTAGAAACAGGTGAATATAAAAAAGCATATGATTGTTTTGAAAGGTCAATAGATCTCCGTCCTTTAGATGCTTTTGATTATTTTGAAATCTATAAAATAGATCGAATTTTGAGAGCAATAATCAAAGTAAAACAATATGATTTAGCATATGATTTCATAGAAAAAATTAATTCACTTTCTGATAAATGGTTCTATCATAATAAAGCTATTGAATTAAAAATTCTCGAATCAAAAGGATATATTGCACTCAATAACAATAATTTTACTGAATCTGAAAATTATTTTAATGAATTAAAAGAAAAAAATCCTGTTATTGGATGTTCCTTTCAAGGACTAGGAGTATTATATTCTAAAACTCAAAAATACACAGAATCAACTATTAATTATATAAATGGAGCTGATCTAACACCTTATAGTTCAAGGGATCAATTTTTAGCAGCTTATTCTTGTTTTTTAACTGGAGATTATAATTGCGCAAATAAATATGTTGATAAAGCGATAAATCTCAATGATAATATTGAATATTTGGAATTAAAAGGATTTATCCTTATTATGGAAAATAAACCTCACGAAGCAAAAGTTATTTTTGATAAAATTCTAAGGGAGAAAGAATCAATAATCGCAAAATCAGGTTTAGGACATATTGCTTTAATTAACAAAAATTACACATTATCTAAACAAATATTTGAAGAATTACTAAATCAAAGTTTAAAAAACTCTTATGACAACATACATATTGATTATAATTATATGTATGAAACCGTGCCTTTAGGTTTAGCCTGGTCATATTCAAATCAAAACCAACATAAAGATGCTTTAGAATATTATGATATGATTCTAAATAAAACTCCTGACCACCTTTTAGCTTTAATTAGCAAGGGAAATGCATTACTCTGGTTAGAAAGATATGATGAAGCTAAAAAAATATTTGATTATATACTAAAATTGTATCCAAATAATGAATATGCACTAGCTGAACTAGGTTTATTAGAATATAATTTAGGAAATTTAACTGAAGCTCAAAATAAATTTAATCAAGCTCTTGAACAAAACAGTGAAACATATACTTGTCCTTATGAAGGTTTAGGTCTTGTTTATTATAAACAAGGAAATTTAGATTTAGCAAAAGAAAATTTTGAAAAATCAATTGAAATAAATCCAGATATTGAATATAAAAAATTCAATTTGCTTGCAAAAATTTATATTGAAGAAGGAAGAAGGAAGGATGCTAAAATTCTTTTACTAAAATCTATTGAAAACTATCCATATGATCCTGAAGCAAAACTGCTTTTAGAACAAATTAGCTAAAATGAAAAAAAGAAAAAAAAACAAATTATTGTTGATTGGAAGTTTAATTTTTTTAGGTCTATCAATCTTGCTATTTATATTTGGTTCATTAAATAATTTAGATGATAATGAACAAAATATTTCAATTTTAAAGAAATCTTCAATTGAATACTACAATTCAAAAAAATATTATGCTTTTGTTGAAACTAATAAAAAAATAGCTAGCTTAACACCTAATAATTCAAGTCATCAATTTATTGCATCATATTCTTGTTTTATTATTGGAGATTATTTTTGTTCAATGGAATATGTAAATAATGCTCTTGAACTAAAAAATGATATTGCTTATTTAGAACTCAAAGGGTTTATCTTAAACTTACAAGAAAAACCAGTTGAAGCAAAAGAAATATTTCAAGATATTTTAAAAGAAAGTAATTCAACTCTTGCAAAAATAGGTATTGGACATATTAAATTGCAAGAAAATAATTGTATACAGGCAAAGGAAATTTTTTTTGAATATAATTATCAAACAAATATAAAAACAGTAATATTTGATAAGATTAATTCTGATTACCTTAGCCAGATGAACTCGCTTGGAATAGGTTGGTGTGATCTTGCAAATAATGACTTTGAAAATGCTCTTAAACAATTTGATAAAATTCTTGACAATAATCCGGATCATTTACTTGGCATTATTAATAAAGCAAATACCTTAAGATGGTTAAAAAAATATAATGAAGCTAGAGATATTCTTTTAGATGGTCTAAAAATTTACCCAAATAGTGAATATATGTATGGTGAATTAGGTTTAATTGAACAAGAGTTAGGTAATTTAGACCAAGCAAAAAAATATTTTAATCAAGCACTTAGTAATAATAATAATACTTATTCTTGCCCTTATGAAGGACTAGGATTAATTTATTTTATGGAAGGAGATAATGAAAAAGCAAAGGAACATCTAGAAAAATCTATTGAAATAAAACAAAATTTAGATTTTGAAAAATATAATACTCTAGCTAAAATTTATATTAAAGAAGGAAAAATAACTGATGCTAAAATACTACTTTTAAAATCACTTGAAAATAATCCCGAGGGTATTGAAGCAAATGAATTATTAAAAAATATTTCTTAAGAAGTTTTTAATTGTTTCTTCTTTAAATCATTAATTAAATCATTGCAATAAATTGTAAATGTTTTTGAAATTCTTTTATATTTTTTATTAAATAAACTTGCAAATATAATAAAAATTTTAAACATTAATTGCATTGCTAAAATAAAAAACAGTTTTAGAAGAACTACAAACTTTGAATCTCTTTTTTTCTTATCTTTAATATTGCAGCATCCCATTTTTCTTAAGTAATTTATATGTTTTCAATATTTTATTTTTTTGATCATCAAATTTCAAATTATTATTCATTAAATGTAATTTAATTGTTTTATCAACAAAATCAGATTTTCTTTTAAAAAATAACTTAATTTGCTTATCATCATGTTTAGGTTTTTCTCTGAATAAAATATTAGGTAAATAATATATCTCTCCAGCTAAACATTTAGGTTGAATTCCTAAGAATCTATCCATAATTTGCATATAACCCATATTAAATTTTAATTCTTTTAATTTCTTAATCTCTTCTTTTCTTTTTAAATTATATACTGGTGTAACAAAAGAAATACCATATTTTTTGTAGAGTTTTCGAATTAATTTAACTGTTATTTCTTTTTGTTCAACCATTTCATTTGTATCCTTTGAAGATCCATCTGACATTAAAGCAATTCCATTTTCTAAACAATAAATTATACTATATGTATGCATTGCAAGTTTACATCCTAAACACCAAACAAAACCTGATTTATGAGTTTTATATTCATTTAAAACATTGTTAATTGTAATTTTTTCAAATAAATCTTTTGAAGAAGATAATTTAAATTTAAATTTGCCTGGAAACATATCTTCTAACTCATTAAATCTGTTTTTTGTTCTGCCTTTGAATAAGTGACCGTATCCATTATTGTAAGTTAGTAAATGTATTTCATCATATTTTTTAGCTAAAAGATATGCTACCATTGTGGAATCAACCCCACCTGAAAACATTAATGCAATTTTTGATTTCATTTTTATCTCAATTAATTAAAAATAAGTTCTTTAAATCCATTAAATACTGAGCGTAAAATCGGCTTATATGTTTTATGTTTAATTGTAAACCTTATTAGATTCATTAAATATTTTGGTCTTAAATAAAAAGATCTTTCTAAATCCTTTTTTAATTTCATAAGTTCTTTTTTTGATAAATTTTTATTTTCCATTGTAATATTTTTTAAAAAAATCATTTTTGACCAATTATCATCTATTTTTAATTTATTTTTATTGGCATACATTTCCAAATCTGTGCCTGGATAAGGTGTTGCAAAAGAAACTTGTAAGAAATCTGGATCCAAATCAAGAACAAATTTTTTTGTTTGTTTTATTGTTTCTTTTGTTTCAAGTGGCATATTTAAAATAATGAAACCTAATGTTGGTAAACCAACTTTCTTTGATAATCTAAATGCCTTTTTTATTTGATCTTTTTTTAATCCTTTTTTAGAAAAATCAAGTATTTTTTGTGATCCTGATTCTATTCCAAACTCAATTTTCATACATCCTGAATTTTTCATATGTTGAAGCATTTCTTCATTAACATTATCTACTCTTGTTAAACACATCCAAGTTATTTTTTTATTAAGAATTGAATTCATAATTTCGTCACAAAACTCATGTACCCACTTAATATTAGTTGTAAAAGTATCATCTAAAAAAGAGAAATGTCTTGTTCCATATTTTTTATAACACTCAATCATTTCTTGAACAATATTTTTTGAACTTCTTCTTCTAATAGTTCGTCCTGAAAAAAAAGGAACAGCACAATAATTACATTTAGCATAACAACCCCTCATAGCAATGATCGTTGTAAAATGATTTGAAACTACAGACCTATACTTTCTCATAGGTAACAAATGCCTCGCTGGAAATGGTAATAAATCTAAATCATTTATGTAGCCTTTATACTTGTTTAATTTAATTGATTTTTTTTGTCTATACGCTATCCCATTTATCTTTAAGAGAGATTTATTTTGAAGAATACTCTTAATTAAATCTGAAATTATTCCTTCACCTTCAAATAACACAACAATATCAAAAAAATTAAACCTCTTTAAAGTGTCTTTAGGTAATGTACTGGCATGAACTCCACCAATTAAGATTTTTACTAAAGGTAATATTTTTTTTATTTCTTGAGCTAAATTATGAACTTGATTAATTGTTGGAGTAACTGCAGAAAGACCTATAATTCTAGGTTTAATTTTCTTAACATAAGTTAATATCTCATTTTTACTTAAACCTAAAGCATTTGCATCCAATATTTTTACTTTTACATTCTCTTTTTCTAAAACTGCTGCAAGGTATCCTAATCCCAGAGGAGGTCCTACTGTAATTTGAGAAATAGATTTAATTTTACTTTGAAAATTTAAATTTATAAATAATACCTCAGTTTTCATTTTTTAATATTTTTAGTGTAGATTTAATTCCTGAAATTATCATTGTTGGAAAATACTTAATACCCATGATACTAACTATCCGAACTATTGTTTTTATCATATTTAAATTAAAGTAAAAATGTTTGTATGCTTTATTTTGGTATTTTTCAAGGTTAAGATTTTTATTAACTTGATTTTTATTATAGTGGATATTTGAAAACTTATTTTTCTTATTTTTAAAAAATTCAAATAATGCAGATCCTGGAAAAGGTGTTGCTATGTAATAAAATGCAAAATCTAAACCAATTTTACTTGATATTTTAATATTTTTAATTAGATTCTTGTTGGAATCTCCAGGAAGTCCTAAAATAAAATGTCCAAAACTAAGTATTCCAGACTTATTTGTAATCCCAATTGTATGTCTTATTTTATTTGCATTTATTCCTTTTTTTGATTTATTTAAAATATTTTGGTTGAAATTTTCTATACCATAAGAAATCATATAGCAACCTGATTTTTTCATTAGTTTTAAGAGATTTTCATCAACACTATCAATTCGAGAATTACACATCCAATTAATTTTAAGATTTTGTTTAATAATTTCATTACAAATTTCAATTACATAATCCTTGTCAAATGTAAATATTTCTGAATAAAAAACAATCTCATCAATTCCTAATTTTTTAATGGCTTTTATTTCTTCAATTATACTCGTTACTCTTTTTTTCCGATATTTTTTACCATAATAAAATGGAGCTGTACAAAAAATGCAAGAATAGGGACACCCTCTTGAAGTTTGAATAAGTAAAAAAGATTTATTTTTAATTGGTAATTTATAATTCTTTATTTCAACTAAGTCCCAAGCTGGAGTAGGTAAATCTTCAAAAGAAAAATTTTTTCCAATTAATTCATATGCAATTTCTTCAGGTTCCTTTGATAATAAAATAATATTTTTCCCATACTTTTCATTTGAAAAATATTTTGCATGTACTCCATATACATAGAATTTAGTTGTTTTTGATATTTCTGATAATTGTTTTGTTAAATTAATATCATTTTCAAATGTTGGTGTTGTTGTATTTATAAAAACAATTTTAGGATTTTGGTTCTTAAACAATTGAATAATCCTTTTTTCATTAATCTTTTGAGCTATGCAATCATATAGCTTAATATCAAATTTTCGTCTTAAAATAGCTGCTATTTGAGCCATAGAGAGTGGTGGATATGTTGTATCAAACAATGATGTTTCTTGTTCACATCGTCCTTCTTTAATAAAGTCCTTCTTATATGGAGGACTTAATACCCACACCACCATTCATGACTAAAAGAGATTTTTATTAATATAAATTTCCTTAAATCCCACTTAATAAATATACAAAAAAATAATAAACATAAATTGACAAAAAAAGTAAAAATACTCCTTCTCCAAGCATTATTTTAATGTCAATAGATTCTTTTTTCTTATAATTCATTATGCAAATCACGAAAAGGGAAAAAAACATAATAAAAGCAGGATAACTAAATGATTTATTTTGAATTTTTGGATTTAAATAAATTAAAAGTCCACTAATTAAAAACCCAATTGAAGAAAAAAAGGACCTAAAAAATCTTGTTTTCATTAAGTTTTAATAATACAATTTATTATAAAAAGCTTATGATTAGTGAGTTTATTGATTTTTTAAAATTTGAATCAAGATTTGGATTACGAGTCTTTATTATCGATTTAATAGCAATAAATAAATTATATTTTAGAAAAATTTATCTAGATAAGTTACTAAATTTAGCTGCAAAAGATAATCTAAAATTTACTTTTTTTGTTAGATCTTATAATTTAAAAAATAAAAAATATTTAATCAAGAATCTTAAAAAAGGAGGTCATGAAATAGCTTCTCATGGGCATAGTCATGTTTTATATAACAATAAGTCTAAATTTTGGATCCAAAATGAACTAAAAAAATCTCAAAAAGAGTTCAAAAAAATGGATATTAATGTTAAAGGTTTTAGATCCCCATTTTTATCTGAAAATAAATTATTGTATGATGTATTAGATGAACTTAAATTTACATATTCTTCAAACAGATTTAAAAAAAATAAAATCAAAACAAAAATTAAACAAGCCTACATGATATATCCCTCTGACTGGCATGGTCTTATAGTAGAAAATTGGAGTATTGAAAAAATCATTAAATCATGGAAAGATCAAAAAGGAACTTTAGCACTTCATCCTTGGATCTTTGTAAAACATTATAATAAATTAAAATCAATTATTGGATCTCAAAAAGACTTAACTATAATAAATAATTTGAAAAAAGAAAACCTGAAAATATCTTTTGATGTATATTAAAATGAAAACTACTTTAATAATTCCAGCATATAATGAAGACCCTAAAATCTTAAAACAAATAGTTAAAAAATCAAAAAAATATGTTGACAAAATTATAATTATTGACGATGGATCTTCAAAAAATATTAAAATAGATTGTACGATAATTAAAAACATAAAAAATAAAGGTAAAGGGTTTTCAATAAGAAAAGCAATAAAATTTGTTGGTAAATCTGATATTATTATTTTTATGGATGCTGATAATGAACATGATCCTAAAGATTTGCCAAAATTTCTTAATAAATTCAAATCAAATAAGTTTCAAGGATTAGTGATTGGAAAAAGAAGACAATATAGATCTCCACTAAGAAAAATTCTAAATAATTGGATGAATTTTTGGATTGGATTTATTATTAAAAAAGCAGATTTTTCCTGTGGATTTAGAGCAATTGACATAAGTTCTCTAAAAAAATTTAATTTAAAATCTAATAGATTTGAAATAGATCTTGAAATGATTCTAGAAAGTTACCTAAATAAAATAAAAATTGTATCTATAGATATTAATCATAAACCTGTTAAAAAATCTCATGTGAAATTTATTGATTATATTAAACTCAATAATTTTTTTGATAGGTGGATTTTAAAAAATCATTCTAAATTAAATATTCCATTATTAAAGAAAATGTTTTTAATGTTTTTTTCTGTTATTGGATTAATAATTGGTTCAATAGTATATTTAACTTACTCCATTTTTAACTTAGCAACAAGTGGGTAATGATCTGACCCAACACAGTCATACAAAACATCACAAAAAGTTGGTTTAAGATTTTTAACAAAGATCCAATCTAACCGCTGCCTAACATGAATTCCTAAAGGAACAAAAAGTTTTCTAAATGTTGTAGCACCTTTCATAGTTGGACTAACATTGTTTTTAATGTCACTAGTCCAATACTTTCCTCTTGGCAATTTAACATCAATAAATCCTTTACCTAATAGGTTTAAGAACTGTTTTTTATGAGCCATAAGTTTCTTTTTTGAAAAATTAGCTAAACCTACAGTATTCATGTCACCACAAAAAATTTCATAATCTACTTTTTCTTTAAAATGTGACAATATATGTTTTATTTTCTTTTTTTTATATTTCATATTGCCAATAATTTCTAAATGTGCATTTGAAATTCTAATTGTTTTTTTATTAGGTAATTCATAAACCGTAGATATTACTCCAAATATTGCACTTTCAGTACAAATATATTTATGTGGATTAAATGGACCATTTATTGTTGGAAGTTCAACTCTAGTTTCATTTAACTTTTTTAAATTCGAAAAAGATCCTAAACCAAGTCTATCACATGTAACTTTTGGATAAATGTAGAAGCTTCCCTTTAATTTAGGAAATAATGATTGAAATTTCTTTTTCATATCTTTATTTTCATCTGTATTTCTAAGTTCTTGAAAATTAAAAAATTGATAATTTGTATTTTTACTCAATTTTTTTATATTTTCAATGGAATCATAAACTTTATTATCAAAGCCCATTAGAATATTATACGTTGAAACAAAAATTTCCTTACTCATCACTCTAAAAAAAATCATGATATAATTAAATCTTTAGGTTATATTCTAAGAAAAATATTTATACTTAGATAATTCATTAAAAAATATGAAAAAAGAATCAATTAACCCATACAAAATTGCTGCAATTGGTGGAACTTTACTAATATTATTACAGATTTTTCGTATATTTGCTAGTAGACTACAACTTGTTGATCTAATGTATCCTGGAACTTTAGCAACTGTTACCATGAGTTTTGCATCTCTTATTATTAGTGTAATGCTCTATTATGGTTATATTTACTTTGGAAAACAAAATAATAATATTTTAATGGTTATTTCTTCAATTCTTGTTATTTTCTCTTTAGTTGTAAGTTCATCTTTTACCTTGCTAACTTTTTTGTTTCAGAAATTTACTAGTACGGGACTCTTTAATAATCCTTTTTTAATGATGGGTAGATTCCTTAACTTTTTTTCAATATTCTACATTTTACTTGGTGCTTCAATAATTTTATCAAAAAAAGAATTAGGAAATCTTGGCCTTGTAACAGGTATTATTATTATTATTGATTCATTTTTAAGTTTAAGTTATATGTTTATTTTTCCAATATATCCAAAATTTATCCAAATAAGCTATATAATGTTCTACTTATTTTATATTGAAAAAATACTTCAAATTTTTTTATTTTATTTTTTATCTACTAAAAAAGGACTCCATTAACTTCTTAAATACTTTTTATTTTAGAAAAAAAGTATGTTAACAAATACCTTCATTCATATTCCTTATGTAAGTGAAAACACAGAAAAAAAATTGTGGCAAAATAGTATCAATTGCTGGGATGATTTCTTAAAAATACAACCTCATGTGAAAAACCAAGATGTTATAACCAAATTTCTTAAACTCTCTAAAGAGCATTACAATAAAAAGAATCATGAATTTTTTTCAAATAAAATTATATCAAAACACCAATGGAGAGCTTATGAAGATTTTAAAGATAATTGTTGTTTTTTAGATATTGAAACTACTGGACTGAGTAAACATAGAGATGAATTAACTGTTGTAGGTTTATATGATGGTAAAAAATCAAAAGTTTATATTAAAGGAAAAAATATGAATGAATTTGCAAAAGATATTGCTAAATTTTCTTTTATTGTGACATTTAATGGGGCAACTTTTGACCTACCTTTTTTAAAAGCAAAGTTTCCAGACGTAGAATTTAATCATCTACATGCTGATTTAAGATTTGTTCTAAGAAGACTTGGTTATGCTGGAGGACTTAAATCAATTGAAAAAGAATTTGGAATTGCTAGACAATCAGATTTATCTAATTTAAGTGGAAGAGATGCTATCAGACTTTGGTATGCATACAAAAAAAAAGGAGATGAAAAAGCACTAGATAAACTAATAAGATACAATATTGAAGATATTGAAAATTTAAAAGTTTTAATGGATCATTCTTATACTGAACTTAAAAAAAAGTGTTTAAATTTTTGTTAAAATTATAGAAAATCTTTAAATATCTCTTTTCAATTACTTTTATTATGCATCACAAACTTCAAATTGAACAAGAAACTCAAAGATTTTTTACAAAAGTATTTGGATGGATGTTTTTAGGTCTTTTACTTTCAGGATTTACTGCATATTATGTATCTATTACTCCAGCCATCTTAGCAATTATTTTTTCAAGCCAAATTGTATTTTTTGGTCTTTTAATTGTTGAGCTGGTTTTAGTTATTAGTCTTTCAGCTTTTATTAAAAAAGTTAGTGCTACTTTAGCTACATTCTTATTTTTATTATATTCTTTTGTGACTGGATTAACCCTTTCGGTAATATTCTTGGTATATACAATTGAATCAATCAATCTCGTATTTTTTATAACTGGAGGAATGTTTGGTTTAATGAGTTTTATTGGTTATACAACTAAAATGGATCTAACAAAATTTGGTCCAATTCTTTTTATGGGATTACTTGGAATAATTATTGCCGGATTTGCAAATTTATTTCTTAGAAATTCAATGTTGGATTTTATTGTTACAATTATTGGAGTAATTATTTTTACTGCATTAACTGCATACGACATTCAAAGAATTAAAAAAACAAATATAATTGGGAATGAAGGGACAGAGGAAGACCATAAAGAAGCAATTATTGGCGCTCTTACATTATATTTAGATTTTATCAACCTGTTCTTAAAACTATTAAGACTAACTGGTAAAAGAAAAAATTAAAGAAAAACTAACTATATTTTTCTTTCATATATTTTTCAAGTCTATCAAATGCAGTATTTAATGCTTCTTCACTTGCTGCAAATACAACTCTAAAATGAAAAGTATTAGGTTTTTGCCCAAATCCAGAGCCATTAACAAATAAGACTTGATATTCATTTAAAAAATCTAAAACAAACTCTTTATCTGATTCAATTGACACATTAATTTTAGGATATGCGTAAAATGCACCTTTAGGTTTAACACAAGATATTCCTGGAATTGAATTTAATCTATTATAAGTAATGTCTCTTCTTTTTCGCAGTTCATTTTTCATATATTCAACATGATCTTGAGGTCCTTCTAATGCTGGTTTTACTGCATATTGCATTGGATGATTAATTGAAAGTCTTGCTCTTGCTAATTGTTTTACTGCATTAACATATTCCATATTACAATTTGAAAACACCACCCATCCAACTCTCCAACCTGGACAAAGATAAGATTTTGAAAGTGTATTAATTGTAACAACAGGAACTTCATTAGTTAGCGATCCAACTGCATAAAATTCATCATCATCTAAAACAAGTTTATCATACGTTTCATCTGAAAAAATAAGTAAATTATGTTCTTTTGCTAAATCAATAATTTTCAAGAGTGTTTCTTTAGAATAAACTGAACCAGTTGGATTATTAGGATTAATTATGACTATTCCTCTTGTTTTTTCATTAATTTTTGACTTCATATCCTCAATATCTGGTTGCCAATCATTTTCTTCATCTAAAAAATATTCATTCATTTCAATTTCTAAATAATTCAGAGTAGATTGATACAATGGATATCCTGGACTAGGAGTTAAAATATTTTCACCATTATTGACAAGAGCTCCTATAGCCATTGTTATTCCTTCAGAACCTCCAGAAGTAATTATTACATCCTCTTCACTAATACTTGGTATATTCAATCTTTTAGCTTCTTTAGATATTGCTCTTCTTGCTTCAAGTAATCCCATTGAATCTGCATAACTAGAACTTTTGCTCCAACTATTTTCCACAGATTTAATCATATGTTCAGGTGTATGAAAATCATATTTTAATGGATCTCCAATATTTAGATAAATAACTTTTTTACCTAATTTTTCTTGTTTTTTTGCGGCTTCAACTACATCTCTAATAGCATAAGTGATTTTTTTTGTTCTATTGGCTGGATTTATCATAGAGATTTTCTAATGTTTATTCTAGTATTTAAATTTTGAGAAAGATACATTAATTTTCACATAGTTATTTATGAAACAAAAAAGTTTTTATACTCTTTTAACAAAAGAAATTTTATGGCAAAAAAATCAGAAACAAAAAAACAAGAAGTTCTCGAGCATAAAAAAGAAGTTCTGCTTAAAGGAATTGGCCTTCATCTATTAACTTATCTTGTCATTTGTATAATCTTATTATTAATTGGCGTTCCATTATACATCGCAGTTATGCTTTTTATGGTATTAATTTGGGGATTATTTGTTTTAAGCTACGCACTAGTTAATAAAAATAAATAAAAATTCTTTTTTTATTATTGTTCTACTTTTAATCTTATGAATTTTTGTGAGAATCTAGCCATAATTGAAGATAAAATTATACTGTAGAGCATGAAAAGTATCATTAAATCAATAATTGTCTTAGCTCCTGGATATTGGATCAAAGGAATACTATTAATTAGTTTAACACCATCTACTAAAATTGGTAAATTAAGAACATAATTACTTAAAATAAATGCTATAACTGCTACAGCAATTCCTTTTGCACAATTTAAAGAAATAAAAATTCTTTCTTTTAAATTTAAATGATCATTATAATACACAAGCTCAATTGCAATAAATCTTAAAATAATCATTAACCCAAATAACAATATTGATTTTAGAATAAAACTAATTGGTAGATGTATTGGTAACACAAATCCAATTAAAACAAAAACAACTATTTCAAGAATATTTGATATTGAATTTGAAAATCCTTTTAACTCAATTTTTTTCTTAACTCTAGTATTACCAAAAAATACTCCAAAAACTGTTACTGCTAATACTCCATTTCCACCTATACTTTCAGCCATAATATATGTTAAAAGTGATGTTGTAAGGAGCATTAATGGTGAAAGTTTATCTGAATAAAATTTCTTCATAAATCTAAAAACTATAATTCCTAAAAATACTCCAGTTCCTATGCCTGTAATTATTTGTTGCATAAACGGCGTTAAATATTCTAAAAAATTACTCATAACATTTGCGTCAAGTTCCATTAAATCTAATAAAATAAATGGAATTAAAACCATTACTGGAGTGTTTACAATAGACTCAAACTTCAATAATTCTGTAATTTTATTTGATTTTGTTTGAAACAATGATAATACACTTCCTGGATCAGTTCCTGCCATAACTGCAGCAAAAAGTAAACTTAAAATCATACTACTAACTCCAAATAAATAATAGGTTGCTATACTTAGAAATAACATATTAAAAACAAAAAACATAACAACTGTCTTTAACGCGTATGTTGTATAAGTATCTAAATCATGTAGTGTAAAATTTGAACTACCTTCAAAAACAATCATAACTAAAGCTAAAATACTAACACTAATCAAAAATTCATCAGAAAAAACAAATACTGGACTACCATTCAAAGTAATATTTTTAATAACAGCTCCTGAAATCATTAAAAGAAGCATTGCTGGAATCTTTAATTTCTTAGAAATTAATCCCATTAAAAGACCAATAAATAAAATTACTGTAAGATTTGTTAGCATTGACAAGGTGTCCATATAAAATTCTTAGAGAATAATGGTATATAAATGTTATTCTTGATTTACATTAATTTTTACTAAATTTTCCAAATCTTCTCTTTTACCAGCTACAACATAATTTCCATTTCCTACTAACGCAACCAAATCACCAATCTCAAGCCCTGCGTTTTCCAAAATATTAACTGGAATAGAAACTCGAAATTTATCATCAACAGAACTAGTTCTAAATGATCTAAAATCTTGGAATCCTTTAATTTTCACTGTTTTTTCATCAGTTAAAAGAAGATAATTTAGGTCAAGAGTTGTATCATGACATGTTTTATAATACAAACGATGATCATAAATTGGCCCAACTCTGTTTTCATGAATCATAGCAAATTCTGCACTAAAACAAAATCTTCCTAGTGAGCTACTACCTCCAACTTCAGAAATTTTATATCCTTTTGCTCCTGGTCCATCACTTATTCCAGTATATAATTCAGTCATTTGTGAAGGTACAATTATTTTATATTTAAATCTATTACAAAAATTATTTATATTTTCAATTCCTTATTTAGTTCATGAGAATAATCTATATAACTACAAGAAATGTTGGAGAAGCTAAAAAAATTGCAAATCATTTGCTTTCAAAAAAACTAATTGCATGTGCTAACATGTTTCCTATTGAAAGTATGTACTCTTTTGAAGGAGATCTACAAGAAGACATTGAATTTGTAATTCTGATTAAAACAAAAAAAGAAAATTATGAAATTGTACAAAAAGAAATTGAAAAAATGCATTCATATGAAACACCTGCAATTTTTTCATGGGTTCCTGATAAAGTAAATAAAAAATATAATGACTGGATAAATAATAATTGTAATTAATAGAATAAAAAAATTAGAAAAAATTATTTCTTTTTTCTAACAACTTTTTTCTTAGTTGGTCTTTTCTTTGCTACTTTTTTGACTGCTTTCTTTTTAACAGGCTTCTTAACAGCTTTCTTGACTGGTTTTTTCTTTACTGCTTTTTTAACTGGTCTCTTAACAGCTTTCTTAACTACTCGTTTAACTTTTCTAGCTGGCCTTTTAACTGCTTCTTTAACTTTCTTTGCTGCCTTTTTAACTGGTTTTCTTTTAGCTACTTTTTTAACTTTCTTAACTACTTTTTTTGTTTTCTTTTTAACAGCTTTCTTTAATTTCTTTGCAGATTTCTTAACTACCTTAGCAGATTTCTTTACAGACTTGCTAATTTTTTCAAGTTCTTTTACTAATTCTGCTTTAAGTTCTTCACCATCTTTTTTAGAAAGTTTTCTTTTTTTTACTTGTTCAGTAATTGCTCTCTTAACTTTTGGAATTTGTGTTGCGGCTGCTCCAGCTGCTGCAATGCCCATCCCTAGTAAGAAAAATCTTTTTAAACCTCTTTTCATCTATGCACCTCTTTTTAAAAATCTAATAAAAAAATTTGAGTCAATGTCCTATTTAAACATTTTGTTTTTATAGTAAATTATTTTTCAATTAATACGCTAATAAAAAAAATTCTATTTTGTATTATTATCCAAAAACAAATAATATAATTACAAATTTTAGAGACAATGCAAAAAAAGTTAGAACTAACCATTTTAAATATTTAAATTTTGTAAGACCAACTGTGAAATTTAAAACAGTATATGGGATTGGTGCCAAATTACCAAAAAAAATTGCATAACTTTCATATTTAAAGAGATGTTTTTCAATCCATCTTCTTGTAGATTTTTTTACATACGGATTAATTATATTCTCAAAATATCTTCCAAAAAAATAATTTATATTTTGGCCAGTAAAAACTCCCAAAAAAACTGGAATAATGAAATAAGGATTCAATCTAATTAAATCTATACATATTACATCTAATGGTGTAGGAAGAATTGCAATTGATGCTAATGAAAAAAATAAATATAAAGATAAATAATTTGGAACTAATAAATTTGAAAAAATATAATTAGTTAAAAATAAAGAAATAAAAATAATTAGAGCAATGGCTGCAATACTTGAAAAAATTATTTTTAATTTCTTAATCATGCTCAAGTATTACTTTCATTATTTCAGCGAATGCTGGTCTTGTAATAAATACTCCGTTGGTTACTCCAATAATTGTTGTAACTGCAAAACCTTTAAGAAGTCCTGCACCTGCAAATAATAATGGAATCATTGCTGCAATTGTTGCAAAATATGCTGCGAATACCATAAAAAATGCCTTTTTAATTCTTTGAGACCAAGTCGTATATTTTTTTTGCTTGTCTTTTTTATTATCAAGAATTTCATCAGTAATAATTATCTGATCATCTACCCCAGTACCTATTGCAATTATAATTCCTGCAATTCCTGCAATATCTAAATTTTGTTTTAATAATGCAGAAATACCTAAGATCAATATAATTTCTGAAGTAATAACTAAAATAATGGGTAACGCAACTTTTATTTTTCTATATCTTAAAAGTACAACCGCTGTTACTGCAATTTCTGAAAGTAATCCAATAAGCAAAGCATTTCTTAAAAACTCTTTACCTAATGAAGGACTTAAAGTATCTGTTTTAATTATTTCTAATTTGACAGGTAAACTTCCTGTAATTAATACAGTTTGTAATTGCTTCATAGATTTTTGACTGTCAACAATTGCTTCTCTTCTATCTCTTCCTATTCCGCTTCCACTAATTTGAATATCAGTTACTGGATTCCCTTTAAGTTCAGATCCAATTCTTAATGAATCAACAAGTAAGTCATCTAAATATAAATCAATATTTTTACTTAGATATGCTTGTCCATATTCATTGTATTCAACATCTAATTCTCTAGTTGCATTTGCTTGTCTTTCCGCTGCTTCTGGACTTAATGTAATTGAAAATCTAAATCTACATGAGTATCCATCTGCAAAAGCTTGGCAACCATATTGTGGATCAATACCTGAACAGTCTGCAGTTCTACAAACATAAGTAACATCTTGACCACCTAGAAACACTGTTTTGTTTCCAACTTTTGCTTCAAATTTTCCCTGTTTAGCAAGTAATTCTTTAACTTCTTCTTCATTTGCTCCAGCAACTTCAACAATAATAAACTGATTGCCTGCTAAATCATTTGCACTTCTAACAATTGTATCAGTTAAACCAAAAACATTAATTCTTTGTTTCATATTTGCTAAAAGAATATCGGTGTCTTGACTAGATAGTTTGGTTTCAGGTTGTAACACAACTCTTGTTCCACCTTGTAAATCAAGGCCCAAAATAATATTACTTTTAGGTGCGTCATAAACTGTTAATCCTAAAGTTTCTTTGTTAATAAAATTAAGAACATAACCTTGTTTATTCTTACTTGTTTTAATAACCATTGTTGTGTTTTCTGGAAAAGTATTAATTATGTTTTCAAAATCTATAACTGAAGTTATAGGCATATTATTAACGTCAATAATTCGTTCTCTAGCTCGAGGTGCTTCTTTAGGACTAGGACTTGCTATATCAGCAACATAAGCACTTGTGTTTTGTCTAACGGATCTTATTGTAACTCCTTTAACATATGGATTAGGATTAATAGCAATAATTGTCAAAACAAAAAAAACAATGTATACCCAAATTTTCCAACTCCTAAATATTTTTTTTATTTTACTCATTTTCTTCTCTCCAAATAATATCTTAGGAACGCTACATTTCCTACCCATGTTGTGATCAAATCAATTACTAATCCAATAACTAAAATAAGCATAATTTGTCTAAGTGTTGAATTGTTTGTAAGTAAAAATGACACACCCATTGCTGCAATTCCTGCTGCACTCATTGTGAATCCAGTTGTCATCGCGTTAAACAAACCTTGTTTTAAATCTCCTTTTTCTTTTAGAAGTTTAGTTGAAAGCAAAATACTTGTATCAATTGAATACCCAATAAGCATTAAGTATGCTGCAATTCCTCCAGCGGTTAATTTTATACCCATAAGATTTGTTATTCCTACTGTAATAAAAATATCCATAAAAGCTGAAAACAAAGCAGCTGCAGTCCCATAAATATTTTTAAAATATAATTGAAATACTATCCCCATACTAACAAATGCAATTAATAATGCTACAAACATTTGTTTGAAAAAAGATTGGCCTAATGTTGAACCCATTGTTTCAACATTATAATTTTCTTTTGTTAACGGTATTAATTTAGTTATTTCTGCTAACAAATCATTTTGAGAAATATCAGATGCTTCAATTATTATTCCAGTAATAACTCCAGAAGATTCAACTGTTCTTAAATTAATTGAAGAAGTTGGGAAAGCTAAATTAAGAGTATTTTCTAAATTATTAATATCTGAATAACCAGTTTCTATTGTAATAGAGATTCCACCTTTAAGTGAAACATCTCGATTAATAAAATCTCCAGTTGTTCTAGCAGTATTAAAAATAACTAGTGCTGAAAGTAAAAACAAGATAACTGGAATCCAAAATAATTTCTTGTATTCTTTGTAATAATACTCTTTAAGATTGTCTAAAAAACCCCTCGTCTTCTTCATAATATTTCGGGAACAAGTTTTGGTTTATAAATATTATCCACGAAGCGACATTTCAAATTAAAACAATAAACTTTATAAACATTAATCTCTTCCATAGATACATTAGATTTCTTAGGGTGAAATTATGGAAAATAATATTATGAAGACAGGTACAACAACCGTAGGTTTAGTTGCAAAAGATTGTATAGTGTTAGCTGCAGACAAAAGAGCTACAGCAGGACATTTTATTGCTGGTAAAAAAGTTGATAAAGTTCTACCAGTCTCAGATTCTATGGCTGTAACAACAGCGGGAAGTGTTTCTGATATTCAATTACTTGTTAAATTAATTAAAGCTGAATTAAGTTTAAGAGAATTAAGAACAGGAAGAACTAATAGTGCAAATGAAGCAGCAAATCTACTTGCTGGAATTGTATATGGAAAAATTAGAAATTACTCAGCAATTCCTGGAATTGTACATTTCTTATTTGCAGGTTTTGATGAAGATGGACCTCACCTTTATGATATATATCCAGATGGATCTATCACTGGTGTTGATGATTTTGTAACCTCAGGAAGTGGCGGAAGTTTTGCTTTTGGTGTTTTTGATGCTCAGTATAAACCTGATTTAAAACAAGAGGATGCAGTTAAACTAGCTGTAACTGCAATAAACTCTGCATTACAAAGAGATAGTGCAAGTGGTGACGGAATTGATGTTGTCGTCATAAATAAAGACGGTGTTAAAAAAGTCTTTAGTAAAGAACTATTTATAAAAGTATCAAAATAATTTTTATTATTTTATTTTAATTAAATAAACAAATCTAAAAAGGTGTATTCTCAATGACTCAAATATTAAAAGAAGTTCTTAGTGAACTACCAGCAGGTAAAATTAGCGACGCTGTTTTTGAAGGCGCAAATATAGTATTATATACAAAAGATGAGAAATTTTTCAAAGAAAGCTCAGATTTAGTTAGATCTATAGTTAACAAAATTAAAAAAAGGATTGAATTAAGACCCGATCCAAGTATTACTCATGATAGAGAAATAGCTGAAAAAGAAATTCAACAACTAGTTCCCGAAGAAGCTAAAATTGATCAAATAATTTTTGATCCTCAAAGATCAATTGTTATAATTGAAGCTGAAAAACCAGGTGTTGCTATTGGTAAACAAGGCGAAAATTTAAAAAAAATTAAAGAAAAAACTCTTTGGGTTCCTGTTGTTAAAAGAACTCCCGCTTTAAGATCACAAATTATTGAAAATATAAGAGCAACTTTATATGCAAATTCAGCTGAAAGAAGAAAATTTTTACATAAAACAGGTGAAAGAATTTATAATGGTTGGATTAGAGCTAAAAGAGACGAGTGGATTAGACTCTCATATTTAGGAAGCGGAAGACAAGTTGGTAGAAGTTGTATTTTTTTACAAACTCCTGAGTCGAGAATTTTAATGGATGTTGGTGTTGATGTCGCTGATGTTAACAATGCATACCCACTTTTAGAAGCTCCTGAATTTAAAATTGAGGAATTAGATGCTGTTGTTATTTCACATAGTCATTTAGATCATTGTGGGTTTGTACCATATTTATTCAAATATGGATTTAAAGGACCAGTATATTGTACAAAACCAACAAGAGATGTTATGTCACTTCAATTACTTGATTATGTAAAAATTATGCGAAATAATGGTCAAGAACCTATTTTTACTAGTGAAGAAGTTAAAGAAATGGTTATGCATACAATTACTTTAAATTTTGAAGAAGTAACAGATATCACTCCTGACGTTAGATTAACATTTTACAATGCAGGTCATATTTTAGGAAGTGCTATGTGTCATCTTCATATTGGAAATGGTCTTCATAATCTACTTTATAGTGCTGATATGAAATTTGGAAAATCTGTAATGCTTAGTCCAGCTGCTACAAGATTTCCTAGATTAGAAACTTTACTTTTAGAAGGTACTTATGGTGGAAAAGATAATATTTTGCCAAGTAAAAATGAAGTTTATGCTTACTTAAAAGATATTATTAATGACACAATTAAAAACAAAGGAAAATGTTTAATTCCGGTTCTTGGTTCTGGAAGAGCTCAAGATTTAATGATTATGATTGAAGAACTTGTTAGAACTAAACAAATAAAAGAAGTTGATGTATTCATTGATGGAATTGTTTGGGATATAACCGCTATTCATACCGCATATCCTGAATTTTTAAATAGTTCAATTAGAAAACAAATATTTCATAAAGACAATAATCCATTTTTATCTAAAATATTTAAACGAGTTGGATCTGGAAAAGAAAGAAAAGAAGTTATTGAAGAAGGCAAACCTTGTATTATTCTAGCTACCTCCGGTATGCTTATTGGTGGACCTTCTGTTGAATATCTAAGATCTCTTTCAGATAATCCAAAAAACGCATTAATCTTTAGTTCATATCAAGGTGAAGGATCACTAGGTAGAAGAATTAGAAATGGTGAACGTGAAATTATCTTTAAAAATGGTTCAAAAAAAGAAACTTGTGAAATAAAAATGCAAGTTCATAAAATTGAAATCTCGGACCATTCTGATAGAAGAGAACTAATGAATTTTGTTGGAAGACTTAATCCTCGACCTAAAAAAATCTTAATTAACCATGGTGAAAATTCAAGAGCTCTTGACTTAGCTAGTTCACTTCATAAAACTTATAGACTCGAAACTAGTGTACCTAGAAATTTAGATAGTGTTAGAATTAAATAAAAAATAAAATTATTTTTTTACTTCTTTTACTTTTACCAAAAAGTAAATTCCTAAAAGTATAATTAGACCTAAAAATAAAACTGATACTCTATATTTCATTACTGGGTATTTTGATAAGACAAAAACTGTTAATCCCCAAATTAATGGACCTATAACCGACGCAAATCTTTGAAAAACTGAATAATAACCGAAATATTCACCAAGTTTATCTTTTGGAGAAATGTTAATAAAAAGTAATCTAGATATTGTAAAAAGTCCACCTTGTGTTAAACCTATTATAAAAAAAATAATGAATAATAAAACAAGATTAGCTTTAATTAAAGAAATAACAATTAATATAATACTCAGAGAACTTGCTGTAAAAAAATAAAGCTTTTTTGGAGAATATTTCTGACACAAAAGTCCAAAAATATATGTTCCTGGAAGTAGACTAATAAAAGTTACTCCTAATACTAAAGTTTTAAGAGTATCCGAAAGCATCCAAACTTCTGAAAAATATATTGCAATATAGAGGCCAAAAGTAAGTACAGCATCTGAGATAAAATAAAATGAAATCAAAAATCTAAATACATTCTTATCATGTTTTATTATGTTCTTTAATCCTTTAAAAAAAGTAAGATATATTGATTTAACATTTAGCATATTATATTTCTTTTCTCTTTTTTTCTTTTCTTCTTTGTAAATAAATAACATTGGTAAAGATAATAATATTGACAACAATGCACCTGCAAAAAACACCTGAGATCTGCCCATCTCACCAGATAATAATGCAAATTTTCCGTTTGCAATTGGAAGAAATAAAAAAAGTCCAATAAGTGTTCCAAAATTATTAAAAAATTCTCCAATACCTGATAGCATTCCAATATTATTTTTATTTGAAATATCATACAACATTGAATTAAAAAATACTAAAACTAATTGATAACAATATTGGAACAAGAAAAACATTAATAATGAAAGTGGAATTTTCAAGTATTGCGGTAAATTAGACGGTGCTATAATTCCTAACACTATTGATGACAAACTAATAAAAATTGTAAATAAAGTAACAAAAGGTTTTCGTTGTTTAATGTTATCAGACCAAGCACCAAAAAAAGGACTAGTGATCAAAACTGCAGCTGTAGCAATAGAAAACACAAGTCCATACCAAAAGTCATGTACTCCATTATCAATAATTATCCATTGAGAAAAATACATAGTAAAACAAATTGTCATTATTGAATTAGCTAAGTCATAAATTCCCCATGACCAAATATTTCTTTTCACAACTTTATTATCTATTGTCATCATAAATAGTGTTAATAAGTTATAAATAAATACTAGTCGTAATTAACATTACGACAATTTTAAATATTAGAATAGTTAATCTGTTATAATGAACATAAAAATTCTTGAAGAATTAGGGTTAACTGAAAATGAAACTACAATCTATTTAACACTAATTCAAGATGGTACGTCATCTGCAAATGCAATTTCAGAAAAAACTGGAATGCACAGAAGTTATATATATGATACACTGTCAAAAATGGTCAATAAGGGTTTAGTAAGTTATGTAACAAAATCTGGTAAAAAAAATTTCAAAGGAGTAAATCCAAGTAAATTTAAAGACATAATTAGAGAAAAGGAAGAAAAAATAACCAAACTTATACCTGATTTATTAAAAATATACAAACAAGAAAAATCCGAATACAAAATTGAAGTTCTCGAAGGAAAGGAGGGACTAAAAACTTACCTAAATGATTTATTTGACTATGTATTAATTCAAGATAATGTTGAAACACTTCAATTAGGAAGAAAAATTTCAATGGAAGATCATCTAATGAAATATTACAGAACGAACCTTGAAAAAAAAGCTAAAAAACTCGGTTTGATGAAAAAAGTAAAACAAGGAAAAATCAAATCCAGAGCTTTACTTGATCATGCTGTAAAAAATAAAAAACTCCTAATAAAAAAAATAATGCCATATAGATACTTACCAAAAGGTTTTGACACAGGAGGAAAAGACTTAACTATTGTTGGTAATAAAGTTGCTATTGAATCACTTGATGGCAAACCTTTTGCAATCGTAATAACAAATCACGGTATTGCTAATTTTTATAAAAATCTTTTTGAGACTCTTTGGCAAATCTCATCAAAAGAAAAAGAAAAAAAATAATCTTTTTTATTCTATTATTATTTCTGCTCTACTCGATGTAAATCTTGATTTATCAGGTCTAACAATTGTGACTGCATAATAATTCACACCTGGATCTGGAGTAAGATGCAAATATTCTGTTTGATTTACATATGCAATAGTAGCTTTTGCAGAATCATCTGGATATTTAGGAAATGGATGATCTGTTGTCCAAACGACTTTATAAAATAAAAAGTCACCATTGTATTTATCCCAATTTAATTGAACACCATCTTCTGTTTTAACAACTGTTAAACTAATTTCTTGATCTGGTGTTTCTTTAAGATTAGGAAATTCTACTTTAACTGGATTACTATGTGTTTTTTCATTTAATGGACTTATTGCACTAATTACATAATAACTAATTCCTTCTTCAGGTAAAACATCTTCATAACTTGTTTCATTAATATCTGTAATTGTTTTTCGTAAAGATTGTCCTGGATAAGTGGGATTTGCGTCTGTCACAGATCTACTAACTTTATATGATGCAAATTCATGATCTCCTTCATATACTGTCCATGTTAATTTTACTGAAGAATCTGTTTTTTCTAAACTAAGTTGAATTGGATATTTTAATGAATCTTTCATTTGTTGATCTTCTTCATAAGTAAGTTCGTCTAAAGGTCCACCTTCTTCATAAAGTTCTTCATCAAATTCCTCTTCTACATTTTCAGAATCATTAATATCTTGATTTTCTTCAAGTTCATCCGTAGTCAGTTCATCAAATGGATCATATTCCTCTGTTGAACATGCTGTAATAAGAATTGATAACATTAAAACAATTAGTAATGCTTTTTTCATTAAATCACCTAATAAACTCAACATTATAGGACTATTTAATGATTTTTATTTATATTAACTACTTAATAGTACTAAAAAGAGTAAGATTTATAAAGAGTAGCTACTTCACAGTGACATATGAGTATCAAATCCATATTTTTTTTAGCTATTGGAATGATTCTAGGTATTTTGATCTCTATAGTTGCCTTCTCAGCTCAATCAAATTCTCCAAGTGTTTCCTCAACAACATATATTGTTGCTAACGCTAATACTGTTAGAGAAGAAGCATCAGAAAATGAGCATTTTGTCACAAAAATTTTAGGAATGACTAATGAGGAACAAGTTAGCCCATATAATTGGATAGGAGAACACGAAATTTCTGTTTTAAAAGATAAAATTGTTATTGATTTAGAAAATGCAGTCTGGTCAAAATTTACAGACACAAATAGTATGGACCCTGTAATTGACAAAGGAGCTAATGCTATTCAAATTATTCCTAAAGATATATCTGATATTCACGTTGGAGATATTGTGTCGTATGATTCAAAATACTCTGATGGTATAATTATCCATAGAGTTATTGAAATTGGATATGATACAGAAGGTTGGTATTGTATTATGAAGGGCGATAATAATAAAAAACAAGATCCTGGAAAAGTTCGATTTGATCAAATAAAAAGAATTACTGTTGCCATAATTTACTAAAGGTGTTTTCTAATGAGGTTTTCATATTATATTCTTGGGGCTTTTATGGCATTACTTACAATATTTAGCATACTAAAATAAAATTAATAAAAGGGGGCGCGGGGAACGGCGCATAATTATTATTTGTTACAAAATAACTCTTTATTAAAAACATTTAAAAACAAATATTCTATTCTTTAAGCTGAGGCTAGACTGGAGTGCTCATCCTACTCTGTAACCTTAAACGGATGTTGAAGGAGTCGAAGCTTAAGAAGCGGTATATTGGCTAAGTAATGGTCTTGGCTCGTACGTTGAAGTCCTGTCCTGTTTGACTGGCGCTTTTGAGAACCACGTCAGGTTGGGAACAAAGCAGCGTTAATCATTAATGCTGGTGCTTTCAGGGTAGCGGGATGGAGGAAAAGTCAAGGTAGCTGTTATTTGATCAGTGTATCCATTCTTTTGCGTGCCTCACTTTTTTTAACAAAATATAAATAATATTCTCTCTAATTAAATTTCATGTGGGTAGCAAAATTCAAAATAACACATGATGACTGGATTCTTCCTAAAACACTAAAATATGATGTGTCTGCAACAGGTATTCCAGTAAATGCATATGAAAAAAACGGAAAAAAACTTCATTCAGGTATGGTTTTTTTGCATGGTAAAAAAGAAGATAAAGAAAAGTTTATTGAAAGTTTAAAACATGACAAATTCATTAAGGATATTGATGTTAAAGGTAATCAAGTATATGTTTTAATTGAAGGAGAAGACGCGATAACACATGCATTTGATGCTTCCTTATTTTTTACTCAACCTGTTCTTTTAAAAAAAGGATATGAATATTGGGAACTAGGTTCATGGAATAGAGAAAGTTTAATAAAATTCTATAATAAAGTTAAAAAAATTGCAAGTATTGAAATTCTTCGTATAAAACAAGAAATGCCTTCTGTTTTTATTCAACATACTATTCCTAAATTAACAAATAAACAGAGATTTGCTGTTGAACTTGCTATTGAAAAAGGATATTATGAATATCCTCGAAAAATTTCTGTTCAAGAATTAGCAAAAATATCAAAATCTCCTCGAAGCACATTTCAAGAACATCTAAGAAAGGCAGAGAGTAAATTAATGAAAATACTTCTCCAATCTCAAAATTGACCGTCATATGACTGTATAAATTAAATATATTAATTACAACATACTAGTGACATATAATTAAAATAAAGGTGAAAATCATGACAAAAAAACTATTTTGGGAAGATCCGTATCAAACTGAATGTAATGCCATTGTAACTTCAATAAATGAAAATAAAATAAAACTAGATCAAACAATTTTTTTCGCTTTTTCAGGAGGCCAAGCAAGTGATGAAGGAACAATAAATGGAATCAAAGTTATTAATGCTATAAAAGAAGGTGACAAAGAAAACATTGTTGATATTGAATATGAACTTGAAACTGTTCCAAAATTTAAAGTTGGTGAAGAGATTAAAGTAAAAATTAATGAAAAAACAAGATCTAACCTAAGAAAACTGCATAGTGCTGCTCATGTGTTTTATTATTTCTTTGTTGATACTCTTGGAAGACAAAAAATTATTGGTAGTAATATTGCTAAAGAAAAGGCACGAGTTGATTTCATATATAATGAATCATTAACAGAAAAACTACTCGAAATGGAAAAAGTAGTAAATGAATTCTTATCAGAAAGTCATGAAATCATAACAAAGCCTGATGAAAATAAACCAGATTTAAAATGGTGGAACTGTGAAGAATGGAAAATGCCATGTGGCGGAACTCATGTGAAAAATACAAAAGAAATAGGACAAA
The DNA here is from genome assembly GCA_018657065.1 of archaeon. GTDB lineage: Archaea > Nanobdellota > Nanobdellia > Woesearchaeales > GW2011-AR15 > GW2011-AR15. Next base: position 65,930 of record JABHXU010000016.1, read on the forward strand.
TAAAACTAAAAAGAAAAAATATTGGATCAGGAAAAGAAAGAATTGAAATTTATCTTTCTTAATTATTCTATTAGTTCTAGTCTAAATATCCTTTTTTATATTAATTATTTTAAAATATTCCCAAACTTCTTTATTTTAAAGAAATCTATTTTAAATTAATGTACATAAATAATACTTGATTAAAATATTAACGTCATAAACTTTATTTTACAGACTCATAATTTGTCCATTTAGGTTTTAAATTTAATTTTAAACATGCTTCATAAAGTATTTTAAATCTTTTTATTCTTTCTTTAAGATCTAATTTGTTTTTTGTCGACCAGTTGCCACCAAGCATCTGTTCTTTAGAAGAAATATTAAATAATTTAGGTTCTAAATGTAGTGACGATCCTTTGTTAATTGTACACAAATTCAGGCTATTAATTAAATCAATATGTGAAGACAAACTTTCTAATACTCGAATTGTTTCATATACATTTTCTCTAGTTTCTCCTGGAAAACCTACAATTAAATTTATGCTTACAGATATCCCAGATTCTTTAGTATCATTAATTACTTTTTGGGCTGTTTTAGAAGTATATCCTTTTCTCATAGAATTTAAAACAGCATCTGAAAAAGATTCTACTCCATATGAAATTGACATACAACCAGAAAATCTTATTTTCATCAATAATTCTGGTGTCATTTCTTCTCTTATTATACCTTGTCCATTCCAATTACATTTAATTTTATTTTCAATAATTAGGTCTGATAATTCTTCTAAAAATTTAATATTCCCATTCATAACTAAATCAACCGTTCTAAAAACATTTCTTTTGAATAACTCAATGTGTTTTTTCATCTCCTTCACAACATTTTTAGGGTTCCTTACTCTATAAGGAAATTGTTGAGGTGAATCTGAACAAAAAGCACATTTCCTTATGCATCCTCTTGAAAACATTATTGGTAATGTATGTTTATCCTCATACAAATCAATTGGAAACAATTCATATATTGGGTCTGGAATTTGCAATGGTTTTAATTTTGATTTTGACTTTAAAATTAGATAGTCTCTTTTTTTATCTTTCCATACTTCAAATTCATTATTTTCTATTACAGGTGTATTACTTTCCAACTTATTTAGTAAATATTGTATACTAACTTCTCCTTCATCTACAATAAAAAAATCTATTAACTCATCAAATATTCTTAATCGACTATTTTTCTCAAAAGCTAATCCTCCGTCAACAACTATTTTTGAATTAGTTTTTTGTTTTAAAGACTTTAAAACATAATTTAATATATTAACTGAATAAATATTTGCTGAAATTCCAATTAAATCATAGTTTTCAGAAGTTATTTCTTCAACAAATTTGTCTATTAAATTACTGTATTTTTCAAGAAGTTCTTTTTCCCAAAACAATTGATCTTGTTTTTTCCAGACATTTCTCTCTTTTAACTCCATTTCATCATAAATTCTAATATTCATGTCAAAAATTTTTACTTCATAGTTTTTATTAGATAAAGCTCCTGCAATATATGCTAGTCCTAATGGTAGAGTTTCTATGTCCCAAGGAGGTAATTGAATAAGAAGTATTTTCATTATTAATAAAAAAATAACTAACAATTATAAAAATATTGGAAAACTCAATGTCCTAGACCCATTCAGGGATAAGGCCATTTTTTTTACAAACATTAACTAATTTATTAAGTCTTTTTACCCTTGATTCTTTATTATTACTATATTTGGCTGTCCAATCTAGGTTTTTTTGAAACTTAATATCAAATTTATCTGGATATTTTGAAACAAAACATCCCACTTGAATTGAAAAAATATTAATACTATTTACTTGATCTATAAACATTGAATATTTCTCCAATAAATCTATTGTTATATCAATGTCTTCTTTTTTTTCACCTGGAAATCCAACTAATAAATTAATTCCAACATTAATTCCTGCAAACTTTGTATTTTTAATAACTGTTATTGCTTCACTTGAAGAATAATCTTTGTCCATATGTTTTAATACATTATCTGAAAATGATTCTACTCCATAGGCAATATTATGACATCCAGACATTCTTAATTTTTTTAATAAATCCAGAGTCATTTCTTTTCTTATTGTTGCTTGTCCTGCCCAAGAAATTTTAATGTTTTTTTTATTTAACAAGTCTAAAAATCTCTCTAGAAAACTCATATCTCCATTTATAATTAAATCACACACATGGTAATCAGTTCTTTCATATTTAATATAATTATTAATAATTTCATCAACAACATTTTTAGGATCTCTTATTTTAAATAAATTATATTCTTTTTTATCTGAACAAAAAGCACAATTTTTTTTACACCCTCTACTAAAAAAAATTGGAAGTCTTTTTTGATCTTCATATTTCTCTAATCTAAATTTTTCATAATTAGGAAAGTTAATATTTTTTAAACTAGGTGAAACCTTTGTAGAAAAAGTTATTAAGTTATTTTCTTGCACAACATTTAATTTATTTGATTTAAAATTACCCTTTATTACATCAATTAGAATATTTTCAGCTTCACCATAAATTATAAAATCAATTAAACTTTTTTCAATTTTATTTGAGTATTCTTCTTTTGCTATTTTTCCACCAATTAAAATTTTTATAGATTGATTTTGTTTTTTTAGTTCATAAGAAATTTTATTTAGTAAAGAAATACTAAACATAGTTCCAACAAAACAGACAATATCTGCTTTTTTTGAAATTAATATCTTAAGAAGTTCTGAAAGTTTTGGATGATCAAAAACTTCTTTTTCCCAATATTTACACTTTTGTTTTTTCCAAATGGTTTTTGTTTCTTCTTCTGATAACAAAAATAATTCTAAATTCAAATCATAAATCTCAGATTTAATTGTTTTATCTTTACTCACTATTGCATCAAGATATGAAACAATTATTGGAGGAGACTCAACTGACCAAGGAGGTAAATTAACAAAAAGTAATTTCATAAATTCAAGAACGTAAAACATATTTAAAAAATTTAGTATTAACTATTCCATGATTTCAACACGACAACCTTCTGCTTTTTGCTTGAATCTAATAGCATCAGATTCTTCACCTACAATTTTTCCATAATGCATTGGAATTGCAACTTTTGGCCTTATTTTTTTAACAGCTTGTACTGCTTCATCAGCAGTCATAACATATGTTCCTGAAACCGGTAAAAATGCAACATCTGCTATCACATCTGCCATCTCAGGTATAAAGTCTGTGTCTCCAGCATGATAAAATTTAATGTTGTTTATTTCAAAAATATATCCAACCCACTCATTTTCTTTAGGATGGAATGGCTTATCAATATTATATGCATGGACTGCTTTAATTTTTACACCTTTAACATCAAACTTTGCACCAGGTTTAGCTAATTCCATATGACCACCAATAACTTTACCTGACAATTTACTTGTAGTATCTGGTGTTGTAATTATTATTGTGTCTTCTTTTACTAATTTTTTTAAATCCGGAATTGAACAATGATCATAATGTCCATGTGTAATTAAAATAATATCTGCTTTATCATGAACTTTTACTTCATAAGGATCTATATAAAGAATTTTATCACCAAATTCAAACCTATAAGAATCATGACCTAACCATTTAACTTTTACTCCTGAAAAATCTAATACTCTCATGAATTTACACCTCGAAGTTTTTTAATTGCTTCAATTCTATCTTTATTCTTAAAAATATATGATCCTGCTACAAAAATATTTGCTCCAGCTTTTTTAGCTTTTTTAATTGTAAAATCATTTATGCCACCATCCATTTCAATATTTTTTTTAAAACTATATTTGATTCTAAGATTTTCAACCTTACTTAATACCTTTGAGATAAATTTTTGACCTCCAAATCCAGCATAAACAGACATAATTAAAACATAATCAATATCATCTAAAACTTCTATTATTAGGTCTAAAGGATCATCTGGATTTAAAGCCAAACCAACTTTTACATTAAGTTTTTTAATTTCTTCTACAGCTTTTTTTAATTCGTTTTTAGAAAATAAAGATGCATGAAAACTAATCATATCACAAAATTTGGCAAATTCTTTTGCATATTTCAAAGGATTTGAGATCATTAAATGAACATCTATAGGAAGATTTGTTTTTATATCTTTAACAACACAAGGTCCAATAGTTAAATTATCTACAAAATGTCCATCCATAACATCCACGTGTAATAAATCAACATGTTTCTCAATAGATTTTATGTCACTATTCAAATTACCAAAATCTGCTGAAAGTATTGATGGAGCTATTTTTATTTTCATATTATTTCCACTATTAATGATTCGATATAAGTGCTACCCTCTTCATCTTTTAATTCAAAAGATAATTTTGATATACCTTCACTATCTTTTGCTTTCAATGGTAAAGAAAATGCAACATAATCTTTTGATTGAATTAACTGTGGTGAAAACTCCTCAAGTGTCTCAACTAAACAATCATCTTGACCAATTGTTTCACAATTAACCAAACTCAAAGCATAAGTATGTTCTACTTCATCATGGTTATATATAATATATACATATTCTTCAATTTCTAATTCTTTAGAAAGTAAAATTTCTATTCTTTCAAATACTATTGTTTCTTGATTTTTAATTGCTCCTTCAACCATGCTATACACCAAATCTTCTGGTGTTTCAAATGGAGGAATTACATTATCATCTACTAATTTTGAACATCCAAAAAGAAAAATTAATAATAAAAACATGTAATATATTTGTTTCATTTTAATTCAAACTCCTTAATCATATTAATTCTTCGAATATGTCTTTCTTCTTTACTAAATTCTGTTGTTAACCATGTCTTAACAATATCAAACATTTCTTCTTCACTTAACCAATCTCCTGATAATGCTATAACATTACAGTCATTGTGAAGTCTTGCGTGCTCTGCAGACTTTTTATCAAAAACACTTATTGCACTCACATTTTTTACTTTATTAGCTGCAACAACCATCCCACCTGAAGATCTACAAAGCAAAATTCCTTTAGGTCTCTCTTCCCAAACTTTACTTGAATCATCCAATTCCCCAATTTTCATAGCTACATTAAAAGCAAATTTAGGATAATCATCAATTGAATCATATTTTTTGTTACCTAAATCAGTGAACGTATAATTTTGTTTTTCTAAAAAAATTTTAAGTTTTTCTTTAAACTTAAAGCCTCCATGATCAGATCCTATATATATCATAAATAAATTAATCATCTATGCTTTTTTATAAGTTTCGATTAAAATTAATTAAAAAATTTAAATGGTAAAACTCTAGTATAATACACAGTAGCATTTCCAGTATAATTTCCATAAAGAGAATTAGTTTTTGTTTTAGCATAAAAGGTCATATCTTCTGATTGTCCAGGTTCAATTATAAAATTATTTTGTGAAACTGATACAAATGGAGTTATATTTCCTTCTAATTTTATTTCAGCTTGTAAAGGTATTTCAAAATTATTAGTTATTTTTATTTTTCTATATGATCCCCCACCAGGATAAACTTTTCCAAAATAAATTGCATCTGAATCAACATTAATTCCAACTTTTTCTGCGACTCCGATTTGCATATATATTTTCTCCATATGAACATAAGTAGAATCATAGTACATTATTCCAATACCTAACAAAACATTAAGAAAAATAAATACTAAAATTAGCATTAAAATTGTTTTTTTTTTCATTTTAATAATTTAAGAATTTTGTCAACTTTTTCTTTTTCCCATCCTTTTTTTATCATCATTTCTTTAATATAATCGTCTTTGTAATTTTTTTGCAATTCTTTAACTTTTTTTAATACGTCTTCATCAATATCATGATCTTTTTTTCTTTTCTTTAGTGCTATTGTTGAAAGCAAATATAAATTAAGCAATAAAAATATACAAATTGTAAGAATTAATAAATTTTTAACACTTAATGCATCCATTAAATTAAAAGTTCCTGGAATTTCCTCAACAATTTCAGCGTTAATATTTTTACCTATTTCAATTTCTTTTTTAGAGCTTGTTGTCTGACCATCATATTTCAAATCAACTTGCATTTGATATGTACCAATATTTAGATCACTTGTATCAAAATATGCTTCTAAATCTTTTATTTGCCAGGGATTTAATTCTGTTGTTAAAGATTTAAAAGAAGAAAGTTTATTGTCTTCCAAGTCATATACTGTGATTTTTGCATCTATTTCATCAATTTTTGTGTTCCACTTACTTTCTATCCCAATATTTAATCTATTAATTGATTCATACTCAAATTTATCAGTAAAATTCAAAATATCAACTTGTTTACTTCCAATTCTAAAATTAGCTTCATACTCTTCAATATTTTCATCCCAATATAATTTTGCTTTAGTTTTATAATTTCCAGGACCTAAACCAAAACTATCAAATTCAGTTGATAAATGTTTGATTTCCCAAGAATTTGTAGCAATCTCTTTTTGAGATTCACCTTCAAAAATCAACTTATCATCAATATCATATACTTCAAATTTTGCTTCCATTGTACCAATGGTAGGTTCACCTAAGTTTTGTACATATATAGCTAGATCTTTTTTTTCATTTATATTTAAATTAGGAGAAATCAAATGAGAATCAATATATTCATCTGGATAAAGAACATAAATAATATACCTTATTCCTATTGATGGAAGGGCAGTTAAAACTCCTGATGATTCCTTATCAATTCTAGCCATAACCCAAGTTTCACTAATACCTGGGGTACTAATTTTTTCAGGAAGTTCCATCTCAATTGTTAAAGAAGCAAAACCACCGTTTTCAACACCTTCAATTCTATTAGGTATAAATGTAAAATAAGGAGTTAAATCATGTCCTTCTTTAACTTCTGTAATAATATTATAATCAACTGTGAATCCTTCTGCATTTTTAACAACATAAGAATCACTTGTTTTAAGTCCTGGTTGAAACTTTTCTTCAACAATTAATCTATCTCCAGAAATAGCAATTCCATTAACTACTTGAAAGAATAAAATGAGTAATAAAAATAAAAAAACATATTTCAATTTCATTTAAACAACCTAATTAACTTGCTGCTGCTGCTGAAAACACTATTGATGTGTTTTCATATAATCCTGGGTATAAATCTGAAGGAATTTTTACTTCAACGTCAATAGCAATTTCATCTTGGCCATCTCCATCTCCACCTGCAACATAATAATCAAAGTTATCACAAACATTCTGGCTTGATCCTGTAAATGGTCTGTATAATAATGCAGCTCCTGCATCTCCAAATTCATTACAAGCTCCTGTTTCATTGTTTCTCATTTTCCAAGACAAATTAAATTCATAATCATTTGAACTATAATCTGTGTATACTCCTTGAACTGAATGTGTAAAAAACTGAATAACATTAGGACCAGTAATATCTAAAGTTACATTAACATTCCCATCATTTTCCAATGTTAATGCTCTAGGTAATTCTATACCTGTCCAACAATCATTTCCTCCTGAATCATTGTAGACTTCTGCTGCAACTAATGTTGCATTATTAGCACAAGCAGGATTACTAGTATTAACAAACCCAGACCCAAAATCAATAGTTCCTGTATTTAGAATAATACTAATTTCTGAAGAAACTTCAAAGGTTACATTTCCATTTTGAGATGTTGCTCTCCCACTAACTGGAATTTCTCTTCCAACAATATCATCTAACTTACTTAAAGTTAAAAGTGTGGTTGCTGCAGTTAATAAAATAGCAAATCCAACCAAAACTGCTAAAATTTTATTTGATACCATTTTATCACCTAACTTGCTGCTGCTGCTGAAAACAGTATTGTTGAGTTTTCATAAGTTCCTGGTTGAATATCTGCAGGAATCTTAACTTGAATATCAATAGCAATTTCATCTTGGCCATCTGGACCTGCAGCTACATAATAATCTAAATTATCACAAACATTTTGACTTGATCCTGTAAAAGGTCTATATGATGATGCTGCGCCAGCGTCTCCTACTTCATTACATGCTCCTGCTTCATCATCTCTAACTTTCCAAGATAAATTATATTCAAAATCATTTGAACTATAATCTGCATATGCTCCTTCTACTGAATGAGTAAAAAATTGAATAACATTTGGACCTGTAACGTCTAAAGTGACATTAACGTTTCCGTCATTTTCTAATAAAAGTGATGTTGGAGTTTCTGTTGCTGTCCAGCAATCTGTTCCACCTGAATCTGCATATGCTGCTGCTGCTTCTAAAGTAGCATTATTTGTACACCCTGGATTTGTATTATTTACAAACCCTGACCCAAAATCAACTATCGCTTGATTTAAAATAATACTCGCTTCTGTTGCGACTCTCAAAGAAACATTTCCTTGATCAGTTGTTGCTCGTCCTGTTGGACCACTTGAAAGTTTATTTAATACTCCCAAAGTTGCTCCAAGAGAAACAACAATTGCTGTGATTAAAAAAACTGCTAATGTTCTATTTGAAATATCATCCATTTTTAACTTCCCTCCGGCATAGTAAACTCAAATGCGACTTTTCCTGTTGTTAGTCCTGCATTAGGATCCACAACTTCCAAAGCGACTTTTGCTGATTGACTAGGTGAACCAGTATATTCCGGAGCACTATTAACTTTTCTAACTTCACTCACGACTGTAAAAGTTCCTAGAATTGAGATAGCCACGGCCAAAACAACAAGTATAACAATAATTGATTTAGGTAAATCTTCTTCTTCTTTCATAATAACCCTCCCACAAATAATATTTCAACACAAAAATGAATATATAAATCTTTCGACTTCAACCCTTAAACAATAAACTATTTAAATTCATAGTCAATCCAAAAAAACTATGCCTCGATAGCTTAGTAGGTAGAGCGTGTGGCTGTTAACCACAAGGTCGCCAGTTCGAGTCTGGCTCGGGGCGCTTTTTTATTAATTTTCTTTAGACTACTTGCTTTTTTTAATTTATTTTAAGATTAAATAACTGCCAAATTATTGATAACTATATTTGCTATCATATTAAATATCATTATTATGACAAACGAAACTAAACTGTATAACATTCCACTTTTTTTAAGGTAAAGACCTAACATATGTTTCTCATTTAATGGATCATATCCTGTTTCAATTGTATTAAGCATTGTTGTTAAAATATATGTAATTTGAACAACGTAAATTCCTACAACAATTTGAAAATAAAAAGTTGGAATACTATCACTAAACATATTTAATATTTCTGAATTTGGTGCCATTGTCCCACCATCTCCTCCCGCTGAGGTCTCAGAAAAAGTTCCAAGTTGAGTACTTAATTTATTTATAATTGTTGTAATCATTGAAGTTAGTCCAATAACAATTCCTGAAATTAATGGAGCTAAAAAACTAATTTGTGATTTCATACTACTTGTAATTTCAGCCATTAAATCTTTTAATCTTTCATCAACTCTATGCATCTCTTTAATATATGTAGAAACATTAATTAATGATTGAGCTGCAACATCAGGTCCTTTTTTTGCTCCTTCAACAAATACTTTCATAGAACTTCTAATAAGAGCTGAAGGAAATTTGTTAATAGCTCCATGTCTTTTATCAAATATTGCTTCTTCAACACCCATTCCGAGTGTTGCTATATTTGTTGTAACTAAATCAAAAAATTTCCCAGAAAGTGAATTTTCCATTATTTCAGAAACTTTTTGAAATGCAACTTCAGGAGGAAGTCCGTCTCCAACTCTATTTCCTAATTGAAATAATGCTGCTGCAAATTCACCTTCCAATGCTCTTGTTTTATTCCTAATATTCATAAGTCTCTTAGTCTTGGCATTATAATAAAATGCCAAAGAAAGTCCTAAACCTAAAGAAACACAAATACTAATTAAGGTTGATCCAAGTCCATAAGGTCCAATAATTTTACCTTCTGTATTCTCTTTATAACCTAAAAATCGAAATGAAGCAAATTCTATTACATCTTTATCATTTGTATAATGAAATTCAAGTCGATCCATATCAAAAACTAAATCATAATGGTCGTCATTCCATTTATTGATCATGTTTAACGTTATAGGAAGAGTTCCTAAAATAAAAAAAACAACAAAGATTGCGATCGCTATCCATTTAGGATCCATACTAATTGTTTTTTTCCCTATTTTTAGATCTACAAGTTGAAACTTTTTAAGTTCTGGATTAATATCTGACACATCTGATTGTCCATACCCCGTTGGCCTATTTGATAAAATAACTTTTCCTAAATACCAAACTCCAATTGGTAAAAAAACATTATATAATACCGAAATATGATACCAATAAACTCCCGCCATAAAACTAACAACTAAAGGCAATATAACTAACCCTAAAATAGGTAAAATAACTCCAAGCATATGAAGCATTGTTATAGGACTTTTAAGATTCTGTGCAAAATGAAGCATTTTTTCATAAGTTGATTCCAAAATTAACCCTAATGCTTTTTCCAAAGCATCTACTCTTTTTTTCTCAGTAGCTTCATATAATGACGATTCAATTAAATGCATACATTCTGAAAACTCTGGATTATATTTTTTCCATTTTTGTAAATATGCATCAATTGATTCTTTCATTGAATTATATTTATTTGATTCAACATTCCACATCATTTTTTTAAAATCCAAAGAAAGTGGTGCAGAAATATGATCCGAAGTAAATTTAATTGCTAGTTCTAAATTTGAAGTATGTCTCATATATGATACAATATAAAAAATTGACATAACCATTTGATTACTAGCTTTAAGTCTCCAATTATTAGCCATAATATTTGGAAGTGTCGATAAAGGTACTATCAAAACTAAACCAAATAAAATAAAAGAAGCTAAAAAAAACATTAAACCTTCTCCATCTAAAAGAAGATAAGAAATTGCAAAAGAAAGTCCAATTCCTGCTAATATAAATGCTATTGGAAATAAAATTGAAAATGATGTAACTCCATCAGGAGTTGTATTAAGATGACAAGTATCTAAAGATTCTTCTAAATCAATTCTTTTTTTTGGATCTGTTTTTATTGCTAATAAATTACCAGTAAAATTACATGCTTTTTCATATAGAGAAAAATGTGTTGGAATTAACTCATCTTTAAATTGAGTAAATTCTGAGGTTTTAACTGATTGTGTTTCGTTTTTTGTAAATCTTTCTATCTCTTTTTTAAGATCTTCTTCACTTAAAACCATAATAACCCCTTTTTTAATTTAATAATTAGCTTTCTAGTATAAAAGGATTTCGAAAGAGAAATTGTATCTCAAAAAGAGATTTTATGTTTATCCTTATACCATAAAACAAATATGAACTCAATAGCCAAAAGTAAAGCAAATTCACAAAGAACGCTTGCAAA
>JABHXU010000003.1 GCA_018657065.1 archaeon
AATCATTGAAAGAATTAGAGAAGATATTATCACAAGTTTAAGTTTTAATGTTGGAAATAAAAAATCTAAAGATGGAGAAAAAGAAATTAAAGAACAATTTCGTGTCAAACTTCAAGAAATCATTAAAAGTCAGTTTTCAAGTGCTGATGAGAATACAACTAGACTCATTACAAATTATATTATTGTAACAAGTTTAGGTCTTGCTGAAATTGAATTTTTATTAAAAGATCCTAATTTAGAGGAAATAGTTGTTAATGGTTCAAAAGCACCTGTTTGGGTTTACCATAGAAAACACGGTTGGTTAAAAACAAATGTAAAGTTCGATAATGAAAACAAAGTTAGACATTTTTCTACATTAATAGGAAGAAATGTTGATAAAGGAATTAGTTTATTAAAACCTCTTTTAGATGCACATCTTCTAACTGGAGACAGGGTTAATGCAACCTTAGCCCCAATTACTACTGATGGAAATACAATTACTATTAGAAAATTCTCAACAACTCCTTGGAGTATAACTTCATTTTTAAAAAATAAAACAATTGATTATAATTCTGCTGCTTTAATTTGGCAAGCAATACAATATGAATTGTCAATATTAATAGTTGGTGGAACTGGCTCAGGAAAAACTTCGTTTATGAATGTTGTTTCTAATTTTTTTCCTCCTAATCAAAGAATTATTAGTATTGAAGATACTAGAGAATTAAGACTTCCTAAGACTTTACATTGGGTTCCTATGCAGTCGAGACTACCTAATCCAGAGGGAAAAGGAGGTATTTCAATGCTTGATTGTATGATAAACACATTAAGAATGAGACCTGATAGAATAATTGTAGGAGAAGTTAGAAAATCAGAAGAACTTGAAGTAATGTTTGAAGCAATGCATACGGGACATTCAGTTTACAGTACATTTCATGCAAGTAGTGTTAAAGAAGCTATTGCTAGATTAACTAATCCTCCTATTAAATTAGCAAAAACACTTTTGTCTTCAATTGGTTTAATGGTTGTTCAACACAGAAATCGAAGAACAGGTAAAAGAAGGACATTTCAAATTGCTGAAATTGATGATCAAGGACAATCAACATTGATATTACAACATGACTCAATGAAAGACCAAATGAATCAAGTTGGTCAACCAAAAAAACTTGTTGAATCTTTAAAACTTTATACTGGAATGAGTGAAGATATGGTATATAATGAAATTAATGAAAAAGTTGCTGTATTAAGATGGCTTGTAACTAAAGAAGTTACAGATATCCATACTATTGGACTTATTATGTCAGATTATTACACTGAAAAAAGCCATTTAATGAGTCTTGTAAAAAATAATCAAAATTATAAATCCTTAAAATGAAATTTGAAGAGACTTTTAAAAAATCTGAACCTAATGGAAATCTAAAAAAATTTGTTAGGATGACTATAGTTCTAAGTCTTATTATTTCAACGTTAGTAGCTGGATTAATTGCTGGTTTACTTTTATTTAATAGACAGCCAGTATATCATGCTGGAGTTGTATTTGTTATAGTTTTGATTTTATCTAATTTATTATTAAGATATATTCCCACTATGAAATTAAATGGGAAAAAAGCATTTTTAGAATCTGATTTACTTTATTCAGTTAGACATCTTTTACTTAAACTTGAAAGTGGTTCATCTCTTCTTAATTCTTTAGAAAGTGTTTCAAAACTTGACACTAATTCTTCAGATTATTTCAAACAATTAGTTTTTGATGTTTCAATGGGAATGAATTTAGAAGATGCAATTGTTAGAGCAACTGAATATAGTCCTTCAAGAGCTTATACTAAACTCCTTAGTGAAATTAAAACAAGTATTAAAACTGGAGCAGACTTACAAAATACACTTAAAAGTACTTTAGAAGATATTACTAAACAACATTTAATCCATATTCAAGAATATGGGAAAAAATTAAATCCTATGACTATGTTTTACATGATTTTAGGTGCTATTCTCCCTAGCCTAGGAACTGCTATGCTTATAGTTGGTTCAAGTATGATGAATATTGAAGTTACTTTTGGTTTTTTGGCATTTATTTTATTTTTTTTACTAATCGGTCAAATATTTTTTGTAATGGCATTTAGATCCTTAAAGCCAGAGGTAATGGGATGAAATTTCTTGAAAATTTTGGGAAAAGTATTCTTCCTCAAAAAGTTAGAATTAATATTCGAAACTACCTTAGAAGAATTGGAAGTTCACAAGTTCCGTATTCACTATATAGTTTAGTATTTTTTCTATCAATCATTCTAACAGTAATAGCATATTTTTTTTTAGTTTTTCCAGCAATAAAAACATCTAATCCTGTTTTTTTAGTTTTTATGTCTTTTCTAGCTTTAACTTTTGTTGAATTAATATTGATTACTGTAGTCTTTTTTTCTTTTTGGACATACTATGAGTTTTTAATCTTTAAAAGAACAAGAATGATTGAAAATGTTCTACCAGATTTTTTAGAAGATGTTTCAGTAAATCTTAGAGCTGGAATGAGTTTTGATAAATCTTTATGGAACTCAATTAGACCTGAATTTGGAGTCTTAGAAAAAGAAATTGAAACTGTTGCAAAAAAAGTGATGGCAGGCCAAGATACTGAGCAAGCACTAAAAGATTTTGCAGATAAATATGATTCCACTTTACTTCATGAATCTATGGACATGATTATCATTGGTTTAAAATCTGGAGGAAATATCGCTGACATTATTGATAAAATTGTCAAAAATGTAAAAGACGCTCATTTCTTGAATCAAGAATTAATTGCTTCTGTTACTAGTTATGTTATTTTTATTGCTGTTGTTGCTGTTGTTATTAGTCCAGTTTTATTTGCTCTTTCATTTAATATGATGCAAATAATTCAAAGTCTAGGTGAAAAATTAAACTCTGGTGTTTCAACTGGTGTTGTATCAATAAATTTTGGAGAAAACAAAGTTAAATCTGAAGATTTTGTTTTATTTTCTAAATTAGCAGTATTAATTATTTCAGGAATTTCTTCAATTATAATTGCAGATCTTAGAGAAGGTAGTATTAAAGCAGGTCTTAAATATGTTTTCTTATTTTTACCAATATCATATATTATATATGTTGTAATGCTTAAAGCGATAACTGCTCTATTTGGATTTATTTAGAAAATGATTATATCATTATACTTTGTTTTAGTATTCTTAACAGTATTTTTTGGCAATTCAATAACATAGCTTGCTTTATTTTTTGAGTAATAAAAAGTAAATGGTTTGAAATTTTCTTTTATCTCTAATACCTTCTTGTTTTTATCTAAAAACAAAACATCAATAGGGAAAAAAACAAAGAACATATGTAGATCTATTTTTCTAGGTTTATCAAAAACAAATATTAATCCAAGATTTCTAATTTTTTTATGAAACATTAATCCTCTTGCTTTAGAAAAAAGAGTATTTAGTATTTTTGACTCATTGCATAAAATAGTACCCTTTGTTTTATTTTTTATCATTTTTAACAACTAGTTTTATCTATACCATCTACTTCATATGTTTCTAAATTATCTTGATCAAGTCTAAACCAATTTGACATGTTTTGAAAATTACAATAGTCTGTTGTTGTATGATTTGCAAAATAAACATAATCAACTAAAGATCTTGATTTATAGCTTCCGAGTTGTGCACTCAAATCCTCAGGATTAACAAAACTTACAATTCCAAATTCTGATGCACTTAAATTTCCTGTATACCTCATTAAAAAACTAGGCCCTTTAGAATCATTAATATAAAAATTATTTTCAACATGGTTTTGTAAAACACCTGTGTCATTTGTTGCTTCATTAACAAAATCCATACTTGGAGTGACATTGATTAACACAGTAATCTTATCTGTTGTTTCAACTGTATAAAGTGGATCTTCAAATCCAATAATTGAAAAATCTTTAAAATATACCTTATTAATTGTCCACTCTGCCAGACCTTTACTATCAACAATTTCCGAAGTTAAATTTGCTTTTACTCTTACTACAAATGGAGAAATATGTTCTACTCTAACATCATGTACATCCACATTAATTTCAATATTTAAATTTCCTGCTTCTTCATTAACTCTAATTAGCCAACTATTAATACTCGCTCCTTGACTCTCTTGTGTCATTAATTCCATAGCAGTACCATTTGCCGTACCATTCACTAAAATTTCATTAAAAATTGTATCAAAATCAATAACATAATCTTGAAGTTGTCTAATATAAGAATTCATACTAATAAGTGCTCTATAACCTCCAATATATATTTCTCTTTCTATGTCTTTTTC
Source organism: archaeon (assembly GCA_018657065.1). Taxonomy (GTDB): domain Archaea; phylum Nanobdellota; class Nanobdellia; order Woesearchaeales; family GW2011-AR15; genus GW2011-AR15. The sequence goes on from JABHXU010000003.1 coordinate 4,273, forward strand.
ATAATCATCTATAAAATTATTCATAGTACGAATCCTAGAAGCTATTGCATTACTCTTTTGAGTATATCTAAACCTTTGTTTTGTAGAAACTATAGCAATAATTAAAATAATAATAAAAAGTGCAATAAATGTAAAAAAAACACCTCGTTTATTTATTTTAGATTTAGAAGTAAAAATCTGAAACTCCTTTTTTGGAATTTTCTTACTATTTATTGCCATACAACCACCTTCATAGTAAGAATTTTTGCAGTATTTGCTTCTTTATAGACGACGTATCTTTCAATATTAATTCTTTCACTTCCATCTAATGTACTTGGTGTAGCTCCTGCCATACCTATATAGCCAGAATCTGAAAAATTCACCCTCTGGTTTGATTGATTTTCAAAATATATTAAAAAATCTGATTTGATCCCCATCAATTGTTTAACACTCGCATAATCTTCAATTGTAAGATTGTTAAAATTATTTAATTTCGTAGAATTAAGAACTCCATTTGTTAATATTCCAATTGATATAACTTCATTTTTTGTCCAATTATTTGGCACTCCATAACTCATTAATTTTCCTGCTAGTTTATCAGCATCTGGAATTGTACTTTCACCTGCTTCAAATATATAGGTATCATTAATATATTTGAAACTAAAAACTAAAATTAATAAAAACATTGACAAAGCTAGTAAAAAGTCATAATACCATATTTGAGCTTTTAACAATTTAGACATATTGAATTATTTGTATTTTCTATTGTGTTTTTGCCTTTAACTAACTGTCCATTCACTTTTGGCACATTAAAAGGAATTGCAGCGTCTGAAAAATTAATAATAAGTACTGAACTTATCAAGTATAAATCAAAATCAAAACCTTCTAAATCATAGGGTATATCAATAACTCTTTTATACCCTGATTTTGCCTCTGAAGCAAGAATTAATTCAGTTTGTAAATAATAACCATAATCTTCTGCAAGAATTTTTTTTTTATCTTTTAAATTATCTTGATATAATTCAGAAAAAAGTGTCATAAAAACAATTACCATTACTGCTCCCATCATAACCATTGTCATAAACTCAGTACTAACTTGAGCTACTCTGTTATTGATACTTCATCACCTAGGGAAACTATCTCAATATAATGCGTTCCTGGTTCAGTTGATAAACTTCCAGTAATATTTACCTGGGAAACTGACATCATTTCACGAATTGTATTAGAACTTGTTTTATATCCAAAAATAACTGTTCTTGAAGTAAAATTTATGTATTCAATATTATCAGGGAAAAACGTCTTAATTGTGCTTTTTGAAGGCTCTCCCAAATAATAAATTGTTTCAGCTTTATCAGTAATTTTAATTGCAATATTTCTTAAATGATTTGAAGATATTGAATCTTTAACTGATCCTACCTGGTCAAAAAATACTATGATTAATGGAATTGTCATTAAAAAAACAAAACCAAATATAGTAATGAATTCCATACTAACTTGACCTCTTTTTTGAAATTTAATTTTTCGAAAATGATCAAAAAAGTTTCTATTGATTTTTTGACATTTTTTCATTAATCTAAGTCTACTCAAAAGACTATATAAATTTTGTGTGGAGAAATATTTATAAAGAAGAGAAGTATTGACTATAATATCAGTTTTGGAGGGGATTACCATTAGCCAAAAAAATTTTAACGTTGATATGGATACTTATTTATCAAGAAGAAAAAAACCTGTTTCAAAAAAAACAAAGCCTAAACCTAAGGCAAAAGTAACTGAAAAAGAGTTTAAAGAAGAAGAACTTGAATACTATAAACGTGAAAAAAATATGATTGATAAATTCTTAGATTTTATTTTAGGAGAAAAAAAAGAACCTGAAGTAAAAGAAATCGAAGATATCGAAGAAGAAATTGAAGAACAAATTATTGAAGAGGAAGAATTTGAAGAAGAATTAGATGAAATACAAAAAGAAGACAAAAAAATCTCTTTTTTTACTAGACTAAAACAATTATTCTTTTTTGGTGACGATGAAGAAGATGTTCTTTATGACGAAGAGCTTGATGAACCAATTATTGATGAGGAAATAAAAGAAGTACTAAAAATTCAAAATAAATGGTTAACTAAACTGTCTGCTAAAGAAATTAAAAAATTCAAGGAATCAAGTGATTATTCTAGATACGTTGAAATTCTTGAAAAACATAATTTACTAAAAAAATAACATATTACTTTTTATTATATTTTTTCCATTATTAAATGTAAAATTAAAGCAATAAAAAATAAAAGAGAGAGATTTAGTCCTTTTGTATAAGTTTTTGCATCTAATTTAACTAAATTTCCAGTAATTTCATTAGATGCAAAATTATCATATAGTGATTTATAACCTTTTAATGCTAAAGTTGCTTCGTCTGCAACAATATCAACATCTATTATGCCATTTGAATAAAGCTCTATAACTGCAGAATCAAAATCTTCTTCATTAATTAAATTAATAACTTCTTCTTTAGGAATTTCAATTATAATGTCTGGTGCCATATTATCGGACGCAACAAAATTATTATCTATTATTTCAACCAACATTGATGAATCTTCAAATTGTAATTCAATTATGGCAGGTTCATCTGAAAAAGGATCTCCATGAAGTTTATATGCATCTAACTCATTTAAAACATAAAAAACCTGTTCCTCTGTTACTTCTTCACCTTCAATAACTAAAGGTATTTCAAGATCTGGTTTATTTACAAATGTTGGAGAAATTATAAAAAAATAACAATATCCTACGCCTAAAATACAAAATACTAGTATAACAAAAATTAGTGGAACTAGTTTACCTATTCGCATAAACAAAAGAATTAATTGTCAAATTTATATATTTTTCTATACTAATATAGAAAAAAGGGAATTAACCACATCCAGTACTACAAGATCCACAACTATTATCTACATTTGGATTATCAATTTTAAATCCTGATCCTTGTTCTGTTTCAACAAAATCAATTTTTGTTCCTTTTAGATATTCCATTAAATCTTTTTCAACAAAAACTTTAACTCCATGTTGCTCGAATGTTAAATCGTCTTTTGACGCTTTTTTTTCAAAATCCATCCCATATTGAAGCCCTGAACAACCTCCAGGAAAAACAAATAATTTCAAACCATATTTGTCTTTTTTCTCTTCTTTAGCCATTTCCTGAATCTTTTCTGCTGCTAATTTTGTGACAATAATATCTTGCTTTACCATGTAACTCACCAAATTATTGATATAAAAAGAATTTTAAAAAGTTTATGTTTAATGCCCCCATACATCAATCTTAATTTGTTTTCTATTTATACCCATTTCTTTTAACATATTTGACATTGACTTATTCAAACTACCTGAACCACAAATAATAAACACAGTATTTTGAAGATCTTTATTTGCAGCTTCTAAAATTATTTCTTTACTGACTCTTCCTTCTCTTCCTTTCCAATTTGGATCTTTATTTCTTGTTAACGTATTTATTATTTTTAGACTTGAATTTTCTTTTTCTAAACTTAAAAGTTCATTATTATAAGCAATCTTACTCTCTGTTTTTGTACTGTATATCAAGGTTAATTGTGTTTCAAGATTTTTTTGTGTGGCATATCTACATATTGATCTCATTGGAACTATTCCTGACCCTCCTGAAATCATAACCACTCGTTTTGCTAATTCTTTATTAAATTTAATATGTCCTAACGGTGAGCTAATTTCAAATATATCTCCAATTTTTACATTTTTATGAAAATAGGTTGTCATTTTTCCATTTTCAACTAATTCAAGGCCTAAATCAAAGGTTTTATCTAGAGGTGAAGAAGAGATTGAATAAGATCTTTTTATTTCTTCGCCATTAATTTTTGCATATAAAAATACAAATTGACCTGGAGAAAAAAAAGGAATTTCATTTTTTAATGAAACAAATTTAAAAGTTTTCATTGTATCTGTTTCTTCAACAATTTCAACAAGTTTAACTTTAATTCTTTCAGTCATTTTAATTCTAACAAAATATAAAATTATTATATAAAAATTATTTAATTTTTACAAGCCAAGTATCTTTTGTAATTGATTCTGTATCTTCAACTGCATCAAGATTAATTTCCATAATCGTTCCATTAATTGGAGATTCTAATTCCATTGTCCCTTTCATTGACTCTGTAACAAGTAATTTTTGACCTTCACTAACTTTATCTCCTACTTTCACAGAAAAATCTAATATAACAATACCCTGCATTGATTCCAATGTTTCAGAAGTGAAACTAATACTTGAAATATCTCCTTTTTTTGTAATATTTACATTTGACATTTTTATCCAAACATAAGAATTTGAGGATTAATAAGCATTAATAATCCTAAAATTAAAATAATTAATCCACTAATTAATTTTGAAATTCTACCATATTTTTCTGTAAATCTTTTTGAAGACATTGTCATAACTACAATTGAAAAAATAATAAAGTCATCAATCATATACATAACAATATATAATAATAAATAGAGGTAGTATCCAATTGCAGGAAGATCATAACCAGTTAAAATTTTTGTATAAACCGCAGGAAAACCCGCAGTACATAATAATTCTATCATATTTACCATAAAAGCTAAACTTGCCACACCAATTAATGTTAAAATAATTCCTGTACCTGGTTTAAGCAAAGATTTCATTTTTTTGATAATTTTTGGTTTTTTATCTTCAGGAATCATTAAAGAAATACCTTTTCCAAAAAAGAAATAATCCTTAATGTTAATTAATCCAAAAACAATTGCAAGTAAGGATATTGCAATCTGAAGAAATTTTAAGTGTCCTGCAAAAATAAAAGCATTCATCCATGCTGCCATAAATAAAAAGTAAACTAATCCTGAAACAAATATGAATGTTCCACCGATTAAAAAAATTCTTTTTCTTGATCCTGAATATACCAAAATAGATAGTAAAAAAGTTAAAACCCACATTGCACATGCATTAAATCCATCCAATGTTCCTATCATTACTGTAAATCCAAATAATCCTACTTTAGAAACATCTACACTTCCAAAAATTGGAAGTTCCACAATTTTTTCATTAGTATTGTTATTTGGTGGTAACTCAATTCCACATCCTGTTTCTGAACAAAAGGCAATTTTTTCAGTTATTTCTCTTTTTGTAGAATCAGAAAAACCAATCCAAACTTTATCGTCTATAATAGTTGTTGGAACACCCGTAGGTTTCATATCAAATTCAGCCATTTTTGACCTAAAAAAATCTGTGTTAGCTTCATTATACCATACTTCTAAATAATTTACTTCAAGTTCTGGATACATTTGTTCCATTTCTTGTAAATATGGTTTTTCATCTGCACAATGAGGACATCCATCTCCATAAAAAAAGAATACTTCAATTTTATCTTCTGCAAATACTACTGGAGCTATTGCTAACATTAAAATTAAGAATGTAATTATTGGAATTTTTTTCATTTTAAGTCAATTTTTAATTATAATCTCAACATATTATTGATTAGATTATTCTGTGGGGGAATTTCTTTGTATAAAAAGCTTTTGTATAATTAAAAAAAAGAATAAAAAAGAATATTTAATTTCTTTTACAATTTCTTCCTCGTCCACGTCTAAGTGGCCTATCTAAATCGAGTTCATTGTCTTTTCCAGATACACATTTTCCTTGACCTCTACCAGTTCTGGGTCCTTTACCTTCTGGTCCGGTTCCATCTTTATTTGGCATTTTGTACTTACCTCCTTGAATTCTAATTGATTTTCCTTGAATTAATGCTCTAGCTACTTTTTTTCTAGCGTTTTTTAAGATTCTATGATACGTTGGTTGCGAAACATTCATTTTATGAGCTGCCTCTTTTTGTTCAATTTCTTCAATTTCTGTATATCTAAGAGCTTCTAATTCTTCTGTATCAAGTCTTTCTTCCTCTAATTGTGATAAAGGTACACCCTGAGGTTTAAAATAATTGAATTCCACCCTATTATGCACATGTCTCCAATGTTTTGGTCTTACCATTATGAATAAGTATTCATAACAAATATTTAAATTTTTGGTTTATGGGCAAACTATAAAAACACCTTGTAATTCCCGAGTCCTATGGCTGAGTTTGGATATCAAATAAAAATTCCTAAAGAAAGAATTGCTATTTTAATCGGAAAAAATGGACAAGTAAAAAGAGAAATAGAGGAACTTACAAAAACCAAACTTGTCATTGATTCTAAAGAAGGAGATGTCTCTGTTAAAGGCGAAGATGCTTTACTACTTTATTCAACTAGAGAAATAATTAAAGCCATAGGAAGAGGATTTAATCCTGAAACAGCCTCATTACTTATTAAACAGGATTATGCTTTTGAGATTATAACTTTACCTGAATTTGACAAAAAAAACCATTTAACAAGAATTAAGGGTAGAATTATTGGAAGTGAAGGAAAAACACGAAGAATAATTGAAGAAATGACTGAATGCTATGTTTCTGTTTATGGAAAAACTGTTTCAATTGTTGGTAGAACTGACACACTTCATATAGCAAGAAAAGCAATTGATATGATTCTAAAAGGAAGTCCACATTCTACAGTTTATCGAATGCTTGAGAGAATGTATAGAGAAACAAAAAGAAGAGAATATGAAGATAAACCTAGCGAATATTTGATTAAAGATAATGAATAGACAAGTTTTTTAAATAATTTAATTCTCCTTAACCATATGAAAAGTACTGTACGTAAATTTGGTACATAAGATTTTGTTCTTGTTTTATTAGTTTATAGTCTATTTACTTGGTGATGTTATTATGAAAAAAGTTAAAGATTTAAGATGGAAAAAAAGTATGAAAGTCAATGATCTAGTTGATGATCTTGGCAATGTTGGTTTTCAAGCAAGTGTTATGAAAAAAGCTGTTGACGTTATTCTACGAATGAAAAAATCAGGTGCGAAAATATATTTTACTTACACAAGTAATATGGTAACCTCAGGTCTTAGAGGTTTTTTTGCACAATTAATTGAATTAAAAATTATTGATGTAATTGTTACAACTGTTGGTGGAATTGAAGAAGATATAATGAAAGCTAAAGGAGAAGAATTTATCATTGGAAATTTTAAACCTGATGATGTTGAATTATATGAAAAAGGTGTAAATAGAGTTGGGAATTTATTTATTAGAAATGAATCATATTTAAAATTTGAAGATTCTATTGGTAAAATGCTTTTAAAAGCATACAAACAAAAACCAAGATGGACACCTTCAGAATTATTTAATGAAATCGGAAAAGAATTAAAAGATAAAAATTCAATATTATATCAAGCTGCAAAAAATAATATTCCTATTTTTTGTCCTGGAATCACAGATGGTGCATTTGGGTTTCATTTATTCATGCTTCAACAAAAACATAATGATTTTGTAATTGATGTTGTAAAAGATTTTGAAAATATTTTATTTAGTACTAGTCATGATGAAAAAAAAGGATTAATTTCCTTAGGAGGAAGCATCTCAAAACATCATGCGATTCTCTCTTGTTTACTTAATGGTGGGCTTGATTATGCTGTTTATTTAACTACTGCTAGATCAACTAGTGGAAGTATGTCAGGAGCAACAACTGAAGAAGCCAAATCTTGGGGAAAAGTTAAAGATGACTCTGATGTAAGTACTGTTATTGGTGATGTTACTTTTACGTTTCCATTAATAATGATTAAAGTTTTAGAAGAATTAAAATTTGAAGGTATAATCAAATGATGAGTAAAGCTAGATTTATTATTTCTAAAAAAAAAGTAATTGAACAATATAAAAAAGTCCAAGACATTTCTGACATTGTTTCGTACAGTTACAAAACAAATTATGATGTTGGAAAAATTTTAGAAAAAGAAACAAATTGTGATTTTTGTGTTCATAGCATTGAAAGTTTAAATCAGTTAAAATATCCAAAACGATGTTGGTTTTTTGCTCAAGCATGGAATAAAAAAGAAATTGAAATATTGTTTAAAAAAGGAGTTTCTAAATTTGTTGTTGATAATATTAATGATCTAAACATGTTACTAGAAAATATTCAAGGAAACATATCTTTATTACTTAGAATGCGTCTAAAGGAACATACTGTTCATACTGGAAAACATTTTGTGTATGGATTTTACTCAGAAGAAATAAATAAATTAATTCCAAAACTTAAACAAAACAAAAATATCAAAGAACTTGGAATTCATTTTCATAGAAAAACACAAAATGTTAGTGAATGGTCACTCAAAGAAGAGTTAGAAGATTCTATAAAACATTTTGATAAAATTGATTTTGTAGATATTGGTGGTGGTCTTCCTGCAGTTTATAAAAATTATAGAGTTGGAATCCTACAAGGAATATTTTCTAAAATTATTGAATTAAAAAAATGGTTAAACAGTCAAAACATTAAAATGATAATTGAACCAGGTAGATTTATTGCTGCTTCCCCAGTTATTTTGGAAACAAATATTGTAAATATATATAAAAATAATATTGTAATTGATTGTTCTGTATTTAATGCTGCAATGGATACTTTTGTTGCTCATATTAGATTAAAAATTAAAAATGAAAGAGAAAAAGGAGAAGCCTTCACTATAAAAGGCTGTACTCCAGATTCAATGGATATTTTTAGGTACCGGGCGTACTTAGATAGACCAGATATAGGGGATAAATTGGTTTTTTTAAATGCAGGGGCATACACATATAGTTCTGATTTCTGTAACCTTCAAAAATTAGATGTTATTATAGTGAATTAGTAGTCTTTGAAGCAATTCTACCAAATTCATCAATGTCTACATATTCTCTTTCTGTTACACAAGAGAATAATGCTTTTAGCTCATTTTTTGTTAATAATGTTCCTAAAATAATTGTTGATAAAGTAACCATAATTTTTATTGTCATCATATAAAATCACCTCTTATGAAAATTATAACACAAAAAGCATTTATATACCTCACAACAAAATGTCCAGTGTGTCTAGTGAATTACAAACTAATTAATATAAGACCAATCAAAATTATAAGAATTCCAATCTTTTGATTTAAAACAAGTTTTTCTTTGTAAAAGATAAGTGCTAGAATTACTGTAATCGCGGGATATAATGAACTAATTGTAGTAATTAATGCTGTATTACCTACAGAAACTCCATAATTAATAACTGCCCAAGCAACTGTATAAATTAATTGTGCAACAAGAACAAACCAGAAGATATTATTTTTTTTAAGATCTCTTAATTTTGTTTGCCCCTTATGTAATATTGAAAAAATCAATGAAGAAAAGCCAATAAAAACACCTGAATAAAAAAATACGGTGAGACCATCTGTCGCAGGAAAATGAAGAAAAAAGGTTATATCTTTAGCAACCACTTCAACAAAAAAAAAATAAGATCCCCACATCAATAATGCTATTACTGCTTCTTTCACACCTTTTACAGTATGAATATGTTTGATTTTCTTTAGATCTGTTGATGTTAAAATAATCCCTATTATTAAAATAAATATTGCACTAATTGTCATTAAATTAAGTTTTTGTCCTAATAATAATAATAGCATTAAAACTGTTATAATTGAATAAGATCCTGATATAGGTGTTACAATCGATACTTCTCCAATTTTCATGGATTGATAAAAATTATAAATTGCAAAAACCTGCATAACACTTCCAACAAAAAGCAAAATTAAATTTGTAATTGAAATTTTTAAACTAATAAAAAAAGCAAAAGGAAGAACAAAAATTATCCAAACAATATTTCCAATATACATGGTTTTATAAGACCCCATTTGTCTAACAACCTTACTTTGTATAAAATCCGCAATTCCCCACGAAAACATTGCTACAAGTCCTGAAATAATACTAATATCTAGCATAGAATCTAAGAGTTTGATGTTATTATAAAAACCTTACGCAAATCCAAGTATGAATAATCCTAAAAGAGTCATAGCGATTCCAAATTTTTGGTTTGAAATAAGTTTTTCTTTTAAAAAAATAACAGCTAATGCTACTGTAACCGCTGGTTGAAGTGAACTAATTGGGTTAATTAAAGATACATCATAAAATGTAACCCCATATTGATATGACCAAAAAGCAAAATTAAATAAGAAAAATAGAGCAAAAAAATTCCATTTGAACTCTTTTATTTCATTTTTTGTTATTATACCTTTTTGAAGTATTGCATATCCTGCAGAAAATCCGCTTGTTAAAATTCTAGTTACTGCAATTATTGTTAAAACATCATTTATTCTTTTTGAAACCAAACCTAACCCAAACATATATATTCCAAAGAAAAAAAGTGAAATAATTGCAAAATTAACACCTTTTGCAGATTTAATTTTTTTTAATTTCCTAAAATCAGTTGATGTTAAAATTATTCCAAGTATTGCAAAAATTATCCCCATTCCTTTTACTGTTGATAATGTTTCTTTCAAAAAAATTATTGAAAGAAAAATTGTGATTATGGTACTTGAAGATCCTATTGGTACAACTAAAGACACTTCTCCAATTTCCAATGATTTCATAGAATAATAAATTCCAAGAACTTGTAATATTGTAAAAAGTGCTATTAAAATTAAATTATCTAAGGTAATTGAAATATAATTGTTCAAAAAAAGAAAAACAACTAATGGAGAAAAAATTATTAAATTTATAATATGAAGTATAAACATTACTTTTAACGGTCCTATTTTTTTTATAGGCTTTGCCTGAACAAAATTTCCTATCCCCCATCCAAGCATTGCAAGAATTCCTGCAACAACACCAAGATTAATCATGATGTTTAGATTTTGATTTATGTTATAAATCTTTACATACTATACTAAGAATTATCCCAACTAAATGAATCTACAACATAAATATGTTTTTTTAATTGAACAACTCCTTGTTTATTTGTTAAAGAAAATTTTGGAAATATTCTTTTTGTTTCATTAATATTTATTGTTCCATTTAGTTTAGAACTAGTTTTATTGTTACTGATAAAATAATAATTTAAATTCTCTAAAACTATTCCAGTATTTTGAATTTCAACATATTCTTTGCCTTTATCAGATCCAGGTACATCATAAACAACTTTTGTAATTTTAATATTTGATTTTTCTTCAAAATTATTATAATATAATTTTTCAAATTCCTCTAAATATTTTTTTGCAATATTTTTATCATGAATAATTAATATGTTTTCATCATTATTTTCATTTGCATTTTTTGTTGGATTATAACTTCCTGTAATTATCGTTTTATTGTCTATAATAAACACTTTATGATGCATTGTGTATGGATTCTCATCAATTATTGAAAATTCCTTTAAGTCTTCGTACCGAGAATATGTTCCTAATTGTCTTTTTTCTAAAACACCTTTTACATCTAACCCCAAATATTCTTTATTATAAAGCAAATTTCCAATATCTTCATCTGTAAAACTAAATACCATAAAATAAATTGAATTATTAGCTGTATTAAGGGCATTAATAACTTGCAGTTTACAATTATCTTCAGGACAAAAGTAATTTTCTATTTTGGTGTTTCCTAATTGAATTTTTGAGTTTTGAATTCTATTCCCTTTCCCATATTGATTGTTTTTTAGTTCTTCAAACTCCTTTAGAAAATTATTTGCTAATGCTACAGAATCAATAAATAATAAATTATTGTTATTATAATAATTCCCTCGAATTGTTGGATTCATGCTTCCAGTCATTACAATGTGATTATCAAAAACACAAAATTTGTTATGCATAAGTGCAAAAGATTTTCCTGTTTGAAATTCACCCTCATATTGAGAATCTTCAATTATTACTTCTGCATTTTTTTGTTTTAAACTTTCAATTAATTCAGGTAAATTTAATTCATAAAATGCACATTTTATTTCACTTGAATCATCAATCAAATGTAAAATTTTATTTTGACAATCATCTTGTGGACAAAAATACACATTTACTTCACTAAAAGGTTCAATTACAACATTAGAAGTAATTGTACATGAAGATAAAAGTATTAAAAATAAAAAAAGAATTTTTTTCATAATTTTTTTCAATCTAAATAGAAATATAAAAGTAACGCTTAAAAATAATTTTACTTTTTAATAAAATATGACAAGTCTTATTGTTTTACTTTCTACTGGAAAAGGAACGTGGGCCAAAACAATTAAAATTATTAATAGTCATACTTGGGACAAAATAATTATTGTCACAAATGAATTTGGAAAAAGTACTTTTCAAAAAAAAGATAATATGGAATTAATTGTTATAAATCCTGATGATCCTATAAAAAAAATTATTTCTAAAATAAAAGATTCATTGAATATAATAGACACTGAAGTTGCATTGAATTTAAGTTCAGGTTCTGGAAAAGAACATATGGCTTTATTATCTGCTATTTTAAAATCTGGATTAGGTATACGACTTATTACTTATGAGACAGAATTAACAGAATTATAAACAATTAGAATGGCTAAATTTATAAGATCCAAACGTTTTTCTAAGTAAAATGATTGATTTTGGTATGATACTTGTTATTGCAATAGTTATATTCGCTATGTTTTTGTTTATTAAAGAAGTTTTTCCAATAGACATCACTGCTTTGATTATTATGTCAATCTTAATGTTAACTCATCTTATTAGTCCTGAAGAAGGAGTCTCTGGATTTAGTAATGAAGCTGTTTTGACTATCTTAGCTATGTTTATTTTAAGTGCAGGAATAGAAAAAACTGGTTTAATTCATACATTAAGTATAAAGATTTTTGGACTCACAGGTTCAAGTCAATTTTTACAATTATTATTTATTATGATTATGGTTGCTCCTTTTTCAGCTATTATGAATAACGCTCCAATTGTTGCTGTTATGATTCCTTTTGTCTTAAGTTTAACAAAAATGTCAAAAACTTCACCAAGTAAACTTTTAATTCCTTTATCTTTTGTTTCTATGGCTGCAGGAAATTTAACACTGATAGGAACTTCAACTAATCTGCTTGCTAATTCGATCATAACAAGAACAGGAATGGCTCCTTTTGGTATATTTTCATTTTGGAAAATTGGTCTTTATATAACTGGAATTGTTGTTTTATATTTTTTAACTATAGGATATTGGATATTGCCTAAAAAAAGTAACAAAAAATTAGAATACGAAAATAGTGGACTTCCATTTACTTTTGAAATTGAAATAATTGAAAAATCTAAATTAATTGGAGAAAAAATTAAAAGTACAATTCTCAGAAAAAAATATGATTTAAGAATTTTAAGTTTACATAGAGAAAAGAAAAAATGGAAAGAAAATTTTTCTAATAGAGTGTTACAGCTTGGAGACATTTTAACTATTGAATCTTCTCGAGAAACTTTAATGAATCTTGAAGAAGAAACTGGTGTTAAAATCCTTGTTGAAGACTTTCAAATTGACCCAACAAAAAATGAAGTTCTAAATATGGTGATTCCTCATGGATCTCATTATATAGGTAAAAAAATTGAGGATTTAGATTTAAGAAAAAAATATGGTGCCTTAATTGTTGGTATTAGAAAAGGTGCCTTAAGAATCACAAAAAGATTAGAAAAAATAAAACTTAATCTAGGTGATTTAATCTTACTTAAGACTACAAAAGAAGATGCTAGAAAAATTAAAAATGATCGAAATTTAATGTTAGTAGAAAAAATAGAAACTAATTATAGAAAAGATAAAAAATTAACTGCTATCCTTATTGTTGTTGGTGCTGTTTTATTTGCTGCTCTAGGAATATATCCTATTTTAGTAACTGCTTTTGTTGGAGTTATTTTAATGGTTTTGACTGGTGTTCTTTCTCCTAAAGAAGCATATAGTTCAGTTCGATGGGAAGTTATTTTTTTACTAGCTGGATTAATTCCTCTTGGAATTGCTTTAGAAAAATCTGGAACTGCTGCTTTTATAGCTAAACTTTTAAGTAGTTTTGCTGGAAATTATAGTCATTATACTGTAATGGTAGGATTTTTTATTTTTACAACAGTTTTAACAGAAATATTATCTAATAATGCCTCAGCTATTTTGCTTGTTCCTATTGGACTTGATCTAGCCAAACAAATCAATATTAATCCATATATGATGACTCTAGTTATTATGATGGCCGCTTCAACTTCATATCTAACACCAATTGGATATAAAACAAATACAATGATTTATGGAACTGGAGTGTATAAATTCTCAGATTTTTTTAAAGTTGGAGCTCTTTTAAATTTAATTTTGGCTTTTGTTACTCCTTATTTAATATTAAAATTTTGGACTGGAATTTAAAAAAAGTTAATTTTTTGATGCATAGATTCTATATCCTGACCCTTTAGCAATTTCTTCAACATTACCAAACACTTCAAACATTTTTTCTTTGAGTGATTTTCCTCCTTTTTTATGTCTAGCAACAATTTGCAAAAAACCTCCATTTTTTAAAAAATTTGGAGCTTGTTCGATTATCTTAAAACAAACTTTTTTACCTGCTGTTTGAGGAGGATTAGAAAGAATTGTGTTAAATTTTTCAGTTATATTTTCATATATATTGCTTTGGATTACCTTAGCTTTTAATTTATGTAATCTTAAGTTTTTTTTTGAAAGACTTATTGCTCTTTCATTGACATCTGACATTGATAAATTAATATCTAAGTATTGTTTTTTAATTAAAATTCCAACAACACCTATCCCACAACCAAGATCTAAAACAGACCATTTGTCTTCAATAAAAGAGTTCTCAATTAAAAGTTTAGATCCTGTATCTAATTTATCCTTAGAAAAAACTCCACTTCCAGAAAATAATTCATAGATATTCCCAAATGCCTTAATTTGAATTTTTTTCAAATTTAGATCAGAGGTTTGTTTTTTTGAAAAATAATGTTGCATTTTAAAATAATCCCATTAATTTAAAAATAATTTCTCCAAATCCTATAAACAATACAACATTGAAAATTGTGTTACTTGAACCATACATCACAATTTCATATGTAGATAAATGTGTAATATATTTTGAAACAAAAACAACATACAAATTAACAACTATAGTTGAAATAATTCCTGCTACAACTATTGATCCGGGTGCAATACTAGCAATTAAAGCAGCCACAATATAACCACCCATCATAAATAAATGGTCAACTGAAAATTTTTTATTATAAATAATTGCAGCTACTTTACTTAATATTGCTACGGCAATGCCCCACTTTAAAGTATATAGTTGAGTCATTATAACTGCTGCAAATGTAGAAAGTTCAATATCTACTGGTGCATTAATGTATCTATCTATTGTTAAAAGAAATGCATTTCCTACACTAAACATGCATAAAAAAATTATTTGCCAAATATCAATGAAAAAAGATAAAACTGCTAAAAACAGTATTATGAAAAGCCATTTTCTATCAATGTTTAATTTTTTATAAATGATCTGTCTTTTCTTTTTTACTGCCATTCACCGAGAAAACATATTATCATATATTAATTTATATGTAATTTTAAGCTTAATCTAAACCATAAGAGCATAAAAAATATCTGCAAATCCTAAAAAGAGTACTAAATTAAATAAAAAATTGCTTATTCCGTAAGATATTATTTCAAATGAAGAGTATCTTGTTACAAATTTTCTAATTAATACCAAATAAATATTTGAAATAACTGTAACAATTAATCCTAAAATAACTGGATTAGATCCACCAATCAAATAGGTAAATATTGCAGCAACAAAATAACTAGACATCATAAAAAAATAAGCAACTTTAATTTTTTTATTGTACATCATTGAAGAAAATTTTGTAAAAAAAGCAGCTAAAAGACCAATATTTAATCCATATTTCATTGTCATAAGTATTGCTGCAAATGTAGAAAGTTCAATATCTATTGGTGCATCAAAATATCTTTTAAATGATAAAATAAATGTGTTTCCGATACAAAAAAGTGTTAAAAATATTATTGGCCAAAGGTTAATAAAAAATGAAACAATCCAGAGCATAAGTAAAAGAAAAAGAATTTTTTTATTAACTTGAAAAATTTTTGATTTTAAACGAGATTTACTTGGCTTTCCTTTTCGCATCAAAAAAGTTATAACTACCTTATATAAAAATAGTACCAATATATAATTAAAAAGCCCCTGAAGGGATTTGAACCCTCGACCTACAGTTTTCCAGAATATTTTACGAGACTGTCGCTCTACTACTGAGCTACAGGGGCATAACCCAATTAGATTAAATTGAACTTAAAAAAAGTTTATATTTTACTTAATTTCTTTTAATGCCCCTTCCTTACTAGGAAATTTTGATTGACATTCAAAACAAATTTGCTTTTTTTTGCCTTTTTCATCTTTAATGTAGGTTCCAATAATTTTCTTTAAGAAAGTTTCATCAATTTTTTTTGAGCATATACTGCATTTCATTTTCATTTTCCTCTTTGTTGATTATAAAGCATTTCAATATCATCAATTGTATTAATATCTTCGACTTCTTTTTCATCTATTCTAAGTCTTAAAAACCTAGGAAATCTTAATGCAAATCCCGAATCATAATTTATTGATTTTTGAATTTCTTCATATCCAACTTCAATGACAATTTGTGGTTTGATTTTAACAAATTTTCCTTCGTTTTTTGATACTAAAGGCATTATGAGTTCGGTCATTTTTTTAAAAGTTATTCCTTCTTCTTCTAGTTCTTTAAGACCTGTACTAACTTTTCCTATCTCTCTCAATTCTCCATTATCTTCACAAGCTAAATAAAAACTAGTTAAATATCCCGACCTTTTTCCTTCACCATATTCTCCAGCAACAATTACCAAATCAAGTGGCTCCATAATAGATTTTAATTTTACTCCATATCCTACTCTTGCGCCAGGTTTATAAATTCCTTCAAGGCTTTTTACCATAACTCCCTCTTCACCATTTTTTAATGCTTTGGCATAAAACTCTTGTGCTTTTTTTTCATCATTTGTTATTAATTGTTTGGCTAAAACAATACTCTTTTCTTCTTCCTCAACTATAGCATTTAATATTTCTCTTCTTTTCTTAAATTTTGTTTGAAGTAAACTCTCACCTTTATATGAAAGAATGTCAAAAATATTTAATTCAACTGGAAACTGTTTTGCAATTTTTTCAATATCATATTTTCTTTTAATTCTTTGAGAAATTTTTTGAAAAGGAAGGTTTTTTCCTGTTTTAGGATCTATTCCAACTGCCTCTGCATCTAAAATACATTCTTCTGCTTTAACATTTTTCTTAACTGCTTTAACAATCTCAGGAAACTGTAAAGTAACATTTTCAAATCTTCTTGAAAAAAGAGTTACAATATCTCCTGTTTTATGAATCTGTGTTCTAAATCCATCATATTTATATTCAAATGCTGCAGGTTTTCCAACAATATCAAAAGCATCATTAACATCTTTAGCTTTTGGAAATAACATGACATTAATTGGTTTACCTACTTCCATTTTTAATTTAGAAATTCCATTTAATCCCTCTAATTTTAAAGTTTTTGCAACTAACCCAAAATCATTTGTAATATCATAGGCATGTTGAATTTTTTTTAAGATTTCATTATATTTTTCTCTATCATTTGTATCAAGCTCAATGTCATTTTTCTCAAAATCATATTTAATATCAATTTCTCCACCCAAATAAGTCCAAATAATTGCATCTCTAATAACTCCCTTCCCAACACCAACTCTTAAATTATCCACGAGTGTTCTTGAAATATATTTGGCTTCTAAAGGAGTTGCATTAACCAATAACTCAGAAATAATTGATAATTTTTGATCTACAGATCCTAATCCTTGTTGATCTGATAATTTTCTAAAACTCTTTATTACCTCTTTTACTATTAAATCTCTTTTAAAAAGGGACTCTTGGCGTTTTTGACTTAATAAATGCCTAGCGACATCTCCTAAATCTCCAAGTTTTTTCCAATTTTCTTCAATTTCTTTGTCTGAAACACCTGTTGTTTTATTAATTGCTTTGATTACTAATTTTGAAGATACTCCAATTTTTTTTTCATCCCACTCAGGATAAATTTTTCCTCTAATTAAAAGAATTAAATCTTCTAATTCTTGTATTGGTGTTTTTTTTAAAAGTTTAGAAACATAATGAGTTTTTTCCAACCTTTTACTAGTTTTACTAATCTTTTCATACAGTTCCACTAATTCAATATAATTCATAATAATAAGTAAGAATAAGTATTAATTTAAAAATTTTGATTAACTCCTTGAGAACATTTGGCTTTAAAAATATCTGAGGAAATAGTTTCACACTTTGATTCTGCATCTATTGTCACACTACCATAAAATGAACCAACACCAACAACACAATTTTCAGAATCTGTTTTTTGTTTACAAATTGAAATAGCTTCTTCAAAATTTGGATAGTTTATTTCTGCAATAGTATCTCCTATCCCAATATAACAACTTTGCTTTTGTTTTGTTGGAAGACTCGAACAATATGTTTCTGCTATTTCAAGACTTTTTTGTTCTGAATTGTATTTTCCAGCACTCCATTGGCAGGATAAAACGTGTTCACTAGGAAGAGTTGAACATTTTTTGCCTAATTCTAAAATTTTTGGGTAAACTAAATAATAACACGAAGTTTTAAACCTATCAGGGAATAGACCACATTCAAATACAATATCTTCAAGGAAAAATTCTGTGAAGATTCTATCTGTTAACGCTTGTTTTGAAAAATTTCTATAACAATTGTGTTTCAAATGTTCTGGAAAATGGACACAAATACCGCGTGTTTGCTCTTGATCAAGCACTAACATTATGCTTTTCCCATCTAATACATCAATATAACATTGTTCTTCTCCTTTGGGACAAGGGTTTTCATATTCTCTTAATTCTTCATACACATATTCTTCTTCGGGTTTTTCAAAATCAATTTTTTTAATTAATGTTATTATAATTAAAAGAACTACACAAGAAACAAACATATATTTCCAAATTAGTATTAATCTCATTGTAAAGAAAAATCGATCAACATATTTTTCGGGATATCCACTCTCAATTAATTTTTGTTTTATTTCTTTATCAGAAAATTTATTTTTTCTTTGTTTTTTTACATAACCTAGTAATTTTTTATTTAACAACATAATAATTAATGTATTTTAACTAGATAATAAATTTTACTTTTTAGAATACCGTTTAAGGCTAATAATTTCGCTTTGTTTTAACCCTGCTGCTTTTAATGCTTTTTTAAAAGATCCAAAATACTTTACATATGTAGATGAAGATGCTATCCATTTTCTTTCTTTTAAATCGCTTAATTTTGGAATCCTACCTAATTCTTTTTTTAATTGTTTCAAATTTTCTGTTAATTCTTTTTTTTCAAATTTTTTTACTATATTAATTTTTAATCCTGCTTTTTTTAATGAATTATTCCAGGAGCCAAACCGTTTCATATATGTTGATGAAGAGGGAACTTTTTTATTTTTGTTAATATCTTTAATAGTAGGTGTTTTTTTAAGTTCTTTTGAGTACTTTTTCAAATAAAATATGAGTTGCTCTTTTGTATATTTTTTCATTAAAAAAAGGTAGTGTTAATCAATATATAATGTTTGTCATGTTTTTAGGAAGCTTTTTATATCTAGTACCAATTATTTATTTGCATGAAATTAGACTATAAAAAGTTAGGATTTAAAGCAGGAATTGAGATCCATCAAGAACTTAATACTCATAAATTATTTTGTAATTGCACATCATCTTTATTAGAAAAAAATGAAATTACAAAAATTTCAAGAAAAATTAGATCTGTTGCTGGTGAAACAGGTATTATAGATTTAGCATCTGCTTATGAACAATTCAGAGATCGAGACTTTATTTATCATGGTTTTGAAAATGAACATTGTTTAGTTGATTTAGATGAAGAACCTCCGCATGTTGTAGATAAAGAAGCATTTAAGATTGCATTAGGTGTTGGAAAATTATTCAAAATGAACATTCCTAGCACACTATGTGTTATGAGAAAAACAGTTACAGATGGAAGTGCTGTTAGTGGATTTCAAAGAACTATTCTTGTAGCAACACAAACTAAAGATTCTTTTTTTGAAACTTCAAAAGGTAACGTTTATGTTGAGCAATTAAATTTAGAAGAAGATGCTTGTAAAATAATAGAAAAAAAAGAAAAAAAGGTTCATTATTCTCTTTCAAGACTGGGTATTCCTCTTTTAGAATTAGGTACTGATGCTTCTTTAAAAGATCCAGCTCACGTAAAAGAAGCTGCATTAAAAATTGGCACAATTTTGAGATCATTTAATGTAAAAAGAGGTTTAGGAACTATAAGACAAGATGTGAATGTATCTATTAAAGGTGGAGTAAGGATTGAAGTAAAAGGTTGGCAAGATTTAAAAAAAATTGAAGCATTAGTTGAAAACGAAGTTCTTCGCCAATACAATCTTCTTGAAATAAAAAAAGAGTTAGAAAAAAGAGATTTAAAAAAATTTGAAAAAAACACAAAAAAAGTCACCAATATTTTCAAAAAATCTAATTCCAAATTAATTTTAAACTTAATTAATTCTGGAGGAGAAGTACATGCTCTAGTTTTACCAAAATTTTCAGAATTATTAAAAAAAGAAGTATGTCATGGGAAAACTTTTGGAAGAGAATTAAGCGAATATGCTAAAGCTTACGGCACCAAAGGGATGATTCATACTGATGAAGATTTAAAAAAATACAAATTGGAAACTGAATTTACAAAACTAAGAAATTTATTTAAAGCAAAAAAAGAAGACCTAATTATTATTGTTGCTCAATCAGATATTGTTGCTAAAAAAGCTATTGATTCTGTTTTTAATAGGGCTCTTTACTGTCTAGTTGGAATTCCTAAAGAAACTAGAATTCCAATTCATAAAGATGCAACTTCCTCATATGCTAGACCTCTTCCAGGAGCTCATAGAATGTATCCTGAAACTGATGTTCCTAACATTAGAGTAAGCAAAGAAATATTAAATTCAATTAAAATGCCTGAATTAGTTGAAGATAAGGTTAAAAGATTTATCAAAAAATATAATGTTGATAAAGATACTGCTAAAGATCTTATAGATAACGTCCAGAGATTTGAAGAATTAGTTAAAAAATTCTCAAATATAAAACCTAAATTTATTGCTCATTGTACAACTTCAGCAATTAAAGAAATTAAAAAGAGACACAATAAAGAACTTAATTTTGAGCCTCATATTGATTTTGTTTTAGAAAAACTAAATAATGGTATAATTACAAAAGAAGCTGTTTTCGAAATTCAAGTTGATTTAGCTAATGGAAAAAAAATTGATTTTTCAAAATATGAAATTATGACTGATAAAGATCTAGAAATAAAAATAAAAAAAATACTACAAGAAAACAAAAACATTCCACCAAATGCAAAAATTGGAAAAGTAATGGGAAAACTTAGAGGAAAAGCGTCTGGAAAAAAAATTGTTGATATAATAAAAAAATTATCTTAATTATTTTTTGAAAATTTTTCTAATGTTTTAGAAATTTCATCCATTGTTTTACACTTACTAATCTCACTTCGAATTATTCTTGCACCTCTAAACCCTTTTGTAAAAAATTGAGCTTGCATTTTAATTGCTTTAATATTAACAAACCCATATTTTTTACAAAGCTTCAAATAATATGAAAAATCATTTAATCTTTGTTCAAAAGTCATTTTTTCTAAGTTGTTTCCTGTATCTAAGAAATAGTTTATTTGTTTAAAAATAAAAGGATTTCCAATAGCTGCTCTTCCAATCATCAATGCATCACAACCTGTTTCAAATGCTTTGCTTGCAGAATATTCATCAATAATATCTCCATTTAAAATTACTGGAATATTCAAAACTTTTTTGATTTGTCTAACAATTTCCCAATTCGCATTTCCCGAATAACCTTGTTTTGCTGTTCTACCATGAATTGTTAATGCCTTTGCACCTGATTTTTGAATTATTTTTGCTATAGAGATAGTTTTTTTTTCATCAGACAAAATTCTAATTTTACACGTTAATGGAATTTTTAGTGATTCTGATACATTAAAAATTAGTTCTTTTATTTTTTCTGAATTATTTAATAATGATGCTCCAGATCCTGTTTTCATTACATTATACGCCGGACATCCAATGTTAATATCAATCAAATCAGGTTTTAATTCTTTTTCAATTTTTACGGCTGCTTTTTTTAAATTTTCAATAGATGAACCAAAGATTTGAATTCCTAATGGTTTTTCTTTTTCTATAAATTTCGATCTTTTTTTTGTTTTGGAATTTTCCATTAAATATGCATCACAATTAATCATCTCGGTATAAACTAAAGCAGCTCCTTGTTCTTTACAAAATAACCTAAAAGGAAGGTTTGTTACATCACACATTGGTGCTAAGAGAAGTTTTCCAGTAATTTTGATATTTCCGATATGCATAAAATTTAGAAGAATAAAATAATATTTAAAACCTATTTAAACATTTTTTGTACATATTCTGCAATAGGTATTTTTCCTGAAAGAATTAAATATATTAAATAAGCAGCTAACAAAATGAGAATTCCTGAACCAATTGTACTCATTGTTTCTTTTGAAAATAAAGGATTTCTTTTACGTGTGTTTACTCTTTCCAAAGGTAAAGATTTATTTTGTGAATTTAGATCTAAGCCTCTTGAAATGTCTTTAGTGTATTTTTCTAATTTTTTCTTAAGTTTTAAAGCTTGAATTTCATCTGGAGTAAGCGACATATTAATTATTAATTATTCTAAGTATATATATCTTTTTTTTGAAAAACCTTTATAAATTGGCGTTTTTTCTCTAAGACTAGGGGGACGTAGTACAACCCAGCCAACTGACAATGTCGGTTGACACCATAATGGGTTTCGCTGCGCTCAATCCCATTTTTAAAATGGGGACGTAGTACAACCTGGCTAGTATAAGCGGCTCCAATACTGGAGCGATGAGCTATTATGCGATGATATAATATCGGGCAGTCGTTTTCGATGAAGTGCCCGCTAGATCAGGGTTCAAATCCCTGCGTCCCCACTTTTTTTAATTCTTAATCCAATACAAATTATAACTAAAAAAAGCAATTATTCAAAATAAAAATATTTTAGATTAACTCTTCACTTAAAATTTATTTCTTAATGGTTTTTTTAAAGAAACATAATATTTTTTCTGAGAAGAAGGTGTTTGTTCTAATACTTCAAAATAATCATTCAAACTTTGTTTATTATATACTAATGATTTTAAACATTCTTGAATTTCTTTTATTCTCTTAAATTTTTCAATTTCATCTTCTTGATTATTCATAAAAATAGAATCTTAAATTCAAACAAATGTCTTTGTTATATAATTATATAATAGAAAAGATATTTATATAATAATTATTTTATATTAGTCATGAAAAGAAAACTTGTAAAACAAGGTAACAATGCTTTAACTGTTACATTACCTAAAAAATGGACTAGAAAATATAATTTAAATGCTGGTGATTTTATCCATTTAGAAGAATCACCTAGCGAAATAACAATTAAAGCTAAACCAATCCAAGAAAAGAAAAAAATTAGCGTTAATTTTGACACATATAAAGATATTACTAGCAAATATATTCATGCATTATATAAACAAGGTGTAACTGAAATTGAATTATTGTATTCTTCACAAAAAGTTATGGAAACTGTTCACAAAACAATTTCAGAAAATTTAATTGGTTATGAAGTTGTTGATCAAGGTAAAAATAAAGCTACAATAAAATCTGTTGCCGAAATTCAAGATGATAATTTTGATTCTATGTTTAGAAGAATTTTTCATATTAATCAAAATATGTTAAATTCCTTAAATTCAATATTAAAAGGAGGAAAAGTAGATATTATTTCTTCTGTTTTAGAATTAGAAAAAACTAACAACAAATTAACAAATTATTGTAGAAGATCAA
The DNA here is from genome assembly GCA_018657065.1 of archaeon. GTDB lineage: Archaea > Nanobdellota > Nanobdellia > Woesearchaeales > GW2011-AR15 > GW2011-AR15. The sequence continues at coordinate 28,065 of JABHXU010000003.1, forward strand.
TTTCAAACAGAATCTATGAAGGACAAGAAATTGTGTTATTATATAACGTGATCGAAGTTCTTGAACGAATGGCTGATGAAATAAAATATATTTTAATTTTTTTAAAACAAGAAAAAAATTTAAAAGTTTCAAGTAATGAAATGAAATTAGTAGATGAGGTCAAGGATTTTTTTTCGCTTGTTCATTCTTCATTTTTTAGTAAAGATTTTGAAAAAATAGCTAAAAAAACTATGGAAAAAAAAGATATTATTCCTGATGCTCTAAAAAATATTAGTAAAAATGATAATTTCGTACTTATGCATTATTTAATTAATATATTTCAACTCTCGGCACACATAATAACTTATAAACTTCAAATTGTATTTTTAAAAAAATAATTTGATTTCAATTAATTTGTCTTCATTCTAAAATGAAAACATTTTTATATTGTCTTTTTATAATTTATATTGGGTGGTTTTTTTGGTAAAGAAAAAAAATACAATGCTTGGAAAAATAGGCCCTTGGGCTTTTGTTCTTGGTTTAATAATTGCGATGGTATCTGCAATAACAAGACAAGTTTTTTGGATGCTTGGAGTTTTAGGACTTGTTGTTGGTTTAATGAATGTAAGTGATAAAGAACTATCACATTATTTGCTTGCGAGTCTAACATTTTTAGTTAGTGCAAATGCCTTATCTGTAACCCTTACAAAATTAGTTGGTATTATTCCTGTTGTTGGGCAATGGTTAAATTTTATTGATCCACTATTAGCAAATATTACTTTGTTTGTAGCTCCAGGAGCAGCTATTGTTGCACTTAAAGCACTTTATAATCTTGCAAAAGATTAATTCATTAAAACTTTTTATTTTTTTTAATTTATTCAACAGTAAAATAGATTCTTCTATTTTGTTTTCCCTTATTAACCGCCTCTTTGAATACTAATTTTCCTATTTCCTTTAAAGATTTCACATGACATCCACCATCTGCTTGAGCATCAAAATTTACTATATCTACAATTCGAAGTTTTTTTATGTCATGAGGAAAACCAATTGCTAACTTAAATAACGTTGGATCTTTTTTTGCTTCTTCCATTGATTTATAATAAATTTCAACATCAAGATCTTTTTTTATTATATCATTTGCTTTAGAAAATGCTTCTTTAACTAATTTTAAATCCATTGTTTCCATATTAAGATCCACTCTTCCCTTTTCTGTAGTTAATTGGTTACCTGTAACGAGTAAATTATACTCTCTACTAAATATACCACAAAGGACATGTGTTCCCGTATGATATCTCATTAATTTATATCTTCTTTCCCAGTCTATAAAACATTTAATTTCATCTCCTTGTTTTAATCCTAATATATCTACTTCATGACTAATTTCTCCATTAAATTTTCCAACATAAACTACTTTAAATTCTTGATTATCTGATTTTCGAATAATTTTTCCTGTGTCCCATTCCAATCCTCCACCTTTAGGAAAAAAAGCGGTTTGATCTAAAATAATAAATTTATCTTTAACACTCGATATCTTTGCTTCAAATTCTTTTAAATATGAATTATCCATGTATAATGCTTTTGTCATTGAATCACCATTTTAAATTTAAATAAAAAATAATTTATAGGTTTAATCTATTTAATTATATTGGTGATCTTAATGAATAAACTAATTGAAGAATATAAAGAAAAATTTAAAAAAATGAAAGAAGAATTAGGATTCAAATCCACATACGAAGATATTGAAAATATTTTTTTTATTGAAGATTTCATTCAATCTGAAGGATTTGTAAGTATGACTCTTTCACGTGCTGTATGCAGAAGAATTTGTGATCTATTTATTGGATGGTCAAACTACCTACATGCTCTAGTTGTTCCTAACCCAAATCATATGATAAATCTAACTGAAAGTCAATTTTTTAGTGATGCTGAAAAACATGAACTCATAAATTTAATGAATCAAATTATGGCACACACAAGTCTAAATAATGTTATTGGTCAAACCAAAGACAAAAAAATTGAAGCAGTCTTTATAGACGATTCCGTAACTTTCTGGATAAAAGATTTAAATCCTAAACTAATTGATTTCACAAAAAAAATCCATAATAATTGGAAAGAAAAATTAAAATAAACTTTTTTCTTAATTAATGTTATTTTAGAAAAGTTTATATTTTAGAAAGTCAATTAGGTTTTGCTATGTATACTGAATTAACAGCAACTTGCGTAGAATGCGGAAAAGACATAAAAACAGTAGTTATGGAAGGTTCCGATCTAATTGACTATTTATGCCCAAGATGCTCAAGTGGAGAATTTGTAATGGATTTTGAAGATTGATTATCTTTTTTTAATGTTTTAAAAATCAATTTGATTTTTAGAGCCTAAAAAAGGCTCATCTTTTTTTAATGAATCCTGGACTTGACTCATATATAATATTCTCTTTAATTAATTGATCAATAAATTTTCTTGTTTGATCAGTTGTATAACCTCTAGATGCAGATTCAACAAGAATTTGTTCAACTTGAACAATATTTTTTGGACCTGACGAAAGTTGATTAATTATAGAGAGCAATTCTATTTTTTTATCTGTCTGTTGCTCTGTGCGAAGTCGTTCTTGAAGTCTCTTTTGATACTCCATCAAATTGTCAAAATCCATTTAGTTTCAAATTGTGTGTATTGAAGAGTAAATATAAATCTTGTGAAAAATATAAAAACCTTGACGTATTACAAATAATAATATGAAAGCATATGATTTAGCTGTCAGAGATTTAAGAGCTTGCTACGGTAAACATGGAATTTTTGCTGGTTTACATCATTTTAAAGACTATTGGGCAAGAGATGCACTATTTGCTTGCTTAGGTAGTTTAGAACTTCAAGATTATAACATTGTCAAAACATCTTTACAAGTTTTTATTGATAATATCAATTCTCAAGGACAAGTTCCCTTAAGAATTGGGAGAAGAACTATAGAAATCGCTCTAGGAAAAAAGAAAAGAAGAGCAATATATACCTTTGACTTTAATAACAAAACTACAGTAGATCAAAACTCTTTACTGATTATTGTAACAAATGAGTATATTAAAAAAACAAAGGATTTTGATTTCCTTAAAAAAAATCTTAATAAATTAGAAAAAATTATGCAATGGAATTTTTCATTAGATAAAGATCAAGACCTATTAATTGAAGAAGAAGGATTAAGTAATTGGGCTGATAGTATCAATAAAAAAGGAAAAGTTCTATATTCAAATGTTTTACATTGTCATGCGTTAAAATGTATGTATGAAATATCTCACAAAAAATCACATTTAGATAAATATACACAAGTAAAAAATAAAATTAATGAATTATTTTGGTCAGGTGAACATTATATTGATTGGATTGATTTAAATGGAAAACATTACAATTATTTTTCAACTGATGGAAATGCTTTAGCAATAATTTTTGAAATTGCGAATAATGAAAAATCTAAACATATTGAAGAAGCAGCTCATATTTTTGAAATTCATGATGTACCTTCAAAATGCGTTCATCCCAACTATCCTACTAAATTTATTTCCCCACTATTAAAATTAATTGGACTTGGAGATTATCACAATGGAATTTCTTGGCTTTGGTTAGGTTGTATTAGTGCTTTATCACAAAATAAAGCGGGAAAAGAAAAAAATGCTAAAATTCTTATCAAAAAAATATCTGACCTAATTGAAAAACATAATGCTGTATATGAAGTATATGAAGAGTCTGGTGTACCAGTTAAAAGATTTTTGTATAAATCTGAATATCCTTTTGCGTGGTCTGCTGGAATGTACGTTTATGCATATAATAAAATAATAAAGAAAAAATAAATTATTTTTTTCTAATGTTTTGTTTTTTTGGTTTAGGAGGTGGTGGAACTTCTTCACTTTTTAGTTCTTTATGATTGTGTTTTTCTTCATATTCATTTCCAGATCTAATCATAACTGCAATTAGAATCATTAAAAGTAAGAAAAGAATCACAATTCCCACAATTGTAGATAAATTTAATAAAATAAAGTTCTCTACATAAGGCCTACCATTATCCAAAACATGGAAATAAAATGTTTTTGACACAGCTTCCCCACCTTTTCCATCATTAGCATAAAAAATAACAGATTCTGCTCCTGTAAAATCATATCTAGGTTTAATTATTGCTTTATTCTTTTTGATTTTTATTTCTATGTTTTCAGCTTCTGCACTATAATCTAATTTATCGCCATCAGGATCATAAAATAATTCTCCAATATCCATTTCATATCTTGTTCCTTGATAAAATCGAATATAACTTTCTGAACCACAAACTCCTTCTTCAAAATAATATACACAATCATTTGGAGTTATTGTTTCAATGTTTACTTCAAGAATATGAAGAAGTAATGGCAATTTTGCAATTTCTTCTGATGTTTCAACAACTATTTTAGGATTCATACTTCCAAAAAATTTGCATTCAGGCTCTAGAATCACATTTATCCCTCTAACTTTTTGACTAGGTATAATCAAACTTTGAGGTAAATACGCTGTTCCTTCAAAACTTTCAATATCAAAAAAATAGGTTTGTGTTTTTGATGTTGGATTTGCTAAAGTAAAACTAAATTCTACCTGAGAACATTGTGATACTGTATTTTCTGTGTTTCTAGGATCAATTAAAATTGCTGAACCTTCTTTTATTGGAATAATTGGTTTTTCTTGTTGAAAGTAATATTTATTTACAACAAATTGATGCCCATTTTCTGGATCACTTTCTGTATGTAAAACTATTTCACCAAATGCAATAGGAAGAAGTAATAACGTGATTATGATTAATATAATATCTTTTCTCATTCGCCCCCACCAAGCTAAAGTTTATTTAAAGTTAAAAAATATAAAGTTAAAAAAAAAAATTAATAATATGTTTGACCTGAGACTTCCTCTGGTTCATCATTGCCTTTTAATTTATTAAATGCTACGATTAATCCTAGAACAATTAATAAAACAACTAAGACAATAACTCCGATTTCCAAAGCTTTTGTTAAGTCCATATCACCAAATGTTTGTGTTTTTTCTTCTTCGCCTTCAATAACATTTGCTGTTAAAGCAATTTGTTTTGAATCATTTGAAGTTTCTACACTAACCATAAAGACTTTTTCTCCTGCTGGAGCGTCTTCACTTGGAGTGACATATAGGTAAACTGTTTTTGTTTCGCCTGATCTGATTAAGACAAATGCGCCTGGATCAAATCTGTATGTTGCCCATGAGTCAACACCGCTAACAGTTAATTCATATGATCTGTCTGTTGCACCATTGTTTTGCAAAATAACTGGATAAACTGTGCCTGTGGTTCCTTTAACGACATCTTGTCTTCCTGGAACTGTGACAACTGTTTTTTCTGAGCTACTGCCTTGTGGATTAACTAAATCACATGTTTCATCTTCTGTGACAACGATTGATGTTTCTTTAACAATATCTTCGTCACCATCTGCGAATGTAACTTTTGCTCTTACAACATAATCTCCTGGCTCAACACATGAAGGTATTCTTAAGAATAAATCTTCTGATGTTGTTGCTTCTCCTTCTTCAAGTTCATCAATGTATTCTGTTGCTTTTAGACCTAAAGCTGGTAATGATACTTCGATTCTTAATGAATCTTCTGTGTCTTCTCCCATGTTTTTAACTCTAACTGAAGCAAACAGACCTCTACCTGATTGAACACTTGTTGATGGATCTAAGATTACATCTTGGATTACAACATTATCTCTTTGAGGTTCTACTTGTAAATTATATTCTCTCATATAACCTGCTGAGTATTTGTCTGAAATTTGAACTCTAATTTTTAGTTCATCACCGTCTGCATACTTAAAATCATCTGGTAAACTTAATTCCAATGTTTTTTTGTATGAAACATTTGCGTCAACATCGAATGTTGATGTGATATCAAAAATATCATCGACAAATTTATGTCCTCTGTGGTATCCTGTTAGGAATGCCATTACTTGGACGTCTTCTGCGTCTTGTAATGATACAAACTCAATTTCTACCTCAAGGTCTTCGCCTCTATCAAAGGCTTTCAGAACAGTCACATCATTTTTGACTATTCTGTCGTTAATTTCTACTATACAATCTACGACATCAAGTCTTGTACTATTCAAGTCGTCACCATAGCATGGATCAGATCCACAACAATCTTGGCATTCTTCTTGTGCAGTAGCTGCAAAAGCGGATACCAAAACCATGACGACAGTCATCAAGACCATCAGCATTTTATTCATTTTCATTTTCTTATTCCTCCACATTTTGTTTAGGACTATTACCCTCAATCTCCGAGGATTTAGCTTTATTATTCAACGGATAACCTGAATCAATATTTAAATGTTTCGATTTTATTACTATTATCCAGTGAATAATACTTGTTTTTATTCAATAATGAATACTTTTTACTCGACGAGTAATTCTCTATATATTACTCTCTTATATTCGTCGTTACTTACACTAATTCTTAATTGCTCAACCCCAGATTTCATATTCTTAGGAATACGTATCTCAAATACTTTTGAAACTTTTTCTTGCGCATCTAATTCTTCTATTTTTTGTGTTCTAGCTTCTGCAATTCCAGGCATCCCAACAATTATATGTAAATTTTCTAATGTTTTTCTATATTCATTAGTTACTGACACAATTATCTTGAAATCTTCTCCTGGTTGAATTTCTTCTTCATTATATACCATATCAACAAATAATGCTTGTCTAGGCGTATATGCTCCCTTATCTGGTGTATCTGGATCACAATCATCGTCTCTATGGTTATTTTTTATTTCTACAGCATTAGGATGTACATCTGCATTCCAATCATTACAATCATATCCAGCTGCATATCCATCATTATCTCTATCATTATCACATGCATTTCCCATTCCATCATTATCTGTATCGACTTGAGTTGGATTTTTAACATTTACACAATTATCTTCATCATCACAAAATCCATCTCTATCTACATCTATACAATCATCACACCTATCATCAATTTGATCTTGATCAATATCAATTGTATCAAGAACATCATAATAACATGTACCTGATCCACAAGCATATTCTCTATATTCTTGTCCCATTCTCTCACAGTCTTTTCTAACACAATCACCATTTGAGGTTGGACAATATACACAATAAGTTGTTTCAAATTCATAACATCCACTTAATTGTGCACAATCATATTCTTCATATGCATAATCTTCTCCTGCACAATATGCTTGTTCTAATACTGTGTCTGTTAGACAAAAATCATAGAATTCATCATCTAATGCACAAAACGGATAGTCAAATTCTACACAACTTTCATCATCATCTACATATTCTAATTTAAAAGGATCCATATTTGTAAATTCTGTACAAGTATCTGGACCACATTCTTTTAATATCTCTTTATTATAGTCTGTATCACAATATGCATCTGTACTTGTTTCTACACATTCTGCTATTGTTTCTTCGTAAACTATATTTTCTCCATCACAATATTCTTTTGAAGTTGATTCTCCACATTCATCTATTTTTTTTGTGTCATCATCTTCTTTTTCAAAACAATATCCTGTTTTTTCATTACATCCTCTAATTGTACATTCTTCCTCTGAATAAACATCATTTTGATAACAATATTTTTCTCCATCACATTCAGTAACTCCACAATCTTCAACATCTAATTTTTCAGTATATAATTTATCATCACAATAATCATTATATCCTGGAACATCATTACAAAAACCTTCTTCAATATTTTGATACTCTACTGAATCCTCATTTTCACATATTAGATAGGATTTACTTTTATGTTTAAAGTAACAGTTTTCTTCATATTCCCATTCAGTACATCCATCGCCATCTACGTCTCTACAAACAATTAAATCGTTTCTAATACATTTAGTGTCGCCTGAATCACATTCATCTACACATCTTGGTGGTGGTGGTGGATTATGATCATTACATTTAGATACCCAGTTTCCACAAGCACCACATGTTGAAGTTAAACATGTACCTGGCGCAGGATTTAAATCTGGACAATCACATTCTGCTTTAACAGCTCTAGCTTCTGGAGTAGCGCCACTATATGGACACCATGCCATAAATGCTTGACCTGGGTTATTTTCAGCCCTATTTAGAACTCTATTTTGAATATTTGAGGTTCCCCAGCTTACAACATTACCACAACCTGGAGCACCGCCAGTTCCTAATGTACAGCCTGTAGCTTGTACTGCACTTACACTAACAAGTGCTGTAACTAAAATAAGTATGAACACCAATGCTTGTTTTATGATTTTCATTGTTTTTCCCTCTATTTTTTTATAAATTTGATAGTATTTATTACTTACTAGTGACAAATACTATATAAATGTTTCGTTTTATAACTACTTTATCGTGGTGAACTAGTTTTTTATTCCTCTACTAATTACGTTTCATAATGAACATTTCAGTTATTGGGGGCGGACCTGCTGGAAGCTACTGCGCATATTTGCTGGCAAAAAAAGGCCATAAGGTAGAATTGTTTGAAAGATTAAATCAAATTGGAAACCCAGTACAATGCACCGGAATTCTTAGTGATTATTTTTTAAAACTTATGCCCCCATCAAAAAAATTTGTAATAAATAAAATAAATAAAACAAGAATTCATGCTCCAAATGGAGAGTATATTGAAACAAAAATCAAAACGAATTATGTTATTTGTCGAAAAAAATTTGATAATTTTTTAATAAATAAAGCTAAGAATGCAGGAGTAAAAATCTACTTAAACCATAATTTAACTAATATTAAAGACAATATTTTATTTTTTGGAGAAAAGAAAAAAAAGACCAATATTATTGTTGGAGCTGACGGTCCTTTGAGTACCGTTGCTAAATTATCAGGATTATTTGTAAATAGAACTTTTCTTGTTGGTACTCAAGTTGAAGGTTATATTAAAAAAAAAGATAATATTGTTGATTTTTTTCCTTATATTGGTTCTTATGCTTGGATTGTACCAACAGATAATAAGCATAGAATTGGTGTTGCATCATACAAAAAAAGTAAAAAATTGTTTGATGAGTTTACAAAAAATCTCAAAATAAAGGTTACAGAACATCAATCTGGAATTATTCCTATCTTTGATCCTTATATTAAAGTTCAAAAAAAGAATATTTTTTTGGTTGGAGATGCTGCAACATTAAATAAAGCTACTTCTGGAGGAGGTATCAATCAAAGCTTAATTTCTGCAAAAATTGTTTCAGATTGTATAATTAATAATAAGAATTACAACAAAGAATGGAAAAAACAATTATTCAATAAGTTATATGTCCACTTAATTCTTCATCAAACAATGAGCCGATTTTCTGACTGTGATTGGAATTATTTAATTAAAATCTTTAATGAGAAAAAAATGAAAAAAATTTTAAGAGATGAAAGTAGAGATTTAATTATAAAAATGATGATTAAAATTGCACTTGCTAAGCCTCAACTATTCAAATTTAAAAACAAGATAACTTTTTCTGAACTTAAAACCTATTTTGCAAAATATAAGTAACCTTTCGAGGAAAACTTTTTTAAAATACTTTATTTTCTTTGTTTTTATGTTACCAGGAATGAATCCAAAACAAATGCAAAAAGCTATGAAACAGCTTGGAATCAGACAAGAGGAAATTGAGGCTATTGCTGTTATTATTAGAACTAAAAGTGAAGACATCATAATCACTAATCCAAGTATTCAAAAAGTGAATATGAGTGGACAAATATCTTACCAAATTAGTGGTGAAGAAGAACATAGAGCTATTGAAGAAGAAATTGAAATTAGTGAAGAAGATATTAAAACTGTAATGGAACAAGCAAATATATCGAGTGAAAAAGCAAAAATTGCCCTTGAAGAACATAAAGGAGATTTAGCTGCAGCAATTCTTAGCTTTCAAAAATAATTTATATTTGAAGGTATTATCTTTTTAAATGGATCCAATTATTTTGAAAAATAAAGCTATTTCTGATATAAAAATTGCCGACCATATTCTAGTCATGACATATCCAATTGTTCAAGATCCAAAACTTCTTAAGATTGTTTTACAAAAACTTCATAGTGCTATTAAAAATTCTATGATGTCTCTTTTATATTATGAAAAAAAACAAAAAAGAATCTCCTCTTTTAATGAAAGTTATATGTCGATGCTTACATATATAAAAAAACATTTAATAAAATACAACATTAGTCCTAATTATCTGATTTTTTTAAGTGAATTAAATGATCTTTTTGAATATCAAAAAAAATCAGACATAGAATTTATAAGAAAGGATAAATTTGTTTTTACAAATAAAGATTATAAACTTAAAACCTTAACAAAAGAAGATATGAAAACCCTTTTGATTAAGGGAAAGTTGTTTATCAAAGAAATTACGGATGTGGTAAGATGATAGAATCATTAGAAAATGCAAAAGAAGAATTAAAAAGAATTGATCATTTAATCTATGTTACATTAAAATATACTCGAACTGTAGATGTTTTATTGAGTGTAGTAGAAAGAATGGTAAATTCATACGAATTCTTAATTGAATCTTTAACAAAAAAAGCAATAAGTCTTGGTACAAATAGTGAAGAATTAACAAATCCTATTGCAAAAGCAAATTTTGTATTAGCACAATATAGTACAAAATTAATTCAAGAAAATATCAATAAGTACTTATTATTTCGAAAACTAAGACGTGCAACATATAATAAAGAAAATGAATTTAGACGACATGTAACTATGATTGCAACAGTTGAAGAAAAAGAAGTAAGAGTTAATATAGATACAATAACCGAAGATTTTCATAAACTTCGAAAAATATTGGAGTTTGTCGAAAAAGAAATAAAATGACAAAGTTTTTAGTTATTGCTTCAAGCAAGGGTGGAATGGGAAAAACTACTACTGCAATTAATCTAGGTACCGCTTTAACAGTTTTTGGAAGAGATGTTATTGTTGTTGATTGTAATTTTTCTGCACCAAATGTTTCATTATATCTTGGTGCTCCTAATATTAGTACAACCTTGCATGATGTTCTGGATAATGATAAAGATATTACTGATGCATTATATATGCATAGTATGGGCTTAAAAATAATTCCTGCTAGTCCTTCATTAAAAGACAATAAAAAAATTGACCATGTGAAACTAAGTAAGTTACTCAAAAGTTTGTCTGGAAAAGCAGACTTTGTAATTATTGATAGTGCTGAAGGCATGGATGACGTTGCAATTAGTTCAATCAAATTAGGAGATGAAATTTTAGTCGTTGCTACTCCTGAACTTCCGTCTATAAGTGATGCATTAAGAACTATTAAATTAGCACAAAAATATAAAAAAAAAGTCCGAGGAGTTATTTTAACAAGAGTTTATGAAGATGAATTAGAACTTAGTAAAAAACAAATTGAATCTATTTTAGAAACACCAGTTATTGCTTTAATTCCTGAGGATGAAACCATTAGAGAAGCTGTAAAAATTAAAAACCCTGTAACTCACACACATCCATCAGCTCCAAGCTCACAGAGTTATAAAGAACTAGCATCAGAATTACTTGGAGAAAAATATGTTGAATCTGTAGAAAAGCAAGACACATTAATGGATTATGCTATGAAACGATTAGGCCTCAAATGATAGAAACAAATCACAAAAAAATTGCTAACAATCTTAAAAAAAAAGGATGGGATAAACAAACTATTTCTCACTCTGTAAAGATTTTAAAAAATGCACATAAAACAAAGCCTAAACATTTTAAAAAACTAGATGATTTGTTTTATTTCCTATTTTTATTCTTAATAATTTTGGCAAACGTCTTAATATTTATTGGCGTATTGCCTGTTCTAATTATGCTTCCTGGTTGGTTTTCAGGCATAATTTTAGGAATATTAGGCCTTTGCGTAGGTGTTTTTATTGATATAATTATTCGACATCATGATCTTAAACATAAACATTATTTTTTTGCTATTTTTTTTGTGACTCTTTTAGCTGTATTTTCAATTGTTAGTATATTTACAATTGTTAAACCAATTATAGCTACAAAAAATCTTTACATAACTGAAAATCCCATATTTTTACTCACATTTTATATAGTAGGAAATATAATCCCACATATTATGTGGAAAAAAGCAGAACTTTCACAAGTTTAATAGTCCATAAATTCTGCTTTTTTGACATCCTAGAAATCTGCCAAGATTTCTATGATTTTTAAGATAAGAGAAAGGAAAAATGAACCTTAAGGCTTGGACGTCTTCGTACATTGATTATTTGGACTCATTCAAAAAAAGCTTAGTCTCTAAAAATGACAAAGAAAATATAATTGATTGTGAATATTCTGATAAAGGAAAAATTAATTATGTTATTTGTGAAGACCTAAATTTTTGCAAATATAATGAAAACAGTGTTATAATTTGCTTAAATTCCAAAAAGAATTTAGATGTTTTAATATCTAAATGGAATGATTTTTCTAAAAATATCAAACTTAAAATTGTTTTTGCAAATCCTATTCAAAATTTACAATGGTCAATTATCCCTTATTTACACAATAAATATGGCGATCCAGAAAGTTTAAAAGTTGGTTTAAAAAGTTTATTTAATTCTATACCTAAAATATAATTCTTCTTATTTTTATGTTTAGAAAAGTTTTATAAGTCTTTATTAAATCCACGATATAGGTGATATTTAATGGAATGCAGTTCATGTAGAATAAAAATAACAAATCAAGACGGGGCAGTAAACTTTAAGTGTCCTAAATGCGGTAAATTTGAAATGGTAAGATGTGAAACTTGTAGAAAGACAGTAGCAAAATATACTTGTCCAGAATGTGGATTCACAGGACCAAATTGAGGTAATAAAAAATGGCAGATGTCGTAATCACTATGAAAATTATGCCTGAATCTCCAGAAGTAGATTTAGAGCAATTAACAAAATTAGCACTTGAAAAAATTACAGCCTATACAGAACTTGACAATAATAAAGTTGAACAAGAACCTATGGCTTTTGGATTAAAAGCTTTAAAAATTATGTTTGTTATGGATGAAGCAAAAGGTGACACAGATCCACTTGAAAAAGAATTAAATAGTATTCCACATGTTGCTTCTGTTGAAGTAACTGATGTTAGAAGAACTATTGCTTAGAATCTAAATAACTTTTAATTTTTTCTACTTTTATTTTATCTTCTTCTCTTGTTGAATTAGAGTACATTTTTAATTGATCTTCAAGATTTGAAACTGGAATTTCTCTGTCTTTAATCTTTACTATTGGTGGATTAATTAATCTATGCGCATAAGTTACCCATTCACCATTTATTGTTTTTTCTTCAAGTTCTCCCATGATATCAATCTCAACACCCATTAATTCATAAGTACCAAAAAAAGATTTGTAAATGGGGTTTACTGAATCTGGTCCTTCTGAATATGCGATTTCTCTTTTTACTCCAATTTTTGGTATTTGTAGAAATAATTGTTTTAGTTTTTCAGCTGTTTGTTGATCTACATATAAATCAATATCTGAAGAATTAATATCCACTCCTTGAAGAGCTAGACTCAAGGAACTTGCAACAACATAGGAAACATCATGCTTATTAAAAAAGTCATGAAGTACTAATAATATATCAATAATTTTTTCATCAGTCATTTTCAAATAACCTTGTATGTTGTCTAGTCATTGCTGAAATTGGTCTAACATGAGCAGAAGGATGCTTTTCTGGTGATGTTCCTATAAAATAAGTATTTGGATCTAATTCACTTTTTCTTATTTCTTGTTCCCATTCAGAGATTCCCCAATTTGACCTATCCTTAAAGCTTAGATTATAAGCAAATTCTGCAAGTTCTCTACCTCCTTTAGCAAAAACA
>JABHXU010000002.1 GCA_018657065.1 archaeon
GGTATTGGATTATTTTTGTAAACCTCTTCAAAAATATTATAATCCAAAATAGTATCTTCTATATTTGTTGCTAATTTAAATTTTGCAGCTTCTTTTACTGTTTTTGCATCTCTAACTCTAAAACTCATATTATTTCACCTTTTGCAAAAAATCACAAAAAATATCTTATTTAAAAAGATATAGAAAAAAATAAAAAACACAGGATTCGTCGTATTCAAAATAACGGAATTTATATTGATTATTTTAAACTACTTACTAGTAGTAAAAAACAAAACATTTATATAGGAAATGAACATTTTTAAGTTAATGTTCCACGTAGTTATATCTGATACACATTCACCTCAATGTATTGATAAATCTTATGAACATACAAAAAAAATTCTTAACAAATACCCTTTTGTAGACACAATTGTACTAAATGGAGATATTTTAACCTCAACAGCCATGACAAGTAGTAACTTACATAGAAATGGCCTAACCAATAATGATAAAGAAGAATATCTTAAAGCTGGTTCACCAATTTTTTATGGAAAATGGAAGAAAACCAAAAAAATCACTTATGAAATGGTTTTTGAATACATAAATGAAAGATATGATTGGCTATACCAAGTAATTGAAAATTTTGCTAAGCTAAAAAGAACAATCTTTAATCTTGGAAATCATGAATCTGAACACCAATTACTAATTTTTGGAGAACTTTCAATGCTCACTAATAGTCAAAAAGATGATATCCCAATTGTGGACACTATAGCTGTAAAAGAAATTGTGAAAAAATTTGAAAAAAAATTATTAAAACTTGAAAAAAAAACTGAATTTCATTATGTTAGAAATAAACATGTTAAAATTGATGATACTTTAATTCTAGGAATTCCTGGAATTAGTCACGCTACAACTGGATTTGATCCTTCAGCAAAAGCACAAGAAGAACAAACAAAGTATCTACTTAGTAGATTACCTAATTTACAAAATATTTCAAAAATAATTATATATAATCATACACTAGGTGAATATGATAAAACAACTGGTAAATTTGATTGTGCATCTCAAGTTCTTAAACAATTCATGAACACTCTTCCTAGTAATATTAAAACAAAAATTTTTGTACAATCTCATAACCACTGGTCATATACACAATTTATGAAACATAGTGATTTTCATTATGTAATTAATAATGCAGGACTTCATAATGGATGTTTTAATTTAATTGAGTTTTCAAATGATGTGTCAGTATATGATGTAGATCCAAGCTATGATAAAGTAACAAAGTTAAAACTTCATTCTAATTTTAATAATCAAACAGAAAATAAAGATTTAATTGCTAGATATTATGATGATGTAGAATTTATTATGTGTAGAAGGAATAATCTTCCTTATGTAGAAAAGCCTGTTGACGTTAATTCAGTAAAAAAAAGTGTTTTTGGAATTAGTTAAATTTAAAAAAAAAATTAAAAAAAATTAACAAAATTGATCTTCTTGCAATGCTCCTTCATTACAAAAATATCCTGATGTCATTTTTGAACATTCTTGGTTTGGTGTCCAGTCACTACATCTTTTACCTTCTAAGCAAACATCATCTTCTGAAAGGGTTCCATAATAACAAATTTGACCTGGAGTTATTTCTGAACACATTCCACTTAATGTTGCGTCACTGCATTCATCGTAATTTACATAACAAGATTCATCGTATTCAAGAACTCCTTGATTACACCAATATCCATCTTGAGCTGCAGTACATTCTCCATCAGGTGTTCCGTCATCACAATCCTGAGGAACATAAACATAGTTAGGATCACAAGTTGGTAAATCTTCAACTAATTCCTTGTTATTACAAACATAACCTATGGAATGCTGCGAACACCCAAAATCTGGTGTACCGTCATCACATGCATTTTCACATGCTTCATCAACCATTAATTCATTATGTATACACCATTTACCATCAGATGAACAATCTCCTTCTGCTGTTTCTCCACATCCTTCCAGAGCAACAGGTTCGTCGAGTAGACAAGTTTCATCTAATTCTAAAACTCCCTCATTATTACATCTTTGACCTTCTTTTGTGTTTGAACATTCTCCTATCAATGTATTGTCTTCACATTCTGTAATAGGTAAACAAGATTCATCCTCTTCAAGTTCTCCATTATTACAAATATAACCTTCTTGATCTAGTGAACAATCTCCATGAGGTAAATCTCCACAAGGATCAGGTTGAAGCTTTGGTGCTTCTTTTTTTTGTTCTTCATCATTAGCCAAATCTTCTAAACAAAGTTCTTCATATTCTCCACCAACTAATTTTCCTTCATCACAATATTTTCCAGGATTAACTTTTGAACAAAATCCTGTCTCAGTTCCGTCTGAACAAGGTATCTGTCTTGCATCATATTCTTTTCTGCTTATACAGTCTCTATCATCAGTCTCTATGCAAGCCCCATTATCACAAGTATATCTTTTACATTCTTTATCTGGAACAGAACCTTGGCAACTTCCTGTAGGAAGACCATTATTTCTTACCTCACATTTATAATTTGTCTGTCCACTACAAATATGGAATGTACAAGGATTATCTGTTCCTGGACACTTACCACTGCAATCAGTATTTTCACACTTTCCATCTTCACAAGATTCATGATACTTACAATCTGAATGTGTCTCACATTTATCTTTATCACACGCTGTCATAAACAATCCAATCACTATTAATAGAATAAATACTGCTTTTTTCATGTTAAATTCAAGTTAAGATTTAGAATATAAATGTTTGTAAAAATAATATTTAATATAAAAAAATAATTTTATTATCTACATGAACAACCTTGAGAAGTATAACAAGTTCCTCTGCAAACTCCAATTATATTGAATTTCGAATTATGATTGGATTCATATACTGGATTTGATTCATACTGAGCTGAAGATGTGTGATAAGTCATAACTTAAAAGGAGTACATTTAATCTTTTTAAATATTATCTTTAATCAAGCTTATTATTTTTAATAAAAAAAGAGTGGGCCCGCCCTAATCTAACCTTTAATAATGTTAGAAACCAAACAAATTAAGAACTACATTGCTAGAACACCGCAAATAGTTCGAAAAAATTTAAGAAATGGGCCCGCCCTAATCTAACCTTTAATAATGTTAGAAACCAAACAAATTAAGAACTACATTGCTAAAAAACGCAAGTAGCTCGAAAAAATTAAAAAAGTGGACCCGCTCAGATTCCAACGAGTTACACGAGTGGCACGAGAACGTAAGTGAACATGTGTTCAAATCTGGGAAAGTTGTTTTAAATAACCATAAAAAAGAGTGGGCCCGCCCTAATCTAACCTTTAATAATGTTAGAATCCAAACAAATTAAGAACTACATTGCTAGAACACCGCAAGTAGTTCGAAAAAATTTAAGAAGTGGGCCCGCCCAGATTTGAACTGGGGATCCTCCGCAAGTCAAGCGGATGTCATAGCCGGGCTAGACCACGGGCCCAAGATAGAGACTAGAATTAACTAATTGAATAAAAATGTTTCTTTTTTCTTAAGCACTGGACATTTACGTGTGAGCTATTTAAATCATTTTACAATAATTTAATATGGTGATGTTAATATGTTACATAAAAACCATGATTATATCAAAAACTTGTTTTTCAATCAAGTAGTTCAAATGTCAAAGTAAAACTATAAATACTGTTTTCTTCTTCTAATTATTATGAAAATAAGTGAAGACGAGTTTTTATCACATAGAGAAAAATATCTACAGTTAATTAGAGATGGTGCTGTTTTTATTTATCCTACAGATACAATCTATGGAATTGGATGTGACGCGACAAATGATTCTGCAGTAGAAAAAATTCGAGAAATAAAAAAAAGAGATAATAAACCTTTTTCTATCATTGCTCCAAGCATTAAATGGATAATAAAAAACTGTGAAGTAAAAAAAGAAGACTTAGATAAACTTCCTGGACCTTACACTTATGTTTTAAAATCCAAGGATACAACTGTTTCAAAAAAAATTGCTCCTGATTCAAATTTGTTAGGACTAAGAATTCCTAATTCTTGGTTTAGTGATATTGTTAGTGAACTAAATATTCCTATTGTAACAACATCAGTTAATATTTCAGGGAAAAAACATATGACTTGTTTAAAAGATTTAAATGAAAATATTAGAGATTCAGTTGATTTTATAATTTATGTTGGGGAAAAAAAAGGAAATCCTTCAACAATCATAAAAATTATTGATAATAAAAAAGAAGAAATTAAAAGGTGACAACAATATGAAGGTAATCTCATTAACATTCGAAACTTTAAATTCGAGGTTTTCAAATTGAAAGTTTTAACTGCAGGAGAATATGAAAATCAAAGATTTTCAAATTTCCATCAGACAATTAAATTTGAAAAAACATTTATAAATGGTGATTCAATATGAAGGTACTTGCTGCTGGAGACATACATGGTGACATGAATTTAGCAAAAAAACTAGCAAAAAAAGCAAGTAAAGAAAACGTTGATTTAGTAATTCTTGCTGGTGATCTCACTTATGCTGAACAAAGTACAGATGGAATCATTGGTCCATTTAAAAAAATCCATAAAAAAGTTTTAATTATTCCTGGTAACCACGAAACTGTTGCTACTACTGATTTTTTAGCAGAAGTATATGATGTTAAAAATATCCATGGATATTCTGTAAAATATTCTGATGTTGGAATATTTGGATGTGGTGGAGCTAATATTGGACCATTTAATAAAATGACAGATAAAGAAATTTTTACTTTACTTAAACAAGGCCATGATAAAATTAAATATTTACAAAAAAAAATTATGGTAACTCATGTTCATCCGAGCAAAACTAAAATGGAAAAACTTTCAGGATTTGTCCCTGGAAGTACTGGTGTTAAAGAAGCTATTGACAAATTTAAACCAGATATTATGCTTTGTAGTCATGTTCATGAAGCTGAAGGAATTGAAGAAATAGTAGGAAAAACTAAAGTAGTTAATGTTGGACGACATGGAAAAATTTTTGAAATTTAATTTCTCCATTATATAAAATAAACAGTTTTTTTTCTTTAGTTTTAGAATTCAAAACATAATATTTGATCCATTAAAGGTATAATCGTTTGATTTAAATATAAGATATTATTCGATTTGCTCATGTTTAATGTTCCACCACATTTTCAAGAAACATATAAAGAAATTTTAGAAGTACAAAAAAATGATAACCCTTTATTGAGATTAAACCTTGCAGCTGTATCACCTGTTACTGAAGAAGGTCAAATTGATGGTGAAGCATTTCATAAATTATATTCTGAATTAAGTGATAGAATTGGTTTTTCTTCTTTGCTTCTAGCTGGAGCTACAGGTGAAGGTGAATTTTTAGATGCAATACAATTTCAACAATTATATAGTGCAGGTTTAAGATTAAAACAAGAAAAAGGTACACATTTAATTGGTGGAGTAATAAGAAAATCTAAAAAAGAAACACTTGAAGCTGCAAAATTTTGGGCTGGAACTGATGTTGACTATATCATGGTCGCTATGCCTACAAATGAAGAATTAACTCAAGCAGACATTAGCAGATTATTAAGTGAAGTAACTACTCTAGGAAAAGACGTCATTGTTTATAGAACCGGACTTAGTACAACTTTACCAGAACTAGAAACATTAACAAAATCTCATATTGTTGCAGTCAAAGATACAACTGGTAAAGAGGATTCTTTGTATACAAGAGTTGGTGAATTATACACTACAGATAAATTATTATTACAAGGAAATGATAGATGGTTTTATGAAAGTTTTGGGGCTTCTTTAGAAAATGGACAAGATTATATTGGAAATATCTCAGGTGCATGTAATTTAGCTCCTTTTGCAGATTTAAGAAACATAATTGCTGCTTCATTAATTGAAGAAAAAAGAACAGGAAATGAAGAATACAATGTTATTGCTAGAGAAGCCCAAGATATCATGAATGCTGGCTTTGATGATTTATTTTCCAATATGGATACTGTTGGAGATAAAACTCAAGGAGGAAGAAGAGAAGTTCCTATTGTTGCCTCAGCACTTAATTTTATGTATGAAAAATTCCCAGAAAAAAGTCTTAATCCAAATTTAAGTGGCCATATACCTAAAATTGGAAAAGAATATTCTAGAGTATTACCACCATTAGTAACAGAAAGAGATAATTTACTAGAAAGATATCAACAATTAAAAAGTATATAAAACAAAACATTTTCTTATTATTTTATGACAGTATATTTACCAGCAGAAGACTCGTTTCTTTTACAAAAATATGTTAAAAAGTATTCTAACGTAAATTCTATCCTTGATA
>JABHXU010000001.1 GCA_018657065.1 archaeon
CACGAGCTTGAATATAAAGAATGTGAAGATGAATCTATTTTTTTAAAATTTGAACTAAAAAACAGTAAAAATGAGTTTTTAATTATTTGGACAACAACACCTTGGACAATACCTCATAATTTAGGTGTTATGGCAAACCCAGAACTTGATTATGTGAAAGTTCAAGTAGGAAAAGAAGTTTGGATATTAGCTAAAGAAAGAGTTGAATATCTTGAAAAAATTTCAGATCAAAAATTAAAAATTATTGAAAAATTCAAAGGTAAAAAACTAGAAAAAATTGAGTACATGCCTGTACTGTTTGAAGAAGTTCCACCTCTTAAAGAAATGACACAAGACTGGGTATTTAAAGTTATGATGTCTAAAGAATTTGTTAATACTGAAGAAGGTACAGGTCTTGTTCATATGGCACCAGGTTGTGGTCCTGAAGATCAAGAAGTAGGAAAAGCTCACGGACTTCCAGCATTTAATGAAGTTGATACAAGAGGATATTTTAAAAAATCAATGGGTAAATTTTCAGGTTGGAGAGCTCGTCAAGAAGATAAAAAATTCACAGATTATTTTGAAAATAAAGGTATTCTAGTTGCACGATTAAAATACATGCACGAGTATCCACATCATGAAAGAAGTAAAGCTGCTGTTATATTTAGAACAACAAGACAATGGTTTTTGGGTGTTGAAAAACTACGTGAAAAAATGAGGCAATGGAACCGAGAAATTAAATGGAATCCTGAGTGGGCAGGATCAAATACTTTTGATTCATGGTTAGCTAATTTAAGAGATATTGGATTAACTCGACAAAGATATTGGGGAACTCCTGTACCAATTTGGAAATGTGAAAAATGCGATAATTATGAAGTTATTGGTTCTCTTAAAGAACTTGAAGAATTATCAGGCAAAAAAGTTGAAAAAATGCATAAACCTTGGATTGATGAAGTTGATTTCAAATGTGCTGATTGTAAAGCTAAAATGATAAGAATTCCAGATATCTGTGATGTTTGGGTGGACGCAGGATGTGCATCTTGGAATTCTTTATATTTTCCTAAAACAGATGAGTATTTTAAAAAATATTGGCCAGCAGATTTTATTTTGGAAGCTAAAGATCAAATAAGAGGTTGGTTTAATTTATTATTTGATACTGCAGTAGTTGCTGACATGGGAAAACCATTTAATGCTTGTTATATGACTGGATGGATTAATGATTCAGGTGGAAGAAAGATGTCAAAGTCACTTGGAAATGTTATTGATCCATATGAAGTTACGGGAAAATATGGTGTAGACGCTGTAAGGTATTATATGATGGGTGGAGCTCAACCAGGATATGATTTAAACTATAAACAAGAAGATGTTGAAGTTAAACTTCGAAATCTAAACATTTTGTGGAATTTACATAATTTTGTTATGGATATGTCTAAAAATTTAAAGATTAATCCAGAAAAATTAGATGATTCTGTTCTAAAAAATGCTTGTAAAGAAGAATTATATATCTTATCAAAGATGAATTCAGTTATTAAAAAAACAACTAAGCTCTTTGATGAATTTAGATTAAATGAAATACCTAGTTGTGTTGAAGAATTGTTTTTAGAACTATCTAGAACATATATTCAAATGATTAGAGAAAAAGTTAATTTAGGAACTGATGAAGAAAAGAAACTTGTATTATACACTACTTATCAAGTAATGAAGAACACTTTAATATTAATGGCACCTATTACTCCTTTTATTACTGATATGATGCATCTAAATTTCAAAGAAGAATTTGGATTAAAACAAGAATCTGTTCAACTTGTAAATTGGCCTAAAGCTGATGAGAAATCTATTAATTTAAAATTAGAAAAAAGTATGGGTTTAGTTAAAGGAATAATTCAAGGTCTTTTAGGCGCTAGAGAAAAAGCTCAGACCGGAATTAGATGGCCATTAAAAACTGCATATATTGAAACAGAGGATGAGGATACAAGAAAAGCAGTAAAAAATCTTTCTGATTTAATTGTAACACAAACAAATATCAGGGAATTAGAAGTTGTTAAGAAATTTGATCAAGCAGATTTAGTAGTTAAACCTAACTACAAAGCTTTAGGACCTGATTTTGGAAAAGATTCTCAAATAATTGCTAAGGAATTAAATGAAAATAACTATGCAGACAAAATCAAGAGCAAAAAACTAACTGTTAAAGGATTTGAATTATCTGAAAAACATTATGTTATAGAAAAAACACTTCCAAAAGATTTTTTCCTAGGAGAATTTCCAAAAGGAAATGTTTTCTTGAACACAGTTGTTGATGAAAAATTAATTAATGAAGGATTTTATAGGGAGATTGTAAGGAGAATTCAAAGTTTGAGAAAAGACGCAGGACTTAGTAAAAATGATGAAATTGATCTTTACTTAAAACTTGATTCTGAGTTGCTTCAAAAATTAAGTTCTTTTGAAAAAAGACTTAAGAAAAGAGTTGGTGCAAAGAGTTTGGAGCTTTCAAACAAAGGATCTGTTACAAAATTCAAAAATATAGTTTCTGGAGAAATTAAGGACTTGAAATTCCAAATTATGTTTTAATTTTTTTATTTTTCTCCTTTTAATAATTTTTTTATTTGTTCAATTGAAGTCTCTGTAGGTACAGATTGGTAATCAAATAATGGATCAAAATACATTTTATTTGGAAGTTGCCAGTTTACTATTGGAGATTCATATTTTTTTTGTTCTCTTAAATATTGTGCACAAAGATCAG
Source organism: archaeon (assembly GCA_018657065.1). Lineage (GTDB taxonomy): Archaea > Nanobdellota > Nanobdellia > Woesearchaeales > GW2011-AR15 > GW2011-AR15. The sequence continues at coordinate 2,720 of JABHXU010000001.1, forward strand.
GAGCCATTTTATCTAATCCCATAATTACAGCTATATATTCACTTATAGGTTTATTTAAACCAATAAGCGCCTTAACAACATCATTACCTTGTAAAGTATCAACTTCAAATCCAACACTTTCTAACTGGTCTATTCGTTCTGCTTGGTATTCATCACCAATATATAATATTAAATCTGATATAATTACAAGGGGTTTAGAATCTATTTAAGAAAGTATTCTTTAACTCAATAATCAAACAATCTTTTTTGAGTTTTTTTAATTTTCATATTTTTCCAAGATTGCCATTCTTTTCTAAAAAAATGAATTTTTGTATTGTTCCAATGTTTTTCTAAGAATTTTGTTGTTTTTTCATCAGTCATATAACCTGAACCAAAATCTTCACCAAATTGTTCTTTTAAAAAATTTAAATATCTGTCTCTAGTAACTTTTGCTAAAATTGAAGCTGCAGCAACAACTGGATAATTATAATCTGCTTTATGTTCTGTTATTAATTCAACATCCACTGTTAAATCTTTTTTAATATAATTTTGATATCTATCTTGATTTTTATCAGGCAAATCAATTATTGCTTTTTTAGGTTTTAAATAATTAAGAATTTGTGTTGTAGTTTCAGCTTCTAGTTTATTGAGATTAGAATTTGTAGATAAAAGTGTTTTGTCAATAATGTCAGGAGTTAAACTAATAATTTTGTAATCTTTAACAATTGATAGAATTTGCTTAAACAAAAGTTCTCTTTTGTCTTTAGGAACTAATTTTGAATCTTTAACACCAATTTCTTTTAATTTTGTTTCATCTTTTTCATTAATTGTTACTCCAGCCATAACAAGTGGGCCAATGACGGGGCCTTAAGGCGAATTAGCATCAGCTTGAATTCTCTACCTGCCTCGTCAATTCCACAAATAATACTCATAGTACAATCACTTCCTTATTATTATCGATTTTAAACCACCTTTTTGATTCGTCTCTTCTAACAAGACCAAGTTTTTCAAGTTCTCTAAGACGTCTATAAGATGATTTATTATCCACATTAAAAAATTTTGCTATTTGATATGTTCTTTTTTTCTCATTGTTTAAGAATTCTAAATATCTACTTTTAACCTTAGAAACAATAATTTTATTTTGATCATTTCTGATCCAATAGCTATTCGAATACACTCTATAATTTGAAACTTTTTTTTCTCTTTTAAATTGAGAACATATTTCACTAATTCTATCTTTTGATCTGTTATATTTTTTTGACATCCATTTTGTTGTGTGTGGTTGCCACAATAAATCATATATACTATTCTTAAGAAAATTAGATTTATAATGAGTTTGTTTGTAAGAATTATATGTTTCCCAAAATAATTTTCTTTTGACTGGGTGCAAATCCGCAAGTTTATTTTCTGCGAAAATGTCCCAATTCCATTTGCCAGAGATTACATATGATCTATTAGATTTTTTATATGAATATTCCAAATTCAAATAATTCAGTATTTTTTCAACAAATAAATCTTGTAATTGAGCTATTCTTAAGATTCTACAATTGTGAGCTCCTGTTTTGATATTTCCTTCTCCTCCAAAGATTCCTTTGAGAATTTCAACATAGCGCTCTTTTTCTGATTTTATTTTTTTGACTATTAATTTCCATCTTTTTGATAAATCAGTTGACGCTAATCTCCAAATGTAATAAGGTTTATTTGCTCTCTTATCAATATAATTTTTTACAACATCTACATTTATTTTAATTTTATTTGCCATACCTTTTTTAGAATAGGTATAAATTCTTGTTCTAAATGATTCAAAACAAAATAATTTTATTATTGTCTGATGAAATAATTCAATTAATTCCATTTCATTATTTGTAAATGTTATTTCTCTAATAGATTTAGAATCTCCTTCAGCAATCCATAAACCTACACAGATGGCTAAATTTTTTTTGAAGGAATTTTTATTTTTTGAAGTTTTCAAACAAGTCACCTTTACTTATCTATTTTGGGTGATTTTGTTTATATACTTCACAGAAAAATGTCTAGTGAAAAAATTTACTAGAAAGATAAAAAAATGGGCCACCCAGGATATGTGACCTCATAATAGCGAGGAAAGGATTCCCTGAGAAACTTCGAAGGGTACAGGAACGAATAGTGACTGTATGTTCAAATTCTTAACGAGTTAAAAAAAGAGTAGCGAGGAAAGGATTTGAACCTCCGACCTTTGGGTTATGAGCCCAACGAGCACTCCTGACTGCTCTACCTCGCTATGGTATTTCTGGAAATTTGTAGATCTTATAAATCTATCCCAAGGTTTATAAATAGTGCGGGATTTCAGAAATGTACATGGGTAAGAAAGAAAAAGAAGAACAAGCAAGAAGAGAAGCATTGCAAGAAGAACTTCGAAGAATCAAAATGCCTAGAGGAATTCAATCAATAGGAGTTCTTGATCAAAGAGTAGGAGGTTCACGATCACTTGTTCGATGTTTGGACGGAAAAACTAGAAATTGTAGAATACCTGGAAGACTTAAAAGAAGACTTTGGGTAAGACCTGGTGATATTGTTCTAGTTGAACCATGGGAATTAAATCAAGATGATAGGGGAGATATCATTTACAAATATTCTAAAGCACAAGTTAATTTACTTAGAAGAAAAGGTATGTTAGCTAGTCTTGATGAATTTGGCGGATTCTAAAATAAATCTTCATTATTTTTTATTAAAATTATTAATAACCAGATCATTCCTATTGATATTGCACTATCTGCAATATTAAAGACTGGCCAATAATGAAAATCAATAAAATCAACTACATATCCTAAAAAAAATCTATCAATTAAATTTCCTAAAGTTCCTGCAAATATTAATCCAAATTGGATTGGATACTTTTTTCTTTTAAGATAAATGTACATAAAAAAACCAAATATCAATATTGAAATTATTAAAAATAAAGTATTAGCTCCTTTTAATAATCCAAAACTAATTCCTGTGTTTCTTAAATATGTTAAAGAAAAAAAACTTAGAATTTTTTTTGAAGCATATGGTTCAAAATTTGTTCTAATTAGGAATTTTGTTATTTGATCAATGATCAAAACAACAAAAATAATTGCACTAACCACGAAGTGCTTCGAGATAATTTTTTGCTTCTTGCTCATCATTAAACACCTTTAACACTTTATGATTATCAAAATTTAAACAACATTCGTCATTAATATCCATAACTGTAACTTTATACATAACAAAATAATTACATTTTTGACATTTTACAATGTAGAATTTTTCATTTTTTAGGTTTGCTATTTTTTTTCACCTTTGTAAATTTTGTAAGCATATTCAACATCTTTTTTATCTAAAACTATAGCTGAAATAGCGTTACACATTCTTATTGCTTCAGTTAACTCTTTTTGATGAATATTTCTTCCTGTTGCGTTTCCTCTTGCTCCACTAATATGGATTTGATCATGTGTATCTTTTAAAAATTTTTTAACAGATTTAGGTGATCCGCCTGATGCTATTACACCTGTTCTTCCTGCTGCAGTTGTAGCTTCTTTAAATGCAACAGCAGGATTTTTTGCTTCAGGGTAGGTTACTTTAACAAAATCTGCACCAAGTGATACAGCTACACCACATGCACCAGCTATTAATTTAGGATGTTTAGGTTTTTTTACAGATCTTCCCCTTGGATAAATCCATAATACTGCAATCATTCCATTTTGATGTGCCCATGTAATTAGCCTTCCTGCCTCACTAAGCATTGCTTGTTCAAATTCACTTCCTAAATAAAGAGTGTACCCAATTCCAACAATATTAAGTCCATTTTCTTTTAACACTAAAACATCTTCAAAGTCAACTAATGATTGTGAAAGTGGTTCACCTGGAACTAATTTAGATCTTGAATTAATTTTAACTAAATATGGTACTTTTTTGTAGTCATTTCCATATCTAGAAATTAAACCATGTTGAGCTGCAAAAACTCCAATTTTTGCTTTACTTGCTATTTTAAAAAAATGTTCGGGATCTGCATCTTCTGTGCTAATTCCTTTTCCAACAAAATCTTCATTTAAATGTTCTAATCGTTGATCTCCTGCAAAAAGCATTAAATTACCAGTATATTTAGTTGCAGTTAAAAAGCTTTTAACATAATGTTTTTTCATTGACTTAGGTACATCTGCAGGAACTTTGACGTTTTTTGAATGTAATTTAATATTAACCACCTCACAAAATAATATTTATTATTCATGTATATAAAGATTTCTTAGAACAAAAAATATTTATAGTCCAGTTTAGCTAAAAAATACTATGAAATCAAAAAAAGGTTCAGTAATCATAGGGATTGTAATTATTGTATTAGTTGTATTATTATCTGTGACTAGCTATTATTTATTTTTTGCAAAAACTACTTGCACAGATTCAGACAAAGGAAAAGATTATATGGTTAAAGGAACAGCTTATGGACTTCTTCCTAGATCAGATGAGGAATTTGAAATTTATGTAGATGAATGTTTAACAAAAAACGCAGATGGTGATAATTTAAAAGAAACTTTTTGTAATGAAGACAAAAGGGTTGAGTTTGAATTTTATAAATGTCCAAGAGGTTGCACAGATGGTGCATGTAGATTAAATGAAAAAGTTTCTTGTGTAGATAGCGATGGTGGAAAAAATTATGAAATGCAAGGATCAATAATTGATGATATTCATGAAATGTATCCAAGTGATTATTGTATTAGTGCAAAAACTATTGAAGAAGCAAAACTAGTTGGAGGACATGATGTTGAAGAATCTCCAATTTTAGCTGAAAGATATTGTAGAAACGATATTAATTATGATCCTAATGGAAATGGAAATCATAAAACTGAATTTTATGAATGTCCTGGAATTTGTAGACACGGTGAATGTGTTCCTTCTTAATTTTTAATTATCATACGTTATCATACTTTCGCAAAATTTTTAAAGTAGTTATCTCTTTGAAAACTTAAAATGAAAGAGAGAATAACTATAACACTTGATTCTGATACATTAAACCTATTGGACAATAAAATTGATGGTAAAAAAATTAAAAATAGAAGTCATGCAATTGAAGTATTACTTCATAGAGTTTTAGGGAAAAATCATCCAAAAAAAGCAATATTATTACTTGGTGGAAAAGGAACTAGACTTAGACCTATTACTTATGAAATGCCTAAGGCTCTTCTTCCAGTTCAAGGAAAAACAGTTCCTGAACATTTGATTGAATTATTTAAAAAATATGATATTACTGAATTTATATTTTCAATTGGATATAAAGCTCAAAAAATTATGGATTATTATGGAGATGGTTCCAAATATGGAGTTAAAATTACATATGTAAAAGAAGATGAACCACTAGGAAGTGCAGGAGCAATAAAACTTGCTGCAAAACACTTAAATGAAACTTTTTTAGTTACAAATGGAGATGAACTTAAAGATATAGATCTAGAAGAAATGTTTTTATTTCATAAAAAGCATAAAGCACTTGTTACTGCAGCATTAACAACAGTTACAGATCCATCAGCTTACGGAGTAGCAAAATTAGAAGGAAGCAAAATTTTAGAATTTGTTGAAAAACCTAAGCTTGAAGAAGCACCTTCAAAATTAATTAATTCAGGGCTTTCAATTTGGGAACCTGAGGCTATCGATTTAATTCCTAATGGTTTTTCAATGTATGAAAAAGATATTTTTCCTCAGTTAGCAGGAAAAAAGAAGTTATATGGGTATATTTTTTCAGGTCAATGGTTTGATACAGGAACTCATGAAAGATATGAAACAGCAATAAAAGAATGGAGAGGAATTTAATTTAAAATGGGAGGAATATTCAAAGCTTACGATATTAGAGGAATTTATGGTGAAACAATTAATGAAGATATTGTTTATAGAATTGGAAGAGCATATGTATTAAAATTTAAAACTAAAAAAATAACAATTGGAAGAGATTGTAGAATATCTTCACCTAAATTATTCGAAGCTTTAGTTAGAGGAGTCACTGATCAAGGATGTGATGTTTTAGATATTGGTTTAGTATCAACTCCTATGATGTATTTTTCTGTTTGGAAGTTTAAACATGATGGAGGAATAGTAATTACAGCTAGTCATAATCCACCTAAATATAATGGATTAAAAATGGTCAGGGAAGATTCTATTCCTATTGGTGGAGAAACAGGGATTTATGAAATTGAAGAGATGATTAAAGATCTTCCTAGTGAATTACCTGAAAAAAAAGGAATTGTTGCAGATTTTAATGTTTTTGATCCTTATTTAGAACATATAACTAATTATATGGATTTAACTAAATTAAAAAAATTCAATATTGCAATTGATACTGCGAACGGAATGGCAGGACCTATAGCAGCAGTATTTTTTGATAAACTTGATTGTGATTTGATTCACATGTATCCAGTTTTAGATGGGAATTTTCCTAATCATGAAGCTAATCCATTAAAAGAAGAAAATGTTGAAGATCTAAAAAAAATAGTTATTGAGAAAAAATGTGATATTGGAATAGCTTTTGATGGTGATTCTGATAGATGTAGTTTTGTTGATGAAAAAGGACAAATAGTACCTTCAGATTATGTTATTGCATTAGTAGCTAAAGAAATGTTAAAAGAACATAAAGGCAAAACAATTCTTTATGATGTTAGATGTTCACGAATTGTGGGGAAAGTTATTAAGGATAATGGCGGAAAAACAGGTAGATGTCCAGTAGGTCATTCATTAGTTAAAAAACAAATGAGAGAACAAGATATTTATTTTGCAGGTGAACTTTCTTCACATTTTTACTATCAAGAAGAACATTATGCTGAAGCACCATTTTTTGTTATTTTAAAAATTCTTCAAATAATGACAGAAGAAAATAAACCACTTTCAGAACTAGTAGAACCATTAAAAGTGTATTCACATACTGGAGAGATTAATTCTAAAGTTGAAGATAAATCTGGCAAGATGAAAGAACTAGCAGAAAAATTTAGTGATGGAAATGTAAGTTATTTAGATGGTGTTACTGTTGAATATACTGATTGGTGGTTTAATGTTAGACCTAGTAATACTGAGCCTTATTTAAGGCTTAATTTAGAAGCAGATACTAAGGAGTTAATGGATGAAAAAAGAGATTTGGTGTTAGGAATAATTAGAAACAACTAAACAGTAGTAACATTTAAATAATGAATTAAAAATCTTTTACTAATGTCATTAATTTATTTTGAGGATAAATTAGGTAAACTTGGTTATAGTAACATTTCTAGATTAGATCCTGCCTCAAATGAAATATACAAAGCAACTATGGGCGATAATATTTCTGTAGTTTTAAGACTTGGGATGAAAAATAGGTTTACACATGGTACTGATCCATGGACTCTAGCTACTTCTCAAGTAATAACAGAAAAAATGGTTTCTGATAAAGTTGAACATGATGCATTAGCAAGAGTTTTAGCATATCATGAAATTCCTATAGAATCATCAGATTTATTTGGTGCTGTTCATCAAGTTTCTGAGGATAACTTGCTTAAATTAATTGCAAGACAGTATATTCCTGGAAGATCTTTAAAAAGAGGAGAATTAATCACAGATCAAATAAATCAAGATAGACTTTCGAGTCTTGTGAATTTATTTCATAAAAATGGAATTGCAAGAATAGATTTAGATCATGCTGAAAATATTATTTTAGGGAATGATGGTTTAGTTTATGTAGGAGATGTTGGTCATTGTATTTTTGAGGATAGTCGTTTTATAAGATCGGAATATTTTAAAGAAATGAAAGACAAAGATCAAGAAGATTTAAAGTATAGATTTGGAGAAAAAGATATAAAAAAAAATTAAGCACTAGCTTCCATTTCAGCAATCATGGTTTTTAAGTGTTCAATTGTCCTTTTATTATCTTGTGGATTTAGTATTCTTCCACATTCAGGACATTTATAATTAATTTCCATTGCTGATTCAAAGTTCATTCTAGTACATAAGCTTGGACAAATATAAAGACCATCTCTATATTCTTGTTCATTTTTTAACTTTTCTTTTAATGTAACAAGTCTTTCAACTTGTAATTTTTCACTTAGTTCTACAAATCTTTTAGGATTTAAAGTCCAGTAACTAATATACCATCCTTTAATTCTATCTTTTTTTCTCATATAAGTTGCTAAATGTAAATTATTTAATCTATAAAGGACATTTCTTACAAAGTGAATATCAACTTTTAAGTCTTGAGCGACAGTGAATTCAGAAATATTTTCTTTGCCTTTTAGATACATAACTATTTCGATTGCATCTTCTCCTACTGCTTCTATTGTTGTTTTGGATAATAATTCTTTATTGACTTTCATCTTTACATACCTCTTTTTATACACTTAGTATTCTTTTGTCTTTGACAAATGAACACTGGTGTGATCAGGAACCATCATTACATGTGGTTCTTGACATGTGATTTAGATGGTGCAACCAAGTTACACCCCCGAATGATTACATTTACGGAATTTACTATTTATAAACTTTTCTATGCTTAATCACAATAATTAGATTTTGTCGTCGACAAAACAAGAAATAATTATCGAATATTTTTTGTCATTATAGCGTAACACCGTCGAGAAATTAAAAATCAGTATTTGGACGAAAATTAGAAAAACAACCAGAAAGTTTAAAAATCATTTATTTATAACTTTTTTTATGTTACCTATTTTTAGCGAAGAAAGCTCAACAACAAGGGACAAAATAATAAATATACTAGCGTCTAATCCAAGTATTAATACCAAGAAAATTAATTCTATTTTAAAAAAACATTATGCTCTAAATGTCACTTATCAAGCAATTCATAAAACTTTGAAGCAAATGGTAGATCAAGAAATTTTGGAAGTTAGAACAGATAAAACTTATATGATTTCTCAAAAATGGGTGGAATCTTTAAAGAGATTTGTTTCAAGGTTTGAAATATCAAGTAAACCTATAACTGAAGAATTAAATTATGAAGAAATATTTGATGAAAAAAATAAAGAATCAGTTAAATTAACTCTAAGAACAAGAAAAGAATTTGATGATTTATATTTTAATATGAGAAAAATTCTTACTGAAAGAATGAAGAACCTTCCATTAAAGGAAAGGAATATTTATCATCATTTTGGTCATTCATATTACGGTTTGGCTCATCCTACTAGAGAGCATGATTATATTAATGATCTTAATAATATTAATGCTAAAGCGTATTATTTTTGTTTAGGTACGACTGCGGTTGATATTTGGGCAACTAAAATTTATGAAAATTCTCCAATAAGAATAATTATGGGAAAGATTTTGGATTCATCAAGATTACTTTTCATATATCCTTCTGCAGTTGTTGAAATATACTATGGGTTAAGAACAGTTGAATTGTTCAATAAACTATATGGAAAAACTAAAGATATGAGAAAAATTAGATTCTCTGAATTTCTAAATGATTTATATTTAGTAGATGATACAATTAAAATAATTGTAAATAAGGATGAACATATAATTCAAAATTTAATAAATTTATCAAAAAATATTTTTAAAAAAGAGAAAGAAAAAGAGAAAAAAACTTATTTTGATGCTGCAGACAAAAAATTGAATCAGAAATTTCAAAGAGCTTATGATATTTTGACTAGGAGGGATATTAAAAGAGCAGGAGCAGGAGCTATTATTAATGATGTTAAATTAAGAGAAATTCTCGGAAATTCTTTGAAATATAATAAAAGATTTCAAATAACTTATTATTGGGGAGCAGAAAAAGATTCTAAAAAACAAATAGCAGATGAAGTTGAAAAACTAGCTTTAGATAAATTAAAAGAAACAAAAGATTTGTTAGTTAAAGAGAAAATTAAAACAAGAGTTAATTTGTTATTTTGTGATATTCATGGAAAGTATTTTAATGGAATTACAGATCAAGAAATTAATAAATATTATAATAGTATTAAAAAATTAACAGATGCTAGAGGAATCAGAATAATTAAACTTTCTGATCTTTATAAAAAATGGAATATCAAATTTAATTTAGATTATGAGGATAAAAAAAATTCTAATTTTATTAAAGCAAAAAAACAAACAGAGACAATCTGGAATAAAAATAAACATTTAAAAAAATTATTAATTGGTATGTGTAAGAAACACTCACGATTATTGCATAAACATTCTGCTGAAGATATTGCAAAAAGATATGCACTTATTCATTTGTTTGAAGATTCTTATTTAGCTAATGAATTTTCAAATTCGGTGTTTTATGGATATTGTAGAAGGGAAACTCAAACACCTCTATCAAATTTACCAACTATTTTTACTTATTCAGTAAAAAGAGGTATCAGTGTTTGTCCTTGGTATTGGGACTGTCACGAAACACTTAATAATTATAAAATCAAATAAAATTACAGCAAATTTTATAAACACTGTCTAAATCCTAGACATATATCGCCCCTGTGGTGTAGTCCGGCCAATCATGCAGCCCTTTCGAGGCTGCGACCCGGGTTCGAATCCCGGCGGGGGCATATTTTTTTATATTTATTAATAAAATAATTTGAAGAATTAATTTCTAAATTGAATATTATTCCATTCCATTAATTTAAGGATAGAATAAATTCCACCAATTAAATAGAATTTGTTTAAATTTCCATTTCCTATTAAACTTGAATGAGCAAGTGCAGCAAATAAAACAGGATATGCTAAATATTGAATTTTTTTCCAGTTTTTACTGAATAATTTCATAGAAAGGTTATTTGATGTAATTCCTAAAATTATCATGCCTATACCACTTATACTTCCCCAAAACAAATAAGGTGTTTTAAACATCTCTAAAATTGTCAGACTTTTAGTAATAAAAAGACCTGCTGAGTGAATTAAAAAAAACCAAAAACTAGCAACACCTAATTCTCTTCTATATCCAACAACTCTAGTAAATAATGGATTTGAAAAAATTTTTGAAATTGGTTTAGATAAAAGTAAAAAAACTAATAGCCTTTCTGCCCATTCACCTAATTCTTTGAAATATGAATTTTCTGGAAAAATAATTCCTAGAGTTATTAAAATCAGTGGTAGGATATAATAAATAAGATTTCTGGCAATTGATTTTATTTTATTTTTTCTTTTAAAAAAACTAGATATGATCAAAAATAGAGCTAAAGAACTTGAAATAATACTATATATTTTTGGTAGATAAAACCAATTGACTTTTGTTTTTTTTGTATTTGCATTTTTTACAAATTCTTGTTTTTCTTCAAAGTTTAATTGTTCCCAATTTTTTGGTTTTTCTACACCTAAATAATCAAAAAAGCCAGATATATCTGCGTCTCCTTTGTATTTTCTTCCATCTTTTGGGTAAATTCCTTTATTTTGTAAAAACGTATGTTTTTGTTGTTCATTCCATGAGTTCCATTCACTAGGTTTTTCTAATCCAACTGATTCTAATATTGAATCAACACCAGTCCCAGACCCTGCTATTACAAAAGTAGTTAGAATAACAATTAATATTGTAAAAATCAATAGTTTTCTCATTTTTAGTTAAGTTAGAGAATTATATTCTTATTTATTATTTATGTTTGATATTAATAATAAATTATTTATAATACTCACGCTATTAAACTCTCATGACTGAAATGCTTAAAGATGTATATGAAATGTTGAAAATTGATAGAAAAAATTCTGCTTGGTCTGCTAAAAATACTATGGAATTTAGATTTGCAGAATTAAAAAGTGAGATTAATGAGCTTAATGAAGCTTTAAAAAATCAGGATGTTGAAAATCTAAAAGAAGAAATTGGAGATTCAATTGGAGATTTATTATTTTTAATAGTAATTGCTGAAGAATATGGGTATTTTTCTTTGAAAGAAGTCATAGAAACATACTTTGAAAAGTTTAAACGGCGAAAACCTTGGATTTTTTCAGGTGAAAAATTAACAATTGAAGAAGAAATGAAAAGATGGAGAGAGACCAAAATTTTAGAAAAAAACAAGAAATAATTTTTTCTTTATTAATGTTTAATTTCAATTAAATTAATGTGTTTTTATGTGTAATTTTATGTTTATAAAGTTAAAAAACAAATCTAGTATACAAATGTCTATTGTTTTCCTCAATAAAATACAAAGGTTTAAAAAGCCCTGATTTTTCCTCTAGAATACTTTTTGGAAGGTATGTAAATGAAAAGAAGCTCAAGACGATGGAAGAAAAAGCGCCAAATGCGTTGGAAATGGCAGAGAAAACGAATGAAGAAAGAAAAGAGAAAAAGAGCTCAGAAATAATAAGGTTTATATACGAGAAATTATTCCAAGAAATATCAGCTCCAACATTCTGTTCATAAATGTATACAGGATTTTTTAATCTTGTATGAAGAAGGTATTTGGTTATGTATGCGAACTATTAACGCACAATTAACCTTAAGAACGTACTACAGCAAATAATAATCAGGATTATGTGCCGGATAGAGCGGCAAGTAACAATTCTATCCAAAAACAATACCCGTTGATCCTGCGGGAGGTCGCTGCTATTAGAGTTCGATTTAGCTAAGCTAGTCAGGGGATCGTAAGATACCGGCGGAAAGTTCCGTAACACGTCGTTAATCTACCCTTAGGTCAAGGATAATCTTGGGAAACTGAGTCTAATACTTGATATGAGATTGATACTGGAATGTACTTTCTCTGAAAGATTTTGCCTAAGGATGAGACGGCGGCCGATTAGGTTGTTGGTGGGGTAATGGCCCACCAAGCCGACGATCGGTAGGGGCCATGAAAGTGGTAGCCTCGAGGAGGACACTGAGATAAGGGTCCTGACTCTACGGAGTATAGCAAGCGCGAAAACTTTACAATACACGAAAGTGTGATAAGGGAACTCTAAGTGCTCATGCAATGCATGGGCTTTTGCCGAGTGTAAATAGCTCGGAGAATAAGTGGTGGGCAAGACTGGTGCCAGCAGCCGCGGTAACACCAGCGCCACGAGTGGGGACCAGTATTATTGGGCCTAAAGCGTCCGTAGCCGGATTAATAAATCTTTTGTGAAATTGTTTGGCTTAACCTTACAGCGTGCAGAAGACACTGTTAATCTTGAGACCGGGAGGAGTTAGAGGTATGCCTGGGGTAGTGGTAAAATGCTATAATCCTTGGTAGACCACCTGTGGCGAAGGCGTCTAACTAGAACGGGTCTGACGGTGAGAGATGAAAGCTGGGGGAGCGATCCGGATTAGATACCCGAGTAGTCCCAGCCGTAAACGCTGTGAGTTAGGTGTTGCGTATTCTACGAGAATACGCAGTGTCGTAGCGAAGGCGATAAACTCACCGCCTGGGTAGTACGGTCGCAAGACTGAAACTTAAAGGAATTGGCGGGGGAGCACAACAAGGGGTGCGGCGTGCGGTTTAATCCAACTCAACACGGAGAATCTCACCAGAGGCGACGGCAGGATGAAAGTCAGATTGAAGGTCTTACTAGACAAGCCGAGAGGTGGTGCATGGCCGCCGTCAGCTCGTGCTGTGAAGTGTCCTGTTAAGTCAGGCAACGAGCGAGACCTGTGCCTACAATTGCCAGCAACATCTTTAGATGGATTGGGCACATTGTAGGGACTGCCTTGGAAACAAGGAGGAAGGTGCAGGCAACGGTAGGTCTGTATGCCCCGAATCCTCTGGGCTACACGCGCGCAACAATGGCATGGACAATGGGATGCAACTCCGAAAGGAGAAGCTAAACCTCTAAACCATGTCTCAGTCCAGATTGTGGCTTGTAACTCAGCCACATGACGTTGGAATCCCTAGTAACCAGACGTTAGCATCGTCCGGTGAATATGTCCCTGCTCCTTGTACACACCGCCCGTCAAGCCAACCGAGCAGGTTCTAGATGAACCCTAGTCTATTAATTAGGATGAATCTGGGATCAGTGAGGTGGGCTAAGTCGTCACAAGGTAGCCGTAGGGGAACCTGCGGCTGGATCACCTCCTTTTTATTTTCTTCTAGAAGATAAAAAATTAACAACGCAATGTTTGCGCAAAAACCAAATACCTTTTTATTTTCATAATTGTATTGGAAATTTTTAAAATTTCAATACAACTTATCATAAATGGGCTCGTAGCTCAGTCTGGCTAGAGCGCCGCCCTTGCAAGGCGGAGGCCTCGGGTTCAATTCCGATTCCAGTACTTGCTTGGATCGGTGAAAGTCCCGACGAGTCCACTTTATATTCACAAAACAAGTTTAAGGTTGAAAACAATCTTAAACAATCACAAATAATCAAGATCATTATTCAATTAATGAAAACCAGCTTAGCAATTGAAACCTGTTAATCTGTAGGTATAGATAGCGAGGACAATTCGTCCGACCAAATGTCAGAAATGCAAATTTCTGTTCATGTTCAACAAACTTAAGTTTTTGACCTAAGAATGTTGACAAATTCATAATCATAGTTATCGATGAAACCATGCATAGATAGAGTGTAATTATACTATTAGGTGGATGACTAGGCTCATATTGGTGATGAAGGGCGTGGCAAGCTACGATATTCTCAGGCTAGGTGCATGCAACCGTTGAACCTGAGGTTCCTGAATGTGACTTCACTAATAAATCCGTAAGGATGGCAATACGCAGGGAATTGAAGCGTCTTAGTACCTGCAGGAAAAGAAATCAATCGAGATGCTGTTAGTAACGGCGAGTGAAAACAGTATAAGGCAAACAGATCCTTTGCAGTAATGTAACGGAGATGACGTGTTTGGACTGCTTTTACCTCCTTTTTTGTGACTTGAATACTTCTGGAAAGTTGAACCATAGAGGGTGATAGTCCCTTAAAGCAAGTAAAAAAGGAATTTAGCAGTATCCAGAGTACCGTCTATTGGATATTAGGCGGGAATTTGGGAGGCATCAACTTCCAACCTTAAATACAAAATGAGTCCGATAGCGTACGAGTACCGTGAGGGAAAGTTGAAAAGAACCCGTAACAGGGAGTTAAAAGCGCCTGAAACCTAATAGTTACAGTGAGGTACGGCTCTTAGGAGTTGTACCGTGCGTTTCGAATAACGTGCCAGGGAGTGTATTTTTATGGCGAGGGTAATCCTTTTAAGGGAGGACCCGCAGGGAAACCAAAAGTCCGCAGTTTACAAGGGACAAGGTGTGAATAGTGCCTTTGAGTCATAGGGATACGATCTGAAGCCGGGTGATCTTACCCAGGTCAAGGTGAAGCCCCCCTAAGAAGGGGTGGAGGCCTGAAGGGGTTCTGTGAACAAGCGTTCCTCTGAACTTGGGCAAGGGGTGAAAAGCCAATCGAACCCGGCGATAGCAGGTTCCTGCCAAAATTGGCCGTAGTCAAGCCTCGATCGAGATGGCAATGAAGGTAGAGCTACGGATTTAGGATTTAGGGGGAGAAATTCCTCGGTTCTTTGTCCAACTCCGAATTTCATTGTATTGTAGACATCGGGAAACAGGTAATGTGGGGTAAACCTCATTACCGAAAGGGGAACAACCCAAACTATAGTTAAGGCCCTTAAGTGCTAATTAAGTGTTAAAGGGTGAAGAGTGTTATTAGCCTCAGACAGCAAGGAGGTTGGCTTAGAAGCAGCCACCCTATAATAAGTGCGTAACAGCTTACTTGTCAAGGTTAGTAGCCTCGAAAATGGACGGGACTAAATTAGTCGCCGATACTATAGACCTTCGAAAGAAGTGTGGTAGGCAGGCATCCTGGTTGGGTAGAAGCATGTTTGAAAAGATATGTGGACCAACTTGGAATGAGAATCCTGGCGGTAGTAGGAACATAGTACTGCGAGAATCAGTACCGCCGAAAGGGCAAGGGTTCCTTGACAATGCAAATCAGTCAAGGGGTAATCGATCCTAACCAATCTCCTAATTGGAGTAATGGGAAAGGGAAACAGGTTAATATTCCTGTATTACTTTAGTATGTGCGGCAACGCAAGTTATAATCCTGACTCTTCTGGCTAGACCAACATATTTTGTCTAATATGTTAATGAAGTAATATCAAGGGAGTATCGTAATGATGAGAACTTGATCGCGCTCAGAATAGTTTTCTGTATAGAAAATTTGGTTGATGCCTGGAGACCGTGAAAAGGGATAATAAATAAACCTTTAGTATTCGTACCCAGAACCAGCACAGGTGCCCCTAGGTGAGAAGCCTCAGGTGTGAAGGTTAAATTTAATTGAGGGAATTCGGCAAAATAGCCCCGTAGCTTCGGTTTAAGGGGTCCCTGCGGTTGTGCATGTATTTGTGCGATTGCAGGGTGCAATGACTCGGGAGGTCCGACTGTTTAACAAAAACTTAACGTTCTGCTAGTCTGCAAAGATGTGAATAGAACGTGACACCTGCCCAGTACCAGTAATTTAATCTCCTTTTCAAGGGAGTGAAGATCTGGCAAACGGCGGGAGTAACTATAACTCTCTTAAGGTAGCGAAATGCCTTGCCGTTTAATTGACGGCCCGCATGAGTGGTGCAACGAGATCTCCACTGTCCCCAGTTAAAAGCCACCGAACACTCTGTCTGGTGCAAAGGCCAGAGAATTCCAGTGGGAAGTGAAGACCCCGCGAAACTTTACTGTAGCCTGTAGTTGTGACGTGAGTTTTGATGTGTAGCATAGATGGGAGTTGCTAAAGCGTAGGCGCTAGTTTACGTGTAGACATCATTGAAATACCATCCTTTAAAACTTACGCCGCTCACTCGAAAGAGGACCGCTATTGGTGGACAGTTTGGCTGGGGTGGCACCCTGTTGAAAAGATATCAACAGGGCCCTATGGTTAGCTCAATCCGGTCAGAAATCGGATGTAGAGTGCAAGAGCAAAAGCTAGCCTGATTGGATTTTCAACTATACAAAATCCAACAACGAAAGTTTGGTCTAGCGAACTCTCGAACCTCCTTGATGGGGGTCGGGAATGACAGAAAAGTTACTCCGGGGATAACAGAGTTGTCCCGCCCAAGAGCTCATATCGACGGCGGGGCTTGCTACATCGATGTCGGCTCTTCCTATCCTGGCGGTGCAGAAGCCGCCAAGGGTGGGGGTGTTCACCCATTAAAAGGGATCGTGAGCTGGGTTCAGAACGTTGTGAGACAGTTTGTTTAATATCTACTGGAATTGTTTGATGTCTGAGAGGAAGGATCTTTTAGTACGAGAGGAACAAGGGTTCGGCGCCTCTGGTCCACCGGTTGTCTGATAAGGCATGCCGGGCAGCTACGCGCCAAGGGATAAGAGCTGAAAGCATCTAAGCTCGAAGCCCGCCTCGAAAAGAGATATCATGAGCTCCCAAAAAAGATGGGTTTGATAGAACAGGTGTGTAAGCGTCAAGGTAACGAGACGTTCAGCACGCTGTCACTAACCGCTTATACTCACTTTATATTCTCTGCATGGTTTCATCTTTTTTTTTATTTTCCAAATAACTCTTTATTGAGTTTATTGGTAATAAAAAAAATTCTTTTTATTTTTTTGATGCAATTTTTTTTATTCATTGTTTTTTTTTATTCTAGCGAAAGCTTTTTTCCTAATAATTTTCTTTCAAAACATTTTTAAGTCCTATTAATTTTTTGCAGACGTATTAACGGGCTCATAGCTTAGCCATGGCAAATGGTTACGCTCATTTGATACGCAAAGTGGGTTTTCTCACTATGTTCGTCAAGCCCACAATATAAAAGGGCTCATAGCTCAGTCTGGTCAGAGCGCTCGCCTCTTATTGAAAACATAGTTTTCAAAACCTCATCAAACTTTGTTTTCAGAGGTAAGCGAGATGTCGAGGGTTCGAATCCCCCTGGGCCCATGGTTATTAAGCTGGACTTTAAGTCCAGCAGACATTAGCTGTCAACCGGTATCAGTTGGTGGCAATCCCCCTGGGCCCATGAGTATATTAAAATAATTAATTAAGTTAGGCTCAATGTTTTTCACATTCTTTTTTAAGGGAGGTGCGGAGGGCAAAGTCCTCTGCTTAAATACTATAAAAAAATAAGGAGTTGATTATTATGCCAACAAGAGTAAATGCAAAACATATATTAGTTAAAACACAAGAACAAGCAAAAGAAATTTTAAGTGAAATAAATTCAGGAAAATCTTTTGAAGATTTAGCAAAATTAAAATCAATGTGTCCTTCTGGTAAAAAAGGTGGTGACTTAGGATGGTTTAGTCATGGCCAAATGGTTAAAGAATTTCAAAAAGCAGCTTTTTCATTAAAAAAAGGACAAATATCTGGACCAGTAAAAACACAATTTGGCTGGCATTTAATTAAAGTTGTTGACACAAAAGGATAATTTATCTAAAAAAGTAACATATATTATCTCATACTAATTTTTAATTTTTATAATGAAATCATTAGTTGTATATTATTCAAGAACTGGAAATACTAAAAAAATAGCAAATGAACTTGCCAAAAGACTAAAATCAGATATTGATGAGATAAAGGATAAAAAATATATAAGCACTTTAGGACTATTAAAAATTTGTAAACAAGCTATGACACAAAAAACTTCTGAAATAATATATTCAAAAGACCCAAAAAATTATGATTTAGTAATAATTGGTGGTCCAGTGTGGGCTTGGAACTTAATGCCTCAATTAAGAAATTATTTGCTACAAAATAAAAAGAATATCAATAATTTTGCATTTTTTTTAACTCATGGAGGAAATTTTGGGAAAAATTTAGAACAAGTATCTAAAATAAAAAAACCAATTGCAACTAAATGTTTTCTTGATAAAAAAATTAAAGCGGATAATTTTAAAAAAGAACTAGATGCATTTATTAAGGAATTAAAGTGATAATCTTTGAATTATATTCAAAAAATTTTTAAACTTTCTACTATTAAAATTATATAATGAAGAATCCAGGTGAATATTTTTTTACTAAAGTTAGCTATTTATATATTTGGAGATTCATTGAATTACTCACAATTATAGGTGCAGCTCATTTTTTAAGTATTAATGAATTTAGTCTAGCTTTTTTTCCTATAATACTAGCTTATTTTTTTATGAATTTTTTTGATTTAACTATTAAAGAACATAATCCTGAAAAAATAAAGCTTTTTTGTAATACTTTAAGTTTGATTGCTCCTTTGTATGGTATCTTTGTTGCATTGATTATTTTTATTATATCTTTACTTTACCCAATAACTATTCCATTAAGATATGCGAGTACTATTGCACTCTTTATTAGTTTTAAAAAAACAGCAGAAGTATATTTTACTTCAAAAAAAAGAAATGAAAGAATATACTTTGTAAATCTTATTTCACAAATTGTTTCAGCTATTTTAATGTTTAGTATGATTTATTTTGGATATGAATCTCTTGCTGTCCTTGTTAGTTATTTAATTTACAATTTACTCACAACAATATTGCTCTGGGCTTTTTTTCCTTTTAAACTTAAATCCAAATTTAATAAAGAAGCGTTTGGAGAGATTTTGTTATCTTTAAAATCAAACTTGGAACTTAAATTTACAAGAAATATCAGTACTTATGCACCATTAATTATAGTTGGATTTTTAAACAAAATTTATTTTAGTTATATTTTCTTAGGATTTTGGATTGGTTATTTTATGTATAATAACTTTACAATTTTTATTACAGATTTATTTATGGACAGATTTAAGAATATGTCTTATGACATGTTTAAATATAATTTAGTAAAAATAACTGAATACTTATCCTTTTTGATTGTTCCATTATCATTAATTAGTATGGTATTAATTCCTCAAATTTCTTCAATTATTATTCCATGGACTGGAGTTTCCGAAATACTATGGATGCTTCTTTTAGCTGGATTAATAAAATCAATTGCAGAAATATCTAGATTAGTGTTTATTGTAGAACCTAAACTTTTAGTTTTAGTGAAAATAACTTTAATTGAATTTGGTGTTTTATTTTTCTTTATAATTATTCTAGGAAATTTTTTTGGATCATATGGTGTTGCTCTAGCAATGTTAATAACTTCAATTTTGATTTCAATTCTTTATTTACTAATTTCACAAAGATTCATTAAATTGGATATAGTTACGGTTTCAAAGAATTATTTTTATATTGTATTTTCTGGCTTTTTATCAGCTCTTGCAGTTGGATTTTTAAAAGAATGGTTAAATGTACAAAATATTTATTCATTATTGGTTATTTATTTAATTGGTTTAGGTATATATGTAGTTTTAACGTTCTTATTCAATAAATCGTTTTATAGAATGTTTATACGATTTATTTTTGAGGTTTTAGAAGAATGATAATAGAATTGCTGTTATCTTTATTACCTGGACTATTTATTGTTTTAATATTTTTTAAAAAAGAAGATTTTTTAACAAAATGTTTAATTTTTATTTTAAGTAATATTATGATCATGACTCTTTTAGGATTAGTTTTAGGTTTTAATGAGTTAACTTATAAAATAACAGGTGGATTAACAAAAAAAAATTTAATTAGAGGTTATTTTTTTGTAAATTTGGTATTGCTTATGGTATATTTTATGAAAAGTAATTTAAGAAAGCAATTCTTTCCTAGTGTAAATGGGAGATCTACCCTTCGAAAAAATAAAAAGAGAAATTCTTCTAAAAAAAGAAGCACAAACTAGTGATAAGTTTGGGTTTTATCCAGAAAATAGAACTGTTGAGGAATTAATGCAATTTGGAGTAATTAATATTGATAAACCCGCAGGTCCAACAAGTCATCAGGTAAGTGCTTATTTACAAAAAATTCTAAACTTAGATAAAGCAGGTCACTCAGGAACATTAGATCCTAATGTTACAGGTGTTTTACCTATAACTCTTAATAAATCAACTAAAATTGTTCAAACTTTACTTAAAGCTGGAAAAGAATATATTTGTTTAATGCATCTTCATAGACCAGTTGAAGAATTTGAATTATACAAAGTTTTTGAAAAATTTACTGGAAAAATTAAACAACTTCCACCTATAAAAAGTGCAGTTAAAAGACAAATTAGGGAAAGAAGAATCTACTATATTGAATTACTTGATATTATTGAACAAGATGTATTGTTTAAAGTAGGATGTCAAGCAGGTACATATATTAGAAAATTAGTTCATGATATGGGGCAAGAATTAAAAGTTGGAGCTCATATGGCTCAACTTAGACGAACTAAAGCAGGACCTTTTAATGAAACTTCACTTTTTACTTTACAGGATGTTTCTGATGCCTATTATTATTACAAAGAAAAAAAGAATGATAAATTTATTAGAAGAGTAATAATGTCCATTGAACGAGCAGTTTCACATTTACCTAAAATTTGGGTGATTGATACTGCTGTAGATAGTTTATGTCATGGAGCATCACTAGCTGTTCCAGGAATATCAAAACTTGAAGCAGGAATTGAAATAGATGAGCTTGTTGCAATTTATACATTAAAAAATGAATTTATTTGCTTTGGAAGAGCTAAAATGTCCTCCCTTAAAATGATGGGAGAAAAGGGACTTGCAGTTAAAACAGACAAAGTAGTTATGGCTCCAGGAATATATCCAAGGTTTAATCGTTAAGTTTTTCTAAATCGTCAGGTTTAATTTTTAGAATATCAAATATTTCTTTTTCACATAAATTACAAAACTTAATTTCTTTTTTAGCAATATTTTTAGGAACATTATATCTAATTAAAGCATCTTGAATTCTATGGTTTAGAGAAACAATTCTATCATATAAAACTCTACTATCAGCATAGATAATTAATTTTTCTTCCCATGTTGCTTTTTTGTCAAATAAATGATGTACAACATGATGTTTTGCATATTTTCCAATTTCTGGAAAGCCTTTTTTTATTAAAATTTTTTCAGTTAAATTTCCATGTTCAATAGAGTTATCTTTAACACAATCCCATTTATCAAGATCATGAAGCAAAGACGCAGCATCAACTAAACTATAATTTATTTTTTCCCCTCTTTTAATAAGTTCTTTAGCTAAGTAAGTTGCAACTTTATTGACTTTTAATGCATGATCAATGATATTTTGAGGGGTATCACATTCTCTATACCATTTTAAACATTGTTCATGTGAAGGTGTGTTTAAGTGTTCTGTACAATTAAATACGCAAACATTACAAGGAACATTTTGATGAATTTCAAAAATAGAAATTGAAGTATTTTTTGTAGATTCAATTGTTTCCCATTTTTCAAGAGGATTTTTTTTAATTGTGTTAATAATCATTCTATTTATTGCACCATGTGCAACAAACAAGACAGTTCCTTGAGGATATTTATTTTTTACTTTTGATAATAAGGTTTTTATTCTCTTATACATATTTTCAGCAGATTCTCCATCTGGAACATAATCTTCCCAATTAACATTATGTTTACTTTTCCCTGATAAAGAACCATGGTCGCGTTCCCTAAGCTCTTTTACATAATTTACTGGAATATTTGGATGGTTTTTGACTATTTCATAAGTAGTATCAGCGGCTCTTTTTAAGTCTGAAGAATAAATAGCATCAATTTTTTCATTTTTTAATCTTTCACTAAGTCTTTTTGCTTGATCAATACCCTCCTTTGTTAAATGACCTGGTAAATGACCTTGAATAATACCTTTTACATTTTCTTTAGTTTGACCATGTCTAGTTAAGATTAATATCATTTTAAATGCTCTGTACAATTTATTAAGTGAATAATATGATCACTATCTTCTCTTAATTCAAAAATATTTATTGAGGTATTTCCTAAATGTTCCATATGTTTTAATTTTTCCCGAGATTTTTTCATAATAATTGCAAATAATGATTTCATAAAACCACCATGACTTACTAAAACCACAGTATTATTTTGATGTTTTTCAAATAATTTTTTAATTATTTTATTGGCTCTAGTCATAGAAGTTTCATAATTTTCAGCTTTATATTTTGGGTCATTTAAGTCAATATCATCCCATTCTAAATTAAGTTTATTTTTATTTTGACCAGTTAATATTCCCATATCATGTTCTCTTAATTCCTTTATTAAATTAAGGTTCAATTTAGGGTGATATTTTATAATTTCTTTTGCAGTATGTTTTGCTCTATTAAGGTCTGAGGAATAAATATAATCAATTTGTTCATTTTTAAGTCTTTCACCAACTTTTTTTGCTTGATTAATACCTCTTTTAGATAATATACCTGGAGTTTGTCCTTGAAAAATACCATTTACATTCTCAATAGTTTCTCCATGTCGAACAATTATTAATTTCATATTTATTAGAGGATGAAATTATCATTTTTATAATTAATGGTCTTATTTTGGATAATTATTTATAGGACATATAACAAATTAATTTGCATAGATTGGTTGTTTTTATCAATTGCAGCTGCAGTGATTTTTGGAATTAGCAATATAATTAATAAAGAAGTATTAGAAAAAGAACATTCATTTGAATTTTTATCAGTTTATTATTTGTTTAATTTATTTATAGTTTTACCTTTTATAAAAAATATTAATACAATTGATTATAGAATTTTGTTTGCAATTATTTTAAGAAGTATTTTTATGGTTATGTATATGACATTTTATACTAAAGCTCTTAAACATATGCAAATATCAGTTGTTGGTCCATTAACAAATTTAAATCCTTTATTTGTGTTAGGAGCAGGTTTTTTAATACTTGGTGAATTAATAACATCTCTTCAAATTTTAGGAATTGTAGTTCTTTTGATTGGATCATATGTGTTAAATTCAGATGGACATTTTAAAAATTGGGGAGCACCATTTAAAAAATTATTCAAATCTAAATATATGAGTTATATGATTTACTCAGGTATATGTTACGTAGGAGTATCATTACTTGCAAAATATATTTTAAGAGATACAGAATCATTTACATTACTTTTTTATCATTATATTTTTACAACATTAATTTATCTAGGAATTACTTTTTTTATCTATAAAGGAATTGATGATATTATTGAAGGAATTAAACTTGATGGATTTTGGATATTTGTATCAGCAGCTATAGGTACTTTAGGAACTTATTTAATTTATTTGGCTTTTTCAAACCCAAATTCAAGTGTTGGAATAATTACAGCAATTTCAAGAATTCAAGTTTTAGTTGGGGTTGTTTTTGGTGGAAGGTTGTTTCACGAAACAAATATTTTCTTAAAATCTATTGCTTCAATTTTAATGTTGATAGGAATTTATTTAATAGTTATATAAAAATTACAAATCTTTATTAACTAATTATTCTAACAATTTATTGGGTGATTTATATGATATTTGCAATAGCAGTATTTTTGATAGTATTTTTTTTCGTAGGTATTAGAATAGTTAGACCTACTGAAGTAGGAGTAATTGAAAGACTTGGTAGATTTAAAAAAGTAGCTCAACAAGGATTTCATTGGATTTTTCCAGTATTAGATAGAATGATTAAAGTAAATGTTACTGAAATTAGAGTAGATATTCCTCCTCAAGAGGTTATTACTAAGGATAAACTTAATGCACATGTTGACGCAGTTGTTTATTTTAGAATAAGGAACGCAAGAAAAGCACTATATAATGTTGAAGATTATTATGGGTCAGTTGTATCTTTAGCTAGAACAACACTTCGAGCAGTAGTAGGTAAAATGACTTTAGGTGATGCTAATGAAAGAAGAGATAGTATTAATCATCATGTAGAGCAAGAAATGAGTGCACAAATTGAAAAGCCAAGTGCAGATGGAGAAGGTTGGGGTATTGATATTTTAAGAGTAGAAATTCAAGAAATAACTCCTCCTGGAGATGTTCAAGCTGCAATGAATAATGTTGTTAAAGCAGAAAATGAAAAAATTGCTGCAATTGATTTAGCAACAGCTACAGAAACAAAAGCTGACGGAGAAAAAAGAGGAGCAATTAAAAAAGCAGAAGGAATGAGGCAAGCAAAATTATTAGAAGCAGATGGAGAAGCACAAGCAATTAAATTAGTTAATGAGGCTGCTAATAAGTATTTTAAGGGAAATGCACAAATATTAAAGAAACTTGAAACAGTTGAAATATCTCTTAAACATAATGCTAAAATTGTTGTTCCAACAAAAACAGAGTTAGTTAATGTTATTGGTGAATTAGCTGGAGTAGCTCCAATAAGAGTTGGAAAGTCTAAAAAATAGAGTTTTTTAACTCTTTTTTCTTATTTTTTTAAAATGGTTCTAGCAACACTTTGTTATGTAAAAAAAGATAATAAAACATTAATGATTTATAGGAATAAAAAACCTAATGACATGCATGAAGGTAAATGGAATGGTTTAGGTGGGAAACTTGAAGCACGTGAATCACCTGAAGATTGCGTTATTAGAGAAATTAAAGAAGAATCAGGTTTAGATATAAAAAATCCTAAATTAGTTGGATTATTAACATTTCCAGCTTTTGATATACAAAAAAGAGATTGGCATGTTTTTGTTTATATAGCTAATGAATTCTCTGGAGAGTTAATAGTTAGTCCAGAAGGAGAACTTCATTGGATTAATGATGATAAGATTCTTGATTTGAACTTGTGGGAATCTGATCATATGTTTATAAAGTGGATAAAAGAGGATAGATTTTTTTCTGCTAAGTTTATATTTAAGGAAGAAAAAGTTATTGATTATAATGTTACTTTTCATTAAAAACGATTAAAAACTACTAAAAACAAATACAATTTAGAAAATTATTCATTCCCTAAATTTACTTAAGAATCGACCATTTCAATTTCTATATTTAGGCCGTCTGGAATAGGAACTCTCATAACTAGTCTAAGTGCTCTTTCGTCGATTCCTAGGTCTATTAATCTTTTATGAATTCTCATTTCATATCTTTCCCAGGTTTCTGTACCTTCTCCGTCAGCACTTTTTCTTGTTGTTACTCTAAGTTTTTTTGTTGGAAGAGGGATAGGTCCCTTCATTTCTACTCCAGTTTTCTCTGCGATTTCTTTTATGCTAGTACAAACTTGATTAATCTTATCAATTTCCATACTTGCTAATTTGATTCTTGCTTTCTGCATCTTTCTTCCTCTAAATTTGATAACTAAATTAATAAAAAAAAATTAAATTTATTTTTTTGCTTTAACAGCAGCCATATCTTTAGCAACAAGTTCTATACACATACCAGCAGCAACAGTTGTACCAGAATCTCTAATAGCGAATCTTGCTAATTGTGGGATTTCTGATTGCTTTTCAATTACTAATGGTGTTGTTGGTCTAATTTTGACAATTGCTGCGTCACCGTTTCTTAAGACATCTTTGTTTTCAGTGACTTCTTCACCAGTTCTTGAGTCCATCTTTTTGACAATCTCAATAATTTGGCAAGCTACTTGTGCTGTGTTAATGTGGAATACTGGTGTATATCCTACAGTGACGACAGTTGGATGGTTTAAAACAACCATATGTGCTGTAAATTCTGTTGCGACAGTTGGCCAGCTATCTGTTGATCCAATAACGTCTCCTCTAGCTAAGTCTTTTTTACCAATTCCACCGACTGAGAATCCAATATTGTCTCCTGGTTCAGCTTGAGTAATTTGTTCGTGGTGCATTTCAATTGTTTTACATTCACCAACTACTCCTTTTCCTTCTCTACCTGGAACAGCTACAATTTTAGATTTTGTTTTCATAATTCCAGTTTCAACTCTTCCGACTGGAACAACTCCAATACCTGTGATGTTATATACATCTTGAATAGGTAGTCTTAATGGAAGTTGTGTTGGTTTTTCAGGAACTGTAAAATTGTCTAATTGTTCAAACATTGTTGGTCCATCATACCATGCAGTGTGTTCAGATTTATTAAAGACATTGTCTCCTTTTAGACCTGATGTTGGAATAAATTGAACTTGGTCAAGTTTGTATCCTACAGATGTTAAAAGACCTTGTACTTGTTTTTTAACTTCTTCAAATTTTGCTTGATCAAAATTAACTGTATCCATTTTGTTAACAATAACCATTAATTGGTTAACACCCATTGTTCTTGCTAGAAATACGTGTTCTTTTGTTTGAGCCATAACACCATCTGCTGCTGCAACGACAAGACATCCACAATCTGCTTGTGAAGCTCCTGTAATCATGTTTTTGACAAAGTCTCTGTGACCTGGTGCATCAATCATTGTGTAATCATATTTTGGTGTTGAGAATTTTTTGTGAGCAAGGTCAATTGTTATTCCCCTTTCTCTTTCTTCTTTTAAGTTGTCCATGACATATGCAAATTCCCATGAATCTTTTCCTGCATTAACTGCCATTTCTTTTAATTTTCTCATTTGGTTTTCAGGTACATTTCCTGAGTCAAACATTAACCTACCTACTGTAGTAGATTTACCGTGATCAATGTGACCAATAACGACCAAATTTAAGTGTTCTTTTTCTTTTGCCATTTTGGGTTTCCTCCTGTTTTAAGTATTATATATTGGATAAAGGAATAATTCACCATTTATAAGCATTTCCATTCATTTTTATGTCGACAAAAATCAATTTTTATTTTTTGCTTTTTCGACTAAAAAAATAAAAAAAAACTAAAATAGCTTTTATTCTGTAACTTCTTCCTCTACTATTCCTTTTCTTTGTCTGATCTGACTAATTATTTTTTGCTGTAGTTCTCCAGGTAATACTTCAAAAGATTGATCCATTACTGCAAAACTTGCTCTTCCTTCTGTACCAGATCTAACATCATTGCTTAGTCCAAAACTTTCTGCAACAGGTAATTTACCTTTAATTGTAGTAAATTCATCTCCTGAATCCATGTCAAGCATTTGACCTCTTTTAGCAGATAATAATTTTGAAACTTCTCCCATAAATCTAGTTGGTGTATCAAATTGCATAATTTGGATAGGTTCAAGTATTAATGGTTTTCCATCCATCATTGCTTCTCTAATACCATTTCTAATTGCAGGGTACATTTGAGCAGGACCTCTGTGAATTGAATCCTCGTGTAGAGTCATATCAGATAAAATAACTTTTACACCCATACAAGGTTCTCTAGCTAGTGGTCCAGCATTCATAACATCTTCGAACATGTCATTAATTAATTCAATAACTTCTCCCATGTGAACTTGTCCTCTTGTTTCTTCTGTTAACATGTTTCCATTAAAGATGTTTTTAACTTTTGTTGCTTCTTTAGCATCCATTCCTAAGTCTCTTAATTTTTCCAAAAATGCAGGCATTTTCTTTTTAATTCTCATTTCAGGTAATTCTCCTGATTTGATTGCATCCCTAATTTTTGGGTCAAGAGGTTCAACTCTAAATTTTAATTTGTTGTGTTTGTTAGGAGATTTCCCTTCATATATACCTGAAGGCTTTGTTATAGTTTCTCTAAAGACAACAATAGGCGAACTTGTTTTAATTTCTAATCCTTTTTCAGTTTTGATTCTGTTTTCAATGATTTCTAAGTGAAGTTCTCCCATACCACTCATTAAGTGTTCTCCAGTTTCTTCATTAATTTCAATATGAATAGAAGGATCTTCTTTTCCTACTTTTCTAAGTACATCAATTAATTTTGGAAGATCTGAAGGTTTAGTTGCTTCAACAGCTTTAGTAACAACAGGATCAAATAAATGTTTTATTTGTTCAAAAGGTTCAGCTTCTAAATCAGTTGTGACTGTTTCTCCAGCTCTACCATTTTTAAGTCCTGCTATACCAATAATATTTCCAGAAGGAACTCCATCTACTACTTCTCTTTTAGCTCCATTAAAAATATAGACTTGTTGAATTCTAGCATCTTCATTTGCACTTGCTAAATGGACTTCTTGTCCTTTGCTAACTGTTCCACTAAAAAGTCTTCCAGTACAAATTTCTCCAGCTAATGGATCAACAACAACTTTTGTAATAACAAATCCTAGTTTTCCATCTGCATTACAAGCGATTAAATCTTTTCCATATTGTGTTTCTGGATCTCCTTGCCAAATTTTTGGAATTCTGTAAGGTTGTGCAACAACAGGATTAGGTAAATGCTTAACTACAGCGTCCAAAATAACTTCGTGAATTGGAGCTTGTTTTCTTAGAATTTTTAATGCATCCTGATCTTGTGAATTATAAGCTTCAGCAACAACGTCAAATTTAACATTGCTTTTTGTCATAAAAGGAACAGATAATGCCCAATTGTGAAATGCTGATCCAAAACATACACTTCCATCATTTACACTAACATTCCATCTTCCTTTAAATTCAGGTGGTGTAATCTTATCAATATAAGCGTTAACTCCAGTGATAATTTTTGTAAATCTTTCTTGCATTTGAGCAGGACCTAATTGTAATTCTTTGATTAATCTATCAACTTTATTAATCATTAAAATAGGTTTAACTCTTTCTTTTAATGCTTGTCTTAGAACTGTTTCTGTTTGAGGCATCATACCTTCAACAGCACAAACTAATACTATACATCCATCAGCGGCTCTCATAGCTCTTGTAACGTCTCCACCAAAGTCAACGTGACCTGGAGTATCTAATAAATTGATTAAATACTCAGCACCTTTTACAGTGTGAACCATTGAAACTGCTGAAGTATCAATTGTTATACCTCTTTCAGCTTCATCATCGTGGAAATCTAAAACTTGAGCTTTTCCAGCTAAATCTTCTGACATCATACCTGCACCTGCAAGTAAGTTATCTGAGAAAGTTGTTTTTCCATGATCAATGTGCGCGCATATAGCGATATTTCTAATATTAGTAGGTTTATTCATAATCGACTTAACCCTGTCAACCATTTTTGCCATTTTCTTTAGTCACCTTAATAAATTTTTATTTTTTTGGTTTTGAAATGCTAATTTACTGAATTGCTGCATTTCAACACTTTTATATTATAATTAATTAAAATACATGTAATTCATGTACTGTTTTGTATGTGTGAAGTTCTTCACTTGTAAACCATAAATTTAATTCTTTATTTGCACTTTCTATACTATCAGATGCATGAATTAAATTTTTAATTGCAATTCCTTTTTTATCAGCATAAGGATAAGAATGGTGTGCAAAATCTCCTCTAATTGTTCCTGGAAGAGCTTTTTTTGGTTCAGTTGATCCTACCATTTTTCTAATTGTTTCAATTGCTTCAATACCTTCTATAGCTAAAGCAACTAATGGTCCAAAAGTAATAAATTCTTCTAACCCTTTGTAAAATGGCTTTTCAACATGTGCTGAATAATGCTTTTTTGAAAAAGCATCATCAACCCAAACCATTTTCATTCCAACAATTTTTAAACCAGCGTTTTCAAATCGAGTAATAAGGTTACCCATAATACCTCTTTGAACAGCGTCAGGTTTAAGCAAAACTAATGTTCTTTGAATTAAACTTTCTGGCATTTTTTCCTCACTTCTTTAATCCTTTTTTGATAAGCTCAAATTCACTAGTCCATTTAGTTGTTCTAGCTTTATGTTTTAATTTAAGCTGATTTTTTTCGCATTTACTGGAGCAAAAGTAAAATATTTTAGCATCCTTTTTTACATACATTTTTCCAGTCCCATCCTGCATAGTACATCCACAAAAACTGCATTTCATCTTTAACCACTTCCTCTACCTGTTCTATTTAGTGGACGAGCTTCAATTTCAGTTTCTCTAAGCATTAAGATGTCTCCTTTTTGAATAGGTCCTCTAACATTTCTTCTAATTATTTTGTTAGCGTCTCTACCATCTAGAATTTTGCATCTAATTTGAGTGACTCCTCCTCTTGTACCAGTTCTACCAATAACTTCTTCGACACTTGCAGGGACAGCTGTTCTAAAATTAGCTCTTCCTTTTGTATCAGCAGAGTCTTGTTTTCCTTTTTTTGATTGATTTTTATCAAGAGCCATATTAATCACTCTTTCATAGTCTTAATCACTGATGCTGCTTCTCCTGGTTCAGTTACTGCAACTGCGCTTGTACCGACTTGGATACCTGCAGCAGCGCCTAGTTCTTCTTTACTTGGAACTTCAACACAAGGGATACCTTTTTCTTTACATAATAAAGGTAAGTGCATTACAACTTCTGGAGGAGTAATATCTTTTGCAACAACAACTAATTTTGCATTTCCTCTTTCAATTTGTTTAGTGACTTCATTAGTCCCTTTTTTAATTTTTCCTGTTGTTCTAGCTAATTCAATAGCTTCATATGCTTTTTCTGATTCTTCAGCCATAGTTTTTTCACCTATAATTTCATATTTTAACTGGTAACTAGAATTAAAAGTTACCCTCATTCAGGTAAATCATCAAATTTACCGTCATAACTCATTAGGTCAATACGACGAAAATTTAGAACGTTTATAAATCTTACTAAGTAAAAGAAATTATATTTCACTATTTATTAAGTCTAATTTTTGTTGAGCAAGATGTTTTTCTTCATTTAATAAATCCATTTCAAGATTTAATTCTTTACCTAATTCCATTAATTGTTGATTAACGATTTTAGAAGCTTTTATTATTTTAGCGTCAGCACCAAAATTCTTTTGTAAATGAGGATTTAATTCTCTCCATACACTTACTAATTTTCTATAATGATTTAATTGAACTGTAATTCCAGAAGAATCTCTAATGTCTTGAACTTGTTCTAAAAAATTATATAATTCTCCTTGAAAACTTTTCGCATTTTCATGCTTATTTATATAGTCAAATATTTCATGAGCAGCATCAGAAAGTTCTTTAAATGCTTCATTTTCAAATCTTGCAGTACGTTTTTTTCTCTGATCAATACCTATTAATCTTCGATCAAAATCAAAATCTGAGTTGAATTTTCCAAAAATATTTTTTATTTTAAATAAACCTTTAAAAATATTCTTGAGCCAACTTAAAACCCCCATTGTTATTTTAAACAAAGGACAATTTTTAAATTTTTTCAATTATTTTCTAATTTAAACGTAAGATTTATATTTTAGTACACTACACTTTTCTTCTATGGTGGTAAATCAAATATCTGAGGTGTTAGTAAAAAGACGTACTGAATTAATTGAAATGCTGGAAAATAATAGAGATTCTCTAGACTTAGAAAAACAGCACCAAGTATTTGGAGCAATTAATGAACTTGAATTGTTTTTACATACATTAGATTATTATCAAAAAAATTCAACAGAAGGAGAAGATGCAGTTAGATTAGTTAAACCACCTATGGAAGAAGAAAGCGCTAATGTGTTTTACAGAATTTTTCAAGGAATTAAAGGTAAAGTTAAGAGAAATTAACTTTTTTTCTAATATAATTTACTAAAAAAAAATATTTTATCCAATTTAATGATTTGTAGTGAAAAATATACATAACAAAATCTGCTAAAACGTGTAAAATAAATCCCAAAGAAATTAAAAATAATGTTCTATTAACATAAAATGATATAATACTAAATATAATTAAAAAGTCTATCATATGAAATATGTAAAAATGAGGTCTATGGACTGTGTTTTCTTTTTTATGCCATTCTAACATTTGTTTGATAGTTTTGTTTTTAACAACAAAAACTTGATAAAAAATATGATCTATGTCAATAATAATTCCTGCAAGGGCAATTATGAGAATATCAATGTTTTTAAATCCTAAAACAAATCCAAAAAATAAATTGATTATGAAATGAATTAGGACATGCATTTGTTTAATATAGATTTTACATATATATTAATTTAATGTTATAAAATAGAAATATATTTAATGGACTTCAAACTTTCAATACACTATTGTGGGTGATATTTAATGGATTACTATAAACTTTCAACTAATAAGATATACAAAGAATTAAAGACAGATGAAAAAGGATTATCAAATAAAGAAGCAAAAGCAAGATTAGAAAAATATGGGTCAAATGAATTAAAACAAAAAAAGCGAATATCACCTTGGAAAATTTTTTTTGGTCAATTTGCAGATCCTTTGATTTGGATTTTAATGGTTGCTGCAGCAATTTCTTTTTTATTAAATGAACCTGTAGATGCAATAGTTATAGGGATTATTGTTATTTTAAATGCAATTATTGGTTTTAAACAAGAATATTCAGCAGAAAAAGCTATTGAAGCTCTTAAAAAAATGAGTTCTTTTCATGCTTATGTAATGAGAGATGGAAAAGAAATTGAGATTGATGCAAAAGATGTTGTCCCTGGAGATATTTTAGTATTAAAAGAAGGAGCAAAAGTTCCTGCTGATGCTAGACTCATAAAGGTAAATAATTTTTATACACTTGAAGCTGTTCTTACTGGTGAATCTGAACCTATTTTGAAAAATACAGATATGCTTTCTGGAAATAAAGAATTAGGAGATCAAAAAAATATGGTTTTTTCTAGTACTGTAATTACAAAAGGAAAAGCTTTAGCTGTTGTTATAAAAACAGGTATGGAAACCGAAATAGGAAAAATTGCTCAGATGCTTGAAACAACAACAAAAGAATTAACTCCATTACAAAAGAAGATGGATAAATTAGGGCATTTCCTTTCAAAAATGACCCTTGCAATTTGTTTTATTATTTTTATTGTAGGAGCGGTAAGAAATCCAGAAGTTTTACATACAATAAAGGACTTTGCATTTACTTTTGATTGGTTACTTAAATTTATATTTTCAATTAAAGAAAGTTTTCTTGAAGCAGTTGCACTTGCTGTTGCTGCAATTCCTGAAGGGCTACCAGCAGTTGTTACTATAGCTCTAGCTTTAGGAGTTAAAAGAATGCTTAAAAGACATGCATTAATTCGAAGACTCCCAAGTGTTGAGACTTTAGGATCAACTACAGTTATTTGTTCAGATAAAACAGGTACATTAACTCACAATGAAATGACTGTAAAGAAAGTATATGTAGATAATGATATTATTGATGTTACTGGTGCAGGATATGAGCCTATTGGCGAGTTTTCAAAAAACACA
This sequence comes from archaeon, assembly GCA_018657065.1. Lineage (GTDB taxonomy): Archaea > Nanobdellota > Nanobdellia > Woesearchaeales > GW2011-AR15 > GW2011-AR15. The sequence goes on from JABHXU010000001.1 coordinate 36,300, forward strand.
GAAGATTTGGAACTTTTAATGCAAATTGGTGCATTAAACAATGACGCTAAAATTGAGAAAAAAGAAGATGAATGGTCAGTATTTGGAGATCCTACAGAAGCAGCACTTTTAGTAAGTGCTAGAAAACATGGGATTGATGAAGCATTTATTGAAAGAAATTTAAGAATTGATGAAATACCTTTTGATTCTTCTAGAAAAATGATGACTACTCTTCATGAAATAGAAGGTAGAAAATATGTTTATGTAAAAGGAGCACCTGATATACTTCTTTCAAAATGTTCTAAAATTATTGTAAAAGGAGACATTAAGAAAATCTCTTCAACAGATAAGAAAAGAATTCAAAAGATGAATGATGATTTTTCAGGTGATGCATTAAGAGTTTTAGGATTTGCATACAAAGAAATTAAAAGAGAGAAAATAGAAGAATGGGAAGAAGATTTAGTGTTTGTTGGATTACAAGGAATGATAGATCCTCCTAGAAAAGAAGTTAAAGATTCTATTGAGCAATGTAAATCAGCAGGAATTAAAGTAGTAATGATAACAGGAGATTTTATTGGAACTGCAAAAGCTATTGGAAAAGAATTAGGTATTACCGGAAGAGCAGTTATGGGATCAGAGCTTGAAAAAATTGATCTCGACAAAGAAGTTGAAGATATTGGAATTTATGCAAGAGTTAATCCAGAAGACAAAATGATGATTGTTGAAGCACTTCAAAAGAAAGGTCACATTGTTGCTATGACTGGAGATGGAGTAAATGATGCACCTGCTCTTAAAAAATCTGATATAGGGATTTCTATGGGTATAACAGGTACAGATGTGGCGAAAGAAACTTCTGATATGATATTAACAGATGATAATTTTACTTCAATAGTTAGTGCTGTTGAAGAAGGTAGGGGAGTTTATGATAATATAAAAAAATTCTTTGCTTTCTTAATTTCAGGAAACATTGGAGAAGTTTTAATCATATTTTTGGCAATTATATTTGGATGGCCTGTCCCATTAACAGCAACTCAATTACTTTTAATTAATTTAGTTACAGATGGATTGCCTGCTGTAGCATTAGGTGCTGATCCGTTTGAACCTAATGCGATGATTAGAAAACCTAGAAAAAAGGATGAACCTATACATTATGGACTTAATCCCTTTATTATTTGGTATCCAATTATTATGACAACTGTTGTCCTAAGTTTGTTTTATTATACATTATCAACAACAAATAATGTTTTAAAAGCGCAAACAGTTGCATTTTTAGCAATATCAATGAGTGAGATGTATCAAGCGTTTGCATCAAGAAGCATAAGATATCCTTCATTTAAAGTTGGATTATTTAAAAATAAATATTTAGTAAAAGCTGTATTGATTTCAGTTCTCGTAACAGTAGGTACTATTTATATACCTTTTATGCAGGATATATTTAATACAACTCCAATCCCTTGGCTTGAATTTTTAGGGATTGTAGCATTATCAAGCATAGGTTTTATTTACTTAGAAATAGCTAAAGGAATTAAAGCTAAAGCAAGCGAATCTTAATTTTTTTTATTTTTTTATTTAGAATTACTTTTCTAATTAAATAATCTAAACTGCGTAGAAAAAATAATTAATTATTTGTCAAGTGATTTTTTAAAACCAGCGAAAATTATAAATTTTCTGGGCATCAAAAAGTCATTTGGTGTCCAATGATTTTTTGAAACTCTCAGGAAGATCAATAACATATTTTCCATCTCCAAGTTTATAGACAAGAGGTTTTTCTTTAAATAAATTAACTAAATCTAATTCATATTTTCCTGGTTTAACAATTCTAATAGATGCTAGATCTAAAACTACTGGAGAATCTTGTTTTTCAGAAATACCGATTAAATCAAAAACATCCTTTTCAATTTGTTTTTTTTCTTTTTTTGTTAATTGAACAGAAGCAGATTTGATTTCTTCAAGTTTTTCTTTTTTAACAAAAAAGAATAATTTTCCACCACATTCACAACCCTTAAGAATTTTATCACTACCATCTTGATAAAAATTTCCGCATCTTACACATTGGTGTGGCATTTTATTTTTTCCCTTTAACTTATGCAAACCACTTGATGTTTTTAATTAAAGTGGTTTTTAGTATTTTGGTTTCAAACCTTTAATAAAGGCTTGATTGCCGAGTGGCATTTATTTTTTCTTCTTTATTTCTTAGATTTTTTTTTACTTGTTTTTTTTGTTGGTGGAGGTTGTTGATCCTTCATAAGTAATTGAATTTTATCAGGATCTTTTTTTATTTCTTGTATAATATTTGCTGGTCCAATAATTGTGAATCCATTTCTATTTCCAAGTAATAATCTAACTAACATAGCATGAATTTGCTTATATAGGCTAGAATCTTTGTCTTGTGGATGAACAACGCCAAGTTCAATTCCAGTGAACTTTTCGTCAATATCTTCCATTGTTTTTCTAATTAAATCAGCTTCTTCCTCGTCTCTAAGCCTACCTTCTAATAGGACAATCTTGTCTTGCTTAACAAAGCTTAACAATTTCTTAATCCTATCATCAGGTTCCAGGTTTGCAATCTGGTTATAGCTGATGAATTGTAAAGTTAACATTAATTTCAACCTCTTTTTATTATGCCATCTTCAGCAATTCTTCATAAAACTCATCCATATTAGTTCCATACTTTGCTGAAATTCCTACAACTTTATATTGTGGGAATGCGGATTCAATTTTTTTAATATCTGCTCTTTTTAAATCAATTTTATTTGCAACAAGTAAAACAGGAATGTTTCTAGCTTGCAAATTACCTACAATTGTAATATTTACTTGTGAATATGGGTCTTTAGTTGCGTCTAGACATATAATAACTGTGTCCATGTCATCAAGCCACTTAATTGCATCAATAATACCTTTTGTTGCTTCTTTAGCTCTAGACTTTGCGTCTTTTTCACCCATGTATTTTAAGAAATCTTCATAATCAACTCTAGTAGCAATACCAGGTGTATCAACTAAATTAAATGAAAGTTCTTTTCCTTTAGATTTAATTGTGATTTCTTCTTTAATTTGGATCTCACGTGTTTCATGAGCAACATTAGAGACTTTTCCCATGTCTTCTCCTAACCAATCTTGACAGATTCTATTTGCCAAAGTTGTTTTCCCACCATTAGGTGGACCATAGAGTCCTAATCTAATCTTTTTTTTACCCCTAAACAAACTTCGAAAGAATTTATCTATAAATTTTTTAAAAATCTCAAATGCCATGCATAGAATAATTTATCCAGGAATATAAAAGCTTTTTGGTAAAATTTATATACGTCTTGCAGCTTTCCTTTGATATGGGAACTAAATTCTCTGTTCAAAATTTCAAAAAATATCTAACTTTACGGAATTTTTTAATTGCTGGAATCTTTTTTGTAATATATTTAATGTTTTCAAATTTAGCTAAAGCTATAGTGTTTATGGCAATTTTTACTCCACTTGGTATGCTTTCTATTAAAACAACAAAATTTATTCCTCATGTTGGAGTTGAAACAGTTACTGCAACTTCATTTTTTATGGGATATATGTTTGGTTGGCCTGTTGGTGCATTTTTTGGTTTAATTTTAGGTTCTTATATGTGGGGTAGTGTAGCTGGTTTTTCTCAGTTCGTTATTTTAATGATTGGTCTTAATGGACAAGTAGCTATTTTAGGTGCTTGGTTTTTCAAATTGGGTTGGGGTTTTCCTATAGCATATACTGTTGGAATGGCAATAAGAAATTTTAGTTCATGGGCTCTAGGTATTGCAATGGGTGCAGATCCAGTTTCTAATATAGGTCACACGGTAGCTGATGTTATATGGAATATGATTATTTTTTCTCAACTAATGTTTGTTTTATATGATTTAGTAAAATTTATATAACAAAATCACAAGAATCTTTCTATGAAGAAATATAACCAAGCAATAATAAGCGGAGTTGTTAGTTTAGTTATCTTTGCAATTGTTTTAATTTTATGTAATATTCTTTTAAATTATGTTGACGATCAAATTTTTCATAGAGTTGTATTATTTTTTAATGCAAATATTATTTTAATAATTCTAATGTCAGCAACATTTGCAATTGCCGAAATTTTTTCTAATACAAATTTTCCAATAAATTTACCTGCACCACTATTTTATGCTGGTTCAAGTGTTTTACTTGTAAAATTCATTCTCAAAATTTTTGGGTTACTTGAATTATATTTTTCGTTCAGTATAGTGTCTGTGTTTGAACCACTAACAAAAACAATTTATCCTATACTCTTTATGGTTGTTGCCCTTTTAGGTTATTTTAGTATTTTACTTGATTTATTAAAAACAAAAGTTGGACATAATAAAGAAGAAAAAGAAGATAATAAAGAACACGATAAAATAGAAGAAGTGAAAAAAGAAACAAAAGATAAAAAAGAAGAGATAGTTAATGAGGATGATTATAAACCTAAGGTTGAGTGAATTGTTTTGCGTACAACAAGATGAGCTAAAACTAAGATTTACCAATTAAAAATAAAATAAGCACGATCAAAAATAACACTGTAAATACTATACCAAACCATTTTGCAAATTTTTTGTAATTTTCTATTTTAGAGTCTACACCTTTGGACCACTTGGCATGACTATCAAGGCGCTCAATGTTTTCAAAAACATCTGAGTTAAAATTTTCTTTAATCTTTGAATCCTTATTGGTTTTTAACTTATTTGAATTATTTGACATAATGTTATTAAAATAAAAGAGATTTAAATAATTTATCAATAAAATTCTGTTAAAAGAAAATAAGAGCGCCAGAGCTGGGATTTGAACCCAGAATCCCAAAGGGACAAGCTTTCCAGGCTTGCGCAATACCGGATTATGCGACCCTGGCACAATGTTTTTTTTTGTGACTAAGCACGTTTTTGTGCGCATGTCGCAAGTGTTTTGTTCAAACCAAAGAAAATGTTAACCATTTTCAGGGCTTTGAAAACTTTGTTTTCAAAACCTTTGTTAAAAGTTTGGATTTTGTGCGACCCTGGCACAATATTAGCAAAAGAATTCTGATTTGTTTATAAAAATTGTTATGACAAAAAGATTATAAGGTTGATTTATTTAGGATTTATTTATGGAAAAAGATAGACAACAAAGTGTTCCAGCTTCTTATTTAATTTTAATTAGACATAATATGGTTTTACTTTTAAAAAGAAAAAATACAGGATATGAAGATGGAAATTATAGTATGGTGGCAGGACATGTTGACGCTGGAGAAACTTTTACTGATGCAATAATTAGAGAAGCAAGAGAAGAAGCAGGAATAATTATTGATCCTAAAAAAATTAAAGTCGTTCATGTTATGCATAGAGATTCAAAAAGTGAAACAAACAATGAACGAGTAGATGTTTATTTTTTAGCAGAAGAATGGGGAGGAAAACTTCAAAACATGGAACCTAGAAAATGCGAAGAATTAGAATGGTTTGAATTATATGATTTACCAAGTAATACAATTCCTTATATTAAGCACGCAATTGATTGTTTTAATAAAAATATTTTTTACAGTGAATTTGGTTGGAAAAAATAATCTTAATTTTTCGAAACTTTTTTATTCTTATTATCTTCAGTTTTAGATAAAGAGGTGTATGTTTATGTCTGAAATTACTAAAATTATTGCTAGAGAGGTTTTAGATTCAAGAGGGAATCCAACTGTTGAGGTTGAACTTTTTACAGAAGATTTTTCTACAAGAGCAATTGTTCCTAGTGGAGCAAGTACAGGAGTTCATGAAGCTGTTGAACTTCGAGATGGTGGGAAAAGATTTGGTGGAAAAGGAGTTATTAATGCAATAACAAATGTTGAGAGAAGAATTGCACCTCATTTAATAGGTTTAAATGTTAAACAGCAACAATTTATCGATGTTATGATGCAAAGACTTGATGGTACAGATAATAAAGAAAAACTAGGTGCTAACGCAATTCTTGCTGTAAGCATGGCAGTATGTAGGGCTGGAGCAAAAGCAAAAAATATGCCTTTACACAAATATATTGGTAGATTAGCGCAAACAAAAATAAAAATGCCTACACCATTTTTTAATGTTATTAATGGTGGAAAACATGCTGGAAATTCTTTAGATATTCAAGAATTTATGATTGCACCAGTAGGAGCAAAAACTTTTAAACAAGCAATTAGAATGGGCGCAGAAACATATCATGAATTAAAAAAAATTATTAAAAAAAAGTATGGGGTGGACTCAGTAAATGTTGGAGATGAAGGAGGTTTTGCTCCTCCATTAAAAGATAATGAAGCACCATTATTATTACTCGAAGAAGCAATTAAAAAAGCAGGATATAAAGGAAAAATAAAAATTGCAATGGACGCAGCAGCTTCTGAATTTTATGATGAAAAACTAGAAAAATATGTTTTTGGACATAAACTAGGTAAAAAAACAAAAATACTAGATGGGAAAGAATTAGCATCATACTATATTAAACTTTTAAGAAAATATCCAATAATCTCAATAGAAGATCCCTTTGGTGAAGATGATTGGGAGTCATGGAATTATTTAATGAAAAAAGTTGATACACAAATAGTTGGAGATGATTTACTAGTAACTAATGTTCAAAGAATAAAAACAGCATTAGATAAAGAAGCATGTAATGCATTACTGTTAAAGGTAAATCAAATTGGAACAATTAGTGAAGCAATTCAAGCAGCAAAATTATCTTTAGGAAACAACTGGCAAGTTATGGTTAGTCATCGATCAGGTGAAACTGAAGACACATTTATTGCAGATTTAGTTGTTGGACTAGGAACTGGACAGATTAAATCAGGGGCTCCGTGTAGAGGAGAAAGAACTTCTAAATATAATCAACTATTAAGGATTGAGGAAATGGTTTGAACAGTAAACTATAAAAACCACCTCTATTGTTGTATATCTATTAGTAAAAGAGGCTATAAAGTTTGACAAGAGTAACAAAATTAGTAATGCAAGGTTTCAAAAGTTTTGCAAAGAAAACAGAGATTGTTTTTGGAGATGATTTTAATTGTATTCTAGGTCCTAATGGGTCAGGTAAATCTAATGTTTTAGATGCATTATGTTTTGTTTTAGGAAAAAAATCTGCTAAATCTTTAAGAGCTGAAAAATCTGCAAATTTAATTTATAATGGTGGTAAAACTAAACAAGCAGCAAAACAAGCTGAAGTTTCTATATATTTTGAAAATCATGATGAAGAATTTCCAGTTGAAGAAAAGGAAGTTAAATTAACAAGAATTGTAAAATCAACAGGTGTAAGTACATATAAAATCAATAATAAAACAATGAATAGAATACAAGTTGTTGAGTTACTTAGTAATGCAAGAATTAATCCAGATGGTTATAATATTGTACTACAAGGAGATATTGTAAGAATTGTTGAAATGTCTCCACTTGAAAGAAGAAGAATTATTGAAGAAATTGCAGGAATAAATATTTATGAAGATAAGAAACAAAAAGCTCTGAATGAATTAAATAAAGTTGAAGAAAAATTAAAAGAATCAGATATTATACTTGCAGAGAGACAAGCATATCTAAGAGAACTTAAAAAAGAAAGAAATCAAGCTATGAAATTTAAAGAGCTTGATGAAAAAATTAAAAGAAATAAAGCAACAAGATTACATGTTAAAATTAATATTAAAGAAAAGAAAAAGCAAGGAATTGATAAAGACATTAAAGCTAAACAAGAAAGTATTTCTAAGGTTGATAAAGAAATCAAAGAATTAAAAGAAAGAATTGTGATAATTAAGGAAGACATTAATAAAATTAATAAAGAAATTGAAGAAAAAGGAGATAAAGATCAAATAAGAATTCAAAAAATAATTGAAGAACTCCGAGTTAATGTTGGAACGAATAAATCAAGAATAAATTCTATTGAAAATGAATTAACAAGAGTGGCTGAAAGAAAAGCTCAATTGCAGCAAAGTTATGATGAAATAAATGAAAAAATTAAAAGACTTGAATCTGAAAGAATTACATATGAAAAATCAATTAATCAAAAAGAATCTCAGATTAAACAATTAGAATCAAAAATTTCAGGTTTTAAATCTAAACATAAATTATCTGATTCAGATAATATTGAAAAAGAAATTGAAGATCTTGATAAAAGAGCAGAAGATAAATTAAAAGAAATTCAAGACTATAGAGAAACCCAACAAAATTTGCTAAGAGAAAAAGATAAATTTGAATATCAAATTGATAGTGCTGATGAAAAGATAGCTAAAGTTCTTTCAATTAAAAAAGAACATCAAAGAGAACTTGAGAATTTAACAAAAATTAGACAACAGTTTAAACAAGCAACTCTTGAATTAAATACAAGATTAAATGCAGATTCAGAGGTTACAGCGCAACTTTCTACTGCACGTTCTAGACTTCTTAAAATTAAAGAAGAATTAGCAAAAAATAGAGCAAAACAAGTAGGTATGAAAGAAAATTCAAAAGATATAGCAATTCAAAAAATTTTAGAAAGTAAAAATAGAATAAAAGGAATTTTTGGAACAGTTTCAAGTTTAGGACAAGTTAATTCAGAATATTCACAAGCTTTAGAAGTCGCAGCAGGAGGAAGAATAAAAAGTATAGTTGTTGAATCTGATAAGGTTGCTTCAGAGTGTATCAAACTTTTAAAACAAAGTAGACTAGGAGTAGCGTCTTTTTTACCATTAAATAAGATTAGACCAGCTGTGCCTGATCCTAATGTTAGTAAAGTACTAAATTATCCAGGTGTTCAAGGTAGGGCCGTTGACTTAGTTAAATTTAATCCTAAATACAAGAATGTATTTTCTTATGTTTTTGGAAATACTGTTGTTGTTGAAAATATTGGAGTAGCTAGAAAAATTGGAGTAGGAACTTTACGTATGGTAACTTTAGACGGAGATTTAACTGAACTTAGTGGTGCTATGCATGGGGGATATAGAAAAAGAACTTCAAGTCATGGATTTCAAGAAAAAGAATTAGTAACCAAAATTGAAGAATATGAAGCTCAAGAAGCAGATTTAGAAGGAATTGTATCAGATTTAGAAACTAAAAAAAGAGATAATGAAGAAAGAATAACAAAACTTAGGCATGAAAAAGCAGAACTAGAAGCAGATATAATTAAAATTGAAAAATCTCTTCATTTGGAAGATTCAGATCTTGATATTTCAAAGAACATGAAAAAAGATCTTAAAGAGCAAATTGAAAAAGTGTCTAAAGAATTAAATGAATTACAATTAAAAATTTCTAAATCAAATTCAGAATTAGCTCAAATAAAAATGCAAAAACAGCAATTAAGAGATAAAATTAATGCATTAAAAAATCCTAGATTAATTGCTGAACTAAACACATATGAACAAAAAAAGACTGAACTTCGAGAGGAAATTATTAGAATTAAATCAGATATGAAGAATATTGAAGCTCAAATTGAAACAATTATGAAACCTGAGATAACTAATACTAAAAAGATTTTAAAACAACATGAAAAAGAAGTTGATACATTTACTGAAGAAATAAAACAATTAAAAGCGTTAATTAAAGTTGAAGAAAAAGATCTTAAAGAAAAAGAAGGAATGCAAAAAGAATTCTATTCAAAATATAAAGCACTATTCAAAAAAAGAGATAGTATTAATGAAGATTTAAACAAAACTGAACAAAAACAGTATAAAAAAGATGAATCTAGAAGAAATATTGAATTAAGTCTAAATAAGATCTCATTAGACAATGCAAAAATAACTGCAGAACTTGAAGGATTACTTGAAGAATTTAAAGAGTATGAAAATGTGCCAATTTTTAAAGATAAAGATGAAGAAAAAATAAAAAGAGAAATTTGGGAATTTGAGCGAATGGTAAATAATATGGGAGCAGTTAATATGAGAGCTCTAGAAATTTATGACGCAGTTGAAAAAGAGTATACTTCGGTATTAGATAAAAAAGAATTATTAGTCAAAGAAAGACATGATGTTCTTTTAATGATGAATGAAATTGAAACAAAAAAGAAAGACTTGTTTATGAATACTTTTGAAGGAATTAATGATAATTTCAAAAAGAAGTTTGTAACACTTTCCACAAAAGGAGAAGCAACATTAGAATTAGAAGATCCTGAAACAGTTTTTGAAGGAGGACTCAATATTAAAGTTAGGCTTACAGGAAAAAAGTTTATGGACATTAGATCTCTTTCAGGTGGAGAAAAAACAATGACTGCTTTAGCATTCTTATTTGCAGTTCAAGATCATGAACCTGCACCATTTTATGTTTTAGATGAAGTTGACGCAGCTTTAGATAAACGTAACGCAGAAACTTTAGCAAGTTTAATTAGACAATATATAGATAAAGCTCAGTATATAGTTATCAGTCATAATGATGGTGTTATTTCTGAAGCTGATAATTTATATGGTGTGTCCATGAATGAACATGGAATGAGTAAAGTTGTTAGTTTGCGAGTATAATTGTTTCTTATTTGTATTTTATTGTTATTTTTTGTTTTAAGAATCAGTTAGAATAGATTTAGAAGTAATAAAAATAAAATTAGTAATTAGAGAAATAAGTAAAGAAATGATATTATTTAACGCGATGAGCTATATCGCGCATATTAATATTTTTATTCAATAACACCAATAATTCTACCATTTAAGTCGCGAACAACTAAAGCGCCCCTTGGTATTTTTGTCTCGTTCAGCATTTGTACACCCCTTTGTTTTCTTTGTCTTTGTTAAATTGAGTCTATCTTAGTATACAAATGTATATACTAATATATAAACATTTCGAAACTAAAACATATATTTCAGGTCAATAATAATTGTCAAAAATTTTATAAACAATGAAATGAATTGTTTTTTTATGGTCGAAATAAAGGTAGATACTTCAAAAGCATCTAGGCAAGACATCAAACGAGCTATTGAGTTTTTAAAAAATTATTTGGATGAACCTTTGACAAATGACACTAATGATATGGATGTTCCTGTTGGTGCTATGAATATTTTTGGTTCAGATCCTAGTTCATCTTCAAATGAAAATAAAGAAGAAACTATATCTGAGAAAAAAGATCCAGATCTTCAAATAAAACCAATATTTTATTAACCTTATTTTTTTCTTTTGTTTTATGGATTATATATATCTAGATCATACTGCTGATGCTATGTTTGAAGCATATGGGAAAACAATGGAAGAAGCATTTTCTAATAGTGCTAAAGCTATGTTTAATATTTTAGTTGATATAAAAAAAGTTAAAAAAGAGCATAAAATTGTGTTTAGTTTATCAGCTAGTACTCATGAAAAATTATTATTTGATTTTTTATCAGAATTATTGTTTTATTTGGATACTGAATTTCTATTGTTTTCTAAATTTGAAATCAAAATAACAAAGGGTTTGAAACTTGAATGTGTTGCTTTTGGTGATAAAGCAATAAATTATGAGACAAAAGGAGATGTTAAAGCCATGACTTATAATGAAATGTCGATCTCTAAGTCTAAAGAAGGGATTAAAATTAGGGCAGTTGTTGATATTTGATTAAATATTTTGTTTAACTTCTAAAATAAAAAACTTTATATATTGTGATTACATATCTTATTAACAGAAATTTAGAGTAAGACACTATGATAGAACTTGGTGGAAATATAGAACTGATAGGATTTAAGGACTTAGATTCAGCAGAATTAATAATTCTAAAGAAGATTATTGGTAATTATGCAAGGAAGTTTTCTGATAATCTTGAAGGATATGAGCAACTTAGTATCAATTTAAAAAAAATTGGTGGTGAAAAATCTAATAAATTTGAAGTTGATGCAAAATTAATGTCAAATGGAAAACCAATTAATTCTAATGTTACTGAGAATAATGTTTTTGTTAGTGTATCTGAAGTTTTAAAAAAAGTAGAAAAACAAGTAATAAAATAAATAATAAAAAAATTAATTAGAAGATTTCTTTTTAGCAACCTTTTTAACAGTTTTTGAAGGACTAGATTTTTTGGTTGCAGGTTTAGTTGAAGTTTTTTTAGGTTTTGAGTCTTTTTTCTCTGAAACCTTTTTTGGTTTAGGGGTTTCTGTTTTTACTTCTTTCTTAATTTCTGTTGGTTTAACTTCTTTTTCTTCAACTTTAGCGTCTTTAGTTTTAGTTTTTTCTTCGGTTTTAGGTTTTGTATCCTTTTTATTTTTTTTATCTTCTTTTTTAGTTTCTGTTTGTGGATACTTATGACCAAATAATTCAACTGTGACTACGTCATCTTCTTTTATAGCTGTAACTTTAACATGGTGAGGTGGACTTTTAATTCCTCTTTTCCAAATTTCTTGGTTAACTATTGGTCCTAGCTTAACATTTTCATAATCACATTTCATATGTCTAGCCATGAACTCTTTTAAAGTTTTAACTGCTTTTTTAGCTCTTTTATAAGAAACTGCTCTTTGAAAACCTCTTCTTAACGGAACATTATAAATTCTTTCTGTTTTTGCCATTTTCATCATCATGGTTTAATTCTAGAACCACGCCTCCAGCTTCTTTTAATATGAGTATGTCTACCTGGGTGAACTTTTCGGTTTTTCCCAAATATTTTTGGAACTGTCCAAAAAGGAGCCCATTTTGTTTGACCTAATTTTTTTGCTAGTCTAATTTTGACAGCAGGTCTTTTCCATTTAGTCATTTTTTCTCCTCCTTTTTAGTTGATTCTTTCTCTTCCATAGCTTCTGGCTTTTTTTCGTCTTTAGTTTCTACTTTTTCTTCTTTAACAGGAGCTTGTTTGTCTGAAACCTTTTTAGGTTTCTGAGCATTATCAGAAACTTTTGTTTCTGAGATTTTTTCTTCAACTTTAACTTCTTTAGTTTCAGTTTTTATTTCTTTTTTCTCTTTTTTTTCAATTTTAAGTTCTTTGTCTAAAACCTTTTTAGGTTTTGGAGCATCATCAGAAACTTTTGTTTCCGAGATTTTAGGAGCAACTACTTTTTTGAAAGGGTCTTTTACTTTAACAACTAATTTGTCAACAAAAGATTTTCCTTTAGGTGTAACTACTCGTCCTTTATGTACACCAACTTGATCTTGTTTAACAAAACCAATGATTTCAAGTTTTTGAAGAATTTTTCTTAATATGTTTCCACCAGCTTTAACTGTTCGGTCTGGTCTAACTCCTCTGTTTTTTCTTCCACCGTATTTTGTTCTTAATTTTGAGACACCAATTGGGCCTAATTTATATACCGCTCTTAAAACTGAAGCACTTCTTATATACCACCAATTTTCTTGGCTTGGAGGTCTCATGTTGTGTGGACCTGTTTTAACAAAAGAAGCCCATTCAGGTGGAGCCATTTCAGGCATTTTCTTTAATTCAACAGCCATAGCTTCGATTAAAGTTCTTGGATGAACATCATATATACTTACCATTTATGTTTACCTCTGTTTTCTTTATGTGACTTTGCAGTCATAGGTTGGGGAACTTTTTTTAGTTCGCCATAAAGAACCTTTATTTAGAACAAGGGAAAAAGATATTGTTTATAAAGATTATTGTTTAAAACAATTACATAATTTCAGGAGCGTTTATACTGAGCAAATTTAAACCACTTTTCAAAATTTCTTTTACGGCAAATACAAGTAGTAATCTTGCTTTTTGTAGATCTAAATCTTCTTGAATGATCTTATATTTATGATAATATAAATTAAATGCTTGGCTTAAATCAAGCAAATATCGAGTAATAATATGAGGTTTATATTCTTCACCAGATTTTAAGACAATATTTGGATAATTTTTGAGTAACTTCAAAATTTCTTTTTCTTCATTAGTTTCTAGTTTAGAAAAATTAACATTTGTAGATATTTTTTCATTTACTTTTTTTAAAACACTACATGCTCTAGCGTGAGTATATTGAATATATGGTCCTGTTTCTCCTTCAAATGATAATGCTTTGTCATAGTCAAATACAATTTCTTTAACAGAATCTTGATTTAACATTGTAAATTTCATTGCTCCAAATGCAATGTCTTTAACTATAGAATCTTTTTGTTTTTCAGGCAGATTTCGTGCTTTTATTTGTTTTTCTACTTTTTCTAATAATCTATCTCTAAAATCTTCATAAAGAATAATATTTCCTAGTCTGGAGGACATTTTTCCGTCTTTAAGTTTAACAACACCATAGGAAACATGTTTAACTTTTTTTGAATCTTTATAATTAATTAATTCAAGTGTTTTAAACAATTGTCTAAAGTGATGATCTTGTTCACTTGCAACTACATAGAGAGATAAATCAAATTTATATTCTTTAGATTTTAAATAAGCTAATGCAATGTCTTTTGTACTATATAATGACGCACCATTACTTTTCAATAATACAAAAACACCTAGTTTATGTTTTTCTAGATCCATAATTATTGCACCTTCACTAAGCTTTGCCATACCTAATTTTTCTAATTCTTTTACTTTTTTAATTCCTGGTTGTTCAACTTCACTTTCAAAATAAGCTCTGTCAATATGACTGTCAAGTTCTTTTACAATATTCCAAATATCATCTAAACATAATTTTCTTGTTTCCTTCCATAATTTAACAAGATTTTTATCGCCATCTTCAAGTTTTTTGTGAATTTCATGAATTTCATTCAAGTATTTTTCATTTTCTTTTGACTTTAATGTAGCTTTCGTATAAATTTGTCCAGACCATTTACTAACATTTGTTTTAGGAATTTTTCCCTCATAATATTTTGTAAAATACCAAATCCATTTAGCAACATGAGCTCCAATATCACCCATGTAAGAAGATTTTATAACTTTATTTCCATTAAACTCAAAGATTCTAGCTAAAACTTCACCTAAAACAGCGTTTCTAATATGTCCAATGTGAAATGCTTTATGAGTATTAGGTTGCCAACCTTCTAAGAGAATTGTTTGAGGTTTTGCTAGATTATTTCCATATTTTTCTTTTTCATTATATATTTTTTCAAGGACTTCTTTAGATAGAATGTCTTTTTTCACAAAGAAGTTAATATAGGGACCAATTTGTTTGATTTCACTTATATAATTATTAGGTTGTATTTTTTTAGATATGTCTTTGGCTATTTCAATAGGACTTTTTTTAAGTTCTTTAGCTAGGATAAAACAAGGAAAGGCATAGTCTCCCATTTTAGAATCAGGTGGAATTTCAATAATATCTTCACTAACAGTAATTTTAGAAGCATTCTTTATTAATTTTGAAATTTCATTTTTAAAATTCATGATAAAGAGAATAATAGTTATAGTTAAAAAAGTTTTTGATAGTTAATCAAAAAATTGATGTAATTTTGAAAATGTTTCTTTAGCTTCCTGTTTATTTTTAACACCAACAACAACTGATTTGATTTGTTTGATGTTTTTTAGAAAACTCATAGATTTGTTTAAGTTAAAACCTTTATCAAGAGAAAATGCTTTGTACGCTGTCAGAGGTTTATTTGATTCTTTAATTTTATCAAGAGTATAATCAACACTAGGACATGAAAAATCTTTATTAATCCAAATCCAATTTCCAGCAACATTAAGTTTTTCAAAACTCAATAAAGAAAGTCCACCACCTTCGCACATTCCAAGAGGAATAAAATTTCTTTGTCTAATTAATTCAATTTCTTTTTTTACAATATCTTGTCTTCCTAGGTTGATTAAAGCGCTCGCACATAAATTTCCAACTAAAAAGAAATCACAAAATGATTCAAATAGATCTAATTGGAAATTGTATTTATTTTCATCAAGTCTAAAAGATTCAATTTCTGCTTTTGAGAATCTTTTTTTAGTATTAATGTCTTGAAACCATTTACATTTATTAATTATACTAGGCCCATAATAAAAAGCTTCAGAAGCTCTTAACCTTTCAATATTTTTTTCTTTATATAATAATTCATCTTTAAAAAAATAATGAGAATGCCAATGATGATTAGATATACATATAATATCTGGATGACTTTTTTTAAAATCTTTAAGAATTTTGATTAAAGTAGGATGGGGGGACATACTAAATCCTCTAACACCTAATTCATATGCAGTTGAGATTGTTTCAAAATATTCTTTTTCTCTTTTTTTTTCAGAGCTATATTTTTTACATTTACTAAACCATCCCGTAAAATGGTCTTCACCCATAATTATGGTAGGATAATTTTTTTCTTCTATTTGAATAAATGGAAAGTTCTTCATAATATATTATGACAAGTTGAAATTTATTAACTTTTTGTAACAAAAAACTACTAAAATAAATTTGAAATAAATATATGTATTTGTGGACATAAAAACAGTAAGGTTTATAAACGATAAAAAATTCCAAAGCGACATGCCTTCCAATTATTCTGCTAGAACTTAAATGATTATGTTACTTGTGGAAACTATGGGAGGATAAGATGTTCAAAGAAATTTGAATATTTACATCATGCCCAAGTGGTGTAGCTCGGCCTATCATGAAGCCCTGTCGAGGCTTCGACCCGGGTTCGAATCCCGGCTTGGGCGCTTTAACCCTTATTCGTAAGGGTTTACGGGCCGGTAGCTCAGTTTGGTAGAGCACCTGACTTTTAATCAGGTGGTCGCGAGTTCGAATCTCGTCCGGCCCATTTATATTTTTAGAATAACAACATTGCTCAACTGGTGGGTGTGCAATGTAAGGGACCACTTAAGCGACAAGACAAGCTTTCCCAAATAAACAAAAGGTGATCACAATAGCAAAGAAAACCCCTGAAGTAGATGTTTCTAAGCATATTCTAGTTCCTAAACATATTAAACTTAATGACAAAGAAAAAGCTAGCTTACTTGAGAAATACAAGATAACTCTAGAAGAATTACCAAGAATTTTTATTGATGACCCAGCTGTTGCAAATCTGGAATTGACAACTGATGATGTAATATTAGTTAAAAGACCAAGTGAAACTGCTGGAATAACCGATTTTTATAGGAGAGTTGTAAAATGAACCCAAGAGATATTTTAATAAAAAAATACTTTGAGAATACTTCATTAGTGAGTTCTGATATTGAATCATTTGATAGATTTATAGAATTTGAATTGCAAAAAATTGTTGACGAGAATGGAACAATCTTACCAACAATTATTCCGCACACAATTGATGAATTCAAAATTAAATTTGGAAAAATTACCATAGGAAAACCTGAAATAACTGAAGCAGATGGTTCAAAAAGGCCAGTCTATCCAATTGAAGGTAGACTTAGAAAAATATCATATGCGGCTCCTCTTTATATTGAAATAAGTGCTCATGTTGATGGTATTCAAAGAGAATCTTTTACAGCTCAAATTGGAAATTTCCCAATAATGTTGAAATCTAAATTTTGTCATTTATATGGAAAAACTGAAAAAGAATTAATTGAACTAGGAGAAGATCCTTTTGATCCTGGTGGATATTTTATTGTTAATGGAACTGAAAAAGTTTTAATTAATGTTGAAGATTTAGCTCCAAATAAAATGCTAGTGGAAAAAAATAATTTAGGTCCAACAAAATTTACTGGAAAACTTTTTAGTGAACATGGTGCTTATAAAATTCCACATACATTTGAAAAATTAAAAGACGATATTTTTTACTTATCATTTACAAGAGTTAAAAGAGTTCCTTTAGTTGTTATTCTTAAAGCATTAGGTATGATTAAAGATGAAGAAATAATGACAACAATCAATTCAGAATTTAAAGATGAAGTCTACATTAATTTATTTGAACATGTAAGTATTAAAAGTGAAGAAGAAGCATTAGACTTTGTTGCAAAAAAAATAGGTATTACACAAGCTAAAGAAATAAGAATTGAGAGAATGAAAGAAATTCTTGATAAATACTTATTGCCTCATTTAGGAACATCAATGGATGATAGGATGTATAAAGCTAAAAATTTATGTAAATTATTAAAAAAATACATTGCAGTTTCAAATGGAAAAATTGGAAAAGATGATAAAGATCATTATATGAATAAAAGATTAAAATTATCAGGTGTATTATTGTCTGATTTATTCAGAGTTAATTTAAAAGTTTTAATTGGAGATTTACTTTACAATTTTCAAAGAATTGTCAAGAGAGGAAAATTTCCTTCAATTAAAGTTATTATTAGAGATAAACTCTTAACCCAAAGAATTTATAGTTCAATGGCAACAGGAAATTGGGTAGGAGGAAGAAAAGGTATTGCACAAAGAATGCAACGACTTAACTACTTAGAATCTCTATCACACTTACAAAGAGTTGTAAGCCCACTTTCTGCAAGTCAAGAGAATTTTGACGCTAGAGCACTTCATAGTACACATTTAGGAAGATTATGTCCTATTGAAACTCCAGAAGGAACAAACATAGGACTTAGAAAGAATTTAGCATTATTAACTCAAATTTCACAAGATAAAGAAGAAGATGAAATTGTTAAGATTCTAAAAACATCAGGAGTAAAACTGGCCAGGTGAAAAAAATGAGCGAAGTAATATTAAACGGAAAATTCATAGGCAATGTTGAAAATCCTCAAAAACTCGTTGATTCATTTCAAGAAGAAAGGAGAAAAGGAAAGATTCATTATTCTATAAATATATATCAAGATAAAGTACTAAATCAAGTTATGATTGAATCATCAAAAGGAAGAGCAATTAGACCACTTATTGTTGTAAAAGACGGTAAATCTCTTTTAACTGATAAACATCTAGAACAAATTCAAAAGAATGAATTAACTTTTTCAGATTTAGTAAACCAAGGAGTAATAGAATACTTGGATGCAATGGAAGAAGAAGCAGCTTTAGTTTCTTTTAATGAAAAAGGAATAACACTAAATCATACCCATATGGAAATTTTGCCTTTAGCAATAGTAGGTTTATGTACAAGTTTAGTTCCTTTTGGAAATTTTAATCAAAGTACAAGATTAAATGCAGGATCTAAAAATCAAAAACAAGCTTTAGGATTATATACAGCAAACTATTTGGTTAGAATGGATATGGATGTTAATATTTTACAAACTCCTCAAATTCCAGTCGTTAAAACAATTATGCATGATTCTTGTGATTATGAAAAACATCCTTCAGGACAAAATGTAGTTGTAGCAATTCTTAGTTTTGATGGATATAATATGGAAGACGCAATTTTACTAAATAAAGCGTCAGTTGAAAGAGGATTTGCTAGATCAACATATTATAGGCCTGTTATAACAGAAGAATTAAGATATTCAGGAGGTCTTATTGACGAAATTTCTGTTCCAGATAAAGATGTTAAAGGATATAAAACTGAAAAGGATTATAGATTATTAGAAGGAGATGGAATTATTTATCCAGAAGCAGTTATTGCAGAAGGAGATGTAGTTATAGGAAAAACTTCCCCACCTAGATTCTTAAGTAGTTTAGATGAATATAATTTAACAACAAGTTCAAGAAGAGAATCTTCTATGACTATTAAACATGGTGAAAAAGGAATTGTTGATTTTATATTACTCACTGAAAACAATGAAGGTAATAAATTAGTTCAAGTAAGATTAAGAGACCAAAGAATTCCAGAAATGGGAGATAAGTTTACATCAAGACATGGTCAAAAAGGAGTTATTGGATTAATAATTGATACAGAAGACATGCCTTATTCAGCATCAGGTATTGTTCCAGACATTATATTTAACCCACACGGTATTCCTTCAAGAATGACAATGTCACATTTGATTGAACTTATTGGTGGAAAAGTTGGTAGTTTAGCTGGAAGATATATTGATGGAACAGCATTTGAATCAGAACAGCATGTTGATTTAAGAAAAGAATTGGCAAGAATGGGTTTTAGAGAAGATGGAACTGAAACATTTTATAATGGGAGAACAGGAGAAATGTTAAAAGCCCAAATTTTTGTTGGTGACATGTATTACTTAAAATTAAAACACATGGTATCAAATAAAGTTCACGCTAGAGCAAGAGGTCCAATCCAATTATTAACTAGACAACCTACCGAAGGTAGAGCAAAAGAAGGTGGTCTAAGATTAGGAGAAATGGAGAAAGATACTTTTGTAAGTCACGGAGTGGCATCACTTTTAAAAGAAAGATTTGATTCAGATAAGGTCGCAGTACCAGTTTGTATTAAATCTGGATTAATAGGTTATTATGACAAAAGAAAGGATAGACTTGTTAGCCCGATATATGGGGAGGGTGCAGAAATGGCTTATGTTGAAATGAGCTATGCATTTAAATTATTACTTGATGAGTTAAAATCATTTGGTATATATCCTAAATTAGAATTGGAGGACAAGTATTAGGTGTTTATCATGGTTCCAGAATATATTCCAAACAAAATCAAATCAATCAAATTTGGTATAATTTCACCAAAAATGATTAAACAAATGTCAGTTGCCAAAGTAGTCACACCAGAATTATATGATAAAGAAGGATATCCAGTTGACGGAGGGTTAATGGATATTAGGCTAGGAGTTATTGATCCAGGACTTGTTTGTAAAACAGATGGGTTAAAATTAAAAGAAAGTTTAGGTCATTTTGGATATATTGAACTTGCTAGACCTGTCATTCACATTAAATTTGCAAAATTAATATTGGATTTAATGAGATGTTCATGTAAAGAATGTGGTAGAGTTTTAATTCCAGACGAAGAAATAGCTAAAGTAATTAAAAAGACAAAAAAAGAAGGAAAAGTTAAAGATGCTAGGTCACAAAGAGTCATGGTTAAAGAAACAATTGTAAAACTTAGAACAATAACTAAGTGTCCACATTGTAAAGTAACATTAGAAAAAATAAAAATTGAGAAACCTTCAACTTATTATGAAGGAGACAATAGAAGATTAAGCCCAATTGAAATTAGAACTAGACTAGAAAAAATACCTAATGAAGATTTAGAGTTATTTGGTCTAAATTCAGAAGTTTTTAGACCTGAGTGGGCAATTTTAACACTTTTACCTATTCCACCAGTAACAATGAGACCTTCTATTACCTTAGAATCTGGTGAAAGAAGTGAAGATGATTTAACACACAAATTAGGAGATGTAGTTAGAATTAACCAAAGATTATTTGAAAATATAAATGCAGGAGCTCCTGAAATAATTATCGAAGATCTATGGGATTTGTTACAATATCATATAACAACCTTTATTGATAACAATGTAGCACAATTACCTCCAGCAAGACACCGAAGTGGTCAACCATTAAAAACTATCACTGAAAGAATAAAAAGTAAAGAAGGAAGAATAAGACATAATTTAGCAGGTAAAAGAACAAATTTCTCAGCTAGAACCGTCATTAGTCCTGATTCAATGATTGCACTTGATGAAGTAGGTGTTCCTTTAGTTGTAGCAATGAAAATGACTGTTCCAGAAAGAATAACCGAATGGAACTTTGAATACTTAAAAGAATATGTTAAAAGAGGACCAAAAAAATATCCAGGAGCAAATTATGTAGTTAGACCAGATGGAAAGAAAAAGAAAATTACAGATGAAACAAAAGAAGCTCTATTAGAAGAATTACAAATGGGATATTTAATTGAGAGGCATATTATTGATGATGATGTTGCAATCTTTAACAGACAACCATCTCTTCACAGAATGAGTATGATGTGTCACAAGACTAGAGTTATTCCAGGATTAACATTTAGATTAAATCCGGCTGTTTGTGCACCTTATAATGCAGATTTTGACGGGGACGAGATGAATTTACACGTACCTCAAACAGAAGAAGCAAGAGCAGAAGCAGAATTGTTAATGGAAGTTGAAACACAATTGATTAGTCCTAGATATGGTTTAGGGATTATTGCATGTAATCATGATTCAATTGGTGGAAATTATATGTTAACAAAGATGCTTGATTTCAAAAAAGCGGAAGCAATTGAATTATTAGCTTCAGTTGGTGTTGAAGATTTTAGTTCCTTACCTAAAAAGGATGTAGTATCTGGAAAAGAAATTTTTTCAGTATTAATTCCTAAAGACTTTAATTTTATAGGTAAAGCTAGAGATGGAACAAAAGTCGTTATTAAGAACGGATTGTTAAGAGAAGGATTTATGGATTCAGCTAATTTAGGTAGTGGAAAAGGACTTTTAATTAGAAATCTTCAAAAAAGATATGGTAATGAGGAAGCACTTAGAATACTTGGTGCCATATTTAGACTTGGAGTTAAAACCTTATTTGTTCATGGATTTACTGCAGCATTTTCTGATACAGATTTAGAAAAAGAAAATCAACAAGAGATTCAAGATATTTTAGATAATGCAGAAAAGAAAGTAAATAGTTTAATTGAAATCTTTGAAAAAGGAGATTTAGACGCTTTTCCAGGTAGATCAATTGAAGAAACATTAGAATTAAAGATTCTTGAAACTTTAAACAAAGCAAGAAATGATGCTGGAAGAGTTGTAGCAAAATCACTTGATGAAACAAAAAACACTCTAATAATGAGTAAATCAGGTGCAAGAGGAAATATTATTAATCTTGCTCAGATGGCTGCAATTGTAGGTCAGCAAGCTCTTAGAGGAAAAAGAATTGAAAAAGGATACAAAGGAAGAACTTTGTCATGCTTTAAAGATGGAGATTTAAGATCAGCACCAAGAGGATTTATTAAAAAAGGGTTTAGACAAGGTTTAGAGCCTCATGAATTTTTCTTCATGGCTATGACAGGACGAGATTCATTAATGGATACTGCACTAAGAACTCCTAAATCTGGTTACTTATATAGAAGATTAGCTAATGCAATGCAAGACTTAAAAGTCGAATACGACGGAACAGTTAGAAATTCGTCAAAAAGAATTATTCAATTTGAGTATGGTGAAGATAGTATTGATGTTTCCAAATCTGAAGCAGGAAAAATTAATGTACACAGAATAATTGAATCAGTTATGGAGGGTAAATAAAATGGAAGCCCTATACAAGGAATATCAAGATAAAATTTCAGGTAAATTACTTAGTGATATAAAAGAAGCAATGCCTGAAAAATACACAAAATCACAACTAAAAGAAATATTAGATTTAGTTGCAGAAGAATATGAAGTTTCAAAAATTGAAGCAGGAGAATCTGTTGGTCTTGTTAGTGCACAGTCAGTAGGAGAACCTGGAACCCAGATGACTCTTAACACATTTCATTTTGCAGGAGTAGCAGAATTTAACGTTACAGTTGGTCTTCCTAGAATTATTGAAATATTAGATGGAAGAAAAAAGATTTCAACTCCGATGATGGAAATTTATTTAAAAGGACCATACGCAAAAGGTAAAGATATTAAAAAAATTGCCGAGTCAATTAAACAAACAGAATTTAGGGATTTTATTAGAGAAATTAGTTTAGAAATAACTGAAGGAATTCTAGAAGTAACAATTGATTTAGACAAATTGAAAAGAGTTGACTTAAAAGAAGTTAAATTAATGAAAATTCTTGAAAAAGCACTTAAAGGTTTTACATTAAAACAAGATAAAAATAAAGTTATAATTAAAACAAAAGGAAAACAAGAGAGTATTTCTGAATTATATAAAGCAAAAGAAAAAATTAAATCAATATATGTTTCAGGAATTAAGGGTATCTTACAAGTTCTGCCTGTTAAAAGAGAAGAAGAATTTATTATTATGACTGCAGGAAGTAATTTAAAAGAGATCTTTAAACTTGATTATGTTGATACTGATAGAACATTAACAAATGATATTTTTGAAATTAGAGACATATTAGGAATTGAAGCAGCTAGACAAGCAGTTATCAATGAAGTCTTCAAAGTTATTGAAAATCAAGGTTTAAATGTAGATATTAGACACATTATGCTTATATCTGATACAATGTCTTTTACAGGAAAAGTAAGAGGAATTACTAGATATGGAGTTGTTAATGATAAATCTTCAGTCCTTGCTAGAGCTTCTTTTGAAACTCCAGTTAAACATATTATTAATGCTGCACTAATTGGTGAAACTGATCCTCTTTCAAGTGTAGTTGAGAATGTTATGATTAATCAGATGATTCCTGTAGGAACTGGGTTACCTAAATTAGTTGCACAGATAAACAAAAAAGAGGATAAAAAGAAGAAATAATTTTTTTATTTTTACTTAATTTATATTAATTATTTATCCTCTAAATAATGTTTTTAATTTTGCTTCTTTACTTTTAAAGAATTCTTTAGAGAATAACATTGCTTTTTGGTCGTTAAATTTTTTGCAAGCAAAAATATCAATAAATGCTCTTAGATTTATTTCATCTAAATGAACTACTAGCGTTGAAGTTTCAATAAATTGCATTGCAGATAATCCTTCCAAATTACCTTCTCCAAATCTTTCAATTTTTGGGTTTCCAAAAGGTTTAACATCAATTTCTTTACATAAATATGTGCAAAAATTAGATAATAGTTTTTTATCAATTAATAGTTCATATTTACAATCAAATAAATCAATTAATGTTGTTTGTCCCCAAGGTAAACTTTTAACCATTTTAGAAAAAAATTAAAGGCCAAAACTAACTTGGCTTTTATTTGATTTAACTACTCTTTCTGTATCTTTTCTTAGGAATTTAATTTTAGCAGATGGAAGAGTTAAACCTCCTACAATAGTCATTCTAGTTTTAATTCTATAACTAATTATTCTTTCTTCAAAAGGTTCAAGAACTTCAAATTCCCATTTAATAATTGTACCTTTTTTATGGTGTTTAAGAATTTTAGTAGGTTCTAGAGTTCCTAGATGTTCTTGTTTTACCAAATTAGCTATAGGAGAGACTAAATCAGTTAGAGTTAAATTTTCAATTAATTCAGCACTTCTATTTCTTAAATGTAAAAGAACTTTCATTTCAGAAATACCGTCATCACTAGGGCCAACTACAATTGATTCTTTTTTAATCAAAACAGGACTTCTATAGATAAAATATACCATTAAAACAATAATACTCATTAAAATTAAATATAATGCAGGTCTATAATTTCTTACAACACTAATATGTGCTTCTTCATTTGGTTGTAGGTCTAAAGACCATTCAAAATATTGATTTTTAAGATTAGTTGTGTCTGGTTTAGGATCCGTTTTTGTAAATAATTTTTGTAAAACTGTAGTATGGACTTTAAAATTTGATTTCTTTTTAATATTTCCGTTGTTTGTAACAATGTAATCTGTACTTATTTTAAATAATCCTTTAATTTTATCTTGGGATTCTTTAAACTCAGAATAAGCAATAACTTCATGATTAATCCTTTCTCTATTTACTGTTTTATTATTATAAATAAGTGAGACTTCTAAAATATCTTCTTTTGGTTTTGTATTTGGATCAATCATGTACTGCATGTTTTCTTTAGTTTCTGAAAGAGGTTCTAAATTTATAATTTTATTATCATTAATTAATTCGCTATTTATTAAGATTTGAAGATTTTTTATATCCAATCTATTTCTATTTCTAATATAAAGTTCTAACGGAATAGGTTCTCTAGGATCAATTTCTTTAGGATATGAAATTCTAAGTTCAATTGAAGGACTATATTCTTTAGGTGAATCATCATAGGATTTGACAAATACAGGAACTTGGAGAGTAGATTTTTCTTTGGAATTAGGACTTTCAACAATTATTTTAACACTTTGAGATCCTGTATGAGCCCATGCACTTGGCAAAAGAGTTACTGTGAATTTTTTTTTTTGATTTCCTAAAATATTAGCAGGCGAAGGTTCAGAATCAACGTACCATTTTATATCTGAAGTAAAAATGTTTAAATTTTTAGAATGAGAATCTGTATTATTTACAAATACATAAAATACTGCTTGTTCATCTAAATAGATGCTATTTTCAACAGATTCTGCTGTGATTTTTAAATCAGCATGTGTTAAACCAACTAGTAAAATTAGTAGTGTTAAGATAATTATCCCTTTTTTCATATGATCTCCCCAATAATTATAGAGAATAACTGCTTTATTAATTTTTGCGTTTTTTAGTAAATAATTAATCTTCAAAAATTAATTATTTTTCAATTATTGTTCCAATAAATGCTTTACCTTCAAAATAATCTTGAATATTTTTTAGATTTGTGCCTTTAAGGATGATTACAGACATTTTGTTTTTTTGAGCTTCTATACTCGCAATTGGATCAAAAGGACTATTTAATCTCGGTGTCCATTTATTTCCAACTATTTTTCTAAATTCTTTCCAAGAAATATTAAAAAGTTTTTTTGCATCTTTGTTTGACCTAGGATCTTTATCATACACATATTCAATGTTTGTAAGATTTAGAATTTTTTTAGCACCTAATTTATTACCTAAATAAACTGCAATATAATCAGTGGATCTACCTGGTTTCCATCCTGAAGCAATAATGATCTTTTTGTTTGTAATTATTTTTTTTGTTGGATCATGAATAACGTTTTCATAAGCATAGTCACCAAATATAACTCTAACAAGTTCAGAATTAAGTTTTGTGGCAGCTATTCCTAAATAATCTAAGTTTTCATCACTGATATCTGAGACTCTTTTAGCAGCACTATTATAATAAGAACTTGTTTTTCCACCACCACAGACTATGATAAATTTGTATTTATTTAGATTATTTATTATAAAATTTTTAAATTCCTTTAAAAAAAAGTAATCGGGTTTATCTGGTGCAATTATAGATCCACCAACTGATAAAACTATGGTTTCCATGATGCAATCAAAAATTTGTATCTATAAAAGATTTCCTATTAACAAAACCAAAAATTATAAATAGGAGATTTGTTAATTTTTAAGTTATGGCAGAATTAGTATTATTACCCGCATTTGTAATGGGGGCTATAGTTGGTTTAATTGAATTATTTTTTGTTCATGCAGATGAAGTAGGAATGGGTTGGTTGTTACATGGATTACACGCACTTCCTTTTACTGTTTTATTTGTATTTGTTAGTATGAATGTTTCATTTATATATGGTTTTCTTCCAGGAGGATTAACAGAAAATCTTTGGGTTGATTTAGGAATACGAGCAGCTGTGTCTATTATTGGAATGATAAAAATAGCAGCAGCAGCAGCAATAGCCGGAAGAGTTGGAGAAAGAATTCATCATACGATTATTATAGGTGCATTAATATTTGCTTCACCATATATTTGGATGTTTATAGGTCCTTTTGTTCCTTTACCTGCGTGGTTATAAAAATAAATAAATTTTATTTTATTTTTTGTACATCAATATAATTAACATGTTCTAATGTTTTTAATATTTCAACAGTTTTTTTAACATCTGTTTCAGAATTAATTTTAATTTTTAATGTTATCAAAATTGATCTTTTATGAGGTTTTAAATTAATTGAGAGAACATTAATGTTAAATTTTAATAAACTATTTAGAATTTGTTCAACCATGGCTAATTTGTCTTCAACATAGACATTGATTTTTCTAATGTCCTTTTGAGGTACATTCCAACTAACTTTTATTTTCCTACTTTTTCCCATGGTGTGAATATTTGGACAATTTGTTTTATGAACGGTTATAGTTCCTTCTTTCATTTTATATGCAACAATTTTATCTTCAAATTTTGGATTACAACATTTAGAAAGTTTAAGTTGTGCTTTTTTTCCTTCAAATGCAATATATTTTGCTAAGTTTATTTTATCTTTTTTTTGTCTTACTTGTTTAGGATCGATGTCTGATTCAATTCCTAATGAAGATCTAATTTTTTGTTTCGCTTTACTAGATACAACAAAAGAAAGCCAAGATCTAGAAGGTTTTGAATTTGGTGAAGTTATGATGTGAATAACATCTCCACTTTTTAATTTGTAATCCAATGCAACTAATTTTTTATTAACTCTAGCTTTAGAACAACTGTCTCCAATTTTGGTATGTATTTCATATGCAAAATCTAATGGTGTTGATTCTTCAGGTAGTATAATTGGATCACCTTTTGGAGAAAAGACTACAATTTCATCTCTAAACAAATCAACTCGCAAAGTGTCTAGAAATTCCCCTGGTGCTTTTCTTTTCCAATCTAAAACTTGTTCAAGCCAAGAAATTCTTTTATCAAATTTTTTATCTCTATCTGTTCCTTTGTATCTCCAATGAGCAGCAACACCGTATTTAGCTACGTAGTGCATATCAACAGTTCTGATTTGAACTTCTAATACAACGTCAAAAGGAGTGGCAACGTCAGTATGAAGAGATTGGTAACCATTTGATTTAGGAACAGCAACATAATCTTTAAATCTTCCAGGAATAGGTTTCCATAGTTGATGAATTTCAGCAAGAACTCTATAACAGTCAGGAATAGATTTAACAATGATTCTAATTGCAATTAAATCGTATATTTCATCAAAACTTTTTTTATCACTGATCATTTTTTTGTAGATACTAAAAAAATATTTTGCTCGACCAGAGACTTCAAAATATTCAATTTTTTTTTCTTCTAAATTCTTTTTAACTAAACCTAGAATCATTTCTGCTTTGTCTTCCCTATTTTCTCTTTTTTCATTTATTCTTTTTTTAAGATATTGATAAATATCAGGTTTTAAATATCTAAGAGACAGATCTTCAAGTTCTCCTTTGATAGAATATAATCCCAATTTGTGGGCAATAGGAGCATAAATTTCCATAGTTTCTTTTGAAATTCTTTTTTGTTTATCCTCTCTAAGATGTTTGAGAGTTCTCATATTATTTAATCTATCAGCTAGTTTAATTAATATAACTCTAACGTCTTTAGTAGTGGCAAGTAATATTTTTCTCCAATTTTCAGCAGTGTATGCTTCAGGTGAATCAAAATTAACTTTAGTGGTTTTAGTTTCCCCTTCAACTAAAGATGCAATTTCAGTGCCAAATTCTTTTTCAATGTCTTTTAAATTATATGGTGATTCTTCAATTACATCATGAAGTAAAGCAGCACAAATTGTTGGAATATCAGGTTTAAATTCAAGTAATATATTTACAACTTCTACAGGATGATCAATATAATCGTGTCCAGACATTCTTTTTTGTCCACTATGAGCGTCCTTTGAACGTTCGTATGCTTTTTGAATTAATTTTAAATCAGATTTAGGATCATATGATTTTACTTCAGTTAAAATATTTTGTAATGCTTTATCCATGAAAAACCTAAAGATAAGAAAATATTAAAAGATTGTGGATTCAAAGCATGTCAATATCTATTTTTTCTAGCTTTTTTTATTTTTCCAATTAAAATTAGGATTACAAGACCAATTATTAAATACAATATAATCAAAAGCATCCAACTAATACTTAAACCTGTACTTTTGGCCGTTACAATTTTACTATGTTCTTCAAATGTTAATTTATTATTGTATAAAACTCTCCCAGCTATTTGGTATGTACCTGTTTTTTTAGGAGTATAAAAAAGTCTCCATGTTACAGTTTCTCCAGAATTAACTTCAAGTTCTTCAGATTCAAGCACTTGTTCAATTTTATCAGTTTTTAAATTTCTAACTTCACCTTTAAATTTAGCAAATACTTTTCTTTGGCCTTGATTTCTAAATATAGGTTCAATAGCCATAGGTTCTTTAGTTTTAACAATATCATTAGATCTAATTCCAACAAGAACACCACTATCAGAAATTTGCCCTCTTTCTAAAATATCAAATGTTGTTAGTTTTGAGATTCCACATTCTTCCAAATATATTTTAGCAAAATATTGGCCAATAGGAAGATTATGTTCAACTTCATGAACAATTCCTTTGTCTCTAGTTGGAAGAATTTGAGAACCAAAAAATGTGTTTGTAAAAACAATTTGTGATTGATATTGGTCATAAACATCTACTTGAATTTTAGGTCTAAGTCTTACATTTCCATCATTTTTAACTGCAGCTTTAACAATAAAAGGATCATTTATTTCAGCACTTGAAAGAGTAATAGCTCCAGCTCTACATTCCACAATTTCGTCTCCAGTAACTTCGACATATATTAAAAGAGCAACTTGAGCAATAACTGAAGAACCTGCACCCTTTTCTACTGAAGCAAGTTCATCTGTTGTAATTTTTAAAATTCCAGTATAATTTCCACTAGGCGTATCTAGTGGAGGTTGCATAATTAATCTAAATGAAAATGGTTTTTCTCTAGAAAAAACAAATTCATCTCCTTCTGGAGAAAAAGTCATCCATTCTGAAACATCTCCTTCTTTAGTAAAATGGGCTCTTAATGGTTGTTCAAAAGAAGTACTTGCGGTTATAGTTGCTTCAGCATATCCACCTTTAAGCATTTCATTATATCTAACAATAGAAGGAGATACGCCTACTACAGCAGCTTTTGTAGTTGAAACTAAGATTAAAACTAAAAAAACAATAAAAATTGGATTTTTCCTCAATTTATCCCTCTATATTACCAATATTCTTTGATTTTATAAAAATTGCGGAACTTTTATAAAAACTTCTTGATTTTCTTTGTTCTATGGTCCTTGAAAAGTTAGGAAGTTCGTTAAAAGCAGCTTTAGAAAAAATAGCAGGTAGTGTTTTTGTAGATGAGAAACTAATTAATGAGTTAGTTAAGGAACTTCAAAGAGCGCTTTTACAATCAGATGTGAATGTAAAATTAGTGTTTGATCTTTCTAATAAGATTAAAAAAAGAGCATTAGAAGAAAAAGCACCTTCTGGAATTACAAAAAAAGAGCATATTATTAATATTTTATATGAAGAATTAGTTGAATTTTTAGGTGGTGAAGGATATAAAATTGATGTTAACAAAAAACCATTTAAAATAATGCTTGTAGGTTTATTTGGATCAGGTAAAACAACTACCGCAGGAAAATTAGGTAAATTTTTTCAAAAAAGAGCTAGCAAAATAGCATTAATCCAATTAGATGTATGGAGACCTGCTGCTTTTACTCAACTTCAGCAACTGGGAAAACAAATTAATGTTCCAGTTTTTGGAGACCCTAAAGAAAAAAACCCTGCAAAAATTTACAAAAAGTTTGAAAAAGAATTAAATGAATTTGATTTAGTTATTGTAGACACTGCTGGAAGAGACGCTCTTTCTGATGAATTAGTTGAAGAATTAAATAACATAAATAAGATTGTAAAAGCAGATGAAAGACTACTTGTTATTAGTGGAGATATTGGACAAGCAGCAGAGAATCAAGCAAAAATGTTCCATGAAACAGTTGATGTAACTGGAGTCATTGTTACAAAAATGGAAGGGACAGCTAAAGGAGGAGGAGCTTTAAGTGCTTGCGCAGTAACTTCTGCACCTGTAAAGTTTATAGGTATAGGAGAAAAAATTAATGATTTTGAAGAATTTAATCCAACAGGATTTGTTTCTAGACTTTTAGGGATGGGAGATATAGAAGCTTTACTTGAAAAAGCTAAAGATGCAATGACTGAAGAAGATGCTCAAGATATGGGTAAAAAATTTCTCAAAGGTGAATTTAATATGATTGACCTTTATGAACAAATGCAAGCTATGAAAAAAATGGGTCCTTTGTCAAAAATAGCTGAATTAATTCCAGGAATGGGTCAAATTAAAATGCCTAAAGAAGCTCTAGATGTTCAACAAGAAAAACTTGAAAACTGGAAATTTATTATGGATTCTTGTAGCAAAGAAGAACTAGAAAATCCTGAAATAATTTCTGGAAATAGAATGGAAAGAATAGCAAAAGGATCTGGTAGAAGTGTTAAAGAAGTAAGAGAACTTGTTAAACAATATAAACAAGCAAAAAAAATGATTAAAATGTTCTCAGGCGGTTCAGGTGGAAACATGAAAAACATGGAAAAAATGATGAAGCGAATGGGCGGCATGAAAGGAATGAAATTCTAACTTTTTTTGGAAAAATATATATACTAAATTTTCGTAGTTTAATTTAATGAAAGAATTTCTAAAACCAAATTGGAAAAAGTTTCTTTTGCCTATTTTTTTAATAGTTTGTTTTTTTGTATTAGTAAAATATTATTTTTATTATGCAATAATTGTAGACGAACATACACCTACACTAATAAATTTTATAGATGAGATTGAAGAATATAGAAAATTAAATGATTCAAGATCAATGAATAAAACAGGAAAAAATATTGAAAATTATGTAACACAAAATAAAATTAAAGAAAAATTTTCCAAACTTCAAGATATTGAATTTCTAGCGGTTTTTTTACCAATGATTAATCCATTTATGCCTCAACCATGCGAATTTAGGTTTTCAACTTTTTGTAAATATTATATTGATGAAACAACATATAATTTAATTGAATCAAGAGGTTCTTTTGCAGGCGCATCATTATTTGATTATGAAAAAAAAGAATATGTTCAAATATCTTATTTTGATATTTTTTTTAATACAATTATTTTATTTGCTGAAGGATATTTATTTTCTTGTTTAGTGATACACATACTTCATTTTTTTAAAAAACCTAGAAATAATGTTTGATTAGATTAAATTTCTAATTCTATTTACAAATTCATTAAAATCTTCTTTAGGAACATTGCATCCACATGCATGTTCATGTCCTCCACCATAGCCATTAATACCTTCAAGAGCTTTTTTTAAAGCTGGAAGAACACTATACTTGGAAGATCTAAGTGAACATTTCATTTGTCCATTATTTTCTCTGCAAATAATAATAAATTTTTCAGGATATTTGTATAGAATTTCATTGCTTAAATCAGAAGTTAAAGAAGTTTTGTTTTCACAATAAGTATGTACAATTAAATTATCTTCGTCAGCTTTTATTGAGCTGATAATATTTTCATAAATTTTATTGAATTTTTGAAAACTTTTCCAAATATATTTACCTTGTGAACTAGATTTTTCTAAGATTTCGTATGGTTCTTTTATTCTTGTAAGTATTTTTGTATTTTTCATAGCCTCTTTAGGAGTTCCTTTTAAGATAAAAGAAAATACTCTAGCAAGTTTACCTATCTCTGTAGTAAATAGTGCATCCTCTGGAGTTTTAATTGATTTAGGAAATAATTCTTCATCATCAAGTTCTTTTCTAATATCTTTAGCTAAGAACCAGTCTCCAGTACATCCGACCAATGCTAACCAAGGACTAATATTAGTGATTTTATGTGCCCAATAACTAATAGGTCTATTATCTTTACCTTTACTTTCAATCATAGGATTAAAATATTTAACATTTTTTTTATTTTGAGGTGAATGATGGTCAATCCAATAAACATTGCTAACTTTATCTAAGAATTTTTGTGAAACCATAGCAACATCTAAAATAAAAATAGTGTCAGGTTGAATTTCTTCAACTTTTTTTAAAAATCTTTCATCAAGAGGTCCAGCAACTTTGTAAATTATACCTTTTGCTTCAGGATTAAATTTGTAAAATTGTAAAAATGAACATAGACCATCTGGATCATCATCAAAAAATATCAAAGGACGAGCAGATTCTTGTAGTGCTTTTCTAATTTCTTTTATTTGTTTATTAGGAATCATTAATAATTAGTTTATGCAATTTCTTTATATCTTTATTGGGTGATTTAATAATTTTTATTGATTAAATTAGATTATTAACACTTAAGATTAAGATATTATTACAAACTTATTTAAATATAAATAAAATAACTGTATAATTACTTAATTTCTTTTTAATTATGTAAAATAATAAACTAGGAAAAACAATGGAAGAATTCAAAAAATTAGGATTATCAAAAAATACAATAGAAGTTTTAGAAAAAAAAGGTTTTAGTAAACCAACATTAATTCAATCAAAAGTTATACCTTTACTCTTAAATGGAAAAAAAGATGTAGTAGGTCAGTCTCAAACAGGAACAGGAAAAACAGCAGGATTTGCTTTACCAATTCTTGAAACTATTA
Source organism: archaeon (assembly GCA_018657065.1). Classification (GTDB taxonomy): domain Archaea; phylum Nanobdellota; class Nanobdellia; order Woesearchaeales; family GW2011-AR15; genus GW2011-AR15. The sequence goes on from JABHXU010000001.1 coordinate 69,824, forward strand.
AAGAAAAAAGTAGAACTGTTCAAGCTATAATTTTGACACCAACAAGAGAATTAGCTTTACAAGTTTCTAAAGAAATTGATTCATTAAAAGGAAACAAAGAAGTTATTGTTTTACCTGTTTATGGAGGTACTTCAATAGGAGTTCAAAGAGAAAAACTAAAAAAAGGTGTTGATATTGTTGTAGGAACTCCAGGAAGAATTATGGATTTACAAAGAAGGAAGTCACTACGATTAAATAATATTTCTTATGTGGTTTTAGATGAAGCAGATGAAATGCTTAATATGGGTTTTGTTGATGATATTAAAACAATTTTGAAAAATACTCCTAAAGATAAAAAAATGCTTTTGTTTTCAGCTACTATGCCTAAACAAATTTTAAACATTGCCAAAACTTATATGCGAGAGTATGAGCTTATTGAAATTGAAAAAGCACAAGTCATAATCAATACAATTGAACAATTATATTATAATATTAATCCTAAAGATAGAGTTGAAGGTTTAAGAAGAATTTTGGATTTTAATTCAAATTTTCATGGAATTATTTTTTGTAATACAAAAAGAAATGTTGATACTTTAGTTCATCAATTAACAAAATTGAATTATCGTGCAGCTGCATTGCATGGAGATGTAACCCAAGATCAAAGAGAGAAAATATTAAAACAATTTAGAACAGGTCATGTTAAAGTTTTAGTTGCTACAGATGTTGCTGCAAGGGGAATTGATGTTGAAGATTTAACTCACATTATAAATTATTCATTACCTTTAAGTTCTGAATCTTATGTTCATAGAATTGGAAGAACTGGAAGAGCAGGAAAAAAAGGAGTTGCAATTTCTTTTGTTATTCCTTCAGAAAAGAGAAAATTAAATTCTATTGAAAGAAATAATAATTGTAAATTAATTCAAAAAGAATTTCCTTTACCTAAAGATATAATTGAAAAAAAAGAAGAGCAAGTTAAAGAAATTATTAAAAATATTATAGAAGCAAATATGGGTAAATCTTCAAAATATAAAGCAATGGCTGATGGTCTTTTAAAAAAATATCATGCAGGGGAAGTTGTTTCAGCAATTTTAAAATATAGTTTTAAAAATGAACTAGATGTAAATTCTTATAATGATTTGGGTCAACTTAGAATGTCATCTTCTAGGGAAGGAAGAAAAAAACGTCAAAGAGGACGAAGAAGACCTAGATCAAGAGATAGAAGATCAAATAATGAGTTTGATAATAAAAAAACAGAACATAAAACTTTTTCAGATCATCAAGCTAATAATAAAGATAAAAAACCTAGAAATTCAAGTTTTAAAAAGAAAAGAAGAAGGAGATAGAAATTACAATTTAATTTTTTCAAAATAATTTTTTTTAGATGTGTCAATAATTAAATCAGGGTTATTAATTGGTATCCATAATTTTTTCATTTTCTGATAAAAATTCCATCTATCGTTTTTTGTTCCTATCATTCTATCTGATTCATGAATATTTTCAAATATCCTTTCTTTAACAATAGATTCAGGACAAATTAATTCAATAATTATAACCTTTATTTTTGGTTTTAGAGCATAATACATATTTCTTGATTCAGGTAAGTCAAAACAAGTATCTAACACAATTTTATTATTTTTGTTAAATTTTATTAAGATGGACTCAATTTTTTTCTTATGAAATTTAAGTCTATGTCTTTTAAGGTCTTTTTCTGATAATTTTGTGATATCAATTTTTGCAATATTTTTTGAGAATTTATCAGAATCAAAATAATATATATTTTTTAATTTTCTTGCAGTATAACTTTTTCCTACACCTGGTAGGCCTGCTAAAATAATTAATTTTTTCATAAATTGAACAATAGATTTAGAATTTTTATATCTTTGCACAAAAAATATAAAAACCCTGTTGTCTTTAAAATTTAAAAAGAGGTAACTAAATTGGAGTATTTTTTAATTATAGCGTTAATTATAGCATTAATTGTAGGAATTTTGCTTTTTAAATTTATAAAGAATTTAGTAAAAACAATATTATCCTTGTTACTAATTACAATTATTGTTTCTTTAGTAATTGGAGCAGTAGTATATATTGACACAAGAAATTTTATAAATGATATTAACTCAGGAGAAAATTTGTTTTTTTTAGAAGATGAATCTTTTATTTCTGGTTTTATATTAGATGAACTAAATAAAACTATAGGATTATCATCAAAAGATTTAGATGAATATTATAATTTTTATCTTGAAGAAGAATATGATAACATATTAGAAGATAAAAATAAATTCTTTGTTTTTAATTTAGATAGTTTAGTTGACGAAGATAATAAACAATATGTTGATTTTTTAAAAGGAATTTCAAATAATTTTGAACAAATGGATGATTTTGAAGATCGATTTGATTTAGAATCAATAGCTTTTATGACTTTAGTTGTTGATAATTTAAGAAAAAACCCTCTTTATTTGATTGATTCATATAAAACAGGAAATTTAACTATTTATCCTGAATCAATAACTTTTAAAGTTATTAAGGTGCTTAAATGAATAAAAATGTATTTTGGATTTTATTTTTTGTTATTTTAGCATCATTTGCAGGTGCTCAAACAGTTTCATTTCAAGGATGGCTTCAAAATTCTAAAAGTTTTGAATTTGATGGAACACTTTATAGAGTTTTGATTTCAAATAATGGTGAAACTTTAATTTTAAATTCTGAGAAATCCTTATCCATTGGAATTAATGAATGTTATATAACTGATTTTCGAAAGTTTTGTTACAATATTAGTACGTATGACATAGATCTAGAAGATTATAAGGCGTTTGTATATATATATTATTTAGAACCTGAAATAGAGATTGATAGAGATGTAGACAATAATATAATGGAATATGGAGAAGAAGCAGTATTTACAGTAATATTAGAAAATACAGGTTACGAAGATGCTAAAAATGTTATATTTTTAGAAGATTTTCCTGAAAACATTGAAATAGAAGATGTTGAGAATGCAAAAATTATTGGAAATTCAGTTTCATGGGAAGGAGAATTAAAGTCTGGTGAAACAAGAAGCATAGAATATACAGTTAAGGCTGTAGGAAAAGTAGACAAATACATTAAAGCGAGTGTTTCATATTTTGATGGATTGGAAGAAAAAGAAATTTTTTCTGAGCAAATTCGATTATATGCTACACCTGTTTTAGATTATACTTTAGAAACAGATGAAGAAGATTACGAATTAGATGAAGAAATAGAATTCATATTAAATTTAGAAAATACAGGAGACCGAGACATTGATGTTAAGGAGTTTAATTTAATAATTCCTAAAAACGTAGAAATTGAAAAGAGTCCTTCATCTTTTAAAGAAACATCTAAGGGACTCACATGGGAGGGTGAATTAGATTCAAATGAAACAAAAAATTTTGTTTTTACACTTAAAGCAAAAAGCATAGGGGTATCATTTATTGTTGCTAATGGTGAATATGAATATAAAAAAACAAAACATAGTATTTCAAATTTCCAATATGGATTTTTAATATATAATGAAGGAATTGAACTATCAAGTAATCTTGATTCTGTTGAATATGTAAATTCTAATGAAGTGAAAAGAATTTACGTAAAAGTAATGAATCAAAATTCATTTTCAAAAATAAAGAATTTAGATTTTAGGACAACAACACAATTACCAGGATTTAATAATAATACTTATGGAAGTGTAAATATCAATAACACTATTTTTTTACTTGATACTGAACTTCAAATGCCTAATTTAGAATCTGAACAATCATATAAACTCAGATTTAATTTATCTTATGAAACTGATGATGGTGATAAATTTTCAGAAATATTAGAAAGAACATTAGTAGTAAAACCTCTACCAATTATTACTTTAACACCTTCATTTTCAACAGAAACACCTTATGAAGAAGAAGTTATAACTGTTTCTTTAACTTCAAAAAATCCAAGTGAAATTAATTATCCTTCTATAAGTGTAAAATCAGACATACCTGATATTTTTAAAATCAGAGGAGTAACATCTTCATATTATGGTCTAAATTCTAGTGAAGAAAGAGAAATATTAGCCTTTACAATGATTCCAAGTTTAGTTGAATATAAAACTTTTAAAAATATCAGTTTTCATGCAACATATATGCATGAAAATAAAGAATATAATGTTGATAGTGTAACAACACTTGAGATTAACCCAATTATTCCTGAGGTAAGTGTTACAAAAACATTATCAAAAACAACTATATACAATGGAGAGATAGTAAATGTTGATTATAGTATAAAAAATAATGATGAGAATACAATTTATGACTTAGTTTTATATTTAACAAAAGATCAAAATTTTGATTCACTTGAAAATGTATTTGAATATAAAATTGATAAATTAGATCCTGGTGAAACTGCAACATTTGATGAAGAAAAACTTAGATTAAAAAATATTAAAGCTAAAACAGTTAGTAAGTCTATTCTTTTTTTTAAGGACAAAAATAATAGATTATTTAATAAAACATCAGATGATACAACAATCACAACTTTGGAAGGTAAAATTCAAGGTCCAGCACTTTACATAAATCAATCAACTGAATTAGAAGTAAAAGTTGGAGAATCAATATTAAACAAAGTTAGTATTTTAAATTTAGGATCTGAAAATGCGAAAATTATGATTGATGGAGAATCAATAGAAATTGTTGATGAATATTCTTATTTTGAGGATTTAATTTTTGAAGAAGCAGGGGATATAACTGTTCCTAGAAAAACAATTGATTATAACTATTTAGGCAGTGACGCTAGAGCGTATTCAAATGAATTAACCGTAAAAGTTATTAAGGGGTCAAAAAATAATAATGATAATTTAGAAATTAAAACTAATGAAGATAATAATTCCAAAAATGAAACTGTACCAGAAAATAATGAATCTGATGTAAAAACAGAAAAAAAGAGTTTTTTTGGAAATATATTTCGTTGGATAAAAAATTTGTTTAAAAAAGAGGAGAACTAATGACACCATTAATTTCAAACATACTTATAGCAGTTCTTAGCTTAATTCTTATTATGTTTTCAGCAAGTTATATTATTGCTGCTGTTTCAGATTATGCAAAAAAATTAGGAATTTCAAATTATTTGATAGGATTTTTAGTTGTATCTATAGGTACTTCAATTCCAGAGCTATCAACAGCCATTGTTGCCTCTATGAAAGGAGCTGGAGCATTAGTATTAGGAGATGTATTAGGTGCTAATATTATTGATGTTACAATAGTTTTAGGTATAACTGCAATTATAGGAAAAAAATTATTTATTCATGGAAAAATTCTTAATAAAACAGTTCTTTCGGTTTTATTTGTTTCAGTAGTTCCTTTAGCACTAGGGCTTGATGGAAAACTTTCAAGGTTTGATGGAATTATATTAATTGCTGCATTTTTCTTATATATGTTTGATCTTTTGAAAAAAGAAGGTCAAATGGGAAAGATAAAAAAAGATGTTAAATGGGATACGATATGGAAAGACATGGTAATTATTACAATTAGTTTAATAACACTTTTAATTAGTGCAAATATGTTGGTTAATTCAGCTATGTTCTTTGGAACAATGTTTGGTGTTTCTCCATTATTATTAGGGCTAGTTGTCATTGCAATAGGTACAACAATTCCAGAATTAACAGTAGAAATACAATCAGTTCTTAAAGGTGTTTCAGGAATTGCTTTTGGTGATATTTTAGGAAGTGTTGTATGTAACTCTTCGTTAGTTTTAGGATTAGCAGCATTAATTTCTCCAATTTATATTAGTAAATTAAGTTTTGGAATTTTTAGAGATTCTGCAATGTTTATGATAACATCAGTTTTTATTGCACTTTTGTTTATTAGAAAAAAACAAATAACTTGGATTGAAGGTGTTGGATTATTAATGTTATATGCAACATTTTTAGTAACGGTGTTTTTATAGGAAAAATTTATATTTTTATAACTTCTTAATGTTTTAATGGAATTAATTGGGGAAAGACTTAAACTAAGACCTTTAATGAAACATGATGCGAATGAATTATATAACAATGCTAAAGATCTAGAAATATCTAAATATACAACTTTACCTTATCCTTATAAATTAAATCACGCAGAAGAATTTATAATTGAATCAAACAAAAAAATTCTAAAAAAAGAAAATTATGAGTTGGGTATTGAACTTTTAAAAACCAGAACTATTATTGGAATGATGAGTTTAATTGATTTAGATTATGATAACAAAAATTCGGAAATTGGTTATTGGTTAGGCAAAAAATATTGGAGAAAAAAATTAGCCAAAGAAGCAATTAAACTAATTTTAAATTATGGTTTTAATGAATTAAAATTAGAAAGAATATATGCTAGAGTTATGAGTCCTAATATTTCTTCAGCTAAACTTCTTGAATCTGTTGGGTTTATTTATGAGGGGAGATCAAGAAAAGCAAGTTTTAGAAAAGGAAAATGGATGGATGATTTAAGGTATGGATTGTTAAGAGAGGAGTTTTTTTAAATTATTTTTAAGTTGATTATTGTTATAAAATACAATTGAATACATTCCTGCTTTTGAGGCACCTTCACAATTTTTTTCCAAGTCATCGATAAAAATGCATTCTTCTGCAGTAAAACCAGTGTTTTTAATGATTTTTTTAAAAATTTTTGGATCTGGTTTTTGTAGTTTTACTTGATATGAAAATAGCATTTTATTGAAGAGATTATGATATTTTGATTTTATAATTTCATCATGTGAAGGTTTACTATTATTTGAAAGAAGATAAATTTGATAAGATTTTTTTAATTCTTTAATTAATTTGATTATTTCAAGGTTAATTTTTGTAAAACCAATTTTGTGAATATATTCTCCATATTGTTTTATAGTTAATTTTAATTCTAATTTATTGTTTAGTTTATTAATAAATTCTTGTGTTGAGATTTTTCCTTGTTCAAGTTTTATTCTATTTTCAAATTCAATTTTTTTGAATAAATCTTTATTAACTTTTAATAATCGAGGCATTTTAGAGTAGAATAATTTATCGTCAAAAAATTCTATTACATTTCCCCAATCAAAAATTATAACCTTTATCATATTTATTTAGTTTTATTTGAGATTTATTAAATTTTTATGTTTTCAAAACTTTTAAATACTGATTTTAAAAATATAAATATATGTTAGATTTATTCAAAGCAATTTCTTTAGTTGGAATAGCAATTGGTTCTTATACAGATATTAAAACTCTTGAGGTGCCAGACTATATTAATTATTCATTAGTTGCTTTTGGACTTGGTGGAAATTTAATTTATACACTTATAGAAAATAATCCTACATATATTTTAAGAAGTGTTTTAGGTTTGATAGCTGCTTTGATATTTGGGTTTGCTATGTATTATACTGGACAATGGGGTGGCGGAGACAGTAAAATGTTGTTTGGACTAGGAGCATTACTTGGAATTAGTTATCCATTTCAACTTGATTTTTTTTTGATATTTTTAATAAATTTAATTTTTGCAGGAGCAGCATATGGTCTTTTATGGATTATTTTTATGGGTGTTAAATACCGGAAAAAACTTAAACCTAAACTTAAAAAATATATGAAACAATATTCAAAAACTAGGTTCATTAGTTCAATTATTGTTTTAATATGTTTAATAGTTTTATTTGTAGTAAAAATAGACCCTTATTTTAAGATGATTGCTTCATTATTGTTTCTAAGTATATATGTAATGAATTATTTAATGATTGTTGTAAAATCAGTTGAAGATGTAGCAATGATTAAATATATTGATCCAGAAAAATTAACAGAGGGTGATTGGATTGTTGATCCAATTTATGTAAATAATAAATTAATCACAGGACCAAAAGATTTAGGAATAAAAAAAGAACAAATATCTCAGCTATTAAAATTTAAAAAACAAGGGAAAATTAATAAAATAAAAGTTAAGTATGGAATTCCCTTTGTTCCTAGTTTTTTAATTGCATTTATATTAACATTAATTCTTAACAAAGTTATATTTTTACCTATTTAGTAACTTTTATATATCTAAAATTAATCAATATAATTGGGTGAATTAAATGGATACAAAAGGGAAAATGAATGAAATAAAAAATAAATCTGACCCTTCAATTATTGAGGTATATAAATATATTAGATATAAAATTAATGTGGAAAAATCAAGTTCTGAAAGTCTATTTAATGAATTGGATCATTGGGATAAAAAAAAAATTGAAAATGCTATTAAAGAAGTTGAAAGAGAGAATACAAAGCCTAAGCCCAAAAGATATTATGTTTCATTAAAAGAACCACTTGAAGAAAATTTCTGAGATTATCTATTCTTTTTTTTTATCATTTTACTTCGAAAAACTGTTTCTCTTTCTTGTTCTTCTAAACGAAGTTCAATGAATTGTTTTGCTTTATCTAATTTAGGTATAACTTCAAATTCAAGAGCGTTTACTCTTCTTTTAGTTTTATCAATTTCTTCAAGTAATCTTAACATACTAGTTTCTACTTCAGCAACAAGAATTATATATTCAAGTAATTCTTCATAAGATTCTGCTGCTTCACTAATTGAAGCACTTGTGAATAATCCGTATCCTCTAGAAAGAAATTCTTTTTTTATATTATCATGACTAATGTTAGGAACAACTACACCCATGATGTTTTTTGAAACAACGTCAACAATAGGTTGCTTTGTTATTGCTAAAGATGCACTTTTAATTGCTAAATCACTATTTGTAATTCTAGCAGTATTTATTTTTTGAAGAGCTTCTTTATATTTTTGTGTCATTTCACCTCTAACACTTTTTGATTCTTTTAAAATATCAAAAAATTCTAAAATTAAACCATCTCTTTTTTTTTTTAGAAGTTTATAACCCGATTTAGCTAATTTAATTTTATTTTTTAGTTTAATTAGTTCTGATCTAGTTGGTTTAATATTCATTTAGTGTACCTATTTTCTTTTTTTTCTATTTTCTTCTTCAGATTCTAAAGGCATATTAGTTTTTTTACCTTTGAGATCAAAATCATTTTCTCCATAATATTTATCTCTAAGTTTTGGACTAATTCTGGTTAAATCTTTTTTAGGAAGCATTCTTAATAATTCCCATCCTAAATCTAATGTTTGAGTTATTGATCTATTTTCTGTTGAATCTTGTTTAACAAATCTTTGTTCAAATTCATCAGCAAAATTTAAAAGTTTTTTATCTCTATCTGAAAGAGCTTCTTCACCAACAATAGCTACAAGACCTCTTAAATCACAACCTTCAGCATAAAAAGCATATAATTGGTCAGATAACTGTTTATGGTCATCTCTAGTTTTACCATCTCCTATACCTTTATTCATTAATCTAGATAAGCTTGGAAGAATGTTATTAGGCGGATAAAGACCTTTTCTATGTAATTCTCTTGAAAGGACAATTTGACCTTCAGTAATATATCCAGTTAAATCAGGAACAGGGTGAGTAATATCATCACCAATCATTGTAAGAATTGGGATTTGAGTAATAGAACCTTTTTTTCCTTCAATCATTCCAGCTCTTTCATAAATTGATGCTAAATCAGTATACATATAACCTGGATATCCCCTTCTTCCTGGAATTTCTTCTCGAGCAGCACCTACTTCTCTTAATGATTCGCAATAATTTGTTAGATCAGTCATAATAACAAGGACATGCATTTCTTTTTCAAAAGCTAAATATTCTGCAGTTGATAAAGCCATTTTAGGAGTGATTAATCTTTCAACAGCAGGATCATCCGCCAAATTTAAGAAAACAACAGCTCTTTGAAGTGCACCAGTTTCTTCAAAATCTTTGACAAAATAATTTGCTTCTTCACTAGTGATTCCCATTGCAGCAAATACAACTGCAAATTTTCCTTCTTGACCTGGTACTTTAGCTTGTCTAGCAATTTGTAAAGCAATTTCATTATGTGGTAAACCTGAGCCTGAAAATATTGGTAACTTTTGACCTCTAACTAATGTGTTAGCAGCATCAATAGTTGAAATACCTGTTTGAATAAAATCTTCTGGGCTTCTTCTAGTATAAGGGTTAATAGCAGCACCTACAACGTCCATTCTTTTTTTTGCAACAATTTCAGGACCATTATCTCTAGGTTTTCCTGCACCAGTTAAAATTCTTCCAAGCATTGATTCAGATACTGGAATCTTAATTGTTTCGCCTAGAAATTTTACCCATGAGTTTCTATCAATTCTTGAGGTTCCTTCAAAAACCTGCACAACAACAAGGTCTTCACTAGTGTCAAGCACTTGACCTTGTTTAATTGTTCCATCTGGAAGTTTAATTGTTACAAGCTCACTATATCCAACAGGATGAGTTTTTTTAACAAAAACAAGTGGACCTGCAATTTTACTGATTGTTTTATATTCTTTGATCATTATCTTCACCTATGTTATCTTGCTAAATTCATTATCCATAGCAAGTTTAATTTTATTAAGCTCAGTTTCAAAATCTTCAATGAATTTTACATTTGCAATTTCTTCTTTTGATTCTAAATTTAGAACAGTTGTTATTGATACACCTTCATTTAAAGCAGAATGTGCTTTATCACTAAAATATAAAATTGTATCTGCAAGCATAAAAGTTTTTTTAGGTTCGCAATAGGTATCAATATCATGGAATGCATTTTGTTGTAAAAAGAATTCTCGTATCATTCTAGCAACTTCCAAGGTTAATTGTTGTTTTTCAGGAAGTGCGTCTGACCCTACTAATTGAACAATTTCTAATAATTTTTCTTCTTCTTGTAAAATTTTAATAATCTCACTCATTAATTTTGTCCATGAAGGATCAACATTTTCAGAATACCATTTTTCAAGAGTTTTGTTATATAAACTATATGATGTTAGCCAATTAATTGAAGGAAAATGTCTCCTTTGAGCTAATTTTGCATCAAGTGCCCAAAAAGCTTTGGTAACTCTTAAAGTATTTTGTGTAACTGGTTCCGAAAAATCTCCTCCTGGAGGACTAACAGCACCAATTACTGAAACTGAACCAGATTCACCACTTAATGTTGTTCCTGTACCTGCTCTTTCATAAAATTCAGCTAATCTTGTTCCTAGATAAGCAGGATACCCTTCTTCTCCAGGCATTTCTTCTAATCTAGAACTAATTTCTCTCATTGCTTCTGCCCATCTACTTGTAGAATCAGCCATTAGAGCTACACTATATCCTTGATCTCTATAATACTCAGCAATTGTGATTCCTGTATAAATGGAAGCTTCTCTAGCTGCTACAGGCATATTTGAAGTATTAGCAATTAATACCGTTCTGTTCATTAAAGCTTGTCCTGATTTAGGATCTTTAAGATGAGGGAATTCTTTTAAAACTTCAGTCATTTCATTTCCTCTTTCTCCACACCCAATATAGACAACAATGTCAGCATCAGACCATTTGGCTAGTTGTTGTTGTGCCACTGTTTTTCCAGCTCCAAACGGACCAGGAATAGCGGCTACTCCACCTTTAGCTAATGGAAATAAACCATCAAAGATTCTTTGTCCTGTTAAAAGTGGCATTGAAGGGGCAACTTTTAATTTTAATTTTCTAGGGACTCTAACAGGCCATTCATGGCTTAATTTTATCTCTGTTCCATTATCAAGAGTTGCAATAATTTCATTTACATTGAATTCACCAGTTTTAATCTCCTTTATTTTTCCAATGAATTCTTTAGATGGTGGAATTAATATTTTATGGTTGATTGTTTTAGTTTCTTTTACTTCACCTATAATCATACCAGGTTTTACTTCATCACCTTTTTTTACAATTGGTTTAAATTTCCATTTTTTTTCTTCATCAAGTCCTGAAGCATCAACACCTCTAAGAATAAATGCACCCATTTTTTTATCTAATACAGGCAAAGGTCTTTGAATTCCATCATATATGCTAGTTAAAAGACCAGGCCCCAATTTAACGGATAAGGCTTTTTTTTGATTAATAACAACTTCACCAGGTTTTAGTCCAGCAGTTTCTTCATATACTTGAATAATTGTATTGTCACCATCAATTTGAATTACTTCTCCAAGTAACCCTTCTGATCCAACTTTACAAAGATCATACATTTTAGCATCAATCCCTGTAGCCACAACAACTGGGCCAGCAATTCTAATTAATTTTCCATTTTCATTTTTCATGATTATCACCAAAGATCTACGCCAATAGCTTTTTTTATCATATCTCTAAGATTTGATTGAGCACCTATTTTTTTTGATAAAACAACAGTCACAGGACTTATATTATTTTCAACATTTTTTCTAAATTCAGGTTCAAGTTTTTCTAATGAGTTTTCATCAATTACAATGATCCCTATATTCATATCAATCATTAATTTTTTCAAAATTTTTTTAAGTGATTCATTAGTATTAGCTTCATATGTTCTTTGTATTCCAATTAATTCAAATCCCATTATAAATTCATTACTTCCTACAACTGCTAATTGAGCCATTTATTCACCTTATAATTAATTTTTGAATTTGTTTATCTTCAAAGTTAAGTAATTTAGATTTTGCAATAGTTCTGATATTTCTAACTTCAATCTCTTTAGAAAATACATAACTAAATACAACATCTGATGAGAGAGGTTTTTTATGGAATAATTTTTTATTTGAGTCTAATACAAATTTATCTAAAAAAACTTCATATTTTTCTATAAAATTTTCATCAACTAATTTATGATATTTTGATTTTTTTAAAACATCTATAGCACTATCAAAATCTTTTGAATGCATTAAATCTGGAATATTAATGTTTGTAGAATTATTTTGAAGTAGGTAATTTGAAGTAAGATTAGTTTCAACGCCAAATCGTTTAGATTTTAAAATTAATTTAATATTATGTATGTCAATAATTAAAGAGATATAATCTGTAAGATTTTTTTCTAAAAGTTTAGATTTTAATTCATTTAATTCCTTATAGTAACTAAAATCTAAAATATTTTCAATATCAAATAATTCTTCATGATTTTCACATTCTTTAGGTAATTGTTTAATAATATTTGATAAAGGTAATTTGTATATTTTTTCTAAATCTGATAAGTTGTAAATACCTATTGGAATTAATAGAGTTTTAATATCTTCAAAATGTGATTTAGTAGATTTTCCTCTAATTAATGTTTTTAAATTAAGAATTTCATATTTTTTTAAATAGATTTGAAGAATAGCAGTAGTATCTGGATCACTAATCTTTACTATTTTTCTTATAATTTTAGTTAAATGTTTATTTAATGCAAGTTCAATTAATTTAATTCCAGAATAGTTTATAGATAATTCATTTATTTCATCAGTATAAATTCGATCTTGTAAATATTTGGTAATTTCAGAAATTGAAAGTTTCATTAATTTATCGTAATCTAGTTTATTATATAATAAGGATTTCATAGCGCAAATCCTAGCGTAAGTATAAGGATTGAATTTGAATTTATGAGTCATTTTCAAATAAAACTCCATAAATTGTATCAAGCTCCTTTTTTTTGATTAAATCGACCATTGATTCATAACTAAAATCCACTCTTTGATCTCCTGTTTTATTTTCAAGGATCAAACCACCAATTATGTTAATAATTTTAGCTTTTTTAACTAATTTTGAGTCCTTTTTTGAACAAAAAATAATAGGAAATTCATTTGTTTTTGTTAAAATTGAATCAATATGTTTTTTCCTTTTTGTATCACTTAAGTTACCAAGCTTACTAATTGCTTTTTCAAATACAATTTCAATTAAATTATTTTCAATCATTAGTTTTTTAGATTTTTTATATGATTGGGTTTCAGCTTCAAGAAGTTGATTTTTATCTTGAGAATAATTTGCAATATCTCTTTCAATAGAATCTTTTTTTTTATTTAGAGATAAATCTACTTGAGAGAGTATTTCATTGTTTTGAGATTTTGCTTCATCAATTAAAACTTGTGCTGATTGTTTTGTAGTTTTAATGATTTCATCTTTGACTTTACTCACGTAAGTCACCTATGCTGCTAATCCTAAGATCAAGATTGCTACAACTAATCCAAAGATGACAATGGATTCTGGGATAACTGTTAAAATTAAAGCTTTACCAAATAGCTCTTCTTTTTCAGCCATAGCGCCAATAGCTGCTGCACCAATTGATTTTTCAGCGATAGCGGTTCCTATTGCTGAAAGTCCTAATGCTAATGATGCTCCTATTGCAATCATTCCTGTTCCGATAGATATTTCTGCTGCCATTTTTATTTTCCTCCGAGTGTTTTTGCGAGGAGTATTAAAACACTGAATTACTTTTCAGTTGTGTTTTATATCCTC
>JABHXU010000009.1 GCA_018657065.1 archaeon
ACACTTCATAATAATAGTGCACCTATAGGATCTGATTTATCAGGCTACAATGTTTACACAAATTTTAGTGGATCTTGGGCTTTATTATTTACAACAAGTGAATTATCTTATGAAAATAATACGTTAACTAATGGAGCAAATTATACATTTAAAGTAGCAGCTTATGATGCTTCAGGATATGAGGGATTTAATTCTACAACTGTAGATGCGTCTCCTTCAGAGCGACCTAGTATTACAATAGTTCCAGTAACAAACTCAAGAATTAAACCAACAGTCCAAATAAATATGAGTATTAGTTCAGGTCAGACCCTTGATTCTGTTTCATATTTTTTATATAATTCATCTGGAGTACAAATAGAAAATCAAACAAATACCTCTGTAGGAGGAAATTCTTGGTCTTATAATATTACACCTAATTTATGGATAGAAAATGATATGCATTCATTAGTTGTTAGAGCTAATGATACTGCAGGTCAAAATAATTCATTAAATTATAATTTTATGTTAGATAATACTAATCCAGTAACAAAAGATTCTGATTCAGATGATTCAGATAATAAAGTAAAAAATACTGATACAATTACAATTTCTGTTAATGCAACAGATCTAAATACAGTTTCAAGTGTATTAGTTAATGGCACTGTGTTATCACAATCTGGAGATATTTGGTCAGTTTCAACAACAACATCCTCAGCATTTGGTTGTACTGGTGACCGTACATGTGTTTTAACATTTATTGCTACAGATCTTGCAGGTAATATAAATAATTCAGAAACACTAACATTAACAGTTGATGATCTTGCACCATCAGTTTTAGCATCAAATACAAATGACTCAGATAATAAAGTAATTAGTTCAAATTTACTAAATTTTACAGTTAATGCAACAGACACAAATACAGTGTCAAGTGTTATAATGAATGGAACAAATTTAATTGAAGGACCTAGTGGTGTTTGGTCAAGTGTAAATACTACAGCACAATTTGGTTGTACTGGTGACCGTGCTTGTGTTTTGACATTTGTAGCCACAGATGAAGTAGGAAATATCAATAACTCACATACATTAACAGTTACAGTTGACGATACAGCTCCAGTAGCAAGTTCTGGAAATACAAATGACACAGATAATTATGTCACAAGTATAGATTCCTTAAATATTACAGTAAATGTAACAGACACAAATACAATTTCATCAGTTATTGTTAATGGAACAAGTATGACTCAATCAGGAGATATTTGGTCAACAGTTAACACAACAACCCAATTTGGTTGTACCGGAGATCGTACATGTGTTTTGACATTTGTAGCTACAGATGAGCTAGGAAATATTGATAATACTCACACATTAACTATTACAGTTGATGATGTTAATCCTCTTGTTAGTGATTCAAATACTGATGATTCAGATAATATTGTAAAGAAAACAGATTCACTAAATATAACAGTAAATGTGACAGATTCAAATATTAATACAGTTGTTGTCAATGGAACAAGTATGACTCAATCAGGAGATATTTGGTCAACAATAAATACTACTACACAATTTTGTCCATCAGTAACTGATGGTAGTTGTGTATTAACATTTGTTGCTACAGATGTTGTAGGAAATATTAATAATTCACACACATTGACAATCACAGTCGATAGTTTGTCACCAATAGCACATTACTCAAATTCAGATGATTCAGATAATAAAGTAAAAAGTAGTGATACAATTAATATAACAATAAATGCAACAGATACAAACACAGTATCAAGTGTTTTAGTGAATGGAACAAGTATGACTCAATCTGGAGATATTTGGTCAACAGTTAATACAACATCACAATTTGGATGTACTGGAGATAGATCTTGTGTTTTGACTTTTATTGTTACAGATGCAGCAGGAAATATTAATAATTCTGAAACTTTAACTTTGACAATTGATGATGTTGTACCATCAGTTTTTGGATCTAATTCTAATGATTCAGATAATAAAATACTAAGTACAGATTCATTAAATATTACAGTAAACGTAACAGATACAAACACAGTATCAAGTGTAATATTAAATGGCACAACTTTGGTTGAAGGTCAAAATAATGTATGGTCAACAGTTAATTCAACATCACAATTTGGATGTACTGGGGATAGATCTTGTGTATTAACATTTGTAGCCACAGATGAGCTAGGAAATGTAAATAATTCTCACACATTAACATTAACAATTGATGATGTTAATCCTGTTGTTAGTGCCTCAAACACAGATGACTCAGATAATTATGTGTTAAGTACAGATTCCTTAAATATTACAGTAAATGTGACAGACACAAACACAGTATCAAGTGTTATATTAAATGGTACAACTTTAGTAGAAGGTCAAAATAATGTATGGTCAACAGTTAATTCAACATCACAATTTGGGTGTACTGGAGACAGATCCTGTGTATTAACATTTGTAGCTACAGATGAGCTAGGAAATGTAAATAACTCTCATACTTTGACAATCACAGTAGATGATATAAATCCAAGTGTAAATTCTGTTTCACTTTCAGATTATTATTTAATGCCTGGACAAATAGTTGAAGTTACTGTAAATGTAACAGATACTTATGTTTTAAGTGTTACAGCAAATGGAAATTCATTAACAAACTTAACAACAGCAACCGAGCTTTGGGCAGCAAATATAACTATGCCTTTAGTAACTGGATACGTAACTGTTGTTGCAACAGACAATGCTGGTAATATAAACACAACAAATACAACAGGTTTTATTGTAGATAGTGTTGCACCTATTTTTTCATATACTTTACCAGTAAGTAATGGTGTTTATTCAAATGCTGATGGAAACATAACTTTTAATTTCAGTGTTTCAGATCAAAATCTTTCAACAGTGAACGTGTCTATTGATTCAGGATTAAATACAAATGGAAGTACTGAAAATGGCACTAATATTTGGATATTTAGTGGATTAGAAGCAGGACTTCATACAGTAATTTTTACTGCACAAGATGAACCAGGATGGAATACATCAGAAACATTTAATTTTACAATATATAGGCCTGTAAATATCACAAAATATAGAGAAGATCTTACAAGTGAACTAGGTACACCAGTTTTAAGAATCAATATAACAGCAAATTTTACAGATCTAAATAATAATGATACTGCTGAAGTAAATCAAACATTATCACTGGATATTGGTTTAAATGTTACAGGAACAAATGTTACAGCTAGGATTCCTAATTTTAATGGACTTAGAGCAAGATGGGAACATAAATTTTCAGTTGAAACCAATGAAAGTTCAACAAAAGGTTCAACAGCATCATCAAAGTCAGGTTCAACAATACAAAAAGTTGTTATTTTTGAAAATGCAACTAACTTTTTAGGAGAAGCAGACTTTGGAATGGCAACAATTACATTTTACACAATTCTAGGAAATTTAGATGTGTTTTTTATTGAAGATAATTTAGGTAATACTTTGTTTAAATTAAGTGAATGTTCAAGTGTACCTACTTCAGTAGCAACTTCAGCAGCTGCTTGTTATTTGAATACAAGTACAAATGTTACTTTGTATCTTCCTCATTTCTCAGGAGGTGGATTAGGAAATGATACAACAGCACCACTTGTAAATATTAGTTATCCAGTAAATGATACAACATTAACAAATAGTTATTTTAACCTAAATTTCACTGTTTATGAAGCAAATCCAAACACAAATAACTTTTGTAATTACACTTTAATTAATGGAGGAACAATTCATAAAATTGACACAGCTATAGCATATACAGAATTTACTAATGATGGTTCAACAGAATATACTTATTCAGTTGCACTGCAAAATATTAGTGATAATTTATATAATTTAACTGTGAGTTGTATGGATGCAAATAACAAAAATTCTACAGTGATATATAATTTAACAGTATTAGATGCAACTAATCCAACTGTTTCATCATATACTCCTTTAACAGATGTTACTACAACAGAAACTAGTGCTACAGTAGCACTTAGTGCAACAACAAGTGAGTTCACTTTATGTAAATACAGTGTATCAAATTCTTCATTTGTATCGATGACAGATTATCTTGGAAGTAATAGTATTTATGGATTAACACATTCAACAGATCTTTCATACACTAGTGATGATGCTTCAGAAATATACTATGTTGTATGTCAAGATGTAGCAGGAAGAAACTCAACATCTCAACAAATAAGTTATGCAGTTGATGTTGGAACTGAATCTTCAACTAGTTCATCTTCATCAACTTCAACAAGAACAGATGATGATACTGTAGTAGAGAGTACAAAAACAGTATTATCAATGAGTTTTGGACAAATAATTCCTGGAGACAAAGTAAACTATGAATTAAGTAGTATAAATATTCCAATTAAAGTGATAAATTTTGAATCTTTATCAGAAATAAAATTTATGACAATGGTTGTATCTGCTTATGAAAACATGCCTAGTGATGTTAGTGAATTAATGAATTCATACAAATATCTTGAAATTACAAGTTCAGGATTCACTCAAGCAGATGTAAAGAATGGAAAAATTGCAATTACATTCTTGGTTGATAAAGAATGGGTTGAAAATAATGCAAAAGACACTAATTCAATTTACATGTACAGGTTTGTTGGAGGAGAATGGGTAAAACTTGAAACTGAATTTGTTAAATCAAATGGAGGTAGTTATGAATTTATTGCATACACTCCAGGATTTAGTTACTTTAGTATTGCAGCAGATGAAAAAGTGATTATTCCTGAAGCTGTAGTAGAAGAACCTGAACCTGAAGTAATTAATGAACCTTCAAAAGAAGAATTTGTAGTTAAAGAATCAATTAAAAAACCAATGTGGCCTGCATTAATTATGTTTTTTACACTTGTAGGTGCAGCAATACTTTTATTTTATCATCCAAAAAAGAAAAAACAGGATTTAAATAAAATAAAGAAAAAATTGGATAAAATTGATACAAATTCGAAAAAATCATAGAAATCAAACGAAAATATTTGATTTCTAGGATGTAAAAGAGGACACATTTGTCCTCGTTCACATAGATTTTTATATTTTTTTTATTTATCTTTTTCTTAAATGCTTTTAACAAACAATATTGAAATTATAGATTTAGGACTTTTTCTTAAAAAAGAAAAAATATTAATTTTTACAGATACTCAAATTGGATATGAAGAATCATTAAATAAAAAAGGAGTATTAATTCCTAGATTTCAATATGATGATTTACAAAAAAGAATTAAAAAAATAATTGTTAAATGTAAACCTAAGACAATTATAATTAATGGAGATATTAAACATGAATTTGGTACAATTTCTGATACTGAATGGAGATATGTTTTAAGATTCATTGATTTTTTATCAATATATGCAAGATTAATTTTGATTAAAGGAAATCATGACACAATTCTTGAACCAATTGCTAAGAAAAAAAATATTGAAGTTAAAAATTATTTTAAAATTGGAGATGTATTTTTATGTCATGGGCACAGAATCTTAGAAAATAAAGAAATAGAGTCATCTAAAGTTATTATTATAGGTCATGAGCATCCTGCTGTTGGGTTAAAAGAAGGATCAAGAGTTGAAAAATTTAAATGTTTTTTAAAAGGAAAATTTGACGATAAAATATTAATTGTTCAACCTTCTACAAATTTAATTACTATTGGGACAAATGTTCTAACAGAAAAATTACTTAGTCCATATTTAGATCAGAATTTAATTAATTTTGAAGTTTATGTTGTAGCTGATGAAATTATGTATTTTGGAAAGATTAAGAATT
Source organism: archaeon (assembly GCA_018657065.1). Classification (GTDB taxonomy): domain Archaea; phylum Nanobdellota; class Nanobdellia; order Woesearchaeales; family GW2011-AR15; genus GW2011-AR15. Next base: position 5,771 of record JABHXU010000009.1, read on the forward strand.
TAATCTAATAAATACTTTTTAATAAATCTGATTTAGTTATAATTCCTATCATATTTCCTTTTTCTTCAATTAAAATTAGAGGATAATATTTTAAGAGTCCTGCTACTGCACTTTGATTTGCGTTTAAAGGAAGAATTGGTGGTGTAGGTTCCATAACATCAGCTACAATTGAATAAGATCCTTCAAGTAAAGTATCAATTAAAATTGATTCAGAAATAAAACCAATCACTTTATCTTGTTTTTTAATAGGCATTTGAGAAATATTATGCTTTCTCATAATTGAAATAGCAGATTTTAATGTTTCATCATGTTTTAAAAAAATAATGTTACGTTGCATCATATTTTTTGCTATTTTTTCTGATGTTTTATTTAAATTTTGAAGTGTTTCAATAATTTTTTTAGCATTTGAATAACTTGGATCAATGTTTCCAGATTCAATTTTTGCAATTAATGATTGTGAAACATTTGATTTTACAGCTAGGTCGTGCTGTGTAAGTCCTAATTTTTTTCTTAATTTTTTAAGTTCAATTAATTCCATAAGTATACTAAAAGAATATTTTCTTTATAAATTTATTCTTAAATGAATATTCACTAATGAATAAGTTTTATTTTTAATAATTAAATCAAGACTATTTAAAGAAGGTAATTAATTATTCTTATTGGAATAAAATTGTCAAGAACCTTTAAAAAGCATTTTTGAGTTTAATGAGATAAATAACCTTAAACAAGGGGAAAATATAAAATGATAACAGAGAAAAACAAAGTTTTTCGAGTTTTCATAAAAAGAACGGAGGAATTTTTATGATAGGAAGAAAAGGAAATTTTTTGTTTACAAGTGAAAGTGTAACTGAAGGACATCCGGATAAAATATGTGATCAAGTTAGTGACGCTATTGTTGACGCTATAATTAAAGAAGATCCTAAAGCTAGAATTGCAGCAGAATGTTTTACAAAAACAGGTTCAATTATGGTTGGTGGTGAAGTTACTACTTCAACATATGTTGAAATTCAAGAAGTTGTAAGAGATGTTGTTAGAAATATTGGATATGATAAACCTGAATATGGATTTGATGCAGATGCAATAGGAGTATGGGTTAATTTAAGTAAACAAAGTCCTGATATTGCTCAAGGAGTTAATGAAGGAGAAGCAAAAGGTAAGGAAGGAAGTGAACAAGGTGCAGGAGATCAAGGAATGATGTTTGGTTTTGCAACAAATGAAACGAAAGAACTTATGCCTATGCCTATAATGATTGCACATAAACTTGCATATAGATTAGCTGAAGTTAGAAAAACTAAAACACTAGGTTATTTAAGACCAGATGGAAAAAGTCAAGTTACTATTGAATATGTTGACGGAGAACCTAAAAGAGTTCATACAGTTGTTATAGCAGCTCAACATGATCCAGATGTGACACTTGAACAAATTAAAAAAGATATAATTAGAGAAGTAATTAAGCCAGTTTGTGGAGATTTAATGGATAATGATACAATTGTTCATGTGAATGGAACTGGAAAATTTGTTATTGGAGGACCTGTAGGTGATAAAGGTTGTACAGGAAGAAAAATAATTGTTGACACATATGGTGGAGTAGGTAGGCATGGTGGAGGATGTTTTAGTTCAAAAGATCCTAGTAAAGTTGATAGATCTGGAGCATATTACACAAGATACGTAGCAAAAAACCTTGTTGCTGCAGGACTAGCTGATGTGTGTGAAGTACAAGTTGCCTATTGTATAGGTGTAGCTCAACCAGTTTCAATTATGGTAGAAACATTTGGAACAAACAAAATTCCAGAAGAAAAAATAGTTGAATTAGTTCGAAAAAACTTTGACTTTAGACCAGCTAAAATTATTAAAGAACTAGATCTTCTTAGACCTATATATCTAAAAACAGCAGCATATGGCCATTTTGGAAGAGATGATCCTGATTTTACATGGGAACTTACAGATAAAGCTGAAGATCTGAAAAAACAAGCTGGACTTTAGTTTTTTCTTTACTTTTTCTTATTATTTTTAATAAAAATTAGTTTTGGTTTTATTGTTAGAATTTGATGATTTTTTCTAAATAAAATTTAATTGTCTGGACAAAATACTGATGTTTTTTCATATAAATTCTATTAGTTTCAGTAAATTTGATGATTTACGTTAAATATGTGCTAATATAAGCTCAAAACTCCCGTTATTCCATTTATTTGATAAATTAATGGAGGTTTGGAACATTTTAGATCAAACATTATATAAAGGAGATAATAGTTACTACTACTAAATAACAATTAAACTAAAAAGGTGATAAAATGATTGATTTTTACAAACCATTTCCATTAACAGATTTAATAAATAAAGAAGGAAGAGCAGATCCAGGTATTTATAGTGTTAGAATACCAAATAGTGAGGGTAAACTTACAAATGACTCCAGCAGAATTGGGTCAGCTTTAATAACAATTCTATCTACAGTTCCAAATAATGCAGATGGAGCGTCTCGTGATCATATTATTGAAAAAAGCTGTGAATTTATGCCTGGCAGGGAGCCTGGACAGGTGGGACGTTATCTTGACAAATTGGTTGGACTCAAATTAATTGTGGATTCTTCAGTAGATGGGCTATCTCGTGGATATATGAGAAGTCAAACTGCAGAATATTCGGTTGCATCTAGAATTCCTCCAGCTAGGATGCTTAAGGCTAGCATTTAATTATTTATTTTTAAATTTCTTTTAATTATCTTTAAATATAAAGAATTTCTCCAAAAACTATGCAAGAACCAGTAATTTTAGCTTCTAATGGTTGGCTTTTTGAAGACAATATTGATAATCATGTTGAAATTCTAAGACAATCAGATTTAAATGGAGTAGAATATGGTGCTAGAAACACTAAAAAGAGACTTAACCAAGTATTGTCTCATGAATTACCTACTGAATTCTATCAATCATTGCATTTACCTCATGCAGAGACTTTTGGAAACTCAGATGAGCATTATCAAACTTGTTCAGAATTGTTATCTCAAAAAAATCCTGTGTATGCAGTTATTCATCCAACAGGAATGAGTGAAACTTAATGGGAAAGAATTCTAGGAATTGAAAATTATAATATAGCAGTTGAAAACATGCAACCTGAAGTTGAATCTTGGAGAGATTTACAAAAATATAGAGATTTACTTGAAAAATATAATACATTAGGAATGGTTATAGATGTTCAACATGCAGTAAGAACAGCTAGGGTTGTTCAAAAAACAAAGCCAAATTATCTTGAAGAACTATTAGATGTAGCAAATGGTAGAATTGTAGGTTATCATGTTAGTGGGTCACGTGATGAACCTTTAATTGGTGCACATGTGATGCTTCATAATGATAGAAGTGAAATAAATGTAGCAATGAAGAATTTTTAGTAGCAGCATATAAATCAAATCCCGCACCAATTGCATTAGAAGGTAAACCTAATGTTACAAGTCCAGAAACTGTAATTGAAAGTTATAAAGCAGAAGCAAAATATATAAGAGAATTATTACAATAAGTATCAAAAAAATTAAATACTCTAATATCATCACTATTTAGGATGACAATTAAACAATTCCTACTACTTTTTGTTCAATCATTAAATCCTAGAGCTTATAGGAGTCTAATTTCTAGAAAAAAACGAGATGTTGCTAAATATTTTTTTGTTTTAATTTTATATTGTGTTATTTTAAGTGGATTAACTAATATTCCTAATTTTGTTAAAATTCCTTCACAAGTTGAAGGTACTTTATCAAAAATTTCAAAGCTTAATATTACAGGTCTAGATGTAGAAATAACTGAACCTGTTACTTTGCTTGATCAACCTAAAATAGTTATTGATTTTTCTCCTAATTTAACAATTGATAATGAATGGATATTAATAACAAAAGAAAATGTTCAATTCAAAAAACTTCAACTTAAATTATTTGAACCTATAAGTACTCAAGAAAAACCTATAGAAGAGTATTCAAATGTATTGCAAAGTGCAAACATGATAAATGGAACATATTGTATAATTTTGTTTATTATGCTTCCTTCATTATTCTTTTTATCATACTTACTTAATTTTGCTAAATATAGTATTATTGTAACTTTTGTATTATTTTTGTCATTCATTGCAACAAAAATACTTAAACGAAAAATTAGATTTCAAAACTTACTTAAGTCAGTATTTTTTGCAAGTACTATAATGATATTTTTGGATATTGTTATTAGTCCATTAATAAATCTAAGTATTGTACCATTTTTACTTTATTTAGGAATACTCTCATTGGTTCTAAAAGATGAAAAACACTACCCACAAAAAAAGTGAAGAAGATAAAGATAAAGTTATTGATACTCTTTATAGCGAACTTAAACGTAAAGATGAATTAATTGCTAAACTTAAAGAAGAAAATATTGTTTTAATGAAAACTGCGCTTAAGGCTAGTGAGAAAAAGTTGGAAAAAAAATAGAAATTTTTTGTTTAAAATTTTTATCTTAGTTTTTCACTTGCATGACATACAAAATGTGTTTTGTCACCAGTATCTAAAACCTCTCCGACAGCGTAGTAAACAGCGTTTGATCCAAATTTAAAATTTTCTATTCCTAAAAAACCATCTTTACTTAATGATAATGGAAAATACTTTACTGAGTCAACAATACCGTCATTTCCAATATTATCATACCCTATTTGTAAAAATCCATCACCATTAAGCTGAGATGTTAAGGTTGAGTTTGCATATATACCAAAAGTATCATTTCCTCTATCTAGAATCATGGAAAAACCTCTTGGAATTGATTTGAACCAGAAATCTGTTCCTGGTCTAATATCTGAAACTGAAAAAACTTCATTTCCATTATTGTAAACATCAGTTACATTAGTGTAATTAATTGGTTGTTGAGGTTGCTGAGGCTGTTGAGGTTGCTGAGGTTGTTGAGGTTGTTGAGGTTGCTGAGGTTGCTGAGGCTGTTGAGGTTGTTGAGGTTGCTGAGGCTGTTGAGGTTGCTGAGGCTGTTGAGGCTGTTGAGGTGATTCAGGGGCCACAGATTCAGGAGCTACTGGTTCAGAGGAGTTAAAATAACTAGAAATTCCACTAAAATCTATTTGTCTGCCTAATGTATAAACAGAAGCAATTCCTGCTGAAATATCTGAATAATTCATTAGTCTTTCTGATAGCTCGTGGTTTTGATATTTATTTGCAAGGACTGCTCCTCCTGATAATAATGTTGCAGCAATATTAAAACCTGTACCAACATAATTTCCTGACAATATGTTTACTGCACCAGATATACCATTCAAAACTGTACTTGAAACTTCATTTCCATAGTTTTCTGATATTAAATTTGCTAAGTATTGACTTCCTACTCCTATTCCAGCAATTAAGACTCCTGTTCCTAATGCAGCAACAAGGCCTCCTGTTGCTAAAGAAGTACCTACAGCAGTTCCAATTGTAGCTGCTCTAAGTGTTTTTCTACCAAAATTTTTCAAAGTTTTAGTTCTTTTCTCTGCTTTAACTTCGTTTTCTGCATCTTGGATTAATTCTTCAAGTTTTTCCTCATAACTTTGAGTGGGATTTGGAGTGGTCATTTTAACTTATTAAAAAATAAAAATAAAAAATTAGGGTTTGTAAATAGACACTAATTCGTCAGCAATTGCAGGTTTTGCTAATTGCTTTTCATTTGCTCTAATTTGCTCTTTTAAGATTATTGCATTTCCTATTGGAGCAGACAATGTTACACCGTCTAAATATGGTGTAGACCAATCAAGTTCTTTTTTGTATGATGGACCAATTGTATCAGTTGCAAATGTGGACATAGTTGCTAATAAATTGCTGTAGTCTGTTAATTGAGTTTGTAAAGACTCAGGATTTGTCCATACTAAAGGCATTACATTATCTTCTGTAATTACGCCTTTTAATATTTGTCTTAGTGCTTTAACATCATTTGCATCGCCTACATCTTGCATTGCTTTTTGGCCATAAATTCTAACACCATCTATAAGTTTTAACTGATCAACTACATGGTCATAAAATGCATCTTGTTGATCGCCACCTCTCGTAGTTGAACCATCAATAGTTGGGTTTGCTATTTCCATTTCATATACACCTGCTATAGGAGAAGGGATTATTACTTCTTCTGCAACAATTTCTGCAAGGCCACTAGGAAGCATTTTAATACTTTTATTACCTGTAACACTTGCTATTGCATCATGGTATTCTGTTAACTCTGCATGCATTCCAACTGCTGCTTCGTGGACAGCTAATAAATGTTTATATGCTGTGTTAACGTCAACTTGATGAAATTTAGGTGTTTGTGCTTGTTTTTTTCTTGCTCTAGCTCTAGCTTTTTTTCTTTTTTCTTTTTCTTTATTATATGTTTCTACATGTGTAGAAATTGAACTTGTTTGTTTATTGAACTTATTAGGATCAGTGTCAAATTGATTACCTGATACCATTTCATATAAATCTGCAGTAACTGTGTAAAAATCAATACAATCTTGCCCTCTAACTTGATGGATGTGGTTAGGTTCTAATTGAGGTGCATCTGCTTTTTTATTTCCACCTTTTAAACTGACATATACAGTTTGAAGCATATTATTTAATGCAGCTTCTTCTTTAACTTGTGTTTCTTGGAAATTTTCTCCACCTGCAACTATTTGAGTTCCATATAAATTTTCATGTAAGTCATGAACAAATGCTCGTGCTCGTACATCAGATAATAAAAAATTACTGACTGACATAACGTCTGCTTTTCCTTGTGTTCCTGTTACTAATTCACTTAAGGTATTTGTAACATCTTGATATTGTACGTGCCCCATTGGGTCTACTTGGACAGTAGGTCTAGGTTGTGTAAGATCATCTTTTAATACAAAATCTGATACTGTATCTACTAATGCTTGGAAAGCTCTTTCTTCAGATCGATTTCCTCTTCTTTTTCCAAATGCATTCCAATATAATTCATCTAATAATACTAGTTGTTTTTGTTTTTTTGTTGCCATGTTTTTTCACCTTTAATCTCATTTACTACTTTGCCGTAACAAAGTAATTAGAAAAAGATAATTAGGAAGTGAATATATAATTATGGCTTATAAATTATAATTTATCTTATAATTATAAGTTTAGTAGAAAAATATATAAATACATTTAGATAATCTATTTGCATGAAAAGAAAAATAATGAAGATTGCTGATACAACTTATGTAGTTTCTATTCCTTTGAAATGGGCGAGAAAACATGGAGTGCAAAAAGGGGACGAAGTTGAGGTTCAAGAAGGAGAATCAGAACTTAAAATCTCATTGTCAGACATAAAAGAACAAGTCAAAAAAGCACAAATTGAATTAAATCCAATTGGAACTAAAAGATATGTTGAAAGTAAAGTTGTTAATGCATACAAAAAAGGAGTAGATGAACTAACAATAAACTATTCTAATGTGTCTCAACTAGAACATATAAGAACTGCATTAGGTGAAGTAATAGGATATGAGATTATTGACACAAAAAAAGATAAATGCATTGTAAAAAATATTGCAAAAGTTGATCCTGATCAATTCGATCCAATGTTAAGGAGGTCATTTTTACTACTATTAAATATGTGTGAATCAAGTTTAGAAAATTATAAAAATAATATTTTGGATTTTGAAAATGTAAAACAAATGAATAATACTTTAAAAAAATTAACAACTGTTTTAAAAAGGATATTAAACACTTCACATTCTAATTTTGAAGAAAAACTAACTCTGTATTTAATTGTTAGAGAAATTGAAAAAATTTCGAATGAGTATATGTATGCATTTAAAATTATAAGTAAAACAAAGTACTCTCTAAGTAAGAATGTTACTGAACTTTTTGAAAATGCAAATTCAATGTTAAGATTATTTTATGAAATTTATTATAAAAAAGAGTTAAAAAAAATATCTGAACTTACAGACATAAAAAATAATTTAATTTGGAAAAAGTCATACAGTTTATTGAAAACTGAAAAAGAAAGTTCAATTATTGTTCATCATTTAGCTTCAGTTGTTAGGAGAGTTTATGATATGCATGGACCTTTTCTAATTATTGGACAGAATCAAGACTAGTTTGATATGCAATTTCTGCTCCACTTATTATTTGATCAAAAAACATAGTTGGATTTGATCCTTTGATTGAACCAAACATTAAAGGATGATTATAAACGTGATCAAAAATTGTTTGCTGGTCTTGTGGGCTAAGTGAACCAGTTTGAGTTTTTGTACCAAATACTCTTTTAATTCTAGTAAAATGTGCTCTATCCATTTGCTGAGTTATATACATTGTTTTTTCAAGTATTGAGGATTCATCATCAGAAAGTTGATATTTTTGAGTAGCATGTTCTATAAATCCAGGCCTACCATAGTCAATATCATCAAAATTTGGAAATGTATCTTGTCCATACTCTATAGTCATGGTGTTAATATCTGGTTTGTTTGGATTATGTGCATTAAAACCATTAAGATGTGAAACAAAAGCATAAAAAGATGAAACAGCCATTGATCTTCGTAACTCAGCTTCTCTAACAGCTCTATAAATTTCTATAAAACCAGCGTTAGGATTATTTGTTACAGTATTTAGCATATTTTTTGCTTCCATATTATGTATTTCAAATCCTGAAATCCATTCAGCTAACATATATGGAAAAATTTCATGATCTGGAATATTATGTGACCTCATATATTCAGATCTAATCTGATGCAATAAGTCATCGTGAAGAGCAATATTTTCATTTGAGAGAGAGAAAACATCAAAATTGCCAGCAGTTAAATGATAATCTTTGTGTAAAAAAGATAATTCTAATAATGGATCTACATTTACTATTTCATCACCTAATTCAAATTCTGCGTTAGGTCTATCAAACGGAATTATTAGATTATCTGGTTTTGAATCACTTGACCAGACACTAAATCTATTAAAAAGTTTGGATCTAGGTTCTCTGCATAAAGTCATATAATCAGCTACAAACTTAACGTCAAGAACAAGGTCTCCTTCAGAATCAGATCTTTCTAGATATCTAGCTTGTCTTAGTGCAGGATAATCTTCTACGATTGCTTGTCTTGTTTTAATGGGTAAACTCATGAAAAATTCATCTTCAGGCATGGAAAGTAATTTTTGAAATAAATCCTCTGATGCACTTGGAAGCTGTCCTTTTAGAATTGATTTTGCAACAATTCCATAATCTAGTGCTAAAATATATGCTTTTTCATCATCTGTCAATAATTCTTGGGATTGTGTATTTTCTTTTCCAATTTCAACAATAGCTCTAGAAAGATATTCTCTGGCTTGTTCTTGATCAACTGATATATCTATTCTTGATTCATACTGTTTTGTAGATAAACCAATTAATTCACCTAAAGAAAAACCACTTATTTTTTCAAAAATAAGATAATCTTCACCAGTTTCTATTACTTCAGCAAATGAAAGTCCAGATTCACGGGCTTTTTTAATAAAATTAGTTAAAATTGGAATCATCCTAGGAGAATGTCTTTCTTCTCCATTATATTCTTTGAAAACCTGTGATCTAAGTTCTTTTTTTGCGGTATCAAGATCAACATTTAAAGCAACATAACATGCACGGCCATCCCCTAGAGGTGTCACTTCCATATGTGGTCCTTCATCAATTCTAACACCTAATTTTCCAGAATGGCCTGATTTTCTATAAGTTACACCTTGATGTTTTGGACCTATAATATTGTATGGTCCCTTACTATGTGCGGCAGCTGCAAGCTTTAATAGAGGACTAGCGTCTTCCCATCTTTCTCTTGGAGGAGCCTCGTGAAATTTATTACCTTCTGTAGGTTTTAAGTTAGGATCTCTTATTAACGGTCGCGACATAATATGATCGTGATGAGCATTTTCAAACACATACAATTCTTCAGGAGAATCCCAAAGCATTGGAATATTTTGTTCTTGAGATATTTGAAACATTCCGGGTTCAACTGTAGTTGCTGTGTAAATTATATTTTCATCCCTAGGTACGGAATCTACGGCGTAATCCAATACATTAATTATCCTTTTTTTTGTTGAATCTAAATATGCAAATAAGTGTGAAAATGTTGAAAAATTATGTCCACCTGAAAATGTTTGTTCCCCAATTTGTATATCTTGATTATGTTCTGTTTGTAGTTCTTCATCACGCCAAGTAGTATAAGATTCAATGTCATAAAAACCCAAAGGTTTATTGTTTTCTATAGCCCATAACATATCTTTTGGAATGATCCAAGGAGATACAATTAATTGTGTTTCTTCAAATTCCTGAATTTGCTCATAAACATGTGGGGGAGCAACTAGGAAACCTTCATGATATTGAAATATGTCTAGAGCAGCAAAATTTACTGCAAAAAATTGGGTATCGGTTTGAGTAATGGTTGTATTTAGAAAATCTTTTTCCCAAGCAAAATAATCTTCTTTTTTATCCCATAATATAGGTAATTTTAGTTCTAATGCTTCTCGAGTACCGGGAGACCAAATTAGGCCATTTTCTTCAGGATGTAACCAAGGACTAAAATAAGTTTGCTCTCCTCCTGCAAGGATTACAGAATCATTATTTGGAGAAAGAACAGTAACATTATTGTCTTGCATAAACTTTTCTAAACTACTTTGATCTGCAAATACTAAAGCAGTATCAAAATTTGTCTGAGTTTTTTGTTCTAATCCCATTTTACTCTTGAGGAGTGATAATAGTATATAAATGTTTCTCTTTTTGTCACTAATAAGTAACAAATTAATAGAAATATTTATATATCAGATATAAATAACAGTGAGTATGGTTTTGTACAAAAAATCAAAAAACCTGAGAGTTAAAGAGTTTTTTATAGAGAATAAATCAACATTTTTACTTGGATTTTTAAGTTTTATTTTAGCTATTTTTCTTAAAAAGCTTTTTTTTATATCTTTTTTTGTAATTTTAGATTTAACAAATTCTTGGGCAAATAGTAAATACAAATTAAGTTTACCAATGGATTTTTTACTAACAGGATTGGTTCTTTTTAGTATGAAATATGATTTTTATAATGGTATGATTTTCATTCCATTTGTAATTTTAAATAAATTAATTATGGGAAAATTAGAATTTACACATTTTTTAAAAGTACCAACATTGATTTTTATATCCTTAATTACACCTATTTTTTCAAAATCAAATTTAAGCTATTCAATTTTTGTGCTTTTGTTAGTTAGATATATGGTGGAATACTTGATTACATTTATTGTCATGGGAGAATTAGATATAAGAAAAATTCCTCGAAGAATGTACAATCTTTTAGGTATGCAAGCATTTTTTATTGTATTTGGATCTATTTTTTTGACAATAATTTAATTAATATACATTTTCCTATACTAATTCACAAAAACGATATATTTATATACTAAAACCCCTCTTAAAATTACTAAATTGAATAAGAAATTTGCGATTAGTGGGGTAGTTATCATAATTCTAATTAGTTCACTTGTTATTGGGCAAGTTGTTATAAAAGAAGACGCACTATTAAAAGACCCAAAATTCTATCTTTCTTTAGGGGATTTTTTTATGAAAAAAGGATATGCTAGTAATGCATTATCTATGTATGAAAAAGCTCTTGAATTAAGTCCTGAAAATACTGCAACACTCAATAATTTAGGTTTTTATTATAAAGAAATTAATCCTCTTTTAGCTGAAGATTATTTTAATAAAGCATTAGAAATTGATCCAGAATATGAACTTGCAAGAAATAATTTAGCTCTTTTGTTTAATTCTCTAGAAAATTATGAGCAAGCAGCTTATCATTTAAAATTTTTAGTTGATGATTATCCTGATAACATTAATTATAATTATGATTATGCAATTAATGTTGCAAATGTTTTTTATTATAAAAGTAATAGTTATGAAGATTTACAAATAGCTCTTAAACATTTTAAAATAGTATATGAAATGGATCCTAATTTTAATCATGTTCTAGATAATATTAAAGTACTAAATGAAATGGAGAGTTTGTATTAAATAAAAAGGTGAAAATTGTGGATATAGGTAAAGTTCAAAGATTAAATCAAATGGCATTAAATTTACAAAAGCATAATATTGTTTTAGATAAAAACGCGGCAATTGCAGATGCGCAAAAAATATTTGGTGTAGAAAATAATTATTCAAAAGAAGAGGTTGTACATATGACAGACGATGTTCCTGATGAAGTTAAAAAAGATGTTAGAAAGATTGCGTTTGCATTACGTGACGCATTAAATGAAATAAAAGATTTAAAATCTCAAATGGGTAAAATGCAACGAGAGTTTAATGATATTATTGTTAATCAAAAACCTACGAGACAAAAATTAACAACATCTCAGGAACAAGTTCAAGCTCAATCACAATTTCAGGCAATTGTTAATCCTGAACCAGAAAAGAGGCAAGAAGCACCAGTACAACAACAATCACAACCTGTTCAAAGAACTTTTAGTGAACCTCAAACAAAAATTGAGTGTCCTATAGACAGAAATAATGTAGCACCAGCAGATGTTGCTATTGACAAAATGTTTTATTATGGGAATAAGTAAATAACTTATTTTCTATTTGCAGCACGTTAGAATATTATAGTTTTCAAAGGGGCGCGAGGAACTGCGCATAATTATTTTTTTAATTCTTAATTTTTTTCTTAGTCAAATAAATAACAAGAATTAAAGCAATAATAAAATAACTTAGTAGGTAAATAACTTCAGTTTTTATTGTAGGAACATTAAAAATGAGTATTTTTCTAAATGCTGAACTAGCTATTACATAAGGATTTTTCGCAGCTATACTTGCTGCTAATTTAGGCATTGTTTCTAGAGGAGTTACTGAATTACTAAATAAGAAAAATCCAAGAGCAACAAATGTTGTTGTAAGAATTGAAGACTGTTCATTTCTAATTAATAATGCAAATATCATACCTATTGAACTAAACAGTAATACAAGTAAAAGAATAATAAAAATTAAAGGCCCAAATTGACTTAATATATCAATATTAAAACTAAATTTAGCAACAAGTAATAAAATAACCACTTGAAATAAAACAACAAAAATATTAGTTATCATAAGTCCAATTGTAAAAATTAATTTATTTACTGGAGTAATTAAATTTCTATAAAATGCTGTTGAATTAATTTCACCAAGTGTTACAATATTTGCAAATAAAATACTAATAAAAATAATAATAATTGTTAACATTCCTGGAAACGCTATTTTTATATTTTCTACACCAGGTAATAAAGGTTCATAATTCTCCATTATTGGATTAACTAATTGTTCTGCTAATTCTGGATTTAATTTACTTAAATCTGCTAAACTAGAATTTAGTTCTTTTTGAACTAAAAGCATGCTAGCGACACCAGAATTAATTTTTAAAATATATTCATCACTGGCTTTTATATCAGCGTCAATTAATTTTTTAACAGTATCTAAAAGAGAAACAGCCGTATCAAATTCAGTTTTTTGTTCATCAATATAATTAAAATACGTTGTTGTTGAGTTTTGTAATTTTGTTGCAGAGTTTCTAAATAAACTAATAGAATCTAAAGATAATTCTAAAATTAATCCAGTTGATAAATCTGAACTTAAATCTTTTAAATCAATAGATTGGTTAAATTCTGGAATAGAAATTGACTCATTAATTAAACTAAAATTTAAATCACTTAAATTATAATATGAAATATTTGCACTAACAAATTCACCAATATTTGTTGTAAATGTTTTGTTTGAAATATAGATTTTTTGACTTGGATATGTTAATTTTAAAATTTTAAGATTGTTTTCTAAAACTTCTAAATTATCAAAAACTAATTCCATTGAAGAATCAAATTCATTATATGATTTATTTATTTCAATACTCAAATTATCAAGTTTTATTTGAATATTTTTTATTTTATTGTAACTAGGTTCAAATTCTTTTTGAATAACAATTAATTTTTCTTTTCTTAAAATTAAATCATTTTTGATCGAATCACTTTCATTAATTATAAAAGCAATATCTTGGTTTTTATCATATAAATAAACAACCATATTTTCAATATTTTGAAATATTGTTGTTGCTGAATCTAAACTAATTTTATCAGCCTGTACTCCAAAAAAATCTGAAATTGTCTCAACAATTTTATTTGACAAAGCTTTTTTTGAATTATCAAAATAAAATATAATTGTTCCTGTTGGAATGTCTCCAGTTGTCATAAATTCTTCACTAAATTCTAAACAAATATGAACTTTTTCTAAAGCCATATCATTAATACAAGATTCAGGATTTTCATAAGAGATTACATCAGCAAAATAACTAAAATTAGAAAATGCTGGTTCAAGAGTATTAAAATCAGAACTGATTGCTCCAATATTAACACTATGAATTCCTTCACCACTGTAAGCAAAACCTATAAGTAAAATTAAAGCTAAAGGTCCAATAACAAGCATTAGAAGTGAAGAAATATTTCTAAATAAAATCTTAAAATTTTTTATTTGCTCAAATAATAATTGTTTCATTTTATTTTTGTTTTTCTGGTTTTTAAAATATTTTTATGCGCCGTTCCCCGCGCCCCTTTGATTTATGAATTAAAACAAATTCAATTAATTATATCTTTATTTAACAACTCTATCAAATTCTTTTCGTAAATCTACACCACGTTTAACAGTGACTGATTTAATTTTACCATTGTATAAAATTCCTGCTTTGTTACAGTTTTTTTCTAATTCAGAAAAAATATGTGATATAACTATTATTGTTTTACCTTCTTTACTAACTTCTTTAATAATTTTCCAAAATTGATCAACTAATTTAGGGTCTAGGCCAGTTGTGGGTTCATCTAAAATAAGTAATTCAGGATTATGAACAAGAGATATTGCAAAATCCAATCTTCGTTTCATTCCTCCTGAGATATTTTGTGCTAATTTGTCTTTTGAATCATATAAGTTTACAGATCTTAAAATTTTATTAATATGAACATCTAGATCTTTTTTATTCATTTGAACAGAATTTAAATTTGCATAATAATGCATATTTTCTTTAACTGTTAATTTATAATAAAAAGAATTTTCTTGAGTAGTAAGACCTGTTACTTTAAGTAAAAAATTTGAGTCTTTTAAAACTTCTTTTTCTTTAAAATAAATACTTCCTGATGTAGGTTTATAAATACCCATTAATACTTTCATTAAGGTTGATTTACCGGATCCAGATGGACCTATAATTCCAAAAATATCACCCTTACTAATTTTAAGATTAACATTATCTAAAATTTTTTTAGAACCAAAGGCTTTAGTTATATCTTTAAATTCAATTATATACATAAAAAAAGTTATTGGTAATAGGTATATAAAGATTATCTAGAAAGATTAAGTTTTTAACAGGATCATAATTAAACAATTTTCTTTTCCATACATTTTTGATTCATAGATTTCTCTTTTTACCTGTAAAACATTTAAATTATATTTTTGTCCAAACTCAGTTATTTCTTCTTTTGAGTACGCTCTACTGTATATGTCTTGCTTATCGATTTTACAAATTAATTTACTTTCATCAAGTTTACCTTTTAATTCATTTAATGCAATGAAAAATAATCCATTAGGTTTTAGTGCTTTTGATATTTTTGAAATTGTAATTTCAAAATTTTTAGGATCTAAACATAACATAGAATAGCTTGAAATAATTCCATCAAATTCATTTTCATAATTAATATTTGTCATTGATATTTCTTTAAAATTTGCAGTAGGATTGTTTGATTTTGCATGTTTAATCATTTCCTTTGAAAAATCTATTCCTGTAACATTAAAACCTCTGAATACTAATTCTGTTGTAACTGGAATTCCTGGACCACATCCTAAATCTAACACCTTGGCATTTTCTGGTAATTGATCACAAAATTCATTAAATAGAACTAAATAATTTCCTTGGTTAAGATATGGCGAAGCAGTCCTAGCCCCAATTTTATTCCAAGATTTTTGATTTAATTTTATAATGTTCATTATTATCTCCAAGTAACTTTTACATCATCAGTTCTTTCATAAGGTCTGATTGGAGAATTTACAACAGTTGTTTTAAGTCCAGCTTTATTCATAATTATTCCTAGCCAAGCAATCATAGCAGCATTATCTACTAAAAATTGGTTTTCAGGGCAGTAAAATTTTGCTTCACGTTCATCGCACATAATTTTACACATTTCTTGAAGTCTTTTATTACAAGCAACGCCTCCACCTAAAACTAATTCTTTTTTTTCTGTGTGAGCTAAAGCTCTTTCACTAATTTCAACAAGCATAGCAAAAACAGTTTCTTGCATAGAATAAGAAAGATCTTCAAGTGTGTATTTTTTTGAATTATATTTGGATTTTAAATTTGTTAAAAGTCCACCAAAATTAACATCCATTCCTTTAACATTATAGGGAAGTTCAATGTATTTTTTTCCTTTTTTAGCTAATTGTTCAATTTTTGGCCCACCTGGAAAACCTAGACCAGTAAACCGAGCAAAACTATCAATAAAATTTCCTATACCAATGTCAAGAGTTTCTCCAAAAATTCTATATTTACCACCATCATATGCAATAACTTGAGTGTTAGCTCCTGAACAATAAAGTAAAATTGGATCTTTAAATCCACTTGTCATTTTTCCTATTTCTAAATGAGCAATAGCATGATTTACACCAATTAATGGTTTTTTTAATTTTAAAGCAAGTGATTTAGCAACAGTTGTACCAACTCTTAGACAATGGCCTAGACCTGGAGCAATTGAAAATGCAATTAGATCAATATCTTTTAATTTTACCTTAGCAATTTTTAAAGCTTTAATTATTAATTCATCACAAATATCAATATGATGTTCAGCAACTTTTACAGGAATAAGTCCACCAGTTTTAGTTGTAAAAAGTTTTCTTTCATTAGATAAAACTGTTTTATCATCTTTTACAATACTAATTCCAAAAGTATGCGCTGTTGATTCAATTCCTAAGCAGATCATAACTAGTGTGAATAATAAAGAGTATAAAAGTTTATTTGATCTTTTTATCAAGGATTTTATAGAGTGTAAGAATCATATATGGAACAACTAAAAAAAACAAATATTCTTCTAAAGGTAAAATTCCTATTTTTATTCCTATAAGCATTGAATCACTAAAAGTCCAATGATTTCTATATACTGCGTAAGTATCCCAAATAGTTCCAATAATAAAAAAAATTAATGGGATAATAATTCTTTCCTTTCGAGAGTGATATAAGTGAATATGAAGTTTGTATTCTAAAAAAAGTGTAATTAAAAATATACCAATTAAAATAATTAGATACTCCATGCATATTTTTTAAGTATTAAGATATATAAATTTTTTTACTATAAAATTAATATAGTAATGATAGTTTTATGTAAAATATGGATTCAGCAGATTTTTGGAAAGAATACCCAAAAGAACCCATCAAAACTAAACCAAATCAATTAGCAAAGAGAGTATATGAATTAACTAAAAACTTTCAAAGCAAAAAAATATTAGATATTGGTGTAGGAAGAAGTTTTGATCCGATTTTTTTTAATAAAGAAGGATATGATGTAACAGTTATAGATATTTCTCCAAATAGAATAAAAACAATAAATGAAGAATTGAAGCTTCAAAGTATTTTAAATGTCAAAGTTATTTTAGAAGATGTTAGAAAAATTAATTTTCCAAATCAATCTTTTGATATTATTTATGCTCATGCATCATTACATTATTTTAATGAAATTGAAACTTTAGAAGTAATTAATAATCTTTTTAAAATTTTAAGACCAAATGGAATGATTTTTATTCAATGTAAATCTACGTCTGATTCTTTGTTTGGAAAAGGAAATAAACTATCCTCAAATATTTTTGAAAGCAATGGAAGGATTAGACATTTTTTTACAAAAGAATTCATGAAAAAGCTTCTAAATAAATTTAAGGTTTTAGAACTTGAAGAGATTGTTAGTGAATATATTGGTCATAAAGGAAGATCAGCTTATATAGCAGTAATTGCTAAGAAATTATAAATACTAGATTAACAAATTAATAATTATGACATTAGATGTTATTGGTTTTTTTGGAATGAGTTTAATTCTGTTTGCATTTATTATGAACCAAATTAAAAAATGGCATGAAGATGATTTAATCTATGATATATTTAATGCGGTAGGTGGAGTTATTATGGTTGTTTACGCATATTTAATCAAAGGTTATCCTTTTTTAGTATTAAATTTTATATGGGCTATTGTTTCAATTAGAGATGTAATTATTGGTTTAAAGAAACTTTAGGTTAAGAAAAACTTTTTCTAAAACTAATTGCAAAAAATATACTTACTATTGAAAATCCCATCATTGTGTAAAACAAATAATTAAATCCAAAATTATGTACTATAATACCACCTAAAAATGCAGCTCCTGCCATGACAAAAGAACTAAGGGCAGAATTAAATCCCCAGTCTGAAGCATATTTTCCTTTTGTTAAAAAACTTGAATAAATTAAATTGTATGATGGAGTTCCAAAGGATTCACCTAGAGCCATAATAATTTGAATTAAGTATAAATGAATTAAAGATGTTGCAAAGACATAACTAGTCCATCCAATAAGTCTGCAAATAAATCCTAAAATTAAAAAATAATCTGCATATTTTTGATGATTTTCATAATTTCTAATAATTAATGTTAAAATTCCTACAGTTAATATGTAAAAACTCCATATACCTCCAACATGGTAAATTGCTGAATCAATTTTTTGAATAAATACAGCATACAAAGGTGAAAACATATTCATAGCAAATAAAAAAAAGGAATTTACAAGGAGTAATTGTTTTAGTTGTTTTTTCATTTTTTAATTGATAAAATGTATTTTAATAAAACTCCAATAGTTCGATCTTCTTTAATTTGTCCATTTAGACACATTGTTTTAGTTTCTTCTAAAGATTTCCATACAGGTTCTATTTCTTCACCTTGTTCAAGTTTTTGTCCTGAAAGATTTTTTTCAAATTTATTTACAATAAAGTAAAATAAATCCCATTCAATAGTTGCACCAGCTTTTGCTGTATGAATGTGTTTAAGTTCTTTAATTATATGTCCTGTTTCTTCTAAACATTCATTTTTAGCAGCTGACAAAGCAAACTTAAGTATATTTTTCCCAGAAGTTCTAGCCGCATTGTATTTTTCTAAAGAATTAAACACTTTTCCACCTGGAAGTCTATAATCATAATCTTCAAGTTCAGCTCTATATTCTTTTGTTAAAAGAATTTTATCTTCTTTAACTAAAATTAAACGAACACCTGGACACCTTCTTGCAATTTCAAAATCAACTTTAATGTCACCTGAAATCATTGGTTTTTTTATAACTTCAAAATGTTTTCCTGAATATACAATTCTCTCAGGACCGTTTGGTAGAAATTTAGACATAGCTAAATATAAATTAGAGAGTTATAAATATTTTTCTGAGTCAAAATTGAAAAAAAATTCATATCTAAGTCGAATCTTTATGATTATAATGTGGAATTCCTTTTGAAATCACTCTAATTAAATTTAGCACGACAGGGTAGCTCATATTCAAATCCTCTTGCATATGATTTAGCATATTAAATTCGCCTTCAAATTGATCTGGTGAATTAAGTTCTCTATATTCACCATCTTGTTTTTGAATATATGTTTTTGAAACAAATTCTTGTTCTACAAGAGTATCAAGAACGGAATCATCTTTAATAGTTTCAATTAGTTGTTTAATTTCATTGATTTTTTCTGCTTTAACTTGAAATCTGATATACAATTCATTATGAGTACTATCTGTAACACTTTCACATGTTCGTGAGGAAAGTATTACTTCATAGACATATTCATCAGATGTTTGTGCTTCCATTAAATCAAAACCAGTACAATATAAGTAAACTTCGTTAAATAATTCTTTATATCTTGTAACACTAAGCATTACTGCATTTTGAGAAAAATTAAGATAAGCAAGATGCTCATTTTGTATGTTTTTATGTTCTTTAGTAGCAGCATGACCTGGATTTATTTTTTCATACCAGGGAGTGACATCAAGTTGTACCCAACTTTTTGTAATTGGATCTAATACTTCAATATAATTTTGAATAGATCCAAATTCACTTTGAGTTGCAAAATATTTTACTTCAAATCCTTTCTCTTCAAGATCTTGTCCAAGTCTATAAGCTACTCTTGCACAGTCTGACGCATCAATAAATTCAGGGTTAAAAGCTAAGATACCTTCAGGATTTATTGGGTGGATGTATAATTCTAGATTAGGTGATAAAAATTCATTTCTAAAACCAAAAACCTCAACGCGTCTAACTAAGTCTAAATGATGTTCAAATTCTGCTTTGATGTCAGGATGTATGTCATCTAAAGTGACCATGAGGTGAGGGGAATTAGCTTATATTTAAGAATATCTAGGTAAGAACTATTTTATTTTTTAAGTAGGTTAAATTAAATTTATTCTTAATTTTTCTAGTGATAATCCACTGGACATTTTCACGTCAGGTTTATAAAAGGTAGATTTAAATAATTAATTTGATTATAATGAAAGTTATGGGTGTATTTGACGAGATGCTTAAAAGTGGAGAATCCTTATTTATGGATCCTGTTGCTTTAGATTATGATTATCTTCCTAAATTAATTCCTTATAGAGAAAAAGAACAAAGACAAGTTGCTCTATGTATAAAGCCTTTGTTTGGAAACAGAAATGGAAAAAACGTGTTAGTTCATGGTGCACCAGGAATAGGAAAAACTGCAGCAATAAAACATATTTTTAGAGAATTAGAAGATAAAACAGATGATATTATTCCCATATACATTAATACTTGGCAAAAAAATACAACTTATAAAATTGTTGTAGAAATTTGTGATCAATTAAACTATAAATTTACTCATAATAAAAAAACAGAAGAATTATTTGCAATTGTTCAAAAAGATTTAAACAAAAAATCTGTAGTATTTTGTTTTGATGAAATTGATAAAGTTGAAGATTTAGATTTTTTATATATGATTTTAGAAAAACTTTACAGAAAAACAATAATTTTAGTTACTAATTATAAAATCTGGGCAGTTAATCTTGATGAAAGAATTAAATCAAGATTAAATTTAGAATCACTAGAATTTCAAAAATATAACTCAAGTGAATTAAAAGGAATTTTACATGAAAGATTAAAATATGCTTTTGTACCTAATGTTTGGGATACTGCAGCTTTAGAAATGGCTGTACGAAAAACTGCTGTTGTTGGTGACGTTAGAACTGGTTTATATATTCTTAGAGAGGCAGGAAATAATGCTGAAAATAGATCAAGTAGAAAAATTGAAATTGATGATGTTAAGCACGCAATATCTAGTATTTCAGAAATAAAAATTAAAAAAACTACAGAACTTAAAGATGAAGAGCAAATGGTTCTAAAATTAATTAAAGATAATTCTGGGAAAAAAATTGGAGATTTGTTTAATATTTACAAAGAACAAGGTGGAGAAGGGGTCTATAAAACATTTCAAAGAAAAATTGAATTCTTATCAAAAAACAAATTTATCTCAACTAAAAAACAGCTTGGAGGCAATGAGGGCACCACTACATTAGTTAATTATGAGAGAGAAACTAAGTTAGATGAATACTAACTAAATCTTTAAATATTTACTTTGCATACTGTTTTTTATTATGGGGGATATTATTACTTATGAGAATCTATACGAAGTAGTTCGTAAAGAAAAATCTAGTGACGCTCTACAAAAACTTAATTCTAATGTTATTAGTCAAATGACTGATTATTTAAGAACAAAAATCCAAGTATATAAAGAAGCTAAACAAAAAAACTTACCTGATTTAGAAAAAATTCGAACTCAAGTTCTGAGTGCTAGAAGACTTATAAAAAATTTATATGAGCTTAGAGAAAGAAAAATAGTAAATTTATCTGTAACTAAAAGTAGGGCAAAATCTAATTTAGAGGAAGAAGAGAACCTTTTAGACTATGAAAAACAATTGCTTGGTGAACTGTGTAATAATATAACAAAGTTACGAAAAACAGTTCTATTAAACCTTCTAAACGCAAAGACACCAGGAAGTGAAGCAGAACCTAATAAAAACACACAAGAATCTAAACCTGTGCAAAATGTTGAGGAAAAAAAATTAGCAGAAGTATCTAAAGAAGAATCTAAACAAGAAGTAAAAACAGTTATGATTCGATTTACCAATAATGTTCCTAAATTTTTAGGAAAACAAATGGAAGTTTATGGACCTTTTAAACCTGGTGACATAGCTAACTTAGATATTGATATAGTAAATATATTAATTAAAAAAGAAGTTGCTGAGATTATAGTAAGCGATAGTCCAGTTAATTAGATTTCTAAATATTAAAGTAATATAAAAATAATAAATAAATTAAATATTAAATAATTAAGAATAAAAATTTTAAGATTATACAATCTCAAATCTCTTAGCTCTAAATCCTTGTCTTTGAACATGGAATTTTTTGCAATCTAGACACTGAAATTTAATATCTGATTTTTTAGTTTGTTTTTTACCAGTCATTTTCCATTTAGTAATAGCTGGTTTAGAATACTTACCGTGGTTACCAAATCCTCTAGCTTGTCCTCTTAATTTTGCTCTATATTTTGATCCATACGATAAACTTGATGATTTACCTTTTTTAACTTGGTAAACTTTGTGTTCTGTATGTTTTTTACATGTTGGACAATGTGTTCTCTTCGATTTAGGTAGTTTCATGACTATTCTGGAAAAAAGAGTCATTTAAAAAGCTTTTGAAATTGGAACTATTTTAAAGCTCAAAAATAGTTTAGATTTCTTATGTTTTGTATAGATAATAATGAATAAAATCAAACAACTTAAATTAAAGAAATTATTTTCTTTTTTTATGAGTGTTCCTAAACAACCAAAAAATGCAAATTTAATCATTAGTTTAATGTATAGAGATGAGAAAGTCTATAATGAAGTTCTAGAAATCTTAATTAAAGAATTTGGGGAAATCAAAAAACAAACTGAAGTGTTTGATTTTAATTTTACTAAGTTTTATGAAGAAGAATTTGGAAAAGAATTAAAAAAAATATATTTAATCTTTGATCAAATTCAAATGGTAGATATTGTTAAAATTAAGCATTATTGTTTTCAAATTGAGATGAAATATTCACAAATTGGACAAAGATTCATAAATATTGATTGTGGATATGTAACTAAAAATTCATTTGTTTTAGCAAGTTTTAAAGAAAGAGCACATAGAATATTTGTTGGAGATGGAGTTTATGTAGATCTACAGCTAGTTAAAGAAAATAAAGAATGGAAATCCTTTAAATGGACTTTCCCAGACATAGATAAAATAAAAAAATTATTTCTTGCAAAAACCTAGTGAACATTTACATTCACATTTTTGTACTTTATTGAAAATACATGCAAATATTAATCCGGCTACAAAGAAATCTACAAAAGCCCATACCATTCCAAGTAAGATTCCTAGAAAGCTTAAGTTGTAACCTACATACACTGAACTAAGCATATGAACAAACGCTGTACCCCAACCAAGCCACGCAGCACTAACACTTAATATTAAAATGTAAATTGAAGCTGTTAATCCTAATGCAATACCTAATTTTTTAGGATGTAAGTGGTGGTCATGTTTTCTACTTTCACCAGATGATTTGCGGTGAGCTGTTTTATGATGAACTCCTTTTTTTGCCATTTTATTATAAAATGAATAAGTTCACTATAAATATTTTTCTTTATTTAGTTACAACTCTTAAGTGACAAATAAAACGAAAGATTTATATAGTATTTGCAGATTTACTACTGATATGTTAAAACAAATATCTGTAAAAGCAATAAAGGGAAAAAATGCATTAAAACAAATGTATAATGAAGCACAAATATATCTTGATAATATTGGGTTTTCAAAAGAACAAATTCTTTCTTTAACAGATAGCGATAAAGCAATTAGAACCTATTTGTTTTCACAAGGAAAAGAAAAAATACTACTTGAATATCAACAAGATAATGTTGAAGAAGTATTAAAACTTGTATTCCATCCTATGGAAATTAAATTTGTATATGATATTTTGCTTATGAGATTTAATCAATTAGCTAAAGAAAAAGGTTCAGTCTATATCTTTAATACGTAATAATAAAATATTAAAAAAATATTAAGAAAAATTTTATTCAGCAGGTTTTTCTTCTGCTGGTTGTTCAGTTGCTGCTTCTTTCTTTTCTTCAACAGGTAAGAATTCACTAATTATTTGCAGTGGAAGTTCAGCTTCAAGCATTGCGGCTTCAATATCTTTTCTATCAGCATCTTTCATGTTAGCTAGAATTTCATTAGCTTTAGCTACGAATTCATCTCTTTTCTCTTCCATTTCTTTTTGCATTCTAACTCTTTCATCTTCTTGATCTTGAAGTTCTTGTGCACTTAATTTAGTTTTACCAGAAACAATTTTCTGATCATATTTTCCTAATTTTAATTCTTCTAAAAATTCAGGTACTGCTTTTCCCTCAACTTTAATTCCCATTGATTGGCATGTTCCTAAAATTTCTTTAACTCTCATTATAGGATCTTTTCCTAAAAGAGCATCTTCTTTCATTTTTGAAATTTTAATAATTTGCTCCATTTTTAAATCAGCTACAAATGCTGTGTTAGGAGTTCCAGAACCATTTTTAATACCTGTTTCTTTAATTAATAATTGAGATGTTGGTGGTGTACCAATAGAAATTTTATATTCTTTTGTATCAGAATCAACTGAAACTTTTACTGGAACTTGCATACCTGCAAAATCTCCTGTTTTTTTGTTAATATCAGCGACTATTTGACCTATATTGACTCCAAGTGGACCTAATGCTGGACCTAATGGTGGTGCAGCTGTTGCTTTTCCTCCTTGAACTAAGACTTCAACTACTTCGGTTGCCATGGGGTTTTGAATTTACTGGAGATTTAAATAGTTATCGTTCCTTATAAAGACGGATATCATATTTGTACTAAAAAACATGGAACATTTATAAAGGTAAATTTGTTTATTTTGATTATGTATAAAGCAAAAAAATATCTTGCTATTTTTTTTGGTATTTTGCTTGCATTTGTGATTATTGAATTATCTCTAGTTTTTTTACAAAACCAATATTTTGAAAGAACATTGAAACAAGAACTAAGTGAGATTAAGGATCCATCTCATAGAGTTATAATTTTAGGTGATTCAATGTCAACAGGTAAATATGCGTGGCCATTATTTTTTGACAAAAAAATTAATAACAATTCAAAAAATTTAAGTTTGGAAATTATTAATTTAGCAATTCCAGGTAAAACTTCAAAGTATTATGTAAATAATATTGAAAACATAATTGAAAAATATGAAAAAATCGATTTTGTAATTATAATGCTCGGAAATATCGAAAGAGTAAATAAATACAATTCAAAGTTTGTAAATCATTTAAAATATTTACTTTCTGAAAATTTAATATATAATTATATTACTTTTTTTCCAATAATTTAAAGCTAAAATTATTTAGCAAAAAAAATACAAAAGAAAAATCTTTAGAAGCTGCCAAAGAGTTAATTTTTCAAAATAATTTAGTATATGCAAAAAATTATTATGAAAATATTTCTAATGAAAGTGAGAAAATATTTGGTTTAGGTGTGGTTAATATGTTTGAGGGAGATCTAATAAAAGCAGAACATTATTTTAATTTATCAAATAGTTTTAATTCAACAAAAGACTCAATTGAAGCTTTAGGACTAAATTTACTTAAAATGGGTAAAGAAGATGAAGCAAGGTTATTGTTAAGTGAAAATAATTATTATCCAAATTATTTAAATTCTTATGATGAAACAAAAAAGAATCTTAAGTATCTTCATAACTACCTAGATAATAAGAATATATCTTTAATTGTAATGCAATATCCAGCATTAAATACTGACTTTATTCAGAATATTTTTGACGATAATGAGGATGTTTTAATTGTTGATTCTAATACTATTCTTAATAAAGACTTAATTAAAAATAAATATGATTCACTGTTTATAGACAAACAAGGAGTGAGTTTAAATACTGTGTATGTTGGTTACTATGGACATTGTACTAAGTTATGTAGTAAATTAATTGGAGAAAACTTAGCAAATAAAATTCAAATGAAATTTTTATCCTAAAAATAAATTCATAAAAAAGTTTAAAAAAGAAGGATTCTTTTATCTTTTTATGGCAGATCAAATAGACATATTGGAAGGGCAACCATGCCCTATGTGTAGTAAAAAGACATTAACATTAAGAGAGATCACTAGAGAAATACCTTATTTTGGTATGAGTTTTGTTTTTTCAATGGATTGTTCTGAATGTGATTATCACATGGCGGATGTTGAGCTTGAATCTGATGGTAAAGCAATTAAGCAGACTATTGAAATTGAATCAGAAGAAGATCTAAACATTCGTGTAATTAAATCAAGTACTGCCACTATAAAAATACCAAGATTAGTTGAAATTACACCAGGACCAATTTCTAATGGATATATAACTAACGTTGAAGGAATTTTAAATAGAATTAAAAAAATTATTGAATCTAAAAGAGATGATGAAGATAAGTCAATAAGAAAAAAAGCAAAGAACCAACTAAAAAAAATTCAAAAAGTTATTTGGGGAAGAGAAAAAATAACATTGACTATAACAGATCCAAAGGGAAATTCAGCTATTGTTAGTGATAAAGTTAAGAAATAATTTTATTCTAATATACCTTTTTTATTATATAAATCTTTTTAAATGAAATTTAAACCTCTTAAATATGGGTGATTTACAGATATGGCAATAGGACTGATTGGGGGATCAGGGGTATATGATCCAGAATTATTGAAAAATATTGAAGAAGTTAAAGTTCACACTCCTTATGGGGCACCTTCTGATGTTTTTACAAAAGGAGAAATTGGAGGTAAAACAGTTTATATTTTACCTAGGCATGGTAAAAATCATTCTTTTAATCCTACAAATGTTCCATATAAAGCAAACATTTGGGCATTTAAAAAACTTGGATGTAAAAGATTAATTACTGTTTCTGCAGTAGGATCATTAAAAGAAGAATTAAAACCTGGTGATTTTGTTTTTACAGATCAATTTGTAGATAGAACAACTAAAAGAGATCAAACTTTATATGGTAGTGTTCATATTTCAGTTGCTGAACCTTTTTGTCCTAATCTAAGAAAAGTATTAGTTGATCAAGCAGAAAAATTAGGTTATAGACATCATAAAAATGGAACTTGTGTTGTTATTGAAGGACCTAGATTTAGTTCAAAAGCAGAATCAAAAATATATCAATCTTGGGACTCAGATATTATTAATATGACTCTTGTTCCTGAAGTAGTTTTAGCTAGAGAAGCAGAAATTAGTTATGCTAATATTGCAATGGTAACAGATTATGACACTTGGAAAGATCAACAAGTCAGTCACGCAGCAGTATTAGAAACTATGAAAAACAATTTAGATAGAGTAAAAGAGCTTTTAATGACTGTTATACCTAAAATCGATGATGAAACAGTTTGGCCTTCTAATGATACATTAAAAGACGCAGGAATGTAATTATTAAACCTTCTAGTTTATTTTTTTTATACTATTTATATTTAAAGAACATAGTTTTACTACTTCAAATTAGTGAAACTTATGCAATTTGAAAAACCTCCTGAAAATCTTGAAGAATTAGTTGAAATAGGTTTCACTTCAGATGTACCACATAGGATTTCAGAAACAAAAAAACAAAGAAAATTAATTATTTCTAGAAGAGCTGCTATAAACTTTGGATTAGATCGTGAATATAGTACAATCCTTGATCAAATTAAAAGTGAAGAAGATATAATATTTATTGAGAATACAAAAACAGGTGAGTTATCAAAAAAAACAACTATTGAAGATATAATTCAGGAAGGATTACATAGATTACAAAAAAGAAGTTGGTTAAAGCCTTACGATCAGATTAGAATAGTTGATCAAGAAAAAAAAAATGGAAACAATGGTTCATATACAGTAACATTATACCATGTGATGAAGATATCGGTTCTGTAAAATTTAAAAAATCATATGACTCATTAATATTATCTCCACATACTAAGGGTGAAATTGAAAATTGGTCAAGTACAACTTTTCCTCTACAAATTGATTTAGAACATAAAATTGGCAAAGATTGTTTAAGTAGAGATGGTGAGAAATCATGGAGAAGATCAAGATCTAATAAACAAAAGTTTGGTGATTTTTTTTATGGAACAAAACACAAAGAAATGAGATTATTGTATGATTATTTTCCCAGTGTAAAAGAAACTATTTCAAATGCATTTTCTAGAGGATTAGGATATAGTGCATTATCCTTGTATGTTTTTACAAAAATGGCACTTATTTCTGCAGATAATGCATTAACTCAGGTTGATGCTAACGTAGTTGCTACAATGGCGTTTTTAGCTACAAATTATCTTTTGATGAATACTTTAGGAAAAAGAAATGCTCTTTCTCATGAGCAAGGTCCATTAAAATTACTTGAAAATCAAATATCAGAAATTGCAGATTTTAGGTATTCTGGATCTGAACTAGGTACTGCTCAAGCACATATTGAAGCAACAGTATCTGAAATGAATAAAATCTTAGCAGAAAATGATTTCGAGCAATTAAATGAAACTACATTAGTAAATCTACTAATCACAAAATATGGTAAAAATGGAACATATGGTGTTGAAAGAGAAATAATTTTACAAGATGTATTGAATGAATTAGATAAAGATATTCATCCTGAAGATATACGAGCGGAAGCTCCAAAGAATTTGGCCAATGTAAATTTGATGAATAAAATTGATGCAATTAAAACTGCTTCATTAGTAGGTTTAACATATGCAACTAACTATTTTCCAATTTCATTAATGGGTTCAAAATTATTAAATATAGGCATGCAGGCTGGAAGCAGTGTTATTCAAGCAGCAAGGTATAGATTAAATGGTCAAGTTAGTAGAATGTTTACGTATTTACATAGTTTAGGTCTATTAAGGGGTTATATGGATGAAGCAAATCAAAGACCTGTTAATATTGATCGAGATGCATTATCAACAAGATATTGGGGAACTGTAACAAATGCTTATAATTTAGGTTCTTTAGCCGGAGGTATTGCCGTAGCATCAGCATTAAGAGGATATAATGCAGGTCATACAGGGCTAGCTGATGCTTTTATGCTAACATTACTAGGTGGTGCAGCGGTATATAATTGGGTAAGTTCAAATAAAGCACATGGTAAGCCAAGCACACAAGATAAGCAAGGAACTGGTTTAAATTATGATATTGAAAAAATTACTGAACCTCAGATATGTTCAGTATCTGCTTAATTGTTATTTTGTATTTTATATTGTTTAAATTTCTTTTTTACATAAAAAATTAAACCAAAGTTTATATATTCAACAATACCTTAATTCTATATTAATATACAAATTTGTATATTTAATTTGTTGAAGGTACTGCAAAATGTTTGAAGTTACACATTTAGGGGGAGAAATGGCTGTATTTATGCTAGCAATTATTCTAGGTGCTTTTTTAGCATCTAAAACAAATCAATCTGCACTTGTTGGTCAAATAATTTTAGGAATAATTATTGGTCCAGCTGTTTTAGGAGTTGTTACATATAATGAAGTAGTAAAGAATTTAGCTGAACTTGGAATAATTTTCTTAATATTTTTAGTTGGATTAGAGTGTAAATTTAGTGAAGTATATACAAAAAAAAATATTGGTGTTGCAATCATAAGTGCAGGAGTTACATGGAGTTTTGGGTTTATTGTTTCACTATTATTTGGGTTTAGTTCACTACAAGGTGTATTTATTGCTACAGCAATTGTATCAACAAGTACTGCAGTTGTTGCTAGTTTACTTAAAGAAACAGGAAAAATTAAATCTACAATAGGAAAAATAATTATGGGTGGATCAGCAATAAATGATATAATTGGACTTATAATTTTTTCAATTGTTGTTAGTGCAATTAAAACAAAAATGACATTAAGTACAATTTTTTTCAAAGTTTTTTTGTCTATTTTATTTATATTTGCTTTTTTTAAAATTGGAAAAAAACTATCAAAATATCTTAAAAAAATTGAATATTGGGGTTTAATGAATGGACATAAAAAAATTGGATTTACTTTTAGTTTAATGATTGCTTTTTTTTTGCAGCAATATCTGAAATTGTAGGATTATCAACTATTATGGGAGCTTTTGTAGCAGGATTAGCTTTAGAACATATAAAAGACAGGGATTTTAGAATTGGAGCCGAATATCTAGAAATGATATTTGGATCAATATTTTTTGTTTCACTTGGATTATTAGTTAATAGTTTATTTGATCCTCTAAAAAACATATTAATTGTAGTTTGTTTACTTGGAGCAGCAATTTTAGGAAAGTTAATAGGTGGATATTATGCTTGTAGAATTGGAAAAACAAAGCTTACAAAAAAAGAATCAATCATTGTAGGAATTGGTTTAAGTCCAATAGGTGAAATTGCTGCTTTAGCAGCTCTTGTTGCGTTTCAAAATGGAATTTTTACTAGTGAAATCTACTCTTCAATTATTTTTGTAAGTATTATTTCAAGTGTTATTGTTCCAATGATTCTAGTAAAATTAATGAATATTAAAAAAGAGCAAAAATCTGAATTTAGATTAGATATAAAACATAGAAAATCTCTAATATATCAGTAAATATTTATTAAGGAAGTATACTTCTAAGAAGTTATGCGAATTAGTCTTAATTATACAAAATCTGTTGAACAAAATGCCTCAATATATTTTGAACAAGCTAAAAAAGCAAAAAAGCAATTAGAAGGAGCAACGATTGCTTTGGAAAAATCTCATGAAAAACTTGAAAAAATTAAACCTGCTGAAATTCAAAAACAAGTAATAAAAAAGAAGAGAAAAATTCATTGGTTTGAAAAATTCAGATGGTTTTATACTAATGAAGATATGTTGTTTATTGCAGGAAGGGATGCTACAACTAATGAAATTATTATAAAAAAACATACAGATAATCATGATATTGTATTTCATTCTGAAATGTCAGGAAGTCCTTTTGGTGTATTAAAAACTGAAGGAAAAAAACCTTCAAAAGAAGCTTTAGAAGAATGTGCAGTTTTTGTTGCATGTTATTCAAAAGCGTGGAAACTTGGTTTAGGTGTTATGGATATATTTTATGTTACTCCAGATCAAGTAACTAAAGAAGCACCTTCAGGAGAATTTATAGGAAAAGGATCATTTATGATTTATGGAAAAAAAACTATTTTATCAGTTTCATTAAAATTGTATATTGGAAAATATAATGATTTGATGATGTCTGCTCCATATTTAGCAATTAAAAAACATTGTGAAAAATATATAGAAATAAAACAAGGAAATAAAAAAACCTCAGATATTGCTAAAAAAATAAAAAAACAATTTAATCATGATGACTTAGATGATATTGTTAAGATTTTACCTGTTGGTAGTTCTCTTTGATTTTAAAATATATTTCTAAATACTATTCTTCATGCATTACTTTATCATAGAATTTTCTTGTAAGTTCTGGTAATGCAACTGTTGAAGTGTATTTAGGATTATTTAATTGTAAATTAGGTAATTCTTGATCACTTAATTTTACATTAATAGGTTTAATTATATGTTCATTAAAATGATCGATTACTTGTTGTTCAATATATGTATTGCTTAAACCACCAATAGTTAAAGTATCTAGATCTTTTTTATCATATCCAAAAGTAAAACCCCAAGGACCATCGATTTGGAATTTTAGAAAGGGTAAGGGGATTCCAAACCAATGTCCTTCATATCCTAATTGTTTACGAGTCTCATCATCAAAATGTACACTAACTCCCCAAAGTGAATTTGATTTAGGTTTAGTAATCTCCTTAATTCCAGGTACTTCTTGCAATAAATAGTCTAATGTTGCTTCTAGTATTTCTTCATTTGAATATATATGATCTACCATTTTCTGATTTATTAAATTCTTATATTTAAAGTTATTTTATTGTTTGAACGTAAATAACTTTTTAAAGCACCTTTTACTTCGTTAAATAAATGGATAAAATTAAACTTAAGCAACATGCAAAGAATTTGCAACCAGTTTTAAGAATTGGTAAAAATGGAATAAATGAGAATGTTGTTATTGAAGTAGAAAAATTACTTAAAAAAAGATATATAATTAAAATTAAAGTTCTAAATAATTGTCCTATTGAGGATATAAAACAAATAATTGAATTTGTCCTAACAAAAACTGGGAGCGAATTGGTGTCAAAAGTTGGAAACACATTCACTATCTATAGAAGAAAAGCAAAAGCGAAATAAATTACTTAGATTTGCTCTAATAATATCAATAGTTTTAATTCTATTCTTTACCTTTGATTCATTAAAACGTTTAGGACTTCTTTTAGTAATTGTTGGTTTTAATTTTATTGTTGCTTTTATTAAAAGAAAAATACCTACATTACTTATTAGAAAATATTTTTTTGGAATTGAATATATTTTATTTTCAACAGTAATTGTTAGTGTTTCATTTGGACCTAAAATTGGTGCAGTTATGGGAAGTTTATCTATACTTGCAAATTATATTGCTGAAAGAAGAATTTCAAAGTATTTTTTTCCTACAATTATTCAATATATATTAATAGGATATTTTTCTTATTTTTTTAGAAGTATTGATATTATAATTTTAGGAATAATTATTACATTGATTTACAATGTTTTTTCATTTATTTTTGCAAAATTAATTGGTGCTAATACAATTACTTTAGTTGTGTTTAATACTGTAAATATTTTATTTAATATTTTTTTATTTACAAGTTTTGGACATAGTGTTTTAAAATTATTAGGGTAAGACATAAAAAGGCACGAAAATATCAGTAAAAAATGTTACAATATTTAATGCCAATAATTTTCTCAACAATAATTTGGTTTATGAATTATTTTGTATTAAAATCAGTTAAATATGGAATACTAATTTCAACTTTAATCGTTATTTTTGTTTGGGTATCAATGGGTTTAAATCAAAAGAAACCATCTGGGTTTTCAAGAGTACTATATTTTATTTCAATGATGTCTTTTGCAATTTTTTCTCAGTTATTTGTATATTTTTTAATAGCAGATATTTTTAAAATTCCTCGGTTGTATGTTTTTTTTCTAACATTAATTTTAACAGGATATGGGTATCTTAATTCAAGAAACATATATGTTCAAAAATATGATGTTGGTCTAGGAAAAAGAATTGTACAATTAACAGATGTTCATATTGGACCTGCAAATAGAGAAAATAGAGTAGAAAAAGTAATTCAGATAACAAACAAATTAAAACCTGATATTGTTTTAATAACTGGAGATTTAGCTGATATGTCAACAAAATTAGATTCTCATATGTTTGATTCACTTAAAAAAATTAAGGCACCTAAATATATGATTCATGGAAATCATGAGTTTTATGATGGGAAGAAAAAAATTGAAGAACAGCTTAAGACTGCAGATATAAAAATACTAAATGATGAGTCTGTTTATATAAAAGATTTAACAATACTTGGTGCAGATTATAAAAGTGATCCTGAAATTGTAATTAATAAAACAAAAATTAAAGGAAAATCAATTTTAATGATTCACGAACCTTTAGGAGAAAAAGCAGCAGCAAAACATAAAATTGATTTAGTGTTATCAGGTCATACTCATGGAGGACAATTTTTTCCTTTTACAATATTTGTAAATTTGTTTTTTAAGTTTACAAGAGGAATTCATGATTATAAAGGATCAAAAATTATTGTTTCTATGGGAACATTAACCTGGGGACCTCAAGTAAGGATAGGAAGTAGAAATCAAATTATTGTTATTGATTAATTCCAATTCTCAAAAAATAATTTTTCAAAGGCATCCATTGTTTCTTTTGAAGCTAATTCTAAATTTAATGGAGTAACTGAAATATTTCCATTCATTAGAGCATGTAAATCAGTACCTGGAACAGTTTTAATATTATCAAATTTTGGATTTTTATGAACAAATTCATTTCCTTCTTTATGAAATAATTTTCCATAATGATTTCTAAATGGCTTAGTTATTTCAATTTTTGAATTTAAATCCGCTTCATATGGAATGTTAATTGTAATTAAATCAATTCCTTTAGGAAATGGAATATTTTCAAAAGTCTTGACAATTTTAGCTGTAATTTTAGCGGCATTTCTAAAAACTTCATAAGTATGAGGCTTGAATAATTCTTTTTTATCTTCTAGATTCTTTAAGGGCAGACGTAGTGAAGAAGATATTGCTCTTATACCATTAATAGAAGCTTCCATAGCAGCACCAACTGTGCCAGAACTTAAAATAAATCCATGACCAATATTAACACCTAGATTAATTCCTGAAACAACTAAATCAGGCAGTTTTTTACACACATCATGAATTCCAATTTGAGCACAATCAGCAGGAGTTCCATTAAGTGCATATATTAAACGATCATTTAGTTTAATCTCTTTATATGAGAGTTTGTTAAATCTTGAAATAGACTTAGCTACCCAACTTCTTTCAGTATCAGGCACAAGTGTTTCAACATTAAATTCTTTGTCAAGTTCTTCAAGTAAAGGATAAAATCCAGATGAATCATATCCATCATCATTTGTTAATAGAATTGTTTTCATAAGTTGTTTAATTCTGTTCAAAGATTAAATAAGTTTCTAAGAAAAAATAATAATAAATGCTAAATGAACTTTTAAACATTAGATTAAAATAAGATGTAATGTTTTAGAAAAATAGGTGATAAAATGACTAATAAAAATATTTTTGACTTAATTAAATATTCAAAAGATGGAATTTTGAGTAATGTTATTTTTAAAGAAGTAAACACTCAAGTAACATTATTTTGTATGGCAGCTAATACTGATATAGGAGATCATACATCAACTAAAGAAGGTTATGTACAAGTTATTGAAGGAAAAGGTATATTTAATCTTGAAGGTGAAGAAATAAGTATGGAACCTGGTAGACTTATTTATATGAAAAAAAATGCAAAACATTCATTAAAAGCAATTCAAAATACGTCATTTATACTAATTTTAAATTAAAGAGTAAGCATAACCTTGTTGAAAAGAACCAATATTTCCAGCAAAAATCATAATTAATAGTCCAACAAATACTAATATGAATATTAAAACAAAAACTCCAAGGAGTATAATTAACCAAGTTGGAAAGTTAGAGTTATTTTTTCCTCCTGTTCCTTGTTGAGCGTTTTGAGATACATTTTTAGCCCCTTTTTTCTTAGAACCTGAAGCAGAAATATTTTGTTGAATTATAACATTATTCCCACCATTTGCAATTTTACGCCCGGATGCAATTGCAACTATTAAAATTATCAACCATACACCAGGTATCCAGCAAAGAAACATATTTAACAAAATTATAACAGTAAAATTATCTTTTTTCCTAGCAATTATTGAAGGCAAAAAGTATAAGAATAAAGATAATACTAAACTTAATATTAAAACAATAATTATTATTAAAATTCCAAGAATTGATCCAATACCTGATCCTCCCATCACTTCCATTGGTTATTGGGTTAGATAATCCTATATTTAAAATTTTCTTATGGTTTTTTTATGCATAAGATTCTAAATAACCACAACTAGAACATCTATATGTCCAAATAATTTCACCTTTTAGAACCGAAAGTGTTGTTAAAGGTTTTCCTTTTACCCATTTTGATGATTTAGGTGACAATATTTTTCCTTTTTCCATTTTTCCTTTCCATTTTGGACATTTAATTTCGTCTGCTGCCATACTAATATGGTTAATTAAAGATATTTTTAAATGTTTCTCACATATATAATTTCAATTTTATTAAAACAAAAATAAATATGGAAAGCTTCAAAAATTTAAAAAATTCGATCAAACAATTACAATAAAAAAAGCGCCACGAGCCGGATTTGAACCGGCAATCCCAAAGGGACTGGCTCTCAAGGCCAGCGCAATACCGGATTATGCGATCGTGGCAAAATGATATATCTTATGTGACTAAGCACTTTTTTTGTGCGTATGTCGCATCTATTTGGTTTCTAACCTTATTAAAGGTTAGCGGACCTAATGCGATCGTGGCAAATAAAATATAATATGTCGATAGAAACACAGATAGTTTAAATATTTATTTGTCAAAATTCTAAAGCTTTGGAATTTTATATGTTTCAAATATTGTTAGAAGTAATACTAGTATCATTGGTCCTAAAACAAGTCCAATCATTCCATAAGCAATAATTCCTCCAATAACTCCAATTAAAATAAGGGCTGGATGAACTTTAACTTTTCCACTGATAACTAAAGGTTTGACTAAATTATCTACTGAGCTGACAATTCCAAATCCAAAAACTAAAAGGATAATTCCTTTTACAGCTAAAATTGTGTTAGTTCCAACAAATCCTTTAATAATCATAATTGCACTAATTGGAACATAAATAATAGCTGGACCTACAACAGGTATCATTGAAAAAAAGAAAGTTGTAATTGCCCAAAAAATAGGTGCTTTAACTCCTAAAATTGAATATGCTAAAAGTAAAAGTACAAATTGGATTATGGCAGTAATTAGTTGACCATAAACAACTGCATCAATCATATCTTTAACTTTTTCAAAAATTACTAATGATCTTTTTTTACCAAAAGGCAAAATTTCACTAATACCATGAATCATGTTTGGTCCTTCTTTAAAGAAAAAGAACATAAAAAACAATCCTAAACTAATGTTAAAAGCATGTCCTGGAATTGCTCCAAGTGAATTTTGAAGAAATATTAATATTTTGGAGGCAATAGTTGAAACAAGATTGGTTAAATCAAATGAAACACCAAAATTAGCATATACATCGGTTAAAAAATCATTAACTAAATATGCATGATCAGCAACATATACAATATTTTCAAAAACATCAGGTATTTCATTAATTAAAGTTCCAGTAATATACGATATAGGAACAATGAAAATTAAAAATATGAGTAATATCATAATTACAGCAGACCAACCTCTACTTTTGATTTTGCTTGAAATTTTCTTGTAAATAGGATAAAATAAATATGATAAAATTGAAACAGTAATCATAGGCATTAAAAATGGTTTAAGAATAATATATGCAAAATAGAGTAATATTAAAACAACTAAAGTTGGACCAAATTTTCTATAAGTATGATTCATAGATAAAAAGTATAAAAATTGTGCTATAAATAATTATCGTTTTATAACTATTCATTTTAGAAAAGTTTTATAATTCTAATTTAATTAATGTTCATTATGAAATTCACAATAATTGTTTCAAAAAAAGATCTAGCAGGAATGAATATTTATGAAGAATTAATTAAAAAAAATATTTCAGATAAGTCTAATGTTAATTTAGTAGTTATTGAAGATGAAACAGTGAATCTTAAAGAAGAATATTTTGATTCAGATTATGTAATTTTTGCAACTAGACATCAAAGTAAATCTGGTGAAAAAACTCTTTCAATTCATTTTCCAGGAAATTTTGAACGGGCTGAATATGGAGGTATTGATAATGTTTTATGCATGAGTGCACCTAGATTAGCAAAGCAGGCTTTTATTTTATTAAACAAAAATGCCAAAGATTCAAATTATTTAGTATCACTTGAAGCAACACATCATGGACCAAATTTAAAAACACCTTGTTTTTACATTGAAATAGGCTCAAATAAAGAACAATGGTTAGATAAATTAGCTGCAAATATTATAGCAAATACAATTATTCAAACTATTGATTCATTTGAAACAAAGGATCAAGAAATTGTTATTGGATTTGGAGGAATGCATTATTGTTCTAATTTTAATAAAATCGAATTAAATTCTAACATTACAATGTCTCATATTTGTCCTAAATATGCTGTTGAAAAATTAACTAAGGACACAGTTTTAGAAATGATTTCATCTACTAAAGGTATAGTTAATTTTGCTCTATTAGATTGGAAAGGTTTAACAGGAGAACAAAAAAATAAACTTAAATCAATTTTTGAAGATATTAATTTACCTTATAAAAAAACTAAAGATATAAAAACTATAAATGAATAAATTCTAAATATGTATAAACTAGTTTTACTTCGGCATGGCCAATCAGTCTGGAATAAGTCAAATAAATTTACAGGATGGACTGATGTAGGGTTATCTAAACAAGGAATAAATGAAGCAAAGGAAGCGGGAAAAATATTGAAAAAACAAGGCTTTGTATTTGACTTGGCTTATACTTCAGTTCTAAAGAGAGCCACTAAAACACTCGATTATGCTCTTAAGGAAATGAATTTGAAAATTTCTGTAATTTATTCTTGGAAACTAAATGAAAGACATTATGGAGCATTACAAGGCCTAAATAAAACAGAAACATGTAAAAAAGAGGGTGAAAAACAAGTTCATATTTGGAGAAGAAGTTATAATGTGAGACCTCCATTATTAACAAAAAAAGATATACGGTGGCCAGGCCATGATCCTTTATATAAAAATATACTTAGAAAAGATTTACCTTATGGAGAATGTTTAAAAGATACAATAAATAGAGTTTTGCCTTATTATAAAGAAGAAATATTAAAGAATATAAAAAAAGGAAGAAAAATAATTATTAGTGCTCATGGTAATAGTCTTAGAGCATTAGTTAAATATTTGGATAAAATTTCAAATAAAGAAATTCCTAATTTAAATATCCCAACAGGAATTCCTTTAGTTTATGAGTTAAATTCTAAATTTAAGCCTATAAAACATTATTATTTAGGCGATAAAGAAAAAATTAGTCAAGCAATTAACAAAGTTAAAAATCAGGCTAAAAGCTCTTGATTTCACTTATTTTCTTAAAATCAATATTTTTTTAAAGTGAAAATAAAACGAAAAGTATTTAAAATAAGGTCTACACACCAAAAAAAAGATATAACTGCAATTAAGTGGTTATGAGGAGGGCTCAAAATGGCAAATGATTTTGAGGATGAAGTTTATGATGATTCAATTAATGAGTCACCAAAAGACCAATTAGATGACGATGAAATTACTCCTGAAGAAGAAGGTTTTATGAAAGGATATGATTCAGCATATGATGAAACTGTCGATGAAGACGATTTAGATAAAGAATTTGAATAAGTTACATAAATTCCTTAATTTTTTTAACAGTATTTTTGTATTTTATTAACTCATCTTGGCTTTGTTTCAATTTATTTAATTCACTAATGTAGTGTGTTCTTAATTTATCAAGATGATCTTTACCTTCTTTTATTTCTTGTTCAGCTTCTTTGAGGTTTTCTTCTCTTTGTAAAATTTTACTATATTTTTTATCAATTTTATGGTTATGTTTCTCAGATTTAATTTCAAGTTCTTTGATTTTTTGTCTTAATTCATATATTTTTTCTTCTTCACTTTTTCTAAGATCCATTAAATTTTCAACATCATACTTTAATTTATCTTTATTATTAAAAAATTGATTTTTTTCTTCTTCTAATTCAATTTCTTTTTTATTAATAGATTCAATTTTTTTAAGCAAACCTCTTTTTAATGAATGAAGTTTTTTAATCTCAAGTTCTACTTTACTTTTTTTTAACTGTAACTTATTAAAAGAAATATTGATATTTTTTTCCTTATTTTCAAGCTCTTTTTCTAAATTTTTCAAAGAGTTTTTTTCATTTTTGTATGTTTGTTCAAGTTTATTAAATTCAATAATTTTTTCTTCAAATAATTTTTTTTTGCTTTCAAATTTATCTTCCCATTTTTGTAATCTACTTTCTTTTTTATTTAAATGAAGTTCAAAAGAATCAAGTTCTTTAGATTTTGAAGCAATTGAAGTTTCGTTAATTTCTAAATTCTCAATTTGTAGAATTAAATTTTTTTCAGTTTCATTAAGAGATTTTTCTAGAGTGTCTAATCTTTTTTCTCTATCAATTAAAAATTTCTCTTTTTGATTAAGATTTGAATTTTTTTCTTTAATTTTTACATTCTTTTTATTTAATTCCTTATCAAGTTCTATTAAATGTCGTTCTTTTTCAAATAATAAATCTGATTTTAGGTCAAGTTCACGTTTTTTTGATGTGTATTCAGAATGTTTTAAATCAACTAATTTAATTTGTGAAATTAAATGTTCTTTATTTTTTTTAGTTAAATGATCTTTTTCTAATAATTTATTTTGAGCAATTGAAAGTTCATCAGTTTTTTTATTTATATTTTTTTCACGTTCTTTAATATTTACTTCTTTTTCATTAATATTTTTTTGAAGTTTTTTTAAAGAGCGTTCTTTATTATTTAAGGAGATTTCATACATTTTTAATTTATTTCTTTCAGCATCCAATTTTTTCATAGTTAAATTTAGAAGTTTAGTTCTATGATGTATTTCTGATAAATTTGATTTATGTTCTATTTCAAAAGCATTTAATTTTTTAAATCTAGAATTTAGTTTATGTGAATATTTTTCTAATTCATTTGATGTAATATCTAATTCTTTATGTTTTTTATCCAATAAATTTTCTAACTTTTCTAAATCCTTTTTTTTAGAATCTAATATTTCTTTATTATGGTTAAAATGTTCTTCTAATTTTCTTTTTTTGTCATTATATCTATTGTCAATATTTTTCTCTTTGTTTAATTTTTCTTTAACAATCTTACCTAATTTTGATCTAATGCTAGCTTCTTTAAGATTCATGGCTTTTAATTTGAAATCAAAGTTATCACTTAATTCTTTTATTCTCTTTGATTTTTGTTCAATTTCAATTGTTTTAACTCGATTTGTATTTTCAAGATTTGAAATTTCATTAAGTTTATTTTTTATATAAAATTCAGATTGAGAATTTTTTTTAGATTTAATTTCATTTAATTTCATTGAATCTAGTATTTTTTGTTCTTTTGTTGAAATTTTCTTTAAATTTTCTTTAATTTCAATATTTTTTTTAGAAATAATACTTTTATTTTTTGAAATTTTACTTAATTTTTCATTTATATTTTTAGATTTTTTTTCTAATATTTTTTGTTTTTTTTCAAAATTTATTAATTGTTTTTTTAGCTCTAATTCTTTTAATTTAACACTATCTTCACGATCTTGTAATTTCGCTTTCAAATCTTTTTCAATCTCTTTAATAATAAGATCTTTCATAAATTTTTCACTTCTTTTTTGCTAATTTAATTTGTTCTTTTTTTAATATGATTTGTTCTTTTACAACTTCTTTTTTTTGGTCACTTAATTTTTTTTCTAATGTATTTAGTTCTTTACTTTTTTTAATTAAAATTTGTTTAAGAGATTCAATTTCTTTTTTTTCCTTTAAAATTTTATCTGCGTGCTTTTCTTTACTTTTTAATTCATTTTTTTCACTAATTAATTGCTTATTTACTTTTTTTGATTTATTGTATAATGATTTAATTCTTTGTTTTTCTTTATCTAATATTGCTTTGTCTTTGAATAAAGCTTTAGCTTTTTTTGAAAGCATTTCATTAACAGAATTAAGTTCTCTTTCTTTTTCAATAAGATCTTTTTCTTTCTTATTTAAAAATTCAATTAATGCTTGATTTTCATCAAGTTCATTTGAAAGTGAATTAATTCTTTTTTCTAATTCAACCCTTGATTCTTCAATTTCTTTTTCTTTTTTAGTTAGATTCTTTTCTTTACTATTTAGATCTTTTCTAATTGAATCATGAAGTATTTCCTTATCTAGAGTTTGTTTTGATTTATTATCAATTAATGCTTGATTTTTATTTAATTCAATTGCTAATTCATTTAATACTTGTTTTTTTGTTTTCAGTTTATTTTCTTGTGTATTAATAATATTAATTTTTTTCTCTAATTTAATTGATTTTTGTAAAAATTCCTTTTGTTTTTTATCAAACATTGCTTGTTTTTTTTCAAAATTTAATTTTTTCTTTTTAAATTCAGATACTTCAATGTTAAATTCAGAGATTTTTTTGCTTAAATTAAGCTTAAGTTTCTCAATTCTATTTATTTTGGAACTTTGTAGAACTGTTGTTTTATCAATAGAGTTTTGTTTACGAATCAACGCTTTTTTTGATAATTCTAAATTCTTTTTAGATTTTTTTAATTCTAAATTCTTTTTAGTATAGTATTCTTTTTCATTAAGAATAGTTGCTATATGTTTGTTTAATTCTGTTTTATCATTTTTTAAAGATGACTCCAAATTGTTTAATTCTTTTTCTTTTTTTTCAAGATCAATATATTTTTGGTTTAAATGAAGTTTGTTTTTAGAAGAAAGCATAAATCTTTTTTTCATTAGTGCTTTTTGAGATTTTAATTGTTTTAATTCATTTACTAAAATTAATTTTTGTTTTTGAAAATCCAGGTCTTGTTTTTCAAATTCTTCAATTTTTGACATTAAATTTAATTTTTTATTTTTAATATGTTCATTTTTTTCTTTGATTTTTTGAATTAAATTTTTCAAATTTTCCTTTCTTTGATTTAAATTATCTTCTTTAAGAACATATTTAGTTTCTAATAATTGAAGTTCTTTTATTTTTCTTCTAGCAGTCTCTGCTTTAATTTCTGATTCAGAAATCAAATTTGAAACTTCCATTTGTTTCTTATTAAGATTTTTTTCTTTTATTGATAGTTTTTTCTTAAGATTATCTAATTGTGTTTGTTTTTCTAATATTGGTTTTTCATGTGTTCTAACAAACACTTCTTTTTTATGTAATTCAATTTTGCTTTTGGTAATTTCTTTACCTAAATGTTTTAATTTAGACTCTGCGTCATTTAAATCATGATTTCTTGTTTTGAATGTTTCTTGTTGCTGTTTAACAATATTTTTTAGACGAATAATTTCTTGATTTAATGAGTTTATTAGTTTTTCATTATGTTTATCTTTTTTATTATGTAAAAAAGTTAGTTTATATTTGGTTTTTTCTTTATTTTCTAATTTTGATATTTTGGTAGAAAGTTCAAGATTTTTTTTTTGTAAATGATCATAATCTTTTAATTTTTTTAAAAGTTCTAATTTTTTTGATTCAATTTCCTGTTGTTGTTCTTTCAAGGTTTTTTCTTTAATATGAAGTAATTCTTCTTTGCTAAAAAGAGTTTTTTGCGTTTTTTCAACTATTGTTTTTTCACTTGATAATGATTTTGATTTATTTTTTAATTCACTAATTTTTTCTTTATTTGATATAATATCTTGTTTTAATGATTCAATTAAATGATTTAGACTAATAATATGTGAATCTCTTCTAATAAGTTGTTTTTGAAGAGAAGAAACAGCATGAATATTATTATCAACATTATTCTTAAGAGTCGATATTGATGATTTTTCAGATTTGATTTTATTCTTTGCTTGTTCTAATTTTTGTTTTAAATTATTTTCATTTCTATTTTGAAATTTTATTTTTTCAGCATCTAAGTAATATTTCAATTCAAATTTGTTATAAAATCCAATAGAACTTAAGGTATTAAGGAAATTAAGCCAATCATCATTTGTATAATTTCCTTTAGTTTTTTTAATAAATGATCTACATAAGTTAATTAATTTAGATTTTGATACTATTTTTAGACCTTGTTTTTTAGCTAAAAAAACATTTTTTTCAGTCTCTAAAAATTCACCAAGATCATTTTCATTTATATTTATGCCACTTTTATTAACATTTTCAACTAGATCAAGCCAATCTTCATGATTCCAAATAGCGTTTTTACCTTCTATAAACTCATCTACTATATGCACTAGTTTATTCATTTACCCCACAATAAAGAGATTAACAGATATGGTTTATATATATTTCGATTTAAATGAGAGTTAATTCGTCTATAATTAAAAGATGGTTTTCATACTTTCCGATGATTTTAACATTATCTCCTTTTGAAATATTAATATAAGAATAAGCTACAGCATCAATTTCATTTTCATTAAATATTGTTAATTTAGTGAATTTATTGGAAGATTGTACTTCTTTTACTACTCCACCAACAATGATACTACCTTTAATTTCTTCATTATTTATTTTTTGAATTGTGGTGTCATTAATTTGAATATTTTTTGCAATAATAAATAAAGAAATTATTCCTAGAACAGAAACAATTAAAACTATCCTTAAAAAATGTTTTTCATTCATTTCGCGGCTTTAATTTCTTTTAAAATTTTTTCATTCCCTTTCCAATCAAGTGCA
Organism: archaeon; assembly: GCA_018657065.1. Taxonomy (GTDB): domain Archaea; phylum Nanobdellota; class Nanobdellia; order Woesearchaeales; family GW2011-AR15; genus GW2011-AR15. Next base: position 49,801 of record JABHXU010000009.1, read on the forward strand.
TGTTCTAAGACTTCTTTGATTGTTGTTACTGGAATTACTTTAATTCTTTTTAATTTAACATTGTTAATAATTATGTCTTTTAAATTAGATTTAGGTACAATAACAGCATTTAATCCAGCTTCAATTGCAGCTTCAACTTTGCTTGTTACTCCGCCAATTGGTAAAACTTCACCTCTAACTGAAAGACTTCCTGTCATTGCAATGTCTTGTCTGATAGGAATTTTTTTAAGAGCTGAGATTATTGTAGTAGCTACAGCAATACTTGCTGAATCTCCTTCAACCCCTTCATGTGTTTGAAGAAATTGGACATAGATATCATATTTTTCTTTAATGTCTTCTCCAAAGAATTTTTTGACTATAGCAGTGACATTTATTATGGCTTCCTTAGCAATTTCACCTAATTTACCTGTAGCTATTACTTGAGTTTCTTTCCCACCCATTGTTACTTCAGATTCAATTGGTAAAATTATACCTGAAAATGCAGCTCCTCCACCAATTACTGCTAATCCATTAACTCTTCCAATTTGTTTCCCTTTTGTCTTAATTACTTCATATTCCTTTTTTCTCTCAATATATTTATCAGCAATTTGTTGTTCTAGTGTTCTTGCTACTTGTTTTGCTTTTTCAATATGTTTAGGTTCAACTAACTTAGCTTTTTCTTCTTTAGCAATATCTCCTGCAGCTCTAATCAAACCACCTAAATCTCTAAGTCTTAATGTTAAATGATTCTTTCTGTTAGCCCTTTTTTGAGCTTCATGTATAATTGATTCAACAGCAGTTTTTGAAAAATGAGGAATTTTTTGATCTTTTTTAACTTCTTGAGCCACAAAAACTGCAATTTTTTCTCTATTTTCTTTTGTGTCTGGAATAGTTTCATCCATAAATACTTCATATCCATATCCTCTAATTCTTGAACGTAAAGCAGGATGCATATGTTTAAGTGTTTCCATATTTCCTGCGGCAATCATAATAAAATTACATGGGACTGGTTCAGTTCTAACCATAGCTCCAGCACTTCTTTCAGATTGACCTGTAATTGAATATTTTCCTTCTTGAAGAGCAGATAACAATTCCTGCTGTGTTTGAGGTTGTAATGTTGCTATTTCATCAACAAATAATACTCCCATATTACCTTTATGAATCATACCGGCAATTACCCTTTCATGGCTAGGTGTTCCTAGACCACCAGATTGAAATGGATCATGTAAAACGTCTCCTAATAAAGCTCCAGCGTGAGCTCCTGTAGCGTCAAAAAAAGGTGCCTGTTTTTTCCCAAAATTATCAACTATAACTTTAGGTGATAAAACTTTCTTATCCATTTTTTTATTAAAATTCATCATAAAAACAATTCCAAAAACAAATACCATTCCTGTAACCATAGATGCTGAATAAATAATTGCATTTGCAGTAGGATTATCAGGTACAAAAAAATTATTTTTCCAAAGATAATATGGCAAAAAAGTTGAAACTAAAATTAAAATTATCATTAAAATATTTACATTTTTTAAATTTGAATCAGATTGTACTTTTGCTTTTGCAACAAATTCTCTTCCTTTTCCTCCCGGCATTGTTCTAATAAGAGGTTGATTTTCATCATTTGGATTAGGAAAAGACAAAATATCTACTAATTTTTCTTTAGGTAAAAGTTCAGCTAGTGCAAGACCAAGCATAGATTTTCCTGTACCTGGTTCACCTATAAGTAAAACATGTCTTCTTTGTTCTGCAGCTTTTCTAACTATTTTAACCGCATGCTTTTGACCAATAACTTGATCAATGATTTTTTTTGAAACGGGAATATCTTTAGTTGTTTTATACTTTAATGCCATGTCAATTGAAAAAAGACAAATGCTATTTAAATCTAGTGCTTAGAAATACCAAATAGAATCAAAATTAAAAATATATTAAAGTTTCTTTTCAATATCTTGGATACTAATATCACTTAAAGGTTTATTTAAATTAATTATTTTACTTCCCTTAGAGTCCCATAAAAATGTTCCTGAAAATTCTAAACTTGGTTCAATTACAATTTCAGGAGGTATCAAGAATGAACTATATATGTTTTCTTTAATTAATTCAGGAGAAATTGAATCAATATCAGACTTATCTTGAATTATTTTTCGTATAATTACTCTACAAGCATCAGCAATTTCTTGTTTAGGATTATAATTAATACATAAATTCAAGAAAAAATGATCAAATTCAGAACTTTGAGTATTTAATTTTTTTAATTCTTCAACTAATCGTCCTTCTAATTCATACCATTTACCTATAACAGTAAACTTAATTTTCTTTTCATTAATCCAATTTGATAATTTTTCTATATAATTAAATAAGATTTTTTGATCAATATTTTCTTCATTGCCTAGAGAGAGAGTTAATATTGGAATATTTTTATTAATTTGCAATTGCATTAAATCATCTGCAAGAGATATAACTTTTTTAAACTCTTCACAAGGATATAGATTAACAATAACATGTTTAGGTACATCTTTTTGATCTGTAGTTCTTTGAGTAATAATTTTTTTGATATCAAGTAATCCTGCCATATCATATTGAATGTTATATTTATTTTTATACTTAATGAAATCTAATATTAGTAAAATGTTTTTAAAAAAGAATTTTAATTCTAAAAAAATTCGTAACATTTTTAAAGAGTTTATTATAAGTAGATAATTAATATGAAATCAAAAAAAAAAGTTCTTGTGGTTGATGATGAACCTCATATGGTAAAGCTAATAGAAGCAATTTTTGATGCAGAGGGAATTGAAGTAATATGTTCTTATAATGGTGAAGATGCTTTAAATATAATTAACAAAAAAAAACCAGATTTAATACTTTTAGATATTATGATGCCAATTATGTCAGGATTTGATGTTTGTGAAGAACTGAGATCTAATCCAAAAACAAAAGATCTAAAAATTATTTTTTTAACAGCTTTAAAGTTATCAGCAATTGATAAAAGTTACCTTAGAAAACTAAAATCTTTAGCTTATATTACAAAACCATTTGAAAATGATGAGTTAGTAGTAAAAGTTAAAAAATATTTAGAAATCTAAGAATCTAATTTAGTATACTTTTTTAAAACAAATATTCTTTCCTCATTTTATCATGGATTTTTATACAGAAATCATTTCAATATTAAAAAAAGAAGAAATATCTAAACATAATCTAAATATTTTAAAAAATAAATTAGCTAAAAAACATGGAATTAAACGTATTCCTACTGACGCTGAAATTCTTCTTCATGCAAATAATGATGATTATAAAAATTTAAAATTAATAACAAAACCAACAAGAACTCTATCTGGAGTTGCACCTATAGCATTAATGTGTAAACCACATAAATGTCCACATGGTACTTGTATTTATTGTCCAGGTGGTCCAGGAAGTGAGTTTGGTGATGTACCTCAATCATACACAGGTAAAGAACCTTCAACAATGAGATCCATTAGAAATTTGTATGATCCTTATTTGATTGTATTTAATAGATTAGAGCAATTTGTAATACTTCATCAAAATCCACAAAAAACAGAAATTATTGTACAAGGTGGAACGTTTTTATCATTAGATAAAAAGTATAAGGATGAGTTTATTATGTATATTTTTAAAGCACTTAATGATTTTTCAAATTTATTTTATAATAATAATGAATTGGATTTTGTAAAATTCAAAAAATTTTTTATGTTACCTGGAGATAAAGATGATCCACTTAGAATTAAAAAAATTCATGAAAAATTGTTAAAATTAAAAGGAAATTCCACACTTAAAAAAGAACAAAAAATAAATGAAAAAAGTATTATTAGATGTGTAGGGTTAACAATTGAAACTAAACCAGATTATGGATTATTAAAACAAGGAAATGAGCTTCTTGAATATGGATGTACGAGAGTTGAACTAGGTGTTCAAACTACAAATGATGAAATATTAAAATTTGTTAATAGAGGACATAATAATCAAACAACAATTGATTCTACTAGAATATTAAAAGATCTAGGTTTTAAAATAAATTACCACATGATGCCTGGACTTCCTAAATCTAATCCTAAAAAAGATTTAAAAGAATTAATCAAAACACTTGAAAATGAAGATTATAGACCTGATATGTATAAAATATATCCTACAATGGTTATGAAAGGAACCGGATTATTTAATTTATTAAAACATGAAAAATATGTTCCAATTTCTACAGAAACTGCAGCAAAAATTATTGCTGATTTTAAAAAACATATTCCTAGATGGGTTAGAATAATGAGAGTTCAAAGAGATATCCCAACATTTCAAACAGAAGCAGGTGTTGACAAAACAAATTTAAGACAATATGTTGAAAAAATTACTTCAAAAGAAAAAATTATTTGTCAATGTATAAGGTGTAGAGAAGCAGGACTTGCTTCAAGAAATATGAAAATTAGTGAAAAAGAATTACAATTGTTTGTTGAAGAATACGGCGCAAGTGAAGGAAAAGAATTTTTTATTACTTTTGAAGACAAAAATAGAAACCATTTATTTGGTTATTGTAGATTAAGATTTCCTAGTTCAAATTTACGTGGTGAAATCACTAAAACAAGTTCAATAATTAGAGAATTGCATGTTGTTGGTAGTGCTGTAGGTTTAGGTGATGAAGGAAATATTCAACACAAAGGTTTAGGAAACAAATTATTAACTAAAGCACAAGAGATTTCAAACTTAAATAAAAAAGACAAAATTGTAGTTATATCGGGTATTGGGGCTCGAGAATATTATAAAAAATATGGGTACAAATTAGAAGGTCCATATATGATAAAAGAAATCTAAATCACCAAAAATTATTTAAAGTAACCAATACTCTATTGGCTGTAGAAAATACAATGGCTAGAATAAGATTATTAGTTTTAGATGTACTAAAACCACACCAACCTTCTATAATAGAACTTGCCAAAGAACTCAGTGATTTGCCTCATATTGATGGAGTAGATATAACTGTTTATGAAATTGATAGTAAAGTAGAAAATGTTAAAATAACTATTAAAGGAACTACTATTAATTATGATGAAATAATGAAAGTTATAGAAGATAAAGGGGCTAGTATTCATAGTATTGATAAAGTTGCTTCAGGCAAAGAAATTGTTGAGGAAGCACAAACACATCAAGATTCGCCACATTAAAGACAATGCTTGTTAAAAAATTTCTTAAAAATTATAAAGAGTATGATAAAATCTCTAATATTAGTAATATTGCTAGAAGAGTATTTGCAAATAATTCTTTTGATGGAATTCTTACAATAATGGGTATCTTACTAGGTGCGTATTATGCAGGTATAGATAGTGCAATGGTAATTATAAAAACTGGTTTAGGTGCATCAATAGCTATGGGAGTTAGTGGTGCGTGGGGAGCGTATTATACTGAAAAAGCAGAGCGTAAGAAAAAAATTCATGAATTAGAAAAAGCAATACTTAAAGACATGAAGTCAACTAAAATTGAAAGAGCTGAAAATTTCGCTGTTAAAATTATTACTGTAACTGACGGTTTGAGCCCATTTATTTCTTCATTAATTGTGATAACTCCTTTTTTTTTTGTTAACGGTAATCTTTTTTCAGCTTATGTAATTTCTATGATTATAGCATTTATTTTACTTGGTTTTTTAGGTGCTTTTTTAGGAAAAATATCTAAAGATAATATCATTAAAAGTGTATCAAGAATGCTTGTTGCAGGTGTTGTATGTATAATTTTAACTTTAATCTTACAAGTATTATAAATAACCAAACTATTTTATACAATCCATTAATTCTAAATGTTTATGGAGTTAAAACCTTTCCCAGATACAAATAAAGTAAAATTTAAACCTGAATTTGAAAAGAGATATAAGAAATTATTAGGGGATAGATATGATGAATACATAAAATATAGTCTTTCATATTTAACAAGGTCTATAAGAATAAATACAATCAAATCAACAATTCCTAAAGTTAAAAAAGCATTAAAAAAAAGGGGCTGGATATTAACTCAAGTGCCCTTTTGTAAAGAAGGTTTTTGGGTTGAACATGAAACAGGAAGATTGGATATTGGAAACACATTAGAACATTCATTAGGTTATTATTATGTACAAGAAGCAGCTTCTATGATTCCTCCAATAGTTTTAGATCCTAAACCTGGAGAATTAATTCTTGATATGTGCGCTGCACCTGGAAGTAAAACAACTCAAATCGCTCAATATATGGAAAATAAAGGACTTGTAATAGCTAATGATTTTACAGGAATTAGACTAAAACCTTTAGGAATTAATGTACAAAGAATGGGATTAACAAATGTAATTATTACAATGATGTTTGGACAATGGTTTGCTAAAAAAAATATAATGTTTGATAAAATTCTTGTTGATGCTCCATGTTCAGGTACAGGTACAATAAGAAAAAGTCTTAAGACTTTACGGATTTGGAATCCAACAATGATTGAAAGATTAGCAGCAACTCAACGTAAATTAATTGAAACAGGATTTACAATATTAAAACCCGGTGGAACTATGGTATATTCAACTTGTTCAACAGAACCTATTGAAAATGAAGCAACTGTATCATATTTATTAAATAATTATAAAAAAGCAAAATTACTAGATATTAAATTAAATATTCCTAAGTCAAAAACAATTTCTGAATTTGATGGTGAAAAATATAATTCTGAAGTTAAAAAAACATTAAGGTTATGGCCTCAAGATAATAACACTGAAGGTTTTTATGTAGCTAAAATTGAGAAACAGTTGTAATTCTATGTTAAAAATAGCAAATTTTAAACAATCTCATTTAGGATAAAGTTCGAAGTTTAAAATTTGAAAAAAATAGCAAATTTTAAATATCCTCAAATATGATTGATTTTTATGGTGATACTCTATGGATTCTGAATCAGATAAATTACGAAGACAAATTAATGAATTAAATAAAGATAATGAAAGATATGGTTCAAATGAAGATTTAGCAAAATCAATTAACTCATTAATAAAGATTTTTGCAGAAGCATCTGATGACCTTAAAATGGACACACATGATGCAGTCTTGGTTACACAAAAACTAGATAAAATTGTTGAAAGACTTGAAAGAATAGAAATTCAAAATGAGAAAATTGCTAAAGGAATTGTTGCTATAGCTGATATGGTTGAAGATGCTGAAGGAATTAATTCTCTTCCTAGACAATCATTAAGATCAAGTTCAAAACCTTCAATACCTAGTTCAATACCGCCCTCTGCAAATCAATTTAATGGTACTAAACCCTTACCAACTTTGAATATGCCTAGAGAACCTGAACAGAAAAAAAAATCATTCCTGAATTTTAAGATGTAAGATGTTTGAAGATTACAGCCAATATTCTAAGGAAAAAGTAAATTTGTTTTTAAGATACTTAGCATATGCTGCATTTCGACAAGTAAAAAAAGAAAATAGGCAACAAATTGTAGGAAATGAAGAAGTAAAAACAGTTTTTACAAAAAAAGAACTTTTAGAGCAAGGTAATTTTAAACAAAGAATTGAAGATAGATTAATGAAATTAAATGTTGATCGAAGAACTGAACTTGAAGACAAAATTTCAATTCATTATAGTAACAATAAATTTGTTCCTTATGAAAATAAATTGAAAAAATTAAAATCAAGATATGCTAATGCAAAAAAGAAAAAATCATATCCAAAAGATAGATTGCATAGATTAAAGGACAAAATTACTAAATGTGATTTATTAATAAAAAAACTTAAGAAATCTTCATAGATCTCTAGCCATTAATGTTCTTCTATTGTTTTTTTTAGCTCTTTCTAATGCTTTTAATATAATTCTCTTAACTTCAATATTTAGAGCTGGATAAAATTCTTCAGCAATATTAACATTCCCTACAATATCTCTAATTTGTGCTTTAGTTACTAAATACATATAATCACCTTTTATTTATTTGTAAACATAAAATTATATTTATTATCTTTAATTGAGTCAAGCTTACAAAATCCAAACCGTTGAAATTGAATAATATCTCCTATATTAAGCTTTGAAATACTTGCCTCAGCTAATCCCTCTAGAATATTATTATCTGGCATTCTAACACTAACATTAGTTAAATTATCAGATACAGGTAACCATTGAATAATTTGTTTTCCAGTTTTTCTATATTCTTCATGATTTAAAGAATGAAATTTAAATTTTGTTTCATAAATAAAATTTAAACAATCCATGAGTCTAACCAGGTCTCCTTGCCTTATATTATCATGATCTTCTTTATTTATATAGAATTTTGAAGATGTTTCAAATAATCTACTTCCCCTTTTTGGATGATCTGGATGTAAATTTAATTCAATTTTTTGTTTAGGAGCTTGTAAAACATCAATTTCAACAGGATCAATAATTAAAAAATATTTATTTGTTACTGGATCTAAAATTGACCTATTAATTGATGAAATCATTGTCCAATCAATGTTTTTTCCAGTATTAGCTGATATTTTCATTTGATTCATTAATTCAACTAAGGTTTCTTGCAATATTCCTCTCCTATTTAATGCTTTAAGTGTAACTAATGATGGATCATCCCATCCACTCACTTTACCTTCTTTAATTAATTCACGAATTTCTCTTCCTTTAGTTGTAGCACCTTTAATATTGAATCTTCCATATTGAACAACTGTTTGTTTTTTGCATCCAATTTTATCTTTTATAAAATTTTGAAGTTCTGTTCTCATAGTTCCAAATTCAGAACTTCTTAGAATATGTGTTACACCATATTTGCAATCTTCAACTGAATTTTCAAAATCATAAAGTGGCCAAACACAGTATTTATCTCCATGTCTAAAATGAGGATGATAATTAATCCTCCAAATAACTGGATCTCTCATAACTTGATTAAGTGCATCAACTTGTCCTTTTAGTCTTAAAATTGCTTCACCCTGTTTATATTTTTTCAATTTCATATTTTCCCATTCATCAATATTTTTAGAAACAGGATTATTTCTACACGGACATTCAATACCTTTGTGTCTGAAATCTTGCATTGAATCTCGATCACAAAAACAAACATATGCATGTTCTTTTTTTACCATTTCATCTGCAACTTGAATCATCTGAGACATATCATCACTAATGTAAATAATTTTATCTGGTTTAATTCCTAAATATTTTATAATGTCATGTTCCATAGCATCTGCAAATTCTTTAGTACATTTTTCAGGATTTGTGTCTTCAAATTTTAATATGCATTTTCCATCATATTTTTTCGCATAAGTATAATTTATTAAGAAAGATAATGCATGACCCAAATGATTATATTTACTAGGTTCAGGAGGAATTCTAGTTACAACTTTACCTTTTATAGCATTAGGTAACTCAGGTAACCCTTCTTGAATAATTTTTTTAGGTTTTTTTATTTTATCAACAGATTTAAAAGCATTTTTTTGTTCATCTAAAGCCATTGAATTAACTTCTCTTACAATCTCTTGAATTGTTTTAGATAATAATTTCATATCTTTTCTAGCTTCTGGATGCAAAGCTAGAATTTTTCCAATAACAGCACCAGGATTACATTTTCCATTGAATTTTATCGCATTTTCTAATGCAAAAAATTTGATTTTTTCTTCCATAGATATAAAGTAATATTGAAATATTTTAAAGCTTTTCTACAGATATTTCTTTTACACAATGTTTAAATATAGATATTATTCGCCAAAAATATGGTCAAAATAGTTGCAATAGGGGGCGGTGAGACTGGAAGACCCGGTACAAATCATAAAACTAAAGCAATAGATGAAGAAATAGTTAGACTTTCAGGAAAGAATAATCCAAATGTTTTATTTATTCCTCCTCCTAGTGATCCTTTGGATCAAGAAGAATATTTTGGAGTTATAAAAAAAGTATTTAAAAGATTTGGATGCGATGTTTCTCCATTATATTTAAACAATTCAGAACCTAAATTTGAAGAATTAGAAGAAGTAATTTTAGGTTCAGATATAATTTATGTAGGTGGAGGTAACACTTTTGAAATGTTAACCTATTAGAGAGAACATGGAATTGATAATATTCTTGAAAAAGCGTTAGAAAAAGACATTGTGTTGTCAGGATTAAGTGCTGGTGCAATTTGCTGGTTCAATTCTGGATGTTCTGCATATAAGAGATTAACAAATTCTGAGCCAGAACTAGCGAAAATTAATGCTTTAAATTTTGTTCCTGCATTATATTGTCCTCATTATAACTCTGATCCCGAGAGGAAAGCAAAATTAAAAGAAATTATGAGAGAAACAACTGAAATTGCTCTTGCTTTTGATGATTGTTGTGCTATTGAAATAGTTGATAATGAATATAGAATTTTAGCATCAAATAAAACAGCAAATGCATACAGAGTTTTTTGGAAAAATGGAATGTTTCAAGAAGAAATCATAGAAAAGAAAGATACTTATTCTCCTATTGATGAATTATTAAAGAAATAACAACATAATCAATAAAAAAATCTTAAACAACCCTTTTAAACATTTTTTCAAGATCATAAAACGACCATTTTATAACTATAGGTCTACCATGTGGACATGTTGAAGGAAAACCTTTAGAAAATATTTCTTGAACATATTTTTTAATTTGAGGCAATTCAATAGTATCACCAGCTTTAATTGCATTCCTACATGACATTCTAGCTATTCGTTCATGATAATAAAGGTGTAATGAATTAAGTTTTCCTTTATCAATTTCAAGTAGAAAGTCAAAAAATAAAGATTTGTCAAATTGTCTACCTAATATAATTGGAATTGTTCTAACTATTACTGTGTTTGTTCCAAATTCTTCAGTAATAAAACCTAATTGACCTAATTTTTCTATATTATTTTTACACACAAGAAATTGTTTAGGTGTTAATTCCAAAATAGCTGGATCAAGTAATTCTTGAGTTATAACTTCATTATTTTTTAATTCATTTGTATAATTTTCATATAGTATTCTTTCTGCTGCTGCATGTTGATCAATCAAGATTATATTTCCCGGAATTTCAGCAACAATGTATGTTTTTTTTATAATTCCTAAAATTTTCATATCTGGTTGTTTAGATGTTTGAATTGAATTTTCTTCTTTAATTAGAAGTTTTTGTTTAGTGGCATCAACAAAACCATCATCAAAATTATAGTCAAAAACTTTTTTTTCAAGTAGAGGTTTAACAATTAAATCTTCATTTTCTAAAGAATTTCTAATTGCATCATAAACATCTTTGTAAAGATCTTTTTCATTTTGAATTCTAATTTCAGCTTTTTGAGGATGCACATTTACATCTGTTTTATTTGAATCAACATCAATACTTAGAATTGTTATAGGATGACGATTAACCATCATTGATGAATGAAATGCGTCTTCAATTGCAGAACTTATAGTTGTATTTTTTTTAATATATCTATTATTAACATATATTGATTGCATTGATCTATTTGATCTGCTTAAACTTGGTTTAGATACGTATCCTTTAATTTTAAAAATATTTGAATAATCAATTTTAATTAAATTTTTAGCAATGTCTTTTCCATATATTGAAGAAATATTTGATAAATTATCCTTAAACACTGGAAAATTAAGTATTTCTTTATTTTCATGTTTAAATTTAAAATGAATTTTGGGATAAATTAACGCATATCTTGTTATGATGTCAGTAATTTGATTAAGTTCTGTTTCAATAGTTTTTAGATATTTTTTTCTTGCTGGCGTATTAAAAAATAGATTTTTTATTTCAATATTTGTTCCAGTTTTTGCTGCAGTTGTTTCATTTAAAATCTCTTTACCGCCTAAAATATTAATTTTTATCCCTGATATTTCTGATTCTGTTTTAGTTATAATTGTCATATCAGATACTGAAGCTATACTTGCTAGTGCTTCACCTCTAAAACCAAGTGTATTAATTGAAAACAAATCTGTTGAATTTTTTATTTTACTTGTAGAATGTCTATGCCAACAAATTTTTGCATCAACTTTATTCATACCTTTTCCATTATCACTAATTTTTAAATACGATTTTCCACCTTCTTTTGCTTCAATAAAAATAGATGACGCATTTGCATCAATTGAATTTTCAATAAGTTCCTTTACTATTGAAGCAGGTCTTTCGATTACTTCACCTGCTGCAATTTTATTTATCAATGATTCATCAAGTATAATAATTGTAATAATTAAGCACCCCGAAAAATAAGATAATATTTCTAAATAAATAAATTATGGTTTTTATATGCACTTGATAACAAATTATAAATACAACCCTTCTCTTAAATCCTTTTAAGAGGTGCTAAATATAATAATCAAACATTCTTGGAAAGATTATAATGCTCAAGGTGAAGGTAAACCTAAATTTATTCTTACATCAAATGGTGCATATTTTTACAATAATCCTAATAGTAAATTTCAAGGCCTATATTATCCAATAAAAAACGATGAACATAATTGGACATTATTTAAAGTCATAGACCATATACAAATAGATAGCGAAATTAAAACAATAACTAATTTTTTTACACATATTGAATTAAAAACAGACAAAGGATCAATTGGAATCAAATTTGAAAATGATGTTTTACATTTAGATCTAGATTATGATGGTGAACTAACTTTTACTTTAGATATGCGTGAATCATATGAACACGAAGACAAAGGAAGAGTTTACGAATTTGAAAGAGAAAAAAATAATATTATCTTAGAGTATACCAAATATTTTAATAATATGCTTGAAAATATTAGTTATACGAAATTTCTAAGTATTAGAACACGTTTTGATCATGAAAAAGTAATGGAGTGGAGATTGCAACATTATTCTGAAGATGAAAAAAGACAATCAAATCCTTATGAATTATATGTTTTTGATGCATTTAAATTAAAATGTAAAGGAAAAGATACAATTAAAATTAGTTTTTCAGATGAAAAAAAGAATGCAATTAATAATTTAAACAAAGAAATTAAGCCACAATATGATTTTATTGAACGAGAAAAGGATTCAATTGAATATAATTGTGCAGTTAAATCTCTACTTGATTTATATGTTGATTTTGCAAATAATAAAGGTTTTTATGCTGGTCTTCCTTGGTTTTTTCAAATATGGACTCGAGATGAATCTATATCTATGAAATCAATTATTGATTTAAAAAAATATGATTTAGCTAAGCAAATTCTACTTAGAAGAATACATTTAATTAGTGAATCAGGTAGAATTCCTAATAGATTTCCATATTCAAAACTAGGAACTGCTGACGGAACTGGATGGACATTTAAACGTATTCATGAATTAATATTAAAAATTAAAGAAAATGAACCTTTTGAAGAATATTTTAGTTTTAAAGATTTAAATTATATTGATAGACAATTAAAAAAATCTATTCAATTATCTAGAAAAGATACAAATGATTTTTTAATTAAAAATCAACCCTTAGAAACATGGATGGACACATCATATGGAGATGATGTTAGAGACGGTTATAGAATTGAAATTCAAGCATTATGGTTATCAATGTTAAAACTATCTAACTATCTTGATGAATTATTAAAACATAAACCAACATATAAAACACTTGAAAAAAATACAAGAGAAAAAGTTAAATCAGAATTTTTTACAGGAGAAATTTTAAAAGATGGTTCCAATGATAATACAATTAGACCAAATGTTTTTCTAGCACATTATATTTATCCTGAATTATTATTTAATGAAGAATGGGAAAAAGTTTTTGATAATTCCTTATCGAAATTATGGTTAGAATGGGGAGGACTTAGTACGATTGATAAAAGTTCAAATTTATTTTGTGATAGATATAGTGGTGAAAACAACAAAAGTTATCATCGTGGAGATTCTTGGTTTTTTGTAAATAATATAGCAGCTATTAGTTTAAAAAGAATAAATTTTGAAAAATATAAAGAAAAAATTGAGAAAATTATCTCTGCATCAGGAAAAGATATGTTATATCATGGAGTTATTGCTAGACCTTCAGAATTAAGTTCAGCTATTGAATTAACTGCAGATGCATCATTACATCAATTATGGAGTGCAGCAACTTTTATTGAATTAGCAAATGAGTAACAATAGATTTCAAAAAATAATTGAAGAATTAATTTTGATAGTCTTAATTTCTATGAACCTACTTGAGTTTGCAGGGTTGCTTCCTGGTGAAGCAAGTTTTGTTAAAGCTATAATTTCAGTTACTGGTTTAGGATATGTATTGTATAAAACAAGTTTAAGTGATATATTTTTTGGTGAACGAAATAGACAAGTAGATTATATTTTGCTTTTAAGTTATTTTTTAATGGTTGCAAATAAGTTTATTCAGTTTAGTAAAGCAAGTTTTCATGAAGCAGAATTATTACAAGAATTTTTTTTACTATTGATTACCCCTAGAAATGAAGTTCTAATTACAACTGTTTGTTTTATTACTGGTACATTGATTCTACTAGGTTTATCAATTTATGCGGCAAGCAAATTACAAATTAAAGCACCTAGCATTATGCATGCAATTCATGGTGAATCAATTCATAATATTTTTTTAAAATTCTTTAGTGTATTTATGATATTTACTAGTTTTTTTGTAATATTTTTTAATCCTGTTTTTGAATGGTTTGCACTTGTTATTGATGCACCTTTAATTGTAGTTGTTGTATTTTTTTATATATTTAGAATCCATGATATTGGAAGAAGTAGAGATAGTGAAGAAGTTTTATTTAAAATTGCTGAATCAGTTGATAATTTTTTTGAAAAATTTATTGAATTATTTCATTCAAGAAAAACATTATTTTTTGCTATAGGTGGGCTACTTATATTTCATTTAATAGCTGACGCTGCTGCTTTTATGGTACCTTATGCAATAGGAACTCATAGTATATATCAAGAAACTTTAGAAGAACACCATGACTCAGTTAAAACATTATATTTAGGAGATAAGGCAACAACATCAAATAATTTACATCATTTAGCAATGTTTTTTGGGTATATATTTAATGTTCTTGCTATGTTATTTTTAATGTTGTTTCCCTGTTTTATATGGTACGCGATTTATTCGGTTACAATTCAAAATAATTTTCAAATTAGACCTTTTTCAATTTTATTAATTAGTTTATTTTATTCACTAATGATCTTTCAAATATTTCTACCTGTGTTTAATGTTTCAAATTTTAGATCTACTGATACACATACTATTGATATTTATGGAGTTGATATACAAAGTAAATCTATTCTATCAAACAATAGAGATCTTGGACTATATTTTTTAATTTCATTTATTGTTTTTATTTTTGTGTTTTTACTTTCAACAATTCCTCGAATAAAAAGTATATTATTTGGTTTAATGTCACTTTTTGGTTTAAGTTTTTTTGGATTATATATTTATAATTATTATACAAGCGTTGCCTTATATTACATAAACACAATTTTATTTATGGTAAACCATATATCCTTATCATTTTCAGGATTTCATACAGCATACATTTTAATTATTAATGCAATATTTTTATTAGTAGAAACAGTGTTTTACATTGGTGGATATTTTAGTTTTATAACGCACATGTTTAAAGATTAAAAAATTAAATTTACCACTTTTTTTTATCTTGTTCTTGTTTAACTAGATGTTCAATATTAGCAAGTCTTTGATTTATTGCTTCAATACTTGCTTTTAAATAATCTAATTTTGAAGAGATTAATTCAAAATCTTGTTTAATAGGATTAGAAGAGTGAGGTTGTGTTGCATGTTGAGACATACCTTGTGATTGTGTTTGTGCACCTAAACTAGGTTGTACACTTTCACCGAGTGGCATGGACATTCTAGGGTCTGTAGGTTGAGAACTAGGTACTTGAACAGGTGCTGTAAAAATATCACTGGAACCTGCTGGTTGATCAAGTGATGAATGACTATCAATAGGAGGTTCACCTAAACCTGCATTTGAATTTGAGTTACCTGTAGGAAAAGCAAAGTCATCTTTTTTTTTGAATTTATCAAAAATACCCATAACTAAATTTAGAATCTTTTTCCTTAATAAGTTTTCTGATTAAGTTCTAGGACATAAAGAATAGCTACTTAATAGTAGTATAAATTCAGTTAGCATTAAATATAAGGTTTTTTTACACTAAGCAGTAACTACAAATCATAATTTAAAATTAAACACGTGAGATGAGAGAGAAAATGGACGTACAAATGCCACAAAATACTATATATCAAAGTACTTTAAACGGGGATAAAAGAATTAGAAATAAGATTGGATACAACTTAAGAATTCTTGGTAATGATGCTTTAAATTTAGGAGCTGGCGTCAAAAAAGGTATTTATGAAAGAAGAGGATTAGATCAAAAAGCTCACAGTGTTGAAGCTACAATGGCAACTAGAGATGCCAAAAATGCAACATATGCACTGAATTCATCATTATTAAGTTTAGATCTTGAAGATTTGGCACATACGGATATATCATTAAATAGTGGTTTATTACTTGATGCTTATTCTGATCACTTAGGAGCAGAAAAAACAGGATTATCAAAAGTTCTTAATTCTGTTGGTTCATTTGGAGAAAGATTTGTTCCTTTAGTAGGTGGTTACATATCAAGTGGAAGAACAACTAGACAACAAGTTTATGGTGTTTTATCACAAATTGCAGATAAAAAAGTAGAAGAATTAACAGCTCAAGACAATTTATCATTAAATGGACAATTGTCAGGAATGACAGCTGATGCTAAAAACACACTTGTAGGATTAGGATATAATACCTTTGTGCAACACGCAAATGCAAATAGAGCTGTTGGATTTGCAGAACTTAGAAATTTGACTCTAGATGAAATAGAAGTTAATGCAAAGGATAGATTAAAATCTACAATTGGAAAAGTTGGTCCAATTACTTTTGATTCAGTCTTGATGGCCTCAGGAGGAGGTTATTTAGGAAAAACCGTACTAAATGGTTTAGCACCTAGTGCAACTCAATTAGGGAAACTAGCATTTAACGCTGCAGGTTATGGTACAATGAAATTAACAGAGATTGTAGGTAACACAACAGGTATGGGGATTGGAGCAACAACTGATTTTGTTGCAAAAAAATATGGAACAGATGAAAACGGTCAATTAACAAAATTAGGAAAAGTAGTCAAAGGTTCTGGAGAATTTGTACAAGGATCATTAATTACTGGAACAAAAACAGGATTACAAGGTGCTGCTTTTGGAGCTAACTCTTTATGGGGTTTAATTGCCAGTGGTGCATTAGGTCTAGGTACAGTAGGAACTAGAGTTTTATCAAAATATGCTGAAACAGAAAAAGCAAAAGAAACATTTGATTGGGCAAGTGTATTGTTAGAAACAGGATTATTAACAAATGTTGGTTTCCAAGCTGGACAACAAACTGTTGAATTTTTTCAAAATAATCCCGGAATGTTTAGCATAGCAGCAACTCCAGCTTTAGCAGCAGGATTAGATAACGGAGAACAAATTAATCAGGCTACAAAATATTTGAATATTAAAAAAGCTACAGAAAATATAAGAACTAATTTTGGTGGTTTTGGAAAACCATTATTATCTGTAGTTCCTGAAAGTGTAGAATCTACAACATTATCTTCAGGACCTGAGTCTGATGTTTATTCAGGTAGTGCAACTGATGCAGCAGTAGATGCCACAGGACCATTTTTTGCAGAATTTGAAGTAGGTGTTAATAGAACGCCTGATGCAGGATTTGATCATACTAATACTTTTTTAGATGATAGTTTACCATTTTATTTAACAGGATTAGAAACTGTTTGTGCACAACCTGTTTTAATTGATCCTGAAACACACACAGGAAGTACTGTTTTAGGACCTGCAACATGTATTGATCCAAATACAGATCAATTAACAATTAAATTTAATGACACTTTACCAACATATGATACTGCTCACGGAGCAGATGATAATTTAATTCAATATGGTTTAGTCTGGGGAACAGGAGCTGGTGTAAATTTTGTACCTGGTTTAGTTAATTTTGGTTCAGGTTTTGGAGATCATAATGTCCTACCAGCTGAAGTTATTCTAGCATATCAGAATAATTGGACTGCTAATACTGGTGCCAAATTAAATTTAGATGTAGCTTTACTTGATATAGGTGGAGAAAAATATGTAGTTCCAACACATGAAATCAGTGTAGAACAATTACCTGAAAATATTTATGATCAAAGACCTAATGATACTCAAGCTATTTCATTACTTAGATTAAATTCTGATCCCAATGATCAAGCTATTTTTGACCAGATAATTGCAAATAATTATACTATTGATCCTAATTTATTTCAAAGAGTTGTACTAACTAAAAATCAAGGAGAAACTGGAAAATATTGGTATTTGGGAGGAACAGATGAAATTGTTACTCGAGCAGATGGAACAAGTAAATATATGTTCTCACCTGATTCTAGAGGAATTATTCAACATTCAGGATTATTTGATGGTACACAAGTTGATATTCCTAGACATGAATTAATTGAGTCTGAATTTACATGTGCCCCAATTGAAATTAATAACTGGTTATCAGGATGGTTACAAGGACATCCAACAACTGCTCAAATAGCAGATGCATTGGGATTACTTCCATTTTATAGAACATTAACTGGTGCAGGATTAGAAACACCTGTTAATCTATTTTATTGTGGACCTGAAGAAGCTCCACCAGCACCACCTAAAACTGGAGGAGATCCTGACCCACAAGAAGAACCTGCAGGTCCTGTAGGTCCTAAACCTGATGTACAAGAAACTCCTGAAGGTCCAGTAGGTCCTAAACCTGATGTACAAGAAACTCCTGCAGGTCCTGTAGGTCCTAAACCAGACACACAAGGATGATAGAATTAAAACCAAATATGAAAAAAATTACAATTATAAACTATAAAAATCAAATTGAGGAAAACAAAAAATGAAAACAAACACAACCCCAAAAATTGTATTATTACTAACAATCTTTTTATTTATTGCAATGACTAGTGTAGCAGCTCAAGTTTGTCCAGCTGGAACAACTAGAGAAATGTATTCAGGAACTACAAGTTCAGGAAAAGTATTTTCTTTTTCAAATGGAAACTGGCCTGAATCACTAGATACTACTGAGACTACAATTTGGTCATTAGGTAGTTATAGTTATAATAACTATGTCTATGCAGGATCAGCATATAATGGTAAAATTTACCAATATGATGGTTGTGAATGGACTATGATTAGAGATACCAATGAAAAAGATATAAAATCTATAATTGAATATAATGGAAAAATGTTTTTCTCATCAGGTGAAAGGGGTAGAGTTTTCATATATGATGGTAGTACAAATTCATGGAGTTCATGGAGACCTTCAGACGGAGACCATATTTACGGATATACTTTAGAAGTATATAATGGTAAATTATATTATGGAACCGGATGGATGGACGGAGCTATTTATGTATATGATGGTAATTCATGGCAATTATTTGATAAATTAGATGATGGAGAAAGATTACATGTATTATCACTTGAAGTATTTGATGGTAAATTATATGCAGGAACCAATAATGGAAAATTATATTCATATAATGGTGCTGGAAAATTTAATTTAGTTAGATCATTTCCTCAAGCAACTGATGTTTGGTCTCTTAAAACATATAGAGGAAGACTATATGTAGGTACAGAAGGTCAAGGTCAAATTTTTAGTTTTGATGGATCAACATGGAGAGAACAAAATATGCCAACTCCATATTATGCAACAGCAGTAATTGCTTTAGAAGTTCATGAAGGAATTTTATATGCAGGAACAAACAATTGGGCAAGAGTATATTCATATACACCTGCTCAAGGATGGATGCATGAAACTTATTTAATAGATGAAGAAGTTATTTATTCACTAGAATCAGCATGTGTTCCTTTATGTGTAGATCCTACTTACGAATGTTTTGTAACAGGATCAGAAGGAAATTACAATTATAATTGTGATGAAGACCCAAACGGTCCTTATGATGATTATCCAACATGTGATTTAGATTGTGGACCATCATGTGGTAACTTATTAATTGACGCAGGTGAAACATGTGATACAACTGCAAGTTGGTGTAGACAACCAGGTACACAAGATGAATGTACATTTTGTGGAGATGGAATTGAAAACGGAAATGAACAATGTGATGATGGTAATAATTATAATGATGACGAATGTTCAAATCAATGCCAAATTAATGAATGTATTTTAGAAATTGAAAAAACAGATAACCCTGATCCAGTTGAACCTGGTGATGATTTATCATATCAAATTGTTGTTAGAAATGTTGGTGACGCTGACTGTACAGGTACAGGAGTCTTACTTTCTGAAGATTATGATTTAGATACAACTTTTATTAGTTCAAATCCAACTCCTTATTTAGGAGACGATTTATGGAAATGGGATGTTTTACACCCAGGTGACGAAGTAACTGTTGATATTTTAATGAGAGTTAAAGAAACAGCAACTTGTTATGAAAATTTAGTTAATGAAGCTTGTGTAACCTCTGCTGAATACGATGGAGACGAAGTTTGTGATATTGAAGAAACAATGGTTGAGTGCCCTTGTGAAATCGAAATTGAAAAAACTGCTGATACAAGTACTGTTGAAGGCGGAGATCAATTAGATTATCAATTAACTGTAACTAACACAGGTGATTATGAATGTCATAATGTTTATGTAAATGAATACTATGATGTTGATGTTGACTTTATTGACGCAACTCCTTATCCAACAACAAGTGATGATGAGTGGTTCTTTTCAGTAATTGATGCTGGACAAAGTGAAACAATTGATATTGAAACAGAAGTAGATGAAAATGCTGAATGTGAAGCAAATTTATACAACGAAGCTTGTGTAATTGCAGATACAATGAGCTCAGATTTTTGTGATGACGAAGAAACTTTTGTTGAATGTCCACTAGGATGTATCTTAGAAATTGAAAAAACAGATAATCCTGATCCAGTTGTTGCTGGAGGAGATTTGGAATATCAAATTGTTGTTAGAAATGTAGGAGATAGAGATTGTACAGGTACTGGTGTTCTTTTATCAGAAGACTATGATCCAGATACAACTTTTATTAGTTCAAATCCAAATCCTTACTTAGGTGATGATTTATGGAAATGGGATGTTTTAACTCCAGGAGAACAAGTAACTGTTGATATTTTAATGAGAGTATCAGAAGAAGTTGAATGTGAACAAGTTTTAATTAATGAAGCTTGTGTAACCTCAGCTGAATATGATGGTGACGATGTTTGTGATATTGAAGAAACAACTGTTGATTGTCCTTTAGGATGTATCTTAGAAATTGAAAAAGATGATGAAAAAGATCCAGTCTTTATTGAAGACACAATTAATTATAACATTGTTATAAGAAATATTGGAGATCAAGATTGTACAGGAACAGGTGTATTACTTAATGAAGAATATGATGAAGACACTTACTTTATTAGTTCAGTTCCAGCTCCTTATTTAGGAGATGATTTATGGAAGTGGGATGTTTTACACCCTGGTGATGAAGTAACTGTTGAAATTGAAGCAGGAATTTATCAAACTGCAGAATGTGATCAAACATTAATAAATGACGCTTGTGTTACCTCTGCAGAATACGACGGTAATGAAGTTTGTGATACTGAAGAAACATTCTACCAATGTCCTCTTTGTGAAGATGAATGTGATTTTGGTGAATATCAATGTATTTTAGATGCTTCATATATTTGTGGATACGATGATGATGGAGACACATGTACAGATTGGTTACATGTAGAAGATTGTGATTATTATCATGAAGATGAAGACGTTTATTATTGTTTAGATGATAATAATTTACAAGGAAGTAAATATATTGAATGGGAAGAATGTAATATTCCAACTGGTCAATGTGAAGATCATGATAGAACAGAAATTATCTATGATGAATACTGTGGTGAAAACTTTGAAAATAATTACTGTGATGGTCAATTTAATACATTTGAATGGGGAACTGCAGAATGTGTTGAATTATCAAGTGTAACAGCTGAATGTGTTACAGATGGTGACAAAGTAACTGAAGATTGTGGTCCTGATCAATGTATCACTGATACAAATATGGATCCTGAAGTTCTTGAAACTGCAGATGATGATGAAGGTTGTGAAGTAATTAATGAATTCCCAACTTGTAATTTGCCTGAAAGTGAACCTCAAGATTTCTGTCATGATGATGGAAATCCAGAAACTGACATTTTAATGCAAGTTTATTGTCCTGATGAAGATCATGACTTTGAACCATTTGATTGTAATGATTTAGATGGATGTTTTGAGTTCACATACACAAAATGTGTTAATTGCTGGAATCCTTACGACGCTAGATGTGACGGAGATTACTGTGATTTAACAGGATTAGAATTCAGAGATTATCAATGTGGTGCAGGTGAATGTCATTTTGTTCCAAGTGAATTTGTTGATATTGATAGTGATATGTTAGATGATAGATGTGATGATTGTATTGACGTAGATAGAGATGGTGCATGTGATGATGTTGACAATTGTATTGATGTAAATAACCCTACACAAGTTGATACAGATAATGACGGAATGGGTAATGCATGTGATCAAGACAGAGATAATGATGGATATTCAAGTTCAGTAGATTGTAATGATTGGAACGCAGATGTACATCCAAATGCAGAAGAAATAAAAAACAATGGTAGAGATGACGATTGTAATCCAAACACTGCAGATAAAGGTGCTTATACACCTAAACAAGCATTACAAATTGATGTAACTTACGATGAAATGCAAATTAAACCAGGTGATGAAATGGATATTATTGTTACAGTACAAAATAATGATATCAAAGATCTTGAAGATCTAAGATTAATGGTTACAGTTGCAGGATTCCAAGAAAGAAGTGCTAAAATTGTTAGAGACCTAAAATCAGGTAAAACAGCATCAAGATACTTTAGTTTAAGGATGCCTGAAGCATTTAGCGATGACTTTGAGGAATTAAAAATCAGTGTAAGTAACGACGACTATAAAAGAACTATCTATAGAGAGCTTAGACTTGAATAATTAGATTTTTCTAAATTTTTTTCTTTTTTACCTTTCTTTAAATTTCTTAAATTGATAAAATTCAAATTAATACCTTAAATATCACTTTTTTAAACACTCAAATTATTATAGAATTGAGGTGATTTACATGGGTGGATGTGGAAAAGGAGATTGTTAAGAGGAATTATCCTCTAACTATTTCTTTTTTATTATTAATATTCTAAATCTGGATATAATGGAAATTCTTTTATGAATTCCAAAACTTCTTGTTTAACTTTAGATTTTACAGCTGCGTCGTCTGGATTCTTTAAAGTTTCAACATACCATTTAGCTATTTGTTGCATCTCTGACTCTTTCATTCCTCTAGTTGTAATTGCTGGTGTTCCTAGTCTAATACCACATGGATCATACGGAGTTCCTCTATCATTAGGAACCATATTTTTGTTAGTAAATATGTTAACTTCATCAAGAACAGTTTCAGCTTTTTTACCTCTTATTCCAAAACTTTCGTCAACATCAAGTAAAATTAAATGATTATCTGTTCCTCCTGAAACCATTGTTGCACCTAAATCATGAAAACTCTCTGCAAGTGCTTTTGCATTTTTAACAACTTGTTCAATATATAACTTAAAATCTGGTTGAAGTGCTTCTTTAAATGCCACAGCTTTAGCTGCAATAACATGATCAAGTGGACCTCCTTGCATTCCTGGAAAAACGGCAGAATCAATCTTTCTAGCTAAGGATTTTTTAGACTTAGGTTTTACTCTATCTAATTCTTTAGACATAATCATAGCTCCTCTAGGACCTCTAAGAGTCTTATGAGTAGTAGTTGTAATTATATCTGCTATAGGAACAGGATTTTCATGAATTCCAGTAGCACATAATCCAGCTATATGAGCAATATCACACATATGATATGCTCCTACTTCCTCAGCTATATCTTGAAACTCTTTAAAATCAAGTTCTCTAGGATATGCTGAAAAACCAGATAATAATAATTTAGGTTTAATTATTTTAGCTCTTTTTCTAACATCATCCATATCAATTCTTCCAGTCTCAGGATCAACTCCATAATGAAAAAATGCGTATTGTTTACCTGAAAAATTTACAGGACTTCCATGAGTTAAATGACCTCCATGAGCTAAGTCCATTGCTAATATTTTGTCTTTAATATTTAAAATTGAAAAAAATGCTTCAGCATTAGCTTGACTACCTGCATGAGGTTGAACATTAACATGTTCAGCATTAAATAATTCTTTAGCTCTGTCTATTGCTAGTTGTTCAGAAATATCAATAAATTCATTTCCACTATAATATCTCTTTTTTGGATAACCTTCTGAATATTTATTTGTAAGAGTTGTCCCCATAGTTTCCATAACTGCAGGAGAAACAAAGTTTTCTGAAGCTATCATTTCTACTCCATCTCTTTGTCTTTTTGTTTCATTTAGAACAACATTGTAAATTTTTTCATCTACTTTTTTTAAAGAATCTAACATATCCCTCACCTAAGATTTTAATCTATCAAAACTTTAAAAAGATTATGTAGAATTATTATACATATTAAAAAAAATTATTCTGTTTCATAATTACTAAGCGTAGATCCTGTTAATTGTAATGCATATGAA
The DNA here is from genome assembly GCA_018657065.1 of archaeon. Lineage (GTDB taxonomy): Archaea > Nanobdellota > Nanobdellia > Woesearchaeales > GW2011-AR15 > GW2011-AR15. The sequence goes on from JABHXU010000009.1 coordinate 74,373, forward strand.
TTGATAACTTCGTTAAGGCCTTCTCTATGTTTAGTTATATTTGTTGAAATTTCATCAAGTTTCTTTAAGTCTATTATTTCTTCCTCACCAATTAATTTATCACCGGCGTCACCTAAGCCAGGTTGAATATATTTATGAGCATTCATATCAGCTTGATCATGTGCTAAAGTTATACCTTGACACCCATTTCTTCAAGTAAGGTAAAAGGTTCATAACTTCCAGCAAATAAACTAACAACGTAAATTTTATCAGCTGTGCACCCTGTTGCTTCCATATATTCTTCAATTACTCTTTTAGAACTACTTCCACTTGCAAGCATAGGATCATATAAAATATGTATGTCTGCATTTTTTTTAAAGCCATTAGGTGCAACAAAAGTATTGTCAACTAATACTCTTTCGTCATATTCTTTTGATCCTATAGGCGGAATAATATCAATTCTTTCTATTCCTCCTCCATCTTTAGGAATTCTTTTAGCGTCAACACTCCAAATATCAGCATTAAAACCCATTTGATTTGCAATCCATTGTCCTACCATTGAAGGAAGTGTTCCAGCTCTTTGTACATCTATAAAATTAATACTAATTCCTAAATCCTTGACTCCACTAAAGTCTAATATTGGAATGTATTTATGTAAGTCAAAAGCGTCTATTTTTGCTTGTGAAATAGATCCTCCTTGTGTAACAACACCTGAAATTTTTCTAGGTTCCCAATCTTTAGAAAAAATAGTCTCATAGTTGGCAAATGTAGGTAATAATAATTCTCCTGAGTTTTTATGTTTAAAATTAACTCTTATTCCCAAATTATCTAAAGATACATCAATTTTTTGAGTAGATAATATTTGACTAAGAACTACAGGCATAAATAATGAGGTAACACTTGCAGTTAAATCTTGAAAATATGCAACATGATCTTGTTTTGTTGGATCAATTTTTTGATTTCTCATTTCTTGCATATAATTTGCAATTGGTAGAGGCATTCCAAGATTTAAAGTTGCTACTTCTCTAGGTAGATTATATTCTGGCATAAATTGAATTTCAAAGGGTTTATCAAATGCATGACTTATTCTCCACATATTTTTGTAAGGTTCTTTTGTTTCATATGGTGCTATGTATTGATGTAAACCTGATGATTTTCTTTTTTTATCTTCAGGTTTCATAACCTCTTTAAATACTGTGTTTGCAAGTGTTTCAAGTGTCATTTTATGCCTCCTCTATCAGAACTAGATACTTAATTAAAAAATTCTTATATTTAAGGGTTTTGAAAAAATTTTTATATCAAATCAAAAACAGTATAAATGGGTGGTTTACTTATGAATCAAATTAAATGTCAAACTCCAACTTGGAAAGATATGGAAAATTATGCAAAAATTGCTTCAAATAAAATTAAAGACTCAGGATTTAAACCTGATGTTATAATTGCCTTAGCTAGAGGTGGACTTGTCCCTGCAAGGTTGTTTTGTGATTTTTTAGTTATGAAAAAGTGTTATTCAATTAAGGTTGATCATTGGGGAATAACTGCTGCAAAAGACGGAAAAGCTAAATTATCTCAATCATTAGATGTTGATATTACAGACTTAAAAGTTTTAGTTGTTGATGATATTACTGATACTGGTGAAAGTCTAAAAATATCAGTTGAATATTTAAAATCCTTAAATCCTTCAGCCATAAAAACTGCAACTTTAATGCATCTAAACAATTCAAAATTTACACCTGATTTTTATGGATCTATGGAAAATTGGGCATGGATTATTTTTCCTTGGAACTATAGAGAAGATTTAGTTAATTTAGTAGGTCAGGCTGTTGAAGATGTTGGTAAAGACCAAGAAAAAGTGCAAATAAAATTAAGAGAGAATTGTGGGATTGATGTTCCAATTAAAGATATTAATGAAACATTTGATTTAATTGATTATCTTAAATAGAATGGATAAATCAAGAGAAGCAGTAAAAATTTATGACTTGATTGCAAAAGATTATGCTGATTCTTTTACAAAAAATAAAGTCGAATCTGAAATTATTGACAAGTTTCTAGATGAACTACCAATAAATCCAAGAGTCCTTGACGTTGGTTGTGGTAATTCAGATTATTTTGAACATTTTTCTAAAAGAAATGTAGACTACACTGGAATAGATTTGTCTAGTGAAATGCTAAAAATTGCTAGAAAAAATTTTCCCAATGGTAACTTCATTAATATGGACATGAGATCTATATTATTTAATACAAATTTTTTTGCTGGAATTTTTTGTTTTTACTCATTAATACATATTCCAAAAAAAGAAGTAATCTCTGTTTTGGAGTCATTTAGTAGAATATTAAAACCTAATGGAAAAATTCTTTTTGCTTTACAAGAAGGTAATAATGAAGTATTTGTTCCTGAACCATTTTTGCCTGAAAAACAATTATTTATAAATTTAATTTCTGAAGAGGAGATAAGAAAATTGTTGGAAAAGATTGGAATGAAAATTATTTATTCTAAAAGAATTAAACCAACTTCAAAATATCAATTAAATTATAATAAATTATTTGTTATAGCATCTAAGTGAAATCAAAAAATATATATACCTGAATCCTAAATAAATTGGTATGGTCTTAGGTATAAACTTAACATTATTTGTTATTGCTTGTGTTATTTTAGTTTTAAGTAATAATTTTCTAGTTAAGTCACTTTCAAAGATCTCTTATTTTTTAAATTTAAATGAATTTACAATTGGTTTTATTTTAGTAAGTCTTGCTACTTCATTACCTGAAATTTTTGTTGGAGTAATGTCAGCGATTAATGGTATTCCTGAATTTTCTATTGGAAACGTTATTGGATCAAATATTTTAGATTTAACTCTAGTTATAGGAATTGCTGCTCTATTAGCAAAAACAATTCACATTGATAGTAAAATAATTAGAAAAGATATGGTATATATGTTAGTTTTAGTAATGCTTCCTGTATTTCTTTTTGTTGATCACCATATCTGGAATAGATTTGGATTGTTTAAAGGTATGACTCCAGGTTTATCTAGAATAGATGGTGTTATCTTGTTATTTGGGTTTGTTTCATATATTTATAGACTTATTAGACAAGAATCTAAATTTTCTAAAACTGTAGAACATACACCAAAGAAAGAAGCAATAAAATATATGGCAATTTTTTTAGCAAGTTTAACACTTTTACTTGTTAGTGCACATTACGTTGTTAGTTATGCTGAAGCATTATCAATTGATATTAATATTAGTCCATTTTTAATGGGTATATTTTTAATTTCACTAGGTACAAGTTTACCTGAATTAATGTTTGAAGCTAAAGCAGTTATGACTGGTCATCAAAGTATGGCAATAGGAGATCTAGTTGGTAGTGTTATTACTAATTCTACATTAGTTCTAGGAATTACAGCTGTTATTATGCCTATACATGTTAATGCTGCAATTTATTTGACAAGCATTATGTTTATGTTATTTGCATCATTTATTTTCTTTACTCTGGCTGAATCAGACAATAAAATTACTTGGACTGAAGGAATAGCACTACTTTTACTTTATGTTTTGTTTATCGTAATTGAAACTTATATAAAAACAATTTAAGTTTTTTTTCAACAAGATTTAAATTAAGATTCTAATTCTCTTTAAAAAGTCATAATTTTGGGGGTTAACTAAAATGAACAAAGATGTACAACCTATTTTTATTTTACCTGAGGGAACTCAAAGAAAACAAGGTAGAAATGCTCAAAGAAATAATATATTAGCAGCTAAATTAGTAGCTGAAACAGTTAGAACTACACTCGGTCCTAAAGGAATGGACAAAATGCTTGTAGATGCACTAGGTGAAGTTATTGTAACTAATGATGGTGTAACAATTCTAAAAGAAATGCAAATTGAACATCCAGCAGCAAAAATGATTGTTGAAGTTGCTAAAACTCAAGAAGATGAAGTTGGCGATGGTACTACTACTGCTGTTGTTTTAGCAGGTGAATTTTTAAAAAAAGCTGAGGAATTACTAGATATGGAAATTCATCCTACAGTTATTGTTAAAGGATATAGACTGGCTGCATCTAAAGCATTAGATTTACTTGATAAACTTGGACAACCTGTAACAGAAAATGATACTAAATTACTTGAAATGATAGCACAAACTGCAATGACAGGAAAAGGTGCTGAATCTAATAAAGAAAAATTAGCTGAAATTACAGTTAAAGCTGTTAAACAAGTTAGAGTAGATGGGAAAGTAGATTTAGATGATATTAAAATTGAAAAAAAAGAAGGAGGAAGTATTGAGGATACTGAATTGATTCAAGGTATTGTTTTAGATAAAGAAAGAGTTCATCCAGGAATGCCTAAAACAGTAAAACAAGCAAAAATAGCATTAATTGATTCACCTTTAGAAGTTAAAAGTACTGAAACAGATGCTAAGATTCAAATAACAGACCCAACTCAGCTTCAAAGTTTCTTAGATATGGAAGAAAATATGCTTAGAGAAATGGTTAAAAAAATATCAAATTCCGGTGCAAATACTGTGTTTTGCCAAAAAGGTATTGATGATGTAGCGCAACATTTCATGTCAAAAAAAGGAATATATGCTATAAGAAGAGTTAAAAAATCTGATATGGAAAAACTTGCTAAAGCAACTGGTGCAAGAATTGTAACAAATCTTGATGATTTATCATTAAATGAACTTGGTCATGCTGCAATTGTAGAAGAATCTAAAGTTGGAGATGAAAATATGACATTTGTTAGAGAATGTAAAAACCCTAAGTCAGTAACAGTTTTAGTTAGAGGAAGCACTGAACATGTAGCTGATGAAGCAGAAAGAGCAATTATAGATTCAATTGGTGATTTAATGGCTGCACTTTCAGTAGGAAAAGTAGTTGCTGGAGCAGGCAGTCCTGAACTTGAGCTAAGTAAACATTTAATGAATTATTCAGAAACTCTTTCAGGAAGAGAACAGTTAGCTGTAAGAGCATTTGCGCAAGCTATGGAAGTAATTCCACGAACTTTGGCAGAAAACGCAGGTTTAGATCCAATTGATTCATTAACAGAATTAAAATCAGCACATGAAAAAAATCAAGTAACTGCTGGAATTAATGTCTTCACAGGTAAAGTAATGGATGCTTGGAAAGCTGGGGTAATTGAACCATTAAAAGTGAAAACTCAAGCAGTTAGTTCAGCAACTGAAGTAGCAACAATGATACTAAGAATTGATGATGTTATAGCTTCAGGACCTGGCCAACAAATGCCACCTGGACCTGAACAAGGCATGCAAATGTGATTACATTTATAAATAACATTTTTCTTCTTCTTTTTTAATGATTAAACCTAATACGCTTTTAAAAACAACAGATGCAAATGATTTTTTTGCCTTGCCTTATAGATTCAGTATATCCGAAGATGATGAAAATCCTACAACAGATTTTATGGATATTGAATTATTGATTGATAAATCTCCAAGAGATTATAATGGACTCCAAGAGTTAAGAGAAGCAACTGTGACTACTGAGTTATCTGACACGGCACTTAATAATGGAGGTCTTGTTGCTCCTATGGGTGTCTCAGCAGAAATCTTTCTTGAACATGAAAATGATATCTATGTAATGTTAGGTTATCATGAAAGAGTTAATCCTGAATTTACAGATAGAGTTTTTAAACTACCTTCTACTTATGTATTGGAAAGACATTCATATAGACCTGATATTGCTTTGAGATCAATTTTAGAAGGAGAAATTATTATTTCATCGAAAGAGGGAATCCATCCTTTATATCTCGATGGTGATGCCTTAGATAAACCCTTTAATAATATAAATTATACTAAAAAAAGATGGTATTTACCCTGGACTTGGAGATCAAGTGAAAATAGATCTGTTAATCTTGATTCAGCAGATTCAGTATTAATGCCTGGTGTATCGCAGTTTTCTGTGCATTTTGATGATGGAAATAATGAAGAATTTATGGGTGTTTATGGAATACAACCTAATGAGGAATTTGTCCATAATATGCAACTGATAGGAGCATACACCTTATATTCAAAGTCTCTTCCTGATAATGTTTCAATTCAACATATAGAACCAAAAAGAGTAAAAGGAGATATATTAGAACATAGAATTTCTGAAACTCCAATAATTTTAGCTAAATTAGATAGTAATGGTAAATTAAATGGTACATATTGGACAATGATAGATGGACAAATGGAAAGATACGATGATTCGCATTTGAAACCTAGAATTCCTTTGTCTGAAAGATTTGTTCCAGGAAATCCTGCGTTAAGTGATATTGTTACTGAACCAAGAATTTCTAGAAAAGAATATCAGCATTTAAAATTTGGAAAATAAAAAAATTAATTTTTGATTATTTTAAACAAGCACAAGCTTTGTATCCTAAGTTAAATGGTTTAACTTTTGATTTAAACAATGCTTTGTTTTTTCTGTTTATATTTTTTGCAAATGGACAATCAACGTCATGTAATTTCATTGATGTTTTAGCTCCGACATATTCTCTTTTTTTTGCAACTCTAACAGTTTCTTTAACAACTTTAACTTTTTCAACAACCTTAACTCTTGGTTTAGGTGCTGGTTTGTTATTTTCAGCTTTAACTCTCATCAATTCAGTTTCTAATTTTCTAATTCTAACAAGTAAAGCTTTTTGGTTATTTTGTACAGTTACAACTGTTTCATTTTGATTTCTTACTAAATCTCTAAGTGTTTTAACATCTCTTTTGACTTTGTAAAAAGCATCTAATAATTTTTCGTGGACATTCATTACAGTTAATTCCATCAGTAATCACCTACTAAAAAGTATAAATAAGATATTTGGCGGTGGATCAATTTGACTGATAAATATTTTCATTATAATCTTGGATAAACCACCTAAGTATTCCTTCATGCATTTCAAAATTTTTTGAAAAAGCACAAGTTTTTCTAACTAATCTTGCAAGCCTTTGTCTTAATATGGTGTTAAAAGCCTCAACTTGAGAAGTAGTTCCATTTTTTCTTTTACACATTTTGTGACCATATTTTGTTAAAATTTTATAAACATGAAGCCCATCACTTCTACTTAAACAATTAGCATAATCAATAGGCACTTTTTGGTAAAATTCTAAGAATGATTTTTTATCTCGGTCTCCAAAATGATAAGCAATAACTTGTTTTGTACGACGACAAAGTGCAATCCAAATCCAAACTCGATTTAATTTTGAACCAACAAATGACCAAATTTCATCATATTCAATGATATCATCAAATTTTGCAGGCAAAACAGATTCGATAAATGGTTTTAGTTGGAGGACTTTTTTTTTAACCAAGAAATAACTGTCGTCTTAGAAACTCCAAAAATTCTTGTTAAACCTCGTAAACTCGGTCTTTCTTTATATGCTCTTAAAATTTCTTCTTTTTTTTCTTCAGAATAGAAAAAATCCTTTCCAAATGTTCTATAACAACCACAAGTTCGACAATGATATTTTTGCTTTCCATTTGCTTGTTTTCCATTCATTATAATATTATTGCTTCCACATTTTTTACATATATTTACCATATAATAAAATTAGAATTTCAAGTATATTAATCTTTTGGTCAGTTAGATTGATCCACTGCC
>JABHXU010000012.1 GCA_018657065.1 archaeon
TTCTCATCACATTCTCATACAATTAAACTATTTGGTTTAATCGTGCTAAATTAGAATGTTGAAATCGAATGTTATATTTAAAGGTTTTTGTTTTTATCATTACACAGTAGTGCTATTTTTTATTTTTCCCCATCACCCCTTAATAAGTTTGATTAATTTTTCTAAATTCTGTTTTAATAATGATCTTTTTTTATCAACAGTAGTAAGATTTTTTTCTAGTTCTTTTATATGGGTGGAAACAACATTAGATTTAGTACTAAGATCAAAAGCAAGAGCTTTTTTTTCTAATTTTAAAAAATCTTTTTCTAAATCTGTTTTTTCTTTATCAATATTATCAATTAAATTTTCAATTTCAGATTTTCTTTTAAAAAAATCTTTAAATTTACTAGTAGCTTTTACACTCTCACCAATTTGAGATTTAATTGCAGCAGTTTTTTGTTTGGCTTTTTGTAAGATTTCGTCTTGTAGATCTAATATATCTTGTTCATGTTTTTTTGCTTTATTTAATAATGGTTCAATATAATTTTTCTTTTTTAGAATATTTTCTTCAATTCCATCTACTGCCTTTTCAATATTTATTACTCTTTTTTTGGACGATTTTAAGTCAATTTTTTCTTCATCTAATTTTTTTTCTATTTGTTTTGAAATCGAAATTATTTCTTGTATTCTTTTCATTAAATTTTCTTCTTTTTGCTCTAAACTCATAATTCGATGTTCTTTAACAACAGCTTCTCTTTTTTCAATATCTAAATCTTCTAAAAGTTCTTGATGTTTTTTTTGTTCATAATCTAAATCTTTATGAGCTTTATCTAAAATTTGGTGAAATTCTTCGACTTGTTTTTTAATATCTTTATCCAAATTTTTTTTCAAATATTCATATTTTTCAAGATCTTTTACTTCTTTTTCAACTTGAGATATTTCTCCACCAATTTGTTTTTTAAGATTCGAAAATTCTTTTTTGATTTTTTCTAATCCTAGAGAATCTTTTTCAAGAGTTTTTATACTATTTTCAACTTTTCTTACAAAAGCATCTTTTTCTGAAGAATATTCTTTTTGTTTTTGCGTAACTTCTTTTTCTGATAATTTTCTCTCTAATAAAACAGTTTTTGAAAATTTATATTCTATACTAATTATTTTTTCTTCATCTAAAAATTCTGCCCATTCACGTATTACAACAGTACTAATACCTAAAGTTTTAGCAGCGTCATCTATAGAGATCTTTTTCTCTTTATTAACTAGCTCAACTAGTTTATCTACTCCAGTCTCTATATTTTTCATGCTATATTAAAAAGGTATGGTCTATAAAAATATTGCGGAACAAAATTTATTGAAAACTAAGAAAGAATCAGATTTTTTTGAAAAATCAAAACCCAGATTTAAAGCAATTGAACTTAAACTTTCTTTTGATTTTAGTTCATAAGGAGTAGACGCGAAAGAAGAAATAAAATAAGAAACAGAATATTTTTTACATAATTTAACTAAAAATTTAATTTCCTCAATATTTTCTTCGTTAACTTTAGAAAAAGGAATTAAAAATATACTTTTTAGTTCTTTTATTTTTTTGATTGTAACTTGAGTGATAGTTGAGGGAAAATGGAATCTTTTTGCTTTATTTGGCGTATAGAAATAAACACAATTTTTTTTATTAATCTCTTTTGAAATAGGTAAAAAGAGCAATTTTCCTTTTTTAAATGATCCTAGATAATGTGGAAAACTTATTTCTTTGTTTTTTGAATCTATGAAACATAATTTTTTTGTATTAAGCTTTTTAGCAATATCAATAAATTCTATTTCATTATTTTTAGGAATACAAATATCTACGAACATAAATTTACCTTGTAATTTTAAAACTTTCAACTTGTTCTTTTAATTTTTTAGCTTTAGGATCATTTTCAAAATGATCTCTAACAGGTTTAATTAACTCATTGATGTAATATGCTGTTGATTGTTTTAAATCAAGAGGATGAATATCCCCTTTTACATATGCTGTTTCTAAATCTACATATGAGTTAAAACTAACATTTCCTCCAAATTTTTCAGGACGAGTTATTTCAAAAGAGTCAAATTTTTCAAAAACAATTAATTTACACCATTCTAAGATAGGGTTCTCTTTTGCTTGTTTTTCAGGACACCAGGCTTTTTTTAGTTTTCTATAAATCTCTTCTTTTGAATCTGTCATGAAAACAGCGGTATCTGGTTTAGATTTTGACATTTTTATTTCAATTGTTCTATCAACAATATCTTTTTCTTCTGTAGCTGGTTGTTGTAATCCCATTAACATATGGTGTGAAACAACAATAGGTTTTTTAAGTCCGATTTTCGGGAAAATTTCTCTAGCAAGCATGTTAACTTTTCTTTGATCCATTCCTAATTGTGCAACATCAGCTCCTAAATGGTGGATATCTGCAGCTTGCATTAAAGGATATAATATTTGTGCAGCAGGATTTGATAAACTTTCTTTTCTTCCCATTATCTGCCCACATCTTAAAACTCTTTGAACAGTTGTGTTCATAGATAATTTCATAACAGTATCCCAATAATTTGGATTATTTTTAATAAATTCAGAAGTCCAAATGAATTCAACATGATCTAAATTCATACCACTAGCTTTCCAAACTTCAATAAAATATTCTCCAACAACACGAATTTTTTCTAAATCTCCGCCCATTTTATTGTTTAGCATTCCAAACCAATCGGCAACCCACATTTTAAAGTGAGCACCAGCATCAATCATTTTATTTACATTAATAGCTCTTAAAATTCCTTGAGCAATATGTATTTGGCCACTAGGTTCAAAACCATCATATGCAACAAAATTTTTATTATTATTTAGAAGTTCAATTAGTTCATCTTCTGTAGTAACTTCTTCTCCAACTTCTTTAATTAGTTTTAATCTTTTTTTAACATCCATAATTATCACCTTTGGTTATAATATTGGTCTATGATTAGACATTTAATAATATTTATAGAAACCATAACTGAAATATAAATTGTTCATGTTTATAGATAAACTGTTTTTATATATAAAATTTTTTAAAGAAAAGGTGGACAGCGAATCTGGTTTCCCACACAAAGTGTAGTACACCCAGACACGTCGACGATTTTAACTTCTGTGTTCGGAATGGGAACAGGTGGAACCTCGCCACTATGACCGTCCAATGACGTGGAATAAGAGGTGATATATAAA
>JABHXU010000006.1 GCA_018657065.1 archaeon
ATTGTAATTAACACAGAAAAAGATTATGTAAATATAAAAGGAATGAATAACTATGCTGCAGTGGATTTTAATTTAGATGGAAAAACAGTATTAAATGATATTGATGATTTTGAAATATATAATGTTCCTTTACTTGCAGGAAAATTAGATCCTTTAAGTGAAGAACATGATACTTATTTATCTACATATCTTTGTTATGAATATAAAGGATTAGCATATGCAGATGTATGTGTTGATACTGATCCATATGAAGTAAGTAATGCAGATAAAGCATGTAAAGCACAAAGTTCAATTAGTTTATCAGGAGGGCAAGGAGGTCCAGTAATTATTGAATCTGTTGAACCTAAAATGTTAATTAATGGAGACACTATTCGACCTCAATTTAAAATTTATATCCAAAATGTTGGACAAGGTACAGTTATTCAAAGTGGATCAATATATCAAGTTTGTAGTAAAGATTCTCTTAATTTGAACACATATAATACTGTGTCATTATCTGAAGTTGAAATTTCAGGAAAAAAATTATCAGGAGGACAAATACAATGTGTGCCAAGTGTTCTTCAGCTTAGAAATGAAAAAGATTTTGTAACTTGTACTGTTGCTCCGGGAAGTGCAATTCCTCGAAATACCTTATCATATAAATCACCATTAAAAATTGAAATTAATTATGGATATATGCAAGCACTATCAAAAGAAATAAGTATTAGAAAAATATTAACATACTAAAATGAAAAAATATATACTTTTCTTAACCTTAATGTTTTTAGTTACTTCTTGTGTTGATGATTCCTCAGGTGGAAATTCTGGCACAAATAATTGGAGAACAGGAATAGAGGGAATAACAATGAGTTTAGTACCAGATAATCCTCCTTCTGAAGTTCTTAGTAGTGGAAAGGTTCATGTGATTTTAAAATATGCAAATAAAGGAGCATCTTCGGCAGCACCATTTTTTTATTTAACAGGATATGATCCAAATATTTTAAGTTTTTCAAATCCTTATGTTCAAGCTCCTGCAATAGGAGGAAAAGATCAATATAATTCAGTAGGAAGTCAAGAAGCATTTGTGCAATGGGAAGCACCAATAAACATGAATTCATTATTTGAAGTAGATAATTTTAAACAAGCACTGAGTGTAACAACTTGTTATGCTTATGAAACAATAGCATATCCAATGATTTGTATAGATCCTCAAAAATATAATTATGTGGAAGCTTCAAGTTGTGATTATAGTATAAAAGATTTAGGAAGTAGCCAAGGTGGACCTATAGGAGTTACGCAAGTTAAACAAAAGTCAACTGGTGACGAAGTATTTTTAGAAATTCATTTTCAAAATAAAGGCAAAGGAACTCCGTATATATCTAATGGAAATTGCTTAAATCTAAGACATGATGAAGTTGATATGATTTATTTATCAAGTGTTTCAATGTCTTCAGGAAGCAATTTTGTTTGTGAACCTCAAGCAATTAGATTAATTAATAACGAAGGATATGCAGTTTGTAGAAAAGGACTTGATAATAAAAATTCATATTATGAAAGTCCATTAAAAATTCAAGTTAGATATAATTATAGAGATACACTTCCAAAAAAAGAAATAACAATTGTTAATGTTAACCGGAAGTAGAAAAATTTATATTGTAAATTAATAAAAAAAATAATAAGGTGATATCATGAAAAAAATCAAGTTGTTGTTATTCTTAGTAGTTGTTTCATTTTTATTAATGGGACAAGAAGGTTGTCAATCAGGAGGAAATGGTGGAGGAGAATCTAAAAATAAAATAGATCCTTATATTGGTGGAACAAGAGGTCTTTCTATTCAATATGCAGAAGGTGCACCACCTAGTGAAGTATTTGATAATAAGCAATGGACTTTTGATGTTGAAGTCAAATTGAATAATGTTGGAGAAGCAGATGTAGATAAAGACGATGTATTAGTCAAATTATCTGGACTTAATCCTGCAGATTTTGGAAAAACAGAAAGTTCATTTATTAAAAGAGGAATAAATGAAGATATCTATTCAACAAGAAAAGATTTTGAAGGAAATGTAATTGAAGCACCAGAAGTTTATGTAACTTTTACAGGTTTAACTTTTCAAGACGAATTATCTGGAAATCAAGAATTTCCAGTTCGAGCAGATGTTTGTTACACATATGAAACAGAAGCACAAGCAGATGGCTGTATAAGAGAAGATGTATTATCAGTAGATGCAGACGCTGTTTGTCAAGTGAATGAAGAAAAAACTGTTTATAATTCCGGAGCACCAATTCAAGTTACAGCATTTCAAGAACAGTCTTCAGGATCAGATAAAGTCAGATATTTGTTCACAATTGAACACCAAGGAACTGGAAGAGTGTTTTTACCTAGATCTGAGTGTCCATCAGGAAGATCTTCTGAAAACAAGATTCATTTTAAAATTGAATCTAATGTAGCAGATTTAAACTGTAATGGATTAATTGATGGTAGTGGGAAAGAAGGAAACATACTACTTAATAATGGACAAAGAGTACTTCAATGTGTCCAACAAACAAAAAGCAATTTAGATTATATTGATAAAGTTCAAATAACCTTATCTTATGATTATAAAGAGTTTTTTGAACAACCATTATTAATTAAGAAAAGCTCTTAATTTAAGAGATTTGAAATTTTTTCTTTTAATTCTTTTTCTCTTTTAACATATTTTAGTTTAACAGATTTTAGTTCAGAATAATATCTACTAAGATCTTTTTGTAACGAGTCAATTTTAGATTTATATTCAATTTCTTTTGAAATATGTTGTTTTGTTATTTCTCTTAATTTATTTTCAAGTTCACTTCTTAAAACCTGCACTTTTTTTTCAAGAACATGTTTGTTTCCTAAAGATCTACTATTTAATTCATTTATTTTAAACACTAGTTTATTATTTAGAGCTTTTAGTTTTTGATTATCTTTAATAGAATCGACATTAGTTACTCTTAGATCATTATTTTTTCTTGCTAAAAACATAACTTTATCTTTTAGAATCTCAGTTTGTTTGTTTTTATCTAACTTAAAAGTTTCAACTTCTTTTAAAATATTTTTATGAGATCTTTGTTTTAATTTATGTTCATCAAGGAGTTTATTTACTCTTTTTTCAAAATCTTTTTTTAAACCATATTTAATTCGAATGTGTTGTTCTTTTATATTTTTATTTTCATCTTTAATTTTTTTTGTAAAAATTAGAAGTTCTGTATGTTTTGATTCAAGTTTTTTGTATTTTTGTTTTTCAAGAATTAAGAGATGATTTATGCCTTGTTTAAATGTATTATAATCAAGAATGATTTTTTTATGAAACTCTTGAAATTTTTTTTCCTTATGATTTAAAATATTAATTAAATCTTGAAATTTTTTTTCGTTTAAATTCGTTTTATGCTCTATTAAATGTTTTTTGAGATCTAAGTTTTCCTGCTCAATTCGTTTTATGCTTTTTATATTTTTATATATTTTAGAAAGAAGAGCTTGATTATTATTAGGATTTGAAGTAATAAATTCTAATTTATCATATTCAGGTAGTTTCATTGAAAACCTCAAGGATTACTAATTAAAGAGATTCCAGCTAGAAGAGCTTGTAGTTGAATAAATTCATCACTTCCTTCTACTAATCTAAATTCAATCTCTCCACATAATTTAATCATTGCAAGTTTTTTAAGGTTTTCTATATCTAATTTCCAAATTGATGATGATATTTGTTTAATAATATCAAGGCCAGAAAGACCATTTTCATACATAATATTTAACATTTCTTTTCTTGATTCAAGTATTTTACCATCAATTGATAAGGTTAGAATTTGAGTAATTTCTTTAGGTAAAGCTTGCGATGCTATTGAGTAGACTGTTTTTTCTGTAATTTCTTTAGATATAGCAGCACAACTTTGAAGAATATTTTCAACTTTTCTACAATCTCCTTGGCTTACTTCAAATAATGCAAGTTTTCCATCTTCACTGATTGTAAATCCTTCTATTTTTGCAATTTTATCAATTATTAAATAAATTTCATCTTTAGGAAGAGGTTTAAATTTGAATACAACGCATCTACTTTGAATAGGATCTAGGATTTTTGAAGAATAATTACAAGATAAAATAAATCTACAAGTTTTAGTATAGTTTTCCATTGTTCTTCTTAATGCTTGTTGTGCTTCTCTTGTTAAAGCGTCACATTCATCTAAGAATATTATTTTAAAAGGAACATCACCAATAGCTTTTGTTCTTGCAAAATCTTTGACTTTAATTCTAACAACATCAATTCCTCTTTCATCAGAAGCATTAAGTTCTAAAAAATTATTTCTCCAAGTGTCTCCAAATAATTCTTTTGCAGTAACTAAAGCAAGAGTTGATTTACCTATTCCAGCAGAACCAGCAAATAATAAATGTGGCATATTTTTTTGTTTTACAAATGCCTCTACTCTTTTTACAATGTCTTTTTGTCCACGAACTTCTAAGAATGTTTGAGGTCTATACTTTTCAGTCCAAATAGTAACATCAACCATAGAATCATAGAATAGTATTTAATTTAAAAAACTATAGTAATAAAATAAAAAGAAATAATTATATTATGTCTTCTTCTGCAATTAATAAAAATTTAAGAATTTTTAAAATTGCGTTCAGCGAATATTTAAATAATATCCTCTTCAGCAATTACCATGAAATCTCCCATGGCAATAACTGCACTAAAAGGAATTAATAATCTATTTTGTTTATCTTTTTCTAATTCTAATTTTTCAGTATACGTGCTTGGATTATTCACCACCATATGAATTAGTTCACCAGACTTTGTTTCAAATATTAAATCCCCAACTTCTCCAAATCTTTTTCCAGTTTTACTAACAATAGTTTTACCTAATAATTGTTTTGAGAACTTTCTTGTTTCATCTTCAATTCCTTTTTTAACCATGAATATCCCTCGCTTGATTGATGGTATTATTAAATTAAATTAGTTATAAATAGTTTTCGGTTAAATCTTATTGAGGTAAATAAATACTATTTCATCATAGAGTGCCACGGTTGGGCAAGAACAGCATCTTTTTTATTGAAATGCCAGTTAATCATATATGCACCAACAACAAATCCTAAGATTAGAGATACAACTGGAGGTAAAAAATATACTGTTGCAGCAGTACCAGCAACAAATGCCACAGTAAATGTCCAAAAATGAACATGAGGATAAAATAAATATAAACCCAGATTTTGAGGAAGTGGGATAATTGCAAAGATTGCAAATAATATGCTCATAAACATTAATTGACTAACAAAAGGATTGCTTTTAAATGGAGATAAAGCTATAGCTAAAACCATGTTCATAAAAGGTCCCATAAATCCAACTTTTGCCCATTCCCAATCATTTGTGTAATATCTAAATTCTCCAAGCCTAGATGCTGTTAAATGTCTAACATTTATTCCTCCTGGTAAAAAGAATATTAAAAGACCTCTAGATGCAAAAGTAATAACAATAGCAAGCATTAAACCCATCATTCCATATTCATAAACAGGATCATAACCATAGTAAACAGAAACAAAACGTTGACCTATTTGATTGAATAAAATACAAATTAATGCAAATAATGCCGAAGAAGCAAAATTAAACAAACCAGTAAAAAGACTGAATTTTTCACCACCCCAATCATCAAAAGACCATACAAAAGCAATCATGAAAACAGTTATTGCTACTTGTTTAATTTCTTCTTTAGATAAAGATAAACCATACCGTTTCATATTATACCAAAATGTTCGGTATTCTTTTGCATATGATCCCATACAGGTTATACAGCTTCGTTACTATTTAAAATTTTCTTAAGATATTTAGTTATTCCATTAACGTGTCCAGCACCTACAACAGCTAATATTTTATCATTAGGAAAAACGAGTGAAAGTGCAACAAGTTTCTTACCCATGTATATATCTCTTTCATAAACAAGAACTTTGTAGATTGTTGGATATTTATCTTTGACTTCAGATATGACAAACTCAATTAATTTATCAGATGGAACATTGTTTAAATCAATTGTTTCCTTTGTTTTAGTTCCTTTTAATATATCAAAAATAATTTTTACTAGCTCTTTAAATTTAAAAAATTTTGAAAATCTTCTAAGAGTTATTTGGATATCCCTATCAATTAAAGCAATTTTAGATTTGTTTTTTTTAGCAGTTTTATATGCTGTAAACATGTCTTCTCCTGGATTGATATCTAAAATTTTCCCAATTTTCTTTTGAGCAAATTCTCCAAAAATATAAAATAAGAATCCGCCTAGGCCAAGATATTTGATCATTTCAAGATTTTTTGGTCTTTTTGTATTATGTTGTAAACTATGAAGTCTATTTTTATCTAGTTCAATAGCAACAATTTCAGGATTTAATTCACGAATTTGTTTTTTAACTTGAGACACACTCTGCTTTGCTACATGTGAAGTTCCTAAAACATAAATATTGTTAATATTCTTCATTTTTAGATTTAGTAAAAAGAACTATTTCTTATTGTTTTTTAATTCATTAACTAAAATATCTAATAGTTCTTGTTTTTTATTGGCTTTTGCTACTTTTTTAGCTAATTTAATGTTTTTGTTAATATATTTAATCCAATTTTTAAAAGCATCTTCATCAAGAAGATGTTGAAATCTTTTTTGTTCCATATTTTGAATAGAAACAATGAATTCTGGGAGTGTTTTTGCTTTTCTTTCACCAAAGTTAAATTTATTTTCTAAAGTTTTTTTATTTATTTTTTCTCTTCTAATATTAATAGTACCTAATTTTTTTACAATAAAAACTAAGGCAATAACAAAAATTATTGAAATTAATAAAATACCTAAAGGCTCTTTGACAGAGTCTAAGCCAGAAGTAAATAAAATAGATTTTCTAAATGCTTCGCTGCCTGAAACAACAGGATTATATTTTATTTTTTCAATTATATATTTAGGCATACTTTCAATTGGAAATACAATTCCTGAAGTTAAAAGAAGTAAAGTAGCAACACTTACTGAAGCAAGCATTGACATTTCTTCAGTATTAAATATATCACCTATAAGCATTCCAATTAATATGAATAGGGACATTATAATGAATAAACTAAGAAGTAATATTCCAAAAGAATTTAGAAAACTGATTTTAAAATAAAATTGCGAAACAACTAAGATTATTAAAACTTGGACTAAAAGTAGAATTAAACTAGTCATATAAGTTGCGGTAGTATATAACCAAGGTTTAGTTGGAGTGGTGAAAATTCTAAAATGTGCTCTGGAATTTTTTTCCATAACTATTAAAGTTGAAGGAAGTAATAACCCAATAAACATAATTAAAATAACAATTAAACTAGGAAATAAATATCCAAGATTTGAATCTGACTGAACAATAGGATTAATTTCTGTGGTGATAGGAGAAACAATATTCTCTGTGTTTGTTATTTGAATATTATTAATATTTGAAATTAATTCGTCAATTTTTTTGTTTAATTCTTCTGATTTTAAAGCAATCTCATCAGCGTTTGTTTTAGCAGTATTAATTTTGATTATAGCTTGAGAACTAACGTCTCCAGCATCTTCAAGTTTATCTGTAAGCTTACCTAATGAATCAGATATCTTAGCATTTAAAGCTGCTAGTTTTTTTGTGGTTGAATTATGAACATTATCTATTTCACCTTCAACATCAGTTACAGCGTCTTCAATATCTTCCAAATAATCAGATTGGTTTCCTGTTAAACTCGTATCATCAAGGTCATTAATAGCATCTATTGCTTCTTCAATCATCTCATCTGTATCTTTTTTCAAATTATCTAATTCAGTATCAATATCTGTTACAGAAAAACTAGCTTCACTCCCACTAGTATCAAAATCTATTTCTCCAAGATTTGTTGAAGAATCTTTAGTATTTTTTATAATAAGTAAATTTTTGGATTCAATATCTTTAATCATTGGATTTGAATCAATTAATCCTGCTTTTGTCATAAATAATGTAGTGATAATATCTTCTGTTAATCCTTTACTAATATCTGTAGAAACTTGTGCAAAGGATTCTTCTAAAGTGGACATGACTAAATAAACTAAATTAATTTTTGATTGATCTACATGAAATAAAATTATTTTTGATCCTTCATTGTCTAAGGTTAGATCTGGAGGAAAAACAACACAAGCATGAGTTTTTTGTTCTTTAACTGTATTTGTACATTCTAATTCAGAACCAACTTGAGTGATTGCAAAGCTTTCATTATCTAATTTAGCTATAAATTCTCTACTAAGATCAGAATAACTATCAGAATATACTGCAAGATTTAAATTAAAAGTATTAGAATTAAATGAAATTCCAACAAGTAAAATTATTAAAAGAGGACCTAAAACTAAAACTAAAGTTGATATCTTAGATCTTAAGAGCATCTTAATATTTTTTTTAATTGTTAATCCTAGTTTCATTTTTTTGTTAATTTTGTAAATACATCTTTTAAGCTTAATTTTGATATTTTTAAATCAAGTAAACTTTCATTATTTTTATTTACTTGTTGAAGTATCTTTGACAAAATTTTGTCTGGTTTTTGCGTATGAATGATCAAAGAATTTCCTGTATTTTCAATCCTTAAAATAAGAGGATCGTTTAGATTTTTGGTAATATTATCATAATCTCCAGGATATGTTTCTAAATGAATTTCTTGTCCTTTTGTTACCATATTTTTTAATGAATCTAAAGTTCCAACTCTTTGCAGTTTCCCATTAATTAAAATACCAATTCTTGAACAAACAGTTTCAACTTCTGAAAGATCATGAGACGCAACAATTATTGTTGTTCCTTTTTTGTTTATTTTTCTAATTAAATCCCAGATTTGTTTTGACAAAACTAAATCTAAATCTGAAGTTGGTTCATCTAATATCAATATATCAGGATTATGAATCAAAGAACAAGCAATATCTAATCTTCTTTGCATTCCTCCAGACAAATTTTTTGCTAATATTTTACTAGCATGAGATAAATCAACTAATTCTAAAAGAGTTGAAATATTTGTTATTCTTGCTTCTTTTCCTAAATCATACAATGCACCAAAATAATCTAAATTTTCTTCAACAGTTAATTTTTCATAAAATGAAGGATGTTGCGCTGCAAAACCAAATAGTTTTTTTATCTTGTTTACATCTGATAATTTTGTGAATGAAGGAATGTCAGAATCTGAAGTATTAAAAAAAATATCGCCTGCATCATAATGTAAAAAACCAATCATAGTTTTGAGAAAAGTAGTTTTACCTGAACCAGAAGAACCAATAATACCAAATACTTCTCCTTTTTCTATTTCTAAAGAAACACCATCAATGACTTTATTATCGCCAAAATGTTTCTTAACCTTCTCTATTTTAAGTACAGTTCTGGTCATTTTCCCCTTTTAACTGGATTAATGAGGTAGAGAATATAAAGGTTTCTGTTCTATATTTTTTATTTTTTCTTAATCCAAGTAGTATAAATAAAACTTAGTAAAATAGCGAACAAGCTTCCAGCTAAAAACCATAAAGCCAAATCATAATTTGGAACAAAAGATAATGTTGGTTCAACTGATTTGGTTGCTACGTCTAAAGCCATACTTTCAGCAAATTCATTTTGAATTAGGTCTGTGCTTCTTCCAGCAGCTATATTGCTTATTTTTAAGTTGGCTTCTGAAAAATATTTAATAACTAAACTGGCTAGTCCTGAGATTAAAACAATAGGCAAAAAATCTTTTAATTTATCAAATATTTTTGAAGATTTTTTTGGAGCAATAATAACATATTTGTTTGATAGAGAATAATGGTTAATTTTTTTCCCTTTTTTAGAGTACGTAAATTGGTCATCATTGACTAAATCAGATTTTACTAAAAGATTCAAATTATAATGAGCAGTTGATAAGGGAATATTAAGTTCTTTTGCAATTTGTGTTTCAGTCATTAAATCTTTTTTTGATAATAAATCAAGAATTTTTCTAGAAGTATCATTACTCAAAACTTGAGCTAATTTTTTAGATTTATCTTCATCTAAACTTACCATTAAAAAAGATTCGTCTGCCATAGGAAAAGTTAAACTGAGGATATATTTAAATAATTTGATGACTTCAACTCTATTTGAAACTATCTGTTTCCTTAACTAAATAATAGGTGAAGATTAATATGAAAAAAGAAGATATCAGATTTGAAATTGATCAACTTAGAAAAGATAAGATGATTTATGCACTTGAATCAATAGCATTAACATTTGTAATTGAACTAGGTTATGTCTTAGTCACACTTCTTATAGGAAAACCTTTAAGATGGTTGGCGATACTTGGAATTTTAATTTCTCTAGGTTATTTTGTATTTATGTGTGTAGGAAATTGTAAGAGATATTCAAAAATTAAAAAACTAGAACATGCATTAGACAAAAAATGAAAAAATTATTGATACGTTTTAGGAATTTAATTATTAAACTTAAAGTTTATATGGCTAGAACAACTAGTTATATTTCACTTATTAATTCTGCAATGATTTTATTTTTATTTTTGTCAAATCTTGAAAAATATAATGTTGATATAGATATAAGAAGGTGGATAGTTCCACTTTTTTTTGTAGGAGTTATAGGAATGCTTACTTTTGGGTATTTGGAATATAAATTTGTATATCATCAAGAACAAAAAACTACTCAAAAAAAGAATCCTTATCTTCAAGAAGTTATTGAAAGACTTGATAGGATTGAAGAACAACTAAAAAACAAATGATTTTTAATTCTATTTTTAATTCTAATTTTTTGTAGGACAGTGCTCAACTATCTTGTAATAAAGAGGAAAGTCCACCCACTATCGTAATCACTCGCTAAAGCGAGCTTGAGAAATTGAGGGCAACCACTCAGAAACGAAACCACCTAAATTTAGGATGATGTGTTGAAAATGGTAACATTTTCAAAATGCTCAGAAATCTTTGATTTCTGACAGATGTGAAGATCTTGGCGACAAGATTGAGTTAACCCACAGACGTTTTTTTAGGAAAGGATGAAACGGTGAGACCTGATTTGTGCAACTCCTTTGAGAGGCTAAGTTGAATGTTGAGACAAACTTTTATCTAATTTATTAGATTAGTTTGACAAAAGGTGGCTTATAGCTGTTCTACACTTTTTTTAATTTTAAAATATTAAGAAAAAAGAAAAAATTTCTATCCGTAATATGAAGGTTTTGTGTCTTTCATTTCTTTACCACGAGCAGCTCTAAATTGATTAAGTAAATTTTTATATGCATCTGCAACATCCTTAGTGATACTTGGACTAACTTTTTTAAGAGCATCGTTGAAATGTTTTTTACTAACTTTTTTAGCTTTAATATCTTCTCTTAAAGCTAGTAAAGCAGCTTCTCTACATACGGCTTCTAAATCTGCTCCAACATATCCTTCTGTTTCTCTAGCTAATCCTTTTATGCTAATTCCTTTATCAAGTGGCATATTTTTAGTATGAACTTTAAGAATTTCTTCTCTTGCTTTTAATGTAGGTGCAGGAGCTAAAATGATTCTATCAAATCTTCCAGGTCGAAGTAGTGCTGTGTCTAACATATCAGGTCGATTTGTAGCAGCTAAAATTACAATGCTGTCAAGTTCAATCATACCATCCATTTCAGTTAACAATTGATTTACAACTCTTTCAGTTACGCTGGAGTCTTGACTCATACCACGTCTAGGAGCTAATGAATCAATCTCATCAAAGAAAATTATGGTTGGTGAAGTTTGTCTAGCTTTTTCAAATATTTTTCTAACCGCTTTTTCAGATTCTCCTACCCATTTACTAAGAAGTTCAGGTCCTTTAACTAATATGAAATTAGCTTTGCTTTCGTTTGCAACAGCTTTAGCCATAAGTGTTTTTCCAGTTCCTGGAGCTCCATAAATTAAAATTCCTTTTGGAGGTCTTACACCCATATTGCTAAATACTTCAGGATGTTTAAGTGGCCATTCAATTGCTTCAGCTAATTCTTGTTTAAGATCTTCCATTCCTCCAACATCTTCCCAATTTACATTAGGAACTTCAATTAAAACTTCTCTTAAAGCAGAAGGTCTAACAACTTTTAATGCTTCATAGAAATCACTTTTTGCAACAATTAATTTTTCTAAAACTTCTCTAGGGATTGGTTGATCTTCTTCAAGTTTTAAGTCTGGATATACTCTTCGAAGAAGAGTCATGGCAGCTTCTTTTGCTAATGAAGATAAATCTGCTCCAACAAAACCATGAGTAATTTCAGCTAAATCTTTTAAATTAACATTTTTTGCAATAGGCATATTTCTTGTATGAATTTTAAGAACATTAAGTCTACCATTTTTATCTGGAACACCAATTTCAAGTTCTCTATCAAATCTTCCAGGTCTTCGTAGAGCAGGATCAAGTTCATTTGGAATATTTGTTGCACCAATAACTACAACTCGTCCTCTAGATTTTAGACCATCCATTAAGGCGAGCATTTGTGCTACAACTCTTCTTTCAACTTCTCCTCTACTTTCTTCTCGTTTACTTGCAATAGCATCAATTTCATCAATAAATATAATTGATGGTGAATTTTTTTCAGCTTCTTCAAATTTCTTTCTTAAATTTTCTTCTGACTGTCCATAATATTTAGACATAATTTCAGGCCCATTAATTAATAAAAAATTAGCATTTGTTTCATTTGCTACAGCTTTAGCTAAAAGAGTTTTACCTGTTCCTGGAGGACCATGAAGCAAGACACCTTTAGGAGGTTCAATTCCTAAAGCTTCAAAAATTTCAGGATGCTTAAGAGGTAATTCAACCATTTCTCTGATTTTTATAATTTCATCTCCTAGGCCACCAATATCTTCGTAAGTAACTTCTAACGCTCTTTCTTCAACAATATCTGTTGCTTCTGGATTAAATTTTACTTCTGTTTGTTCTGTAATTAAAACTGCAGTTTTAGGATCACTATCAATAACAATGAATTTTAAATCACCTAAACCAAAACCCATTAAACTTTCGTCAAGCATGTTAAAAACATCTTCACCAAATTCTGGATTGGCAGAGAGAGTTGATCTTCTTCTTTTTGTTCCACCAAGTGAAACAATATCTCCTTTTACAGCAGCTCTTCCAAGTAATCCTTGTTTAAAAATAACAGGATTTGCTCTAATAACAATCCCTTTTCTTTGTGGTGCAATTGTAACCTTTTTGGCTTCAGTAACAGTAGCTTTTCGAACTTTTATAATTTCACCTATACCAGCTTTGGCGTTTCTTCTAATTAAACCATCCATTCTAATTATATTTAAACCAATATCCCCTGGATAGGCTCTGTCAGTAATAGCTACAGTTTTTCGTTCTCCTTCAATTTCAATTATATCTCCAGGTCTAATACCTAGTTCATGCATAAAAGAACTATCAATTCTAACTATTCCTTTGTTAACATCATCTTGAATTGCTTCAGCAACTTTTAATTTTAATTCTTTGACCATAAAATCACCTATTCTTTTAAAATGACTATTGAATAAAAAGGTATCGGTATCTAAACTAAATTTAATAAAAAAAGAAAAAATAGGGATTTATTTCCCACTAACTCTAGGCAATTGAATATGTGCAGGTAATTGCATATCTCTTCCTAAAATTAATGATTGAACATTGCATTTATGTAAAATATGATTATAGACTTGTTCAACGACATCAGGAGTTAATTTCTTTTCTTTTTGCCATTTATCAAGAATTTCTTTAACTTTGTCTTCAGGACCCATATAAACAACAGCACCTTCTAAAGTTATACTTCCTATATCTGGAGTATATTTTACAGTGAATTCAAAACTAAACTCAATGCCAGCTTGTTTACTAACACCCATATTTAATTTTGCTTCTTGTAGTTTACTAATTACAACATTATTATTTACACTAATTTTGCCAGTTGCTGGCTTTTTTTTCTCAGCTGTGATTTTTTTAAAATGAAATCCAACTAATGCCATGATAAATCACCTTTTGATATTTTATTATTATGTTCTTTTTTTATAAATATTTAAATCTATTGTGAAGCTAAAAATAACTTCACAAAGAATTATTTTGAAAATCTCAAAATAATCTATTTTTGCCAAGACTTAGCGTCTTCTAAAAACTTTGCAAGGCCTGAATCTGTTAAACTATGTTTAAATAATTTTAACATAGTACTTGGAGGAATTGTTGCAACATCTGCTCCTATCATTGCACTTTCTAAAACATGTGCTGGATGTCTTAATGAGGCAGCTAAAATTTTTGTTTCAAATTCATAATTATCATAAACCTCTCTAATTTGAGCAACAAGTTCCATACCACTATGTCCAATATCATCAAGTCTTCCAACAAAAGGACTAACATAAGTAGCACCTGCTTTAGCTGCAATAAGAGCTTGCATAGCACTAAAAACTAAAGTTACATTTGTTTTGATATTTTTTTTAGTCAATATTTTGACAGCTTTCATACCTTCAGGGGTCATAGGAATTTTAATAACAATATTTTTTCCCCATTTGACATATTTCTCTGCTTCATTTATCATACTATTAGAATCAATTGCAATTACTTCAACACTAATTGGACCATTAATAAAAGAACTAATTTCTTTAATTGTTTCACAATGATCTCTTCCGATTTTTTTAATTAAAGAAGGATTTGTTGTAACACCATCAACTAAACCCATGTCGTTTAGCTTTTTGATTTCATCTACATTTGCAGTATCAATAAAAAATTCCATATTATCACCTATTTATTTTGAAAACAAGTTAATTAATAACTTTTACGATATGAGTTAAAACAAAAACTTAAATAGTTTGGTTCTTCACACGTAGAGTATGAAAAAGCTTTGTTTTATGATTTTTGTATTAATTTTGTTTCCTGTAGTATTAGCTAATTCAGGAAGTATGAAATTAATGGCAGTAACTAATCCAGATGATAATCCTCGAGGTAGTGTAGCAAATATGTTTTTAGAAATTGAAGAAGGTACAGGTAGAATATTTATTGACTCTTATCCGTTATCAAAGCTTGATACACAAATAAGCACTAGATTTGCTAAAGAAGTAGCATGTAATTATTTAGAAAAAGATTGTTCACGATATGATTTTTTTTACACAATTAGATCAGATTCGTCATTAATTGGAGGACCTAGTGCAGGTGCGGCTACAACAGTTCTTACAATGTCGGTTTTAGAAAATATTCCTCTTGATGATAAAGCAACAATGACAGGAACAATTAATACAGGCGGGATAATTGGACCTGTAGGAAGTATAGTTGAAAAAACAAGAGCAGCAGCAAAATCAGGAATAAAAAAAGTATTAATTCCTAAATTTACAGATATTAATTCAACAAATCTAACTCGTTTAGAAGAAGAGCTTGGAATTGAAATTATTGAAGTGTCTCACATATCTGAAGCAGCTGAAGAATTTACAGGTAAAAAATTCTCAAATAATAATGAAGTTAATTTAAGTAATTCATATGTTGAAGTTATGAAAAGTATTTCTGATGATATGTGTAGTAGAGCAAAAGAGTTATATGAAGCATATGAAAAAAATAATCGGACTTCGCAATTAATTGAACTTGGAGATAAAGCAATTAATTTATCACAGCATTATAGTGCTGCAAGTTATTGTTATGGGGCATTGCTTAGAATTAGACAAGAAAAACTTAAACAAGAAAATTTAGATAAGAAAAAACTTCAAGATTTAATTGAGAATACATTAAAAAGAGCACAAGAATTTGAGAATTCTACAAACAATAAAGAACTTAAAACGTTAACAGATTTAGAAACTTTTATGGCAGTTTCTGAACGAATTGCAGAATCTAAAGAAAGATTAATTGATTCATTATATGAACTTTCTCAAAATAATACTGTTTCAAGTATTAATCACTTAGCATATGCAACAGAGAGATTAAATAGTGCAAGATCTTGGTCTGTATTTTTTGGAACACAAGGTAGAGAATTTAAATTAGATAAAGAAGCATTAGATGAGTCTTGTTTAAAAAAAGTTTCTGAAGTAGAAGAAAGAGTTCAATATTTAGATTTATATTTTCCCGAAGGAACAAAAGAAGCGAGGGGATCTATACAAAAAGCATATGGACTATATAACAAGGAAAATCCAGAACTTTGTTTGTATACTGCAAGTATTGCAAAAGCTAAAATTGATTTAATTTTGAATAGTATTTCAATTGATCCAGATTTTACTGAGGAAGTTATTGAAGATAGATTAAGAATTGTAAAATCTTTAATAGCTAAACAAACAGAAAGAGGAATATTTCCTATTGTTGCATATAGTTACTATGAATACGCGGATTCATTAAAAGAAACAGATCAATATTCTGCACTTTTATATCTTGAATATGCTTTAGAATTAGGTAATTTAGACATTTATTTTGAGAAAAAACAAATTAAATTACCTAAAATTAAACAAGAATATCTTCCTGTTTTTGCTAGTGGTATGCTTGTTGGAATTTTATTAACAATGGTTTTAAAGAGGAAAAAAACCAAAAAATAAAGTTAATTTTATAAATATCTCTTTTCTCCATGACTATATTGCCAACTGTAGAAGGAAAGCTTAATAGGACTTCTACAACACTGCTGAGGCGATAAAAAAGCAGTAAAGATGATTTCTTTACTGGATAATTAACTAAAGGTGAAATAATATGGCTGATGAAGAATTATTAGTTCCAAATGACACATACCTTAAAGCAGGTATACATATAGGAACAAAATTTAAAACAAAATTTATGGAAGAATTTATCTATAAAACTAGACCCGATGGATTATCTGTTTTAAATGTACAAAAGATTGATGACAGAATTAAAACAATGGCTAATCTTTTAGCACAATATGAACCCGAACAAATTTTAGTTGTTTCAAGAAGAGAAAATGGATGGCTTCCTGTTAAAATGTTTGGAAAATTAACAGGTGCAAAAGTATTTGCTGGAAGATATCCTCCAGGTATTATGACAAATTCAATGCTTAAAAATTTCATAGAACCTAAAATTATTGTTGTAACAGATGCATGGCCAGATAGAAATGCAGTTTTAGATGCAATTAAAATGGGAATTCCAGTTATTGCTTTATGTGACACAAACAATCAAGCAAATAACATTGATTTGGTTGTTCCATGTAACAATAAAGGTAAAAAATCATTAGGATTGTTGTTTTATATTGTAACAAAAGAATTCTTGAAACTAAAAGGTATGATTAAAAGTGATAGTGAATTCAAATCAACAATAGAAGATTTTACACCTGAGTAAGGTTTTTATTCTTACTTTATTTTATTATTTTTATTATGATTATAAGTTATAAAGAGGCAAAAAGATTGCTTTTAGGTTCAAAAGAGATTTCTTTAGATTTAGGTTTAACTAGAACGAGAGTGATATTTAAAGACGATAAATATTTTTTTCCTGAGAACCAAACACTAACAAAGCAAGACTTAAAAAAAGTAATTAAAAAAGATAAGATCTGCTTTTTTATTGAAGAAAATACAATTGTGCCTATTTCTATTTTCTCTGAAGAGACAAATAAATATTATAAATTGGTTCCAACAATAAATTGGCCAACTATAGAATTATCTGGAATTAGAATGCATGTTACGTCTTCTATGGCACCTAAAGAAGATACAGAAAAAAAAATCTCCTTTGTTTTTCCTCTTCAAGGAAATATTTTAGATACTTGTACAGGTCTAGGATATACTGCAATTATGGCTTCAAGAACAGCAGATATGGTTTACACATATGAAATAGACTCTAATGTTATAGAAATACAAAAAATAAATCCTTATTCAAAAGAATTGTTTAACAATCCTAAAATTAAGAGACATAATGCGAATTGTTTTGAACGTATAAAGGATTTTAAAGGATGTTTTTTTGATGCAATTATTCATGATCCACCTAGACTAACTTTAGCAACAACATTATATTCACAAGATTTCTATAATGATTTATTTAAAATCCTAAAATCAGAAGGAAAATTATATCATTATACAGGAGATCCAGGAAGTAAAAATAGATCAATGGATATACGTTCAGGAATTTCAAAAAGACTTGAAAAATCAGGATTTGTAAATATTAAAAGAGTATTTAATGGCTTAACAGCTTTAAAACCATAAACAAAAGACCAAATTTATATAACTGAATTTTTTATATATTATCTATATGATAAAGACAGTTAAATCTCATTTTCCTGCTGTTAATTATTTTAAAGATTTTTTTTCTTTACAAAAGATTGTAAAAACAAGTACCTTATTTTTAAAAAATTATTATTTTGGAAATGGAACATCTTGTTTTCCAATAAATTTTGACTTAGTTATTACTTCAAGATGTAATTTAAAATGTTCTTTTTGCAATTATAAACCTTGTCTAAACAAAATTAATCATGAACTTACAACAAAAGAGTGGATTAAATTTATTGATTCTGTTGCATACAACAAACCCTCTTTTTTTTTAACAGGAGGAGAGCCTTTTGTTAGACCTGATATAATGAAAATTTTAGAGCATATGTATAAAAAAGATCTTAGTTTTGGAATTGTGACAAATGGAACATTACTCAATGAAGAAACAAACAAATTATTAATTAAATACAAAACAGAAAATTTATTTTTTTCGTTACATGGTACAAAAAAGACACATGATGAATTAGTATGTCAAAAAAATGCATTTGAAAAAATTACAACAAATATTAAATACTTTACTTCAAAAAAAAAGAGACCTAAAATTGTTATTAATTTTGTTGTGGACGAAAAAAACATTAATGAAATTCCTGAAGTACTTAAAATATGTGATGAATTAAAAATTGATTATTTTAGGTTTCAGCATAAAGCTTTTTTGTTACCTAGGGAAGTAAAAGAACATCAAGAATTGTTTAATAAAAAATTTCCAAATATAAATTACAAAATAATTAATAATTTTGTGAGCAAAGCTCCAAAATTAAGTGAACCACTTATGAATATTAATGAAACTAATTCTTTTCCAAAATATTTCCAACCTTATTTATCTAAGAAAGAAACAAAATCTTGGTATTCAAATAATCATAATTTGAAAAGAGTTTGTCCTATTGTTTGGTTAACTTCAACAATACAATCAAATGGAGAAGTTATTCCTTGTTCATATTATGACTTGAGTTTTGGGAATATAAAAAATCAAAAATTTGAAAATATTTGGAATTCACAAAGATATAAACAATTTAGAATTGAATTAAAAAAAGGATTGTTTCCTGGATGTAAAAGATGTACAAGACTTTAAAATGAAAATACTAATAACAGGAGGAACTGGATTTATTGGTAGGTATTTAGTTAAAAATCTAAATAAAAAATATCCAAACTCTAATATTCTAATTTTAATAAGAAAAAGTTTTAAAGACAATATAAAAAAAGAATATGATGGTAATAAAAATATTGAGTTTGTTTATGATATGGATATATCAAAATATGATGAAATTGAACCTTATTTTGAAAATATAGACTATGTTTTTCATTTAGCAGCAACAAAAAAAACCTCTAAAAAGTTTAGTAAGGAAATATTTGAAACAAATGTTATAGGTACAAAAAACGTTATAGGGGCATCAATAAAACATAAAGTTAAAAGAATTATTTATACTAGTTCAACAAGAATTTTAGATGGAAAAAATAAGATCCTAAATGAAAAAAATATTGCATTGGAAGAAAATCTTAAAAATTATCCTTATGCTTTGTCAAAATTATATGCTCAAAGAATAATAGCAAAGTATTCAAAACAAATTATAATTAATACAGCAATACCAAGTTGGGTTTTAGGGGCAACAAATAAAGATACTCCTCTTTTGAAATTTTCTAAAAGTTTTCCATATATCTCTCCGCCAGGGAGTACAGCAATTATTGATGTTAGAGACTTAGCAGAAGGATTAGTTCTTTTAATGGAATCAAAAAAAATAGGCTCATTTATTTTTTCAGGATCATCCCTAAAATATACGAACTTAATATATAAGCTTTCCAAAAAAAGAAGTAGAGGTTTTGTTTTACCCATGTGTTCTAAAAAAGCTGCAACTTATTTTTCTCAAATATATAGTTCTGTGTTTAGAAATACTAACATAACTCCAGAAGTAATTTCAATATTATATGAAGAAAAGGAATATAGTTCTCAAAAAGCAAATAAAGAACTTAATTGGTATCCAAAATACTCATTAAATCAAACAATTAAGAATTTACGTTTCAAAGTTAATCATTAGACTTTTTGCTCCCATTTTGATTTAACATTAAAACCTATTATGCAATGCTTGATTTGTTCTTCTGGAACTAAGTTACATTTTTCTTCTTCTTCTTTGAAGTTTCTACCAAAAGACCACCAAGCAAGATTTCTACCTAAAGCATTATAACATGAGGATTTTTGATTTATTGGCATTTCGTTACATAAGTCAAGCATGCCTTGTAAATCATCCTTATAATAATTGACAAGTCTAAAAAACATACCAGTATAACAAGAATCCCTATATTCATTTGGAAATATATTACAAACGTCATTAATTTTATCTGGGTCTTCTAGTTGTATAGAATTTTTATCTCCAAAAGAAGTTCCTAGTCCCGAAAAACAATCAATTTTTGCATCTTCTTTTTGTTCTTTACATAAACTAATTGCAAATTCAACTTCATTAATTAAATTTGAATCATTTAAGTTTAAAAACAAACCAGCAAAACACGAGTATCTTGAACAATTATTCAATAAATTTGAGCAGTTAATCATTCCATTATTAAAATTATTAGAGTTAGACATTCCTAATAAAAAACCATAAGTTTCTTGGCATAGGCATTGATGTTCTACACTAACTTGATTACAAAATTTAGGAATTGCTTGAATTGGAAGGTTATGAGCGACATGATCAAAACATTGGAAATCGTGTGAATTTGTTGATTCATTACAAGCATAATATATTTCATCAATAAATTCATCGTTGTTTTCTAAGAATGAAAATTCATCAGCAAATAAAAAATAACATTCAGATTTCCAAAAAAAGTTAGAAAAAGATTCGCAATAAGGTTTATAATTTTTGGAAATTTTGTTTGGTTCAAATTTAACTTCTTTTGCTAAATTAAATAAACTAAAAAATTTACATTCATCAACAAAGTTTTCATTATTAAATTTATTGCATAAAAGAAAACTTTGAGTCAGATTACTCTTTCCTATTTTTGCAATTGAGCTGTATGTACAAAGCATATTATCTTTTTTTCTTAAATGATTACATTCTGGAATTATTGATGTTTCTTCGATTTTTTCAGAGATTCCTGTTGTTGTAAAAGCAAACATATGTGGCCTATATGGAAATCGATTACACATATATTTTAAATATGGGTCTTCTATAGAACTACAAGTTGGACACTCTTTAAAACTTCTACAATTATCATAAATATTGTAAATGACAGCATCGTTGAAAAAACAAATATCTTGTTCTATTTGATTTTTTATACTATAGCAATCTCCTTTTTTTTTATCAGAAAAATTATTAAATATTGAAATAGATAAAACTAGAATAATTAAGAAAAAAGTACAAATTAAAATTAATTCTCTTTTTTGCATTTTATTTTATTTAATTTATCTTCATATTTATTTATTTGTTCACTTAGTGGAATAAATAAGTTAAATGTAAATAGTTTTTTATTACAATATATAGGATATATTATAGATTGGTAGTGAATTAAATCTTTAGAACATGCACCAAAAGTTAATCTTTCTGTAGCGTATACAATTAAATATTCTTTGGGATAATTTTCAATTTTTTTTGGTAAATAATTATTTTCACAAGAAACTTTGTTTGAGACAATCCCAGGGTATGGAGAATGAATCTCTCTGTACAAGGATTCAATTTCAAAGAATTTTTTTTCAATTGTTTGATTTACATTATTAAAGGATATATTTT
The DNA here is from genome assembly GCA_018657065.1 of archaeon. Taxonomy (GTDB): domain Archaea; phylum Nanobdellota; class Nanobdellia; order Woesearchaeales; family GW2011-AR15; genus GW2011-AR15. Next base: position 21,816 of record JABHXU010000006.1, read on the forward strand.
CAATTTGAATTTTTAGAATTTCATTTTTATTGTTACTTTTAATTATCAGATTATTACTTTCATTCATTATTAAATCAAAATTAAAACTATTAACAAATTCACTTTCTAAATTTTGAAGAATATCAACATTATCTTGATTTTTACAAGAAGTAATTACTAAACAAAACAAAACAATAAAAATAATTTTTATTTTTTTCATTCTTGAAAGCATGATCTATTTTATTATTGAATTAATTAATTCTCCTTCAACAGGATGTGATAATTCGTAGCCAGATAGACTCATAATTGTTGTGTATTGATCTACATGTTGAATTGGATTTTCAATGAAATATCCCTTTTTAACTCCTGGTCCCATAATCATAAATGGGGTCCACATTCCTTTTGTTTCATTAGCAAAAATTGCTTGTTTGTAGCCTGTTTTTAATGGGATAGAAAAGATTTCTAAATTTTTTGTCATTTCTTCATTCCAACCATAGCCTGCAACATTAGCAACAACTAAATCACCAACACGATCTTCAGGTAAATCGAGATATTCTTTAACTTCTTCCCATTTTACAACCGCTTTAATAGGTTTAATTTTAGTTTCTTCATCAACCAATTCTAAAAGAGCATTTGTAACTTCTTCTCGAAGTAATTCATATTTTTCTCCTGAGCCTCTAGTCCAGTTTCCAGCAAGACCTTTTGGATTTACATAGATATTATCCATTTTTAGATAAATTACTGTTGAATTTTCCCAATCAATTATAGGTTCACCAGTTTCATTATTTATTTTGAATTTTAACCATCCTTTTTCTGAGAATAAGTTATTTAATCTAACCCATTTATCTAAAGGAACTGCACCATGATCTGAACTAATAATAATTAGTGTGTTTTCATCATTATTCTTTAGAATTTCACCAATTATATTATCCAGTTCCTTATACATATTTTTTACTTCATTAAATAATAAATTTCTTTCTTCTTCTGAAATGTCATTATATCTTTGACTAGATGGATCAATATATCCAAGCCACCACCTGCTTGTTAACATTTGATTTGGACTATAAATATCATGAATAACAACATCTACATCGTAATTATCTTTAATGTATTTGACAGAATCTTTATGCCAATCAAAGCTCATATTCATTTCGTGTAAAAATGTTTCTTTATCTTCATCATAATATATTAATTGAGGTGGAAAATTATCAACAAAATCAACCATTGGCCCAACATTTGAAACAAAACCTTGTGCAGCAGTAGAAGGTTTAGAATTAAATTCATTTAATGTATTAAATAGTACTCTTATTCTAAAAAAACCTTTTTCATCTAATTTAATTAAATTAATTTTTAAATCAGAAGTAACATCAAAATTATTCCATTTAAGACTTACATTATTCCAAGAACTCCATTCACCTTGTTTTAATACTCCTAGCTTATTTTTTTTATCAAATGAAAATAAAATTCTGTCATAGTCTTCTAATCCATTGTTTTTACTGTCATATATGTAACCATATAAAGAGGAACCAAAAAAATCAAGTTTAATTTCTTTACTAGGAGAATATGAAAGAGGATTTAATGACCAATTTGAAGGAACGGAAGCATCAAGATATTTTGTTAGTTCAGGTCCAAAAAAGAATAATCTATTTCCTCTTCCTTGTATTTTTCTTTGTGTTAAATCTAGTTTTTCTTCAAAATTTATTGCATGAAAATCAGGTCCCCATCCACCCCACCTTCCTTTGATTGTTATTCCTTTTTCAAGTTCAGGAGGAGTTGAGCCAGGCATTGAAAGTAAAAGAACATTTGCACCTTGATTTTCTAAAGTGACCCAAATAGGTTCAACTTTTTTTGCAACAGATGAAAATCCACCTACAGCAACCTTATTTAATGGTCGTCCTTCAATATGCATAGGTCCATCTGCAACTCCGTGAGTTTTAGGATATGTACCTGTTAATAATGTTGCGAAATTTGTAGGTGTGTGACTTGGAAATGTTGGGATAGAATAACCATAAGAACCTTGGTCCATTAATTTTTTAATGTTCGGAAGATCTCCTTGATTTGCCCATTCATAAATATTAAATAATTCAGGATCTGCTCTCATTCCATCAGGAATAAACCAATGAATTTTTAATTTTTCATCACTATAAGATTTATTATCTATTGAACAAGAAGTAGTCAAGAATATCAAAGCAATTATTATTAAAAATTTAATCTTTTTCATTAAATCACCTACGAGAACCACAAAACAAAATCTTATTAAAAAAGGTTTCTAATTCTTTACATAAATTAAGATATTTGATGTTTCATTATATTGTAAAGGTACATTTGAATAATTTGAAAATAATGAATAATTAGTTTTACAATTTTCAAAATTCACTAGAATTTGATTTAAGACTTCAAGTCTTTCTTTATACATTAATTTAATTTCATTAATTTGTTGTGTTCTCATATATTTGTTAGAATGAAGAATAATATCAAAAGAGCACAATTTATTTTCATTTAAATATAAAGATGTATTGCATTCAATATCACTTTTTCTAGTCGCTGGATCAGATAAGCAAAAAAAGGGATGATGTACTATAAAATCATTATTTAGTCTATAGTTTAGTGCGTGCATTATTGGAGAATCTTGTAAAATTAATATTTCTGAATTATTTTTTGAAACTAACTTTATATCTTGAGTTATATTTTTTAGAGACTTAAATTCAGAACTAGGAGAAAGTATACCTTTAAAATAAACATCTTGAAAATGATTTTTCTTTTTTTCTTTAATTAATCCAATACTAAATAGTAAAATTATAAAAACTAAAACCGTTAACACAAAATGGTTGAAATTAAATTTCTCTAATCTTTTCTTTTTTTTGAGATAATTATAGATCTCTACAAAGTTAATAGATAAAAGAATAATTAAAAGAGGAACTAAAGGGAGTATAAATCTAGGAACCGGACCAATATAAATTACTAAAAAGAATGATAAACATACACACATAATTAGAGGTCTGAGTATTTTATTTTTTAAAGTGGTATATAAAGAATAAATAAAAGATAAAATAATAAGAGGATAGATTCCTAGAAACAAAATATTTGATCTTTTAATAAACTCATAACTAACTTTAAAAATATAAGTTATAATATTTCCAGAGCCAAAAGTTGTATGGGCAATTGATAAGTATCCTAAAACTGAAGGCCAAGCACTTTTTGAATTTATGAAAGCAGAAGAGGAAGAAAAAGAGAGGTAACCAAGTATAGAGATTGTGAGAAAAGTGCATACAAAATAAAAAAAATTCTTTATTTGTATTTCTTCAATTAATTTATTCTTTTTTTTAATATTAGTAATCAAATTTTCAAGAAGAAAAGAAAAAACAAATGGAAACAAATATAGTACAAAAGTATATTTTATTAAAAGTCCTAAAGCAGCAATAATGCCTAAACCAAAAGAATAATTTGTTTTTTTGAAATTCTTTGTTCTTAAAAAAATAAAAACACTCAACATAAAAATTGAAGTCAAAGGAAAAACAGGTAAATAAACCCTACTAAAAGATAGAATTCCTGAAATAAATAATAAAATTAAACATGCAATAAAACCTGCTTTTTTGTTTTTTAGTTCTTTTCCAATAAAATATGTTGAGAAAATTAAAATGAAAATATAAGGAATATTGGAAAATGCGGCAGAATCTTCAAAAACTCCAAACACATAAAAAAAAGGAAAGGGTTGAAGTATAAACAATATCGGATAATCTTTATCATAATCATTTGCAATTGAATAAAATAAACCAGAAACTCCAAAGGTTGTAAAAGAATTATATAGTTTTTTACTTAGTAAATAACTGTCTAAAATATCATAGTGAAAAGGAGTATTATCTTTAGTTAATATTAGATAATTTGAAAAAGAAAAACAAATACACAATAAAAACAAGAGAAGTAAAATTTTGTTTTCTTTTGTTTTCTTTTTTGTCATTACTTATTAAATATCAAGTTTTTATTTTAATTGTTTTGTTTTTCTATTGTTAAATAATTATATAAAGTTTTGAGTATTATTTTTAATTATGCAAGTACTGTTAATTTATGAAACACCTGTTCTCAAACATTTATATTTAAATCAAATTCAACCTTTGGGGATTTTATACATTGCGTCATATTTAGAATCAAAAGGTATTACTACAGAAGTTTTAGATTTAAATGTGGATAATAATAAAAAAATAAATTTCAAGAAATTTGATTATATAGGTTTCTCAGTTAATGCAGGAAATATTGAAAATACAATTGAATCTGTTAAAAAAGTTAAACAAAAGTCTCCCAAATCAAAAATAATTCTAGGAGGACCTCATATTAAAATAGTACATAAAAAATTATTGGAATTGCCTCAAATTGAGTGTTTGATAGCTGATGAAGCAGAAGACATTATGTATAAATATATTATTTCAAAAAATAAATTTAAAGTTAAAGGAATTTATATTAGAAAAAAGGGGAAATCTTTTTTTACAGGTAAAAGAAAACCAATTCAAGATTTGGATTCGCTTCCTTATCCAGCAATTGATAAAATACCATATAAAAAATACGATATGGTAATAAAAAAAGAGTCACCGACTTGTGCCATTAATACTTCTAGAGGTTGTCCATATTCTTGTGTATTTTGTTATCATTCACTTGGACACAAGTATAGAGCAAGGAAACCAGAAAATGTTGTTAAAGAGATTAAATGGTTAAAAAACAAAGGAATAAATGAGTTATATATAACTGATGATAATTTTACTCAAAACATGAAACGAGTAGAAGAAATATGTGACTTAATTATTAGACAAAAAATAAATATTTCTCTCTCATTAGCTAACGGAATTAGGGCAGATAAGATAAACAAAAAACTTTTGAGAAAACTTAAATCTGCAGGTGTTTGGAATATAACTTTTGCTCCTGAAGTGGGTAGTGAAAAATCCATGAAAAAAATTAGAAAAGGATTTACAAAAAAACAAGTTATTAAAGCTGTTGAAATGAGTAAAAGATTAGGTTTGTTTACAATGTCAAATTTTGTTATTGGTTTTCCCTGGGAAACTAAAAAAGATATTGAAGATACAATTAAATTTGCAAAGGAATTGGATACGGATTTAATGAATGTAAATCGATTAATACCTTATCCAGGAACATTAATTTGGGAACAAACTCTTAAAGGACAATATAGTTTATATGATGAAAAAAAAGATTTCTCAGATATTAGATTTAAACATAAAACATTAACAGAAGATCAGATCCAAAGATATATTAAAAAAATGAATAGAACGTTTTATACACCTAAAAAAGTGATTTCAATAATGCATAAACTTGGAATTAAAACTGTTTTTAATCTTGCAAAATATACAATTTATTCTAAATTAATATGAGTTTTAAATATAATAAACTATTTAGTAGAGTTAATATTAAAATTAGTAAAAGAAGATTATTAAAATTTAAATATTGTTAGGAAGATAGAATGATGTATAAAATAATTCAAGGATCAAAAACACTCACTTCTTTAATAAAGAACAAGTTAGGAATAATTACTCCAATATTAGTTCAATTAAAACCTACATTTCGATGTAATATGAAGTGTCCTTATTGTTCTGTTCATGTTCATGGGACAAAAATTTATCCAGAAAAAAAAGAAGCTACTACGAGTGAATTTTATAATTTACTTGAAAAATATTCAAATAATGGTGCCACAATTTTAAATATTACAGGTGGAGAACCATTACTAAGAAAAGATATTGTAGAACTTTTAAAATATTCAAAAAAAATTGGGTTTTATGTTATTTTAAATACAGATGGGATTTTACTTAATAATTTTTTAGATAATAATGAATTTGTAAATTCAATTGATAAATTAAGAATATCTTTAGATTCTCCAACAATTCATGATAAAATTAGAGGAACAAAAAATACTTTTGATAAAATAACGAAAAACATAAAAAAAGCTAGAAAAAAGAAAGTTGATGTTACTATTAATTCAGTGATATTTAAAGATAATTTCCATGAAATGGAATCTCTTTGTAAATTGGCTAAAAAACTTGATAGTAAGATTACATTAACTCCTGCCAACTACTATGAATTTACAGTTTCTTCAAAAAAAGAGAATCCAACCAAATTTAATAATATAAATAGAGAACTTTTTGTAAAAAAAGTTAAAAAGTTAAAAAAAGAATATAAAAATCTAGTAAACACAAATCAACATTTAGATCATTTAATCAATAAAGAACAATCAAATAAAAAATGTGATGCACTTTCTTATGTCGCAACAATTTTACCCGATGGCAAATTAGCCCTACCTTGTGAAATATATGTAAAAGAAAGTATAGATATTAGAGAAAAATCAATTAAAGAAATAACCAAATCAGAAAAATTCATTCAATATAAAAAGAAAACAGGTAAAATATTGGTTTGTAAAGAATGTGAATCAAGATGTGTTTTGTTTCCACAAACATTATTGAATTTTAGAAACATTTTGGACTTAATTTTTAATTGGAATTTATGATGCTAGGTATTTTTCTAAAGAACCATATTGTTTATAGTTTTTATCATCTATAAATTCCATACACCACAATTCTAATGAAAGTAAAGTCATGATTCTATATCCGTGATTTGAAAGTTGACAAATATGTTTTTTTGAGAGTTGTTGTTTTTTATGTTCTTTGTAAAGCTTATTTAAAAATTTGAGGTTATACCATCCTCTTTTTTTAAGCCTGTTAAATAATAAATAGACAATTTTTGGTCTATTTTCAAACCATCCATGAAATGGTTGATCAAAAGGAAGCCCTATTGATTCTACAAATTTTTCAGAAAAATGTTTTTTTAAAGCTAATTTATGAAAAAACATTTTATCTGCTTTATTAGTAAGTCTTTGGAAAGTATTTCCTTTATTCATTAATGAATAAGGTAAAGAACAAATAAAATCCATTAATTTTTTGTTTTGATAAGGTGGAAACAAATTTAGATTTAATTCTTTGGCAAAATGTTCATGAAATGTTGAAACATATTGCATGTTTCCATATACAAATCTTGCATTTATTAAATCATTATCAAATGAGGTTTTTTCAATTTTGATTTGGCCTAAATTATTGGTTTCATCAAAAGTTTCAAAATAATTTTTATTTAACAACCCTTTTCGTTGTTCAGGTGTAAAATGTCTATAACAAATTAATTTTTGATAATAATTTTTATATGGATTTTTAAAAGAAAAGGGATAAAAAGCATATTTTAATTCCCATAACCTTTCTGATCCAGTTACTTGAGCAAAAAGTTTAATAGATTTATACAAAATATTTCTTAAGAAATAAGGCATATTTTTCACATAATTATGTATTTCTGATACTGGGTATAAATGATGAAAAATATTATTTCCTCCGTCACCAGTAAGTATGGTATCAACTTTTTCTCCCCCAATTTTCATCATTTTATATAATGCTATTGATGAAGAAAGAACAGGTTCTTCACTAATCCTAATTAATTCTGGAAGTAAGTCAAGATCTGATTCATCAACATAAATTTTATGGTGAATGCCCTTGACTTTTTTTGTTACATGATATGCTTTGTCTATTTCATTAAATAGTTTGTATTGGTAATAACAAGTGTAAGTGTGGATTGGTTTATTAAATGAATTAGCAGCAGACCATACAACATAACTAGTGTCTTTTCCTCCACTTAGAGCACTACCTACTGATTTTGTTTTGTTGAATTTAAAATATCTTGATAATGCATCATGCCATAGTAGTTCATATTTTTCTACCGCTTTTCTCAGATTTTTTATAGGTTTTCTATTAAAACTCATGTTTGAATATTTATGAAACGAAATCTTTTTTTTTTGAAATTTAAGATAAAAACCGGGAATTAATCTATTAATATTTTTTAAATAAGTTTTTTCCGAAAATGAATAACCTGAGTTTAAAAATAAATTAATAACATCCATATTTGGAGATTTAGTAAGTTTAGTTTTTTTGATTATAGGATTAATTTTATCGCTGAAAACAAAACCTTTTTTTGATTGATAATAGTAACAAGTAGTATTTGAATATCTATTGTTAAACAAAAATACTGAGTTGGTTTTTTTATCGATTAGAATTATGAAGAAATATCCATCAAGAAAATTTATGAATTTTTCTTTATAGTCTTTGTATAATTTTGAAATAATTTTTTCTTGGTTATGAATTGTTAATTTATAATTGTCTAGATATATGTCTGTTATTTTTCCATTGAGAAATATTTTTACATCTTTGAATTTTTTGAATTTGTGGGTTGATTTAAACTCTAGTTTAATATTTTTAGAATCATAATTTAATTCCCCAAAAAACTTCATAAAATATGTGAAAAGAAAAATAACTTATAAGATTTGTTCTCAATTATATTCTAAATAGTCCTTTTTCTTTTATTTCAAAGCGAATTTCTTTATTTAATTTATAATATGAAGTATTTTTGCTTTCTAATTTTTTTTTCATAAGTTTCGCTGTTCTAATGTCATCATCAGATCTTTTTAGTTTAATTATATCTTTACAAAGATTATAAACTGGTTTTCCACCAACTGTTGTAAAACTATTTTTATTCTCAAGATTAGCAACAACTTGATTTGAAACAATAACAATTTTATCTAAATCTCTCGCGATTCTAACAAGTGTTGCCATTTGCTCAACGAGCATAGAATTTGCTTCTTTTAAATTATTTTTTTTAAAAGTCCTATAATGATTTCCAATTGTGTCCACAATAATTAATTTTATTTTATCATTCTCACAAAGTTTTTTTAGTTTTAGAATTGTTTCATGTTGTTCTTTAAATGATTTAGGTTGAATTAAAAATATATTTTCCAATAATTTATTTATATCTCCATCATATAGTTGCTTGATTCTTTCAGAACTAAAACCTTTTTCAGTATCAACATAAACAACCTTGTGGTCTTTTGCACAAAGACTTGCTAAAAAACAACAGGTTGTTTTGCCAGATGATGAATTTCCATAATATAAAGTAATTCTCCCAGATTCATAATTTTCTATAAGGTTTTCTATTACTTTGGTATTAGGAGGTAGAAAGTACATGATTATAAAATAAATAAAGGAAATTTAAAAAATATTCCATAATTAATTATAAACTTCAGAGTTTAAAATTTTCAATTCTTTGAAAATTCTTATAGAATTTCACAAACTTTTAAATAAAGCCAGATTTTAACCAATTCTATGGACTTATCTATTGTTATTCCAGCATATAATGAGAAAGAAAACATAGTAGAATTATATAAAAGGCTTTCTGCAGTTTTAAAACAATTAAAAAAAACATATGAGATTATTTTTGTTGATGATGGATCCTCAGATGGAACTTTTGTGGAACTAGATAAAATATCAAAAACAGATAAGAATGTTAAAGTAATAAAATTTAGGAAAAATTTTGGTCAAACAGCAGCGTGGTCTGCAGGATTTGATAGTTCTAAAGGGGATTTAATTATTACAATGGATTCAGATTTACAAAATGATCCAAAAGATATCCCTAAATTACTTAAGAAAATAAGTGAAGGTTATGACGTAGTTTCTGGATGGCGTCATAAAAGAAAAGACAAATTTTTCAAGAAGTTTTTTTCATTATTTTCTAGATTTTTAAGAAAAAAATTAATCAAAGATCAAATTCATGATTCAGGATGTTCACTTAAAGTTTATAAAAAAGAAGCAATAAAAGAATTAGAACTTCATGGAGAGATGCATAGATATATTGTTGAACTTTTAGCATTAAAAGGATACAAAATTGGAGAAGTAAAGGTTAAACATTATCCTAGATTAAAAGGCAAAACAAAATATAATTTAATCAGACTTCCTAAAGGATTTTTAGATTTGATATTAGTAGCTTTTTGGCAAAGATATTCAGCTAGACCACTTCACTTATTTGGAGGAATAGGATTACTTTCAACTTTTTTTGGAGTATTAATTGGAATATATCTAGTTTATATTAAATTTAAATTTGGAGTTGCAATTGCTAACAGGCCTTTACTTCTATTATGTGTATTATTTATTGTTTTAGGAGTTCAGTTTATAATTTTTGGAATAATAACTGATATTTTAACAAAAATATATTATTCAGATAAAAAAAATTATTCAATTGAGAAGATTTTAAGATGAAAATTCTAATGCTTAATTATGAATTTCCACCTATTGGTGGGGGTTCCGCAAATGCTACAAATCAAGTTTTAAACGAACTGGCAAAATACGATGATGTGGAAATTGATTTAGTGACGTCTTCGAAAGGTAAATATCAAGTAGAAAAATTTTCAAAAAATATAACAATTTATAAACTCAACATTAATAAAAAAAATCCTCATTTTTTTTCAACTAAAGAAATCTTTTTATGGTCTTTTAGAACCTTATTTTTTTTACCAAAATTATTTAAGAAAAAAAATTATGATGTGTGTCATTGCTGGTCAGGTTGGCCTCCAGGATTTTTTGGTTTTTTTTTTGAGAATAACCAAAATTTTTTAATTGGTCTTAGAGGAACAGATGTTCCAGGATTTAATCCAAGAATGGGAATTCTTGATAAAATTATATTTAAACCTTATTCTAAAATTGTTTGGGGTAGAGCTGTAAAAGTTATTGCAAATTCACAAGGATTAAAAGAATTAGCACAAAAAACATGGAAAGGAGATATTGAGATAATATATAATGGAATTGATACTACTGAATTTAAACCTGGAAAAAAAGTAATAAAAAAGAATAAAATAATTACTGTTTGTCGTTTAATTGAAAGAAAGGGTTTAAAATATTTAATTTCTTCACTAAAAAATTTAGATGTTGAGTTAGATATTATTGGAGAAGGGCCTGAATTATCTAATTTGAAGAAACTTGCAAAAGATCTTAATGTGAAAGTAAATTTTTTAGGTTATGTTAATCATAAAGATCTTCCTAAACATTATCAAAACGCAACTTTATTTGTTCTTCCATCTTTTTATGAAGGAATGTCCAACTCAATACTTGAAGCAATGGCATGTGGTCTTCCAATCATTACAACAGGTACAGGAGGATCAAAAGAATTAATTAAAAGAAATGGAATTATTATTAAACAAAAATCTGAAAAATCAATTAGAAAAGCAATCACAACAATAATAAATAATAACTTATCTAAAAAAATGAGTAAAGAATCTCGAGAAATTGCTTTGAGATTGTCTTGGTCAAATGTGGCCAAACAATATATCGAAATTTATAAACAAATTTAAAGAAAAATGTGTGGGGTTATTGGATTTAATTGGGATGATAAAACACTTCTCAAAAAACTGAGTAACATTATTGAACATAGAGGTCCTGATGATGTGGCTTTGTACACAGATAGACATTATTCTTTAGGAATGAGAAGACTAGCGATTCTTGATTTAAAAAAAGGATTGTATCCAATTTATAATGAATCGGAAACAATATTAACAGTTTTTAATGGAGAGCTTTATAATTATAAAAAAATAAGAGCTGAATTAATAAAATTAGGACATAAATTTAAGACTGATTGTGATGCAGAAATAATTCCTCATGCATATGAAGAATATGGTCCTTTATTTGTAAATAAAATAAATGGAATGTTTGCTATTTGTTTATATGATTTGGTTAAGAAAAAACTTTTTTTGTTTCGAGACAGATTAGGTATTAAACCATTATATTATTATTTTGAAGGTAAAAGATTTGCGTTTTGTTCTGAAATAAAAGCCTTGCTTGTTATTCCAAAATTTCAAAAAGAAATTAATGAATCTGCGTTGAATAATTACTTCACTTTTAGATATGTTCCTGGTGAGGATTCTATTTTTTCAAAAATTAAAAAAGTATTACCTGGACATTATTTAGAGTTTGATGGAAAAATAAAAATAAAGAAGTATTGGGATTTACATTTTTCAAAAAACAATAATTCATTAGAAAAAAATGCAATTTATGTTAAAAATTTATTAGAACATTCTGTAAAAAGAAGATTAATGAGTGATGTTCCTTTAGGGGCTTATTTGTCAGGTGGTCTTGATAGTAGTGCAATTGTAGCATTAATGTCTAAACATTCTAATAATGTTAATACTTTTAATGTGTCATTTTCTGACTCAGAATTTGATGAATCAAAATATGCTCAGATTGTGGCAGATGAATTTAACACTAATCATGAAGTTATTGATGTTGATGTTAATGCTATTGATACATTACCTAAAGTAGCGTATCATTTAGATGAACCACTTGCTGACGCCGCAACAATTCCTACTTATTTAATGTCTCAACAAACAAAGAAGAAAGTTACAGTTGTATTAAGTGGAGAAGGATCTGATGAATTATTTGCAGGATATGAAAGATATAGGCACATGAATGCAGCATTTAAATTTAAACAAATTCCTAAATTTATTCGAAATATTCCTTCAAAGATAAAATCAGATAATATAGTATTTAATAGAGGAAAAGAAGTATTGTCAAAATTAGATAAACCTAAAGATGCATTTTTAAGTTATTTCACCTTTTTTAATGATAAAGATAAAAAATTACTTTATTCAAAAAATATTAATAAAAAAAATTATGATTTAAATGAGTATTTTGGTAAAAGTATTTTTAATTCTATGTTAAAATTAGATGTGAAAGAAAGACTGCCAGGAAACATGTTATTAAAAAATGATAAAATGACTATGGCAGCTTCTTTAGAAGCTAGAGTTCCATTTTTAGATCATGAATTAGTTGAATTTTCTTCAAAAATTCCTTTTAATCAAAAAATTACATTATTTAAAGATAAATTAGTTTATAGAGAATCAATAAAAAAAATAGTTCCAAAAATAATATATAAAAGAAAAAAAACAGGATTTACAGTTCCAACATCTGCTTGGGTAAAAGAAGGATTGAAAGATCATTTATTTGATTTAGTAGAACAAAATAAAGAACCTTATTTAAATAAAAATTATATTAAGAAGATAAGTGATAAAGTACATAAACATTTTTATTACAAAAGACAATTTTGGTCAATATTAATGTATGAACAATGGTATAATGAGTTTATGGTGAAAAGATGAAGCAAGAAAAAATTACTGATGATGTATCAAAATTCTATGATGTTGTTTGGTCAAAATATATTCCCGAAGTGGAAGAGCAAAAAAAATTCTTAAAAAGATATTTAGGACTTAAAAACATTAAAGGGAAAATTATTTTAGATGCAGGTTGTGGGACAGGTGTAGCTGCTGTATCATTAAAATTACTTGGAGCAAAAGAAGTATATGCTATTGATATAAGTGAAGGGTCATTAAAAACAGCAAAAAAATTAGCAAAAGAACACAAAGTTAAAATTACATTTAAAAAAGAAAATTTACTTGATTTAAAATTAGACAAAAAATTCGATGTGATTCATTCTTTTGGTGTTTTACATCATACAGCAGACTGCAGACTTGCTTTTGATAATGTTTTAAATTTATTAAAACCAAAAGGCAAATTTTATGTAGCACTTTACCTTAAAACTCCTTTAACATTTCTGCAACAATCAGCAAGGTATGTATTAAGAAAATTACCTAAACAATATTGGATTCCAGTCTCTAAAGCTATTAGGGGACTTTTTGTTAGAGGTAGTAAAAGAACAAAGAGAGGATTTGATGATGAAGGTGATATGCTTGATTGGTTTTTTGTTCCTCAAAGAACACATCACACACCTAAAGAACTAGCAAAATGGTTTAGAGAACACAAAATGAAATCAAAACTTCTTATTGCTAAAACAGGAAGATTTGCAAGCACTTCAAATTTTATGATGGTCGGATGGAAGTAAAAGAATTATACAAAGATTATCTTACAACACATTTTTCTACAGGTCATAAAATTCGAATTGATAAAAAAACATATGAAAGATATTTTAGATATTTTAAATTGAATTATGAAAACTATTTACCAAAAAATAAAAATGCTAGAATTGTAGATTTGGGTTGTGGTATAGGGCATTTTCTTTTTTATCTTAAAAAATCTAATTATACAAATTTTATTGGTGTAGATTTAGGAAAACAAGC
>JABHXU010000004.1 GCA_018657065.1 archaeon
CTGCAACTGTGTTAGCACATGGACCACCGACAACGATCATGTTCTTTGACATTGAACCTGCTTCACTGTCTAGAACTGCTAATCCTACTGAGAATGGATTAACTTTATCCGCCATAACACTGTCTGATCCACCTGATGTGACATCTGAATCCATTGGTAAGACAAATACATTACCAAAGACATCTTCGCCTGGGTGCATAACTCTTAACCAATATCCATCTTCTTCTCTTTCTACTGTAGATCCTCTTAGAGTGTGCCAGAATGAACTACTGTCGTCATCATTGTCTACATCTACTCCACCACCCAAAATTCCTGTTGGTTGACTTGCTTGGAATCCATCATCTGCATCATAAACAATTGCAAATGTTCCGACATCTGGTGTTTCTCCACTATCATCATATTCAGTCAATACAAAGGTTTCATTATCTAAACCACTTAATACTGCTTCATACTTTGTTTGGAATTCTCCGTCACCAAATCCTGGATAGTCACCAAAGACCAAAGTTGTGTTATCATATCCTACTCTAACACTTCCTAATGATCCTAGATCTACTGAGTTGTTAGCTCCATCACATGCATAGGTATACTCGTCTGCAATTGCGTCATTGTCGTAAGTGACATCATTAATTGTGATACCATCTGTACAATCAATTTCTTCAATTTGAAGAACGTGTATTTCGTCTGTATCTGTTGAGTACAACAAGTAAACATCTTCTGGACCTTGTGTTGTTGATTCTCCAACTTGTAGCATTGGTTTTTCTGTTGCTTCACCAAAATGTGCTGTTGAGTCATCATAAGCCCACATTAATGTTACTTCTTCATCATCATTGTTCAGGAAAACTAATTCTGCATCGTCACCGCTTGCATCAAAGTATAATTCTTCGTACATTCCAGTGGTACCTGCAAATTCAACTTTCCAGTTTCCAAAGACTGGGTCTGTCCATGCTTCTCCTGCTGCAAGATATAAATCATCTTGATTTATTCCTGTATCTTCTTTACCTGCATCATAATTAACAGTAAATCCTGTCCAGTCTCCACTTGAACCTGTAAAGGTTACAGTTGAACCATCTAGATCTACATCATTAATAGATACTTTTTCACCGTCTTCAAGAACAATTTCATATGATCCTAGACTTAATTCACAGGTATCTGCGTCATAATCTTTTGTGTAGACTGCTACAACATCTAAGACACCTACTGACATGTCTCCAAATTCTTCTGTTGTTCCGTCATCAATCCAGATTGTGACTCCATCAACATTAACACCACATTTTGTTTCACCTGAGTCAACGTCTACGACTGTGACTGTGTGTGATCCAATTGTGTAAGGTTGATCTTGTACAAGCCATAATGTACTATCGCCTGCAACTACTGTCAATTTATCTACACCTGTTCCTGATGTATCTGCTCTTGCATCTGTAATGGTATAGGTGTTTCCTTGGATATCCAAAGTGTTTCCTTCCATATCTGCTGCATTATCTACATCAACACCTGAATCTAATAATAAGGTGTATGTGTATACATCAGCATTTTTTGCTAAATGCAAATATGTTCCAAATGGTCTTCCATCTTCATAAACATCACTGTCGTCTGGTTGTTCCATCATTAATTCAAATGTATCATCTGATGTGGTTCCAAATGCTAATGTTTGTGTAAAATCTGTTTCACCAGTATTATCACCTTCATTATCATCAAAAGTTCCATCTGATAACAAATCTAGATCACTATCATCTAAATCTGTTGTTTGAACATCTGTCATTTGATCATTGATGTTAAATGGGGCTCCATTTTTTTCAATTTTCAAACCATCTTCAGTTGTTGGTGCTACTGCTGTTGAAACTTCAACTGCTGTTTGTGATACTGCTGCTGCTTGAAGAGCTGCTGCAATGTCAATTGCACCTAAGACATCTGCTGTCTGTGCTGCTGCACCCACGACAAGTACTGTGTCGTCTAGCTGACCATCCGCAACGAATGGTGCTGGGTAATCCATTAGGTCCCACGTTGCTGCAGTTGCACCCAAAATGGTTGCTCCAAGCATTAACGCTCCGGTTCCAAGGGCCACTATTCTTTTTGCCCAATTTTTCTTTTCCATTTATTTAACACCTCCGTGTTAATATTATTAACATAAACGTATTCTCTCTCATCTCTTAAAAGTAAACTCTGTCATCTCTGTAAACGTGACTATATACCCCAATGAGACCAATTTCACTTTATAAAGTTTTCGCAAACATACCTAAAATAAGTATTGTTTTCAAAAACAGAAACTCTAAAACCCTTGATTTCAGAGGCTTTAGAAAGTAGTAACTTTTTAGTGAAAAAAAGTAAAAAATCAGTCTTTTTTTTTCTTTTCAATAAACTTTATAAACCATGAACATGAATACCTATACTAATATCAGAAAGCTTTAAATATTATCCGAATCTATATATTATTATGAGATCAACATCGAGTTCTATAAGCTAACTGCTCTACATTGACTTTAATCTTAACATAATACTGTTTGAAAATTTTGATAAAATATTAATACTAATATTAATTAAACAAATAAAGGTGATATTACATGCTTGATATGAAACTAATAAGAGAAAATCCAGATATAATAAAAAAAGATTTACAAAAAAGAGATAGACCTGACTTGATTAAAAAGTTAGATGAAGTTAGAGAACTTGATGTTTTATGGAGAGAATCTCTTCAAAAAACTGAAGACTTTAAACGTCAAAGAAATGTTTTAAGTAAAGAAATAGCTGAATTAAAAAAACAAGATAAGGATGCTTCTGAAAAATTATCTTTAGTTAAAGAGATCCCAATTAAAATCAAACAAGAAGAAGAAAAAACTCTTACAATAAAAGAAAAAATAGACATTATTAGATTTGATATACCTAATATATTACATGAATCTGTTCCTGTTGGAATAGATGATACACAAAATAAAGAAGAAAAAGTTTGGGGTAAAAAACCAAGTCCAGATTTTGAAATTAAAAGTCATGTAGATTTACTTGAAGAATTTGATTTAGCTGACACAAAAAAAGCAAGTGAAGTAGCAGGAAAAAGATTTTATTATCTAAAAAATGAACTTGTTATGTTAGATTTTGCTTTACAAAAATTTGCTTTAGACATACTCTATAAAAAAGGTTTTATTTTAGTTCAACCACCTTTAATGTTAAGGAAATCTTCATACGATACAATGGTTTCAATGGGAGATTTTGAAGAAGTTATGTATAAAATAGATGATGAAGATCTTTATTTAATTGCTACATCAGAACATCCACTTGGAGTTTATCATTTAAATGAAACAGTAGACGCAAAAAAACTCCCATTAAAATATGCTGGAATTTCTCCTTGTTTTAGAAAAGAAGTAGGAAGTCATGGAAAAGACACTAAAGGAATATTTAGAGTTCATAATTTTAACAAAATTGAACAATTTGTATTTTGTCGACCAGAAAATTCTTGGAAAATCCATGAAGAAATAACTGCTAACGCTGAAGAAATATTTCAAAAACTTGAACTGCCTTACCACATTGTAAATGTTTGTACTGGTGACATGGGTGGAATTGCATCTAAAAAATACGATATTGAAGTGTGGATGCCAGGCCAACAAAAATATAGAGAAGTTGTTTCATCAAGTAATTGCACGGATTATCAAGCAAGAAGGCTTAATACTAAATATGAAGAACATGGAAAAAGACAACTTGTTCATACATTAAATAGTACTGCAATTGCTACAAGTAGAGTAATTGTAGCAATAATGGAAAATTTACAAAATAAAGACGGAAGTTTTAATGTTCCTAAAGCACTTATGCCTTACATGAATGGGATTAAGGTAATTGGAACAAAAAAATAAAATTAGGCATTTAATGCCTTTTTTACTTCTTTTAATACTAAATTATATTGTTTATCTAATTTAAATCCAGACATAGGCGAAACTCTAGCATCTGCACTTCCAGCAATATCTGATCCACGTTGATAATGAAACCAGTCACCTGATTTTGCTTCTGACCTAGGTTTATAGTATTCTCTAAAAGTATCTAATTTTCCATTAATTCCCGTGTCTGTAAGTGACATACCTATTGAAGTCATTGAAGGATTAGGAGGCATGTCTACAATTATTTCAAGTCTTGAATTAGGCATAACATTAAAAAAAGAATCTCTAAGTTGTCCATAATATGAAACCTTAAATGGTGAATCATCAGACATCATACCTTCAAGGTGATAATTACAAAATTGATAGCCACCTCTAAAATCAGGTGTAGTATTTTCTTTTCCTTCCCCATGCTCAACAACATAATCTCTTAACTGTCTAGCTAAAAAAAAGTTTTGAGCTATTATCATACCGTGACTTAATTTGTTTTCTTTCATTTTATCTCAATTAAAAATAGGCAAAAGCTTATTTTGAAGCTAACGTAGATATAGTATAAGGTAGTCAATATGCATATATATGTTCGAATGTGAAAAAAAATTATGAGTTAGTTTCTCTTAAACATTTAGGAAAGTATGTGTATTTGTATTCTTTTAATATTAAATTCAAATCATGTTGTTTTAAATCTTCACCTAATAATGATCTAATTTCCATCAAGACTTCGTTTAATTCATCCCCTGTTTTAAGTCTAATTTCAAAACCAAAATCATGTTGACCTATCAATTCATAAATATAAGTAACATTAGGATTTGTCTGAAGATATGTGTTTAAAGATTTTAATTTTTGTTTTGTTAATTGTTTAAATTTTAATGTAATTAAATACCAACTATAACCCACAGATTTACTACCAGACCATGCACTAGGTCTATATTTCACAATTATTTTTTTATCTTCAAGTTTTTTTAAATGATACTTAACTAAATCTCTTGAAACATTTAGTTTAATTGCTAAATCTGATAATTGGATTCTTGACTCTTTTGCTAATGACTCAAGAACTTGAATATCTAAATTAGATACTTTTACAACTCCTTCTTGTTTTTGTTCAGGTATAAATTTATGTTTTAAAGGAGCATACAAAAATGGAACTGGAACCAAGTGTTCTGTTTCAATATGATCTGATTCATAATTATCAAAAAACTGGTCATATTTTGATTCAATATTTTTTAAAATTTTATTTAACTCTAAAACATTTTTTACAAAGAATTTTAGAACTAAATCATAGTTTCCAATACATTTTATCACCCACGCAGTGTTTGGATGTTTTGTTAAAAATTCAATTATTTCTGTTTTTTTGTTATTATTTATACTCTTTAATTTCAAAAAAACCATATAAGATTGCCACCCTATTCTTTGAACATTATATACTGAGTTAAATCCTATTAAGAGACCTAAATCATGCATTCTTTTGATTCTATAATGAACAACTTGTTTACTTAAACCAACCTTTTTAGCAATCTTTGAATAATGCATTCTACCGTCGACAAAAAGTTCTCTTAAAATTCTTTTGTCTTTTAGGGAAACTTTAATATCAATAGTCATAATTTTACAGGTAGTGTAATTCTATATATAAAGTTTACCATTTGTCAAAAAAATTAAGCATAAATTATAGATTATTTAGGTGAATAATTAACACCAAACACTTTTGTCGACTTTAACAATCTTTCTATTTCCTTTGACAAAAACGTAAAAATTAGCATAAAAATTATTTTTTGTCAAAAAAAAAGCTAAAACATTTATTATATTTATAACTCCTTTCTAGTAACAACACATAAAATATGTGATTAAACAAAAGGTGATATGAAATGAAAAATAATAATTTAGGAATACATACAATAATAACCGGCGGAACAATGGATTTTCAGTTTAATCCAAACTTTGAGATCGAACAAGGTACTGTTGATTCATTAGTTCCAAGAAAACAATCCGTCGTTCCAATGTTTCTTAAAAATAAAGTCAAGATGAGAGGTGATGAAATTTTATTTGATCGTGTTTCTTTAAAAGATAGTAGGAATATGAATGAAGAAGATTATCAAAAAGTTTTAGATATGGCTGCGAAAAGTCCATATGAAAAAATTCTAATTACAACTGGAATTGTTGAAATGGACACATTTAAAGAATTTTTAAGTGCAAATGCAGAAGTGCTTGACGGTAAAGTAGTTGGACTTGTTGGGTCTAGACTACCCTTATCTGAATATAGATCAGATGCAGGATTTCATTTAGGATACTCAATAGGAAATATTCAAAACTCAGAACCTGGAATATTTTCGTTTCACCCCGAATCTACAAGAGAATCTTTGGAAAACTTGCTTCCAGATATGGTCATCCATATAACTGGGGGAACAATTGACTCTTCTTATAGTGAAAGCGCTGACACAGCAAGACCATATGAACATTCAAGGATCGCCGAATACTTTGCTGAAACTTTAGGTGTTAAATTACCAGAACCTGAGTTGACCTTCAATGAAATTACTATGAAGGACAGTAGAGAACTTACAGAAACAGAGATAAGAGAACTTATGGATCAAATCAAAAATAATAGCCATAAAAACCAAATTGCTACTGCAGGAACTTATGCTTTGCCAGACCTAGCCAGTAGTTCAGATAAAATGATGCAAAGTGGTGAGATGCAAAACAGTACAGTAACTTATGTTGGAGCAATGTTACCTGATGATGTTATATTCAATGATGGGTATTTTAATTTAGGTTTTGCATTGGGAAAAACACCACATGTTGATCCAGGAGTATATGTTGCAATGCATGGTTGGATGACTCATCCTGATAACGTTATGAAACAACTCCAAAAAGCTGAGTTTGTTCCTTATGATTTGGATAACAGAGTATAATATTCAAGAAGATATGTTGATTTCAAATCTTTTTTTTCATTTTTACTTAGGCAATTTCAACAATTTCCATAGACCAATAGTAAAATAACTAAAACCAACAAAAACAAGAACTATTCTACCAAATCCTGAAGTTATCAATGATTTTAATAATTGAGAAGTACTTGCAAACCCATATAATGAAGCTAAAATTGCTGAAACAAAAATAGATGTTCCAAAAATTATTTTTAACAAACTCTCAATTTTTTCTGCAAAAATATATGCTGGTTTGACTAAAACAGTTGAACCAAACCAGTCTACTTCCTTAAGTGGCCTAGGTATTTTTTTCTTTTTAAAAACATCAACAAAATCTTCAAAAAAATCTTCAGCTTCATCAAATAATTCTTCAAAAGCTTTTCCTAAATATTTAAATGGTCTTCCTTTTAAAAAAACTTTTTTTAAATATTTAAAAAATTTTGTCATCTTATAAAATTAAATCTAAATCATTCAATATATAAAATTTATTATTGATGCAAGCTCATTAGAAATTTGTATCTATTTTTTTACTACTTTTCGTCTAAATGTTATCAATCGATTAATTATACCCATTGTTGGCATAGTACTTAAAACATTATATGCTAACCTATGATAAGATATTGTTTTAACTTTTCTAGGCTCTTGCAATTTTGGTAAAAACCATAAAGCGACTACTGATCTAGCAATACCACTAATTAAAAATACAAACAAATGTTTTGACCAAAAAAAAGTATTATATTTAACAATTATTGCACCAATCATTGGTCCTAAAAATAGACCTATCCCATTTATAACATTATTAAAAGATATTAACCTTGTTCTAGTCCTTCTATCAGTTAAATTATATAAATAATTAAAGGCAGATATTTCATATGCAGCCCAAATAATACCTGCAAAAAATTGAATCACAAGTAAATAAAATAAATTCCCGCTTATAATCCATAAAACTGGAATAATTGGAAGAAAAATTGATGCAAAAGAAATGATTTTTTTTGAACCGTACTTATCACATGCTGATCCCCAGAGTGACATTGTTAAATATTTCGCAATAATAGATGTTGCATTAACAATTGTAAAAATTATGTAACTCATTTTCAAATCATTTAACATGTATGAAACAAAAAAAGGACTAGAAATGTAAACTGCAAAACTTATAAACCCTAAATAAAAAACAAGTTTTCTATATTCTCTATATTTATTATAAGACAAAAATTCCTTAAAACCCAATTTTACATTCTTTTTTACATCATAAGAAGGTTCATATTTTTTTAATAGAAAATATAATGATAAAATTCTTGATAAAAATGCTAAGGAAAAAATAATTGCAAATCCTAAATACTTGTTGTTAAAAAAATTAGCTTGATTCAAAATTAACCCAGCGACAATATAAGATAGAAAAGTTGACATTCCTGTGAACTTATATCTTATACCAAAGTATTTTCCTCTGTTTTTAGAGTCAACTAAATCACCCATCCAACTATTCCAAGATGGATTGGTTATTCTTCCAAAAACCCAATACAATGATACAAAAATTAGCAAATAAAATGGTTTAAATGTTCCTAATAAAAATATTAGTGTTATAGGAATGTACATCAAAGCTTCAAAAATAGCAAAAAAAGAAATTAATTTTTTCCTAGATTTAAACAAAAACAATAATTCATTTGACATTAATTGAAATAGTGAAGACAATAAATTTGGAACAGAACTAATTAAACCAATCATTTGTGCTGAACTATTAAGTAATACAGCAAAAGCTAAGAAAAAAGATTCACCAAGACCAATGGAAGCAGCGTAAAAACTACCATCAAATATTGAGTATTTTAAACTCTTTTTCTTTTGTTCCTTTAATTCTTTACTCTCTTTCATGTTTTTCCTCTTAAAAACACGTAGAGTTTTTCTTCATAGTTTATAAAGACTTGTGTTATAAAAAAGAACTATTTTAACATAACTAATAAATCCAGATTAAATACCATAAAAAACATTCAAAATCAAGTTCAAATAATCTTTTTTTTTTGAAAACAAAAGTTTAAATTGTATTTATTTAGGTAATTCAAAATATCTTCATCCTTCCAAAACCCAATTGGTTGAGATATTCCTTTGTTATATGAGTTACAAGTTAAATTTAAATACGCTTGCTCAATTTTTTTGTTTTTCCAAGCAATATTTCCTAGAATTAATTTTTTATTTGAGGTTACCATGAATTTTTCTAAATATTTATTTATTGTATCATGATTATTAATATTAAATTCATTTTTCTTGTCATTTGAATTAATTATGGTTAAGTTAGAACATTTCATTACGTGTTCTTTGATTTCTGATTTTGTATCAATAAAAATCGCTTCAACGTCTGGAAATATATTTCTAACTAAATCAAGTAAGACTATTGATTTTTTTCCACCACTAAAACAAACAGTTACTTCCCCATCAAAATAATTATAAAATCTTCTAATTCTAATATTTGACAATGCAATTTTAATACTTAAAGGTAGACTTTGTCTTTGTTTTAATTGCCAGGATTCCAACATTTATATCACTAATACCCAAATTATTTTTTTAAGAAAAATACTCTTGCAATCCCATTTGCTTATTTTTAATTTTAGAAGGTTCAAAAATTTCAGGTTCTGGAATTATAGTGTCTCCTAAAACAGGAACTCCATAAACTCCATCATATCCAGGAATAACTTTAATTTGTTGATTTCTATTTTTAATTATAGCATCAACAATTTTTTTATCTAAATATTTTTCAAGCTTTTCTTTAGGTGTACTCCTTAAAATTTCGTACTCATTTCCAATTTTTCCTACAACTTTATTATACTGCGTCCAAACAGATTTAGTTGCCACACCTTTTTCTAAAACTAATGAAATCATGTCTGAAAGAGGAATATATTTTTTATAACTCGGAGCATCTTCAAGTTTATAGCCGATAGGTCTTTTTGCTAATTCTTCAACTCTATTTTCTACTCCTATAATTAAAGGCCTACCACATTTAGGACACATTTTATTTAATTTATTTGATTCACTAGGACTTAAACTAACATTACAATTTCTATGACCGTCATAATGGTACTTACCATATCCTGGATCTACTTCAATTGTTTCTTTTAACCCTTCCTTTGTTTTAATTGCTTTTAACACATTATCATATGTTAATTCATTTAAATCAAAAACTGTTGCTTCTCTTCCAAGTCTCCATGGCCAGTAACTATGAAGATCTGAGAAACTTAATAGAGTATAATCATCTAATTCTGGAATTCTAAAATTCATATCTGGATCACTAGATAGACCAGTTTCAACTGCATGAATGTCTTTAGTTCTTTCAGCAAATGCTTCTTTAACAGAATTAAATCCTCCCTTACTTCCAAGAAGTCCAAAATGCGGAGTCCAAATATGTGCTGGAACAATTTCAATATCTTTATCTACTCCTTTCATAATATCAACAAATTCAGGACAAGACATTCCAAATATTGGTCGGCCATCATAATCTATTCTTCCTATTTTTAACAATGCTTCACTTACTTGAGCTGCTATTTCTAGACTTCTGGCAAAAATAACATTATGAACCTTTCTTCCTTTTCCATCTTGTGTATAGATTAAAGAAATTTCACTAGAAAGTAAAAATGGAAAATTGTTTTTTGTTCGTAGAATTCCAGTATCATCTTCTGTTAAATGTTCTTTTAATTCCTCTTGCCACTTAAGATGTTGGAAATCTCCAGTTCCCATGAGATTAACTCCTTTAATTTTTGCATATTCTTCAAGATGAGGAATGTCAAGTGTTTTAGAACAAGCTCTACTATATTTTGAATGAATGTGAAGATCTGAAATATATTCGATATTATGCACCCCTCCCTTGATAAATAAAGGCAATTATTTAAATTTTGTGTGCATCATTTTAATCTATTAATCCAAGCATCCTATATCTTTCTAATCCAACTTGATAATTATTTTCTAGTGCAGTTTCTAAGTGTAAAAATTGTGCTTCAATTCTTCGTAGGCCACTGATTGTCAATATCTTATTTTCAACACCAATTTTTGATAACTCAGATTCGGGAATTTCTTGGATGTAATCTCTTGCATATGAAAAACATTCTTTAATTGTCCCAACATCATCTATAAATTGGCTTCCAAATACTATCTCTTCTTGAATTGCTTTTTCCAAAGATTTACCCATAGTAAAAAATGCAACAATTCTTTGCCCTAAATTATAAAATGTTTTTTCAACTAAAAACTGAAAATCATTCATTTCTTTAGATAATTTCATTGCTTTTAGCATCTCAGTATTTTGATAAAGTGATTTTTGAACATATGATCTAGCAAATGAAATTAAATCTTCATACATTTTCATTTGAGGTGCTTGTTCTGCTACAAGCAATTCATAATCTGTGTCCTCTGGATCATACTCAAGAGCTAGATTTCCATCTTGAACTACAAGCTCTAAAAATTCTCCTTTTTTTGTTGCTTGCAAAAAAATCTTATCCAAAGATAAATATGCAACAAGTTCATCAAGTAGCATTCCTTCGAAAAGAACTATCTTATTTTTAAGCATTCCCAAAAATTTATATAGTATCTTTTGTCCTAAAATAATAATTAAAAGGGTGAATAAATGGAAATCGCAGGAATGTTTGCTATTGCAGGAGTTATCTTGTTTGTAGGATTTTTAGGAGAATTAATCTTTCAAAAAACAAACATTCCCGACGTTATCTGGTTAATGATTATTGGTGCGCTTTTAGGATATTTCTTTGATATTGCAAATGCACCAGGGTTTAATCAAATAGCACCAATATTTACTACATTTGCTTTAATTTATATATTATTTGAAGGAGCAATAAACATTGATATAAAAAAATTAGTCAAAGGAGTTATAGGTGGATCAAGTTTATCAGTTTTAAGTTTTTTAATTTCAATTATAATTGTTCCATTAATAATGAGTTTTTTTGGTTGGGGAATTTTGGAAGGAATGCTTTTAGGTGCAATTATTGGTGGAGCCAGTTCTGCAGTTATTATTCCAATAGCTAAAAATATTGACGTTAAACCTCAAACTGCTCTAGTATTAACTTTTGAATCTGCAATTAGTGATGTTTTATGTATTGTTGGAGCTATCACAATTCTTAATATTATTAATCTAAACATGTTTAGTTTAGGAAATGTTGTCAAAGAAATCGTATATTCATTTGTTATTGCAATTTTTATAGGAGTTATTAGCGGTCTAATTTGGTCAAAAATTCAAAGTTATATGCAAAAAATTTCAAAATCTTATATGACTACAATTGGAGCTCTTTTGCTTCTTTATAGCTTTGTTGAATATTTAGATTCTAATGGAGCTATTGCGTGTTTATCATTTGGAATAATTGTAGGAAACACTAAAAAAATATTTTCTTTTATTGAAAAAGGAAATGAATTTAATATGGCTACACCTTCAGCTAAATTCTTTTTTTCAGAAATTAGTTTTTTTGTAAAAGTATTCTTTTTTGTTTATCTAGGTTTGCTAATTAATTTTGAAAATATTAGTTTAATGCTTATAGGTTTTTTACTAACAATACTTTTATTTTTATTTAGACCTCTAGCAGTAAAAATAAGTAATAGACATAATAGTAGTCTTGAACATAAGGATAGAATCTTTATGGAAATTTTAACTCCTAAAGGACTCGCAGCAGCTGTTTTAGCTCAGCTTCCAGCTCAATATGGAATAACAAATGGAGAACAATTTTCAACAATTGTTTTATCAGTTATTTTCTTTAGTATCTTGATTAGTACAATTGCAGTTTTTATGACAGAAAAAGGTAAATTCAATGGTGTAAGCCAAATGCTTGATCTAAGAAAATTAAGAAGAACGAAAAAACATTAGATCTCTTTGTTTTTTGGTGCCCTACGTAATAATCTATGCGCATACAATTCCTCTTGTTTAAAATATTCTTGTTCTCCAATTTCTTCAAATCCACATGCTCGATGAAATTCTAATGACCTTTCATTTATTACTGGATAAGTGCAAACAAAAGCATATATTGGTAAATTTGGAAATTGATTCTGTAATAATGAATATGCTTTTTTTCCTAAACCTTGACCTAAAAAATCTTGATGTATAGCAACTTGATGTACTTTAACTAATGGTAATTCTCCTTTTAATTCTCTAATTATCTCTTCTTCTAAAAAAGCACCATTATTTAATATTAATTCATCAACAAATTCTTCAGGCAAATAATCTAACAAACATATATACCCATTAATTTGTTTGTGACCATTTCCAAGCACATAGTAAGAATCTCTTGATGCATTAAGTTGCCCAACTAAAAAACCTTGACTCGCATCTCTTTGATCTCTAGGTTTTAGATGATCTGAATGAATTGCCATAATTTGATCCATATCACTAACTTTCGCCGGTCTAAGTTCTAAAATTTTAGAATGTAACATATTTTTCTGGATCAAATTACATGAATTTATTTTTGACTAGAAAATATTTTGTCAAATCAAAACATATTTAAATAGAAATTACATTTTCACAAAGCAATGAAGATTGTTGCATTAAAAAAAGTAGAAAAAGGCATTTTAAGTTACTTAGATATTGATTCAAGAACTTCTTTTTCAAGAATTGGGAAAAAAATTAGAAAAAGCCAACAACAAGTCAGTTATACTGTACAATCATTAAAAGATAAAGAAATTTTAAAAGGATTTTACACATTAATGGACTATTCGAAAATAAATTACAACCTAATTTTATTCCGAGTATATTTTAAAGTCATTTATACAAAAGAACAAACATATGAAAACTTAATTGAATATTTAAAAAATGATCCCCATACTGGACTTATTGAAGAATGTTGGGGAAATTATGATCTTGTGACAACTTACTATGCTAAAAACGCTTCACATTTTAATAAACATATTAGAGAAGTTATGGAAAAATTTCCAAAACATTTGCAAAATTTTTCAGTTTTAACAACAGTTGTTCAAAGACACTTTGGAAGAAAATATCTTAATCCAAAAGCTACTTATGATGAAATATTTGTTGGTGGTGACCGAGTTCCTCAAAAAGTTGAAGATATTGACCTTAAAATTTTAAACATGATTTCAACAAATGCTAGGATAAATTCTGTTGAAATCGCGAGTATTTTAGATGTCACACCTAAAACAATTATTAATAGACTAAAAAAACTTGAAGAAAAAGAAATTATTCTAGGTTATAAACCATTGATAAATATTAGAAATGTTGGATATTATTCAAATTTATTATTAATCAAATATCATAATATTACTGCAAAAACTGAAAAAGAATTTATTAATTATCTTAAAGCTCATCCAAGTGTTATTAGTGTAATAAAAACTCTAGGTGAATGGGATATTGAAATTAGAATTGAAATTGAAGATTATAATCAAATTAGAAAAACAGAAAGAGAAATTAGAGAAAACTTTGGTTCTATGATTCAAACTATTCAAAATTTGCCAACTCATAAAATATTCAAAAATAACTTCTTTCCTAGTTTTTTATTGGAATAATAATTAGGAAAAATATATTAACAGACAAATTTATGAAATAATTAGATGAAATTCAAAAACTTTACTCTAGATAAATTCCAAGAAGATTCTGTAAAATCAATTGACAAAGGAAATTCTGTTGTAGTTACTGCTGGAACAGGTACTGGTAAAACACTAATTGCAGATTATATAATCGATAAGTATATTAAAAAAAATCGAAGAATAATATATACAGCTCCTATAAAAGCTCTTTCTGGACAAAAATATAGAGATTTTAAAGCAGACTATGGAGAAGAAAATGTTGGAATCATGACTGGAGATGTTGTTATTAATCCTGAGGCTCCAATTTTAATTATGACTACTGAAATTTATCGTAACATGCTTCTTACTAAAGACAAAATAATAGAGTATGTTTCTTATGTAGTTTTTGATGAGATTCATTATATTAATGATATTGAAAGAGGTACAATTTGGGAAGAATCTGTAATTTTCTCTCCTGAACATATACGATTTTTATGTTTATCTGCAACAGTTCCGAATGCTAAAGAATTTGCAAGCTGGATTCAAAACATAAAAAATCATACTGTTGATACTATCACATACAATAAAAGAGCTGTTCCATTAAATCATTTAGTTTATGATGTATCTTTAGGAATAACAAATGTTGACGCTGTTATTAAAGACAAATCAACAACTGATTTATATAAATCAAACAGAAGAAAAAAGAAAAACAAAAGACAAAATTTACCTGAAGTAAATCATGTTGCTTTAATTAAACAAATCCAAGATAAACTACCTTGTATTTTTTTTAATTTTTCAAGAAAAAATTGTGAACAAAAAGCAATTGAACTCTCTAAATCTATAAATTTCACATCCAATAGTGATAGAAAAAGAATTGTAGAATTATCTAATAAATTAATCAGTTCTGAATATAGAGCACTTCATAGTATTCAAAGATTAAAACAAGTTCTTTCAAAAGGTATAGCATTTCATCATGCAGGAATTTTGCCTAAAGCAAAAGAACTAGTTGAATTGTTATTTTCAGAGGGTATAATAAAAGTACTATATGCTACTGAAACTTTTGCTGTAGGAATAAATATGCCAGCAAAAACTGTTGCATTTGCCTCACTTGAAAAGTTTGATGGTGTATCATTTAGATACTTAAATTCAAAAGAATATTTTCAATTAGCTGGAAGAGCAGGTCGTAGAGGAATTGATGAAGTTGGATACGCTATTTCAATGGTTGAAAGAGGATACACTGATTTACAAAAATTAAAACAAATATCTCTAAGAGATGATATTCCAATAATGAGTCGTTTTAGACTTAGTTATAATACTGTTCTGAATCTTGTTCATTATCATAATCCAAAACAAAGAGAAGAAATTTTAAGAATGAATTTTGACTTTTTCCAAAGAAAAATGCAAAGTAATAAGCAAATTAGAATTATGGCCTCATACAATAATAAAATTAAAATTTTAAAAAGTATGGGCTATGTTCAAGATGATAAATTAACTGAAAAGGGAATTTTTGCAACTCATATTTATTCAAATGAATTATTAACCTCTGAACTATTTTCAACTAATCTTTATAAAGAATTTAGTACAAAAGAAATTAATATTTTAGTTGCTGCAGTTATTTATGAACCAAGAAGAAACGACTATTTCACATTAAAAAATAGCGGAAGAACTGTTGATCATATTATAAGAGCAATTTCAAATAAAAAATATATTTTCAAAAATCTAAATAAATTACATTTAAAAAGAATGACTAGAGTTATTGGTGATTTTTCAGATGGAGCTGAATTTAAAGATTTACTTGAACTATGTAGTTTAGATGAAGGAGATTTAATTAGATTAATTAGAAGAGTGATTGATATGCTTCGTCAAATCGCTAATGCGTCAAAAGATTATGATTTAACAGACAAAATTCATGAATGTATTAATAGCATTTATCGAAGTGTTATTAGATTTGAATTTTAGTTGGAAAAATTTTTATACTCAATATATCTAACAAATATAGGGTGATTTAATATGTCTAAAAACTCGCAAGAAGGAAAAATATGTGTAATACTCTTATGGTTAACTGGATGGGTAGGCTTAATTTGGTATCTAGTTGACGAAAAAATGAAGAAAAATTCATTTGTTAAATTCCATTTAAAACAATGGCTAATGGCATTAATTGTTAGTATGATTTGGTCATTTGTGTTTAGTATTGTATATTTCTTACTTAGTATAGTAACTTTTGGAATATTTGCAATATTTGGATGGATTGGATATTTTATCCCAGTTGTATGGTTAATCCAAGGTTTAATCTTTGCAATTAAAGATGAAGAAAAAGAACTTTGGTTGATAGGAAAATACGCAAAAAAATATTTTAAATTTTAGTAAATGCTTAGCATTTACTAATTAGTACGCTAATTGACTATTCTGTTGCGTACTATTTTAATTTTTTTTCTTTATTTTTAATTTAATTTTTCTACTAGACCTGAAACAGCACCAATTCCAGCTCCAACAGCAAAACCTAAAGAAGTTACTCCAAAGGCTTTAGCTTGAAAAGAATAAGAACGGTTTTTTTCTTTTTCATCGATTTTATCGCTTGCAGGAGGTACATACTCAGGAAAACCATTTTTTGCAAGATAAATAGCACCACGCAATAATTCGAGACCACCACAGAGTGCCAATCCATCTAACATTGGACTAGCCACAGCAACATGATCTTTCATAAAAGTTATAACACCAACATCTCCTTCTGCCAGTCCTCTACCTCCAACATATCCACCTGCACCACCAATCAAAAAATCAATTGCTAAATTTTTAATAGTGTAACCATCATATCCTTTTGGAACTACCATTGATTTTGGATTAGGTCTATAAAATAAATTTTTCATTTTAATGAAACAAATCCGAATCACTATATAAATGTTTTGGTTTTGTAACCACTTACAAGTGACTAGTTATTACTTAAGGTCCACAATATTGTAAACGTACATCAAATAATTAATATATCAAATTAGAATATGAAAAAACAATTTTTAAAAAAATTCCATCCTTATTTTTATTCTGGTTTAAGGTCAAAACAAAATACTTGATCTGTTGGAATATTTGGAATTTTTAATATTTGTCCTATTGAAAGTCCAGCAGGATCATAATGTCCATTTCCATCAATTAAACCACTTGCACTAAAAATTGTATTTTCAAAAGCAGCGTAACTAGGAAAACCTGCTTTTTCAATTGCTTGAGGAATACATTGATAATTATCAATTACTCCTCCTCCTGTCCACATCAAAGAAACATTCCCACCTTTTGGAACTGGCCACTCAACAGTTATATAACTAGGCGTTGGAATAGGCGTTACTGTTGGAACTGGAGTTGCTGTAGGTAACCAACTCATATCTGGTGTAGGTCTAATTACAAGAATATCATTTCCATCAACTTCCAATTCATAAATACTATTTTTAGGAATCCAACCATAAACCTCTTTTCCGGTATTATCTTCTACTCCACAATTAACACGATACCATATATTTTTTCCATCTTGAGCACCAACATCCCATTTATAATCTCCAACACTTGGAACTGATCTTGTAATCTCACAAGTTTCATGACTTGGAATAGTTCTCCACGTACCTGACTTCTCATCAAGTCCTCCCCCAACAAATTCATTATGTCCCATTTCTGGATTAAATTCTGCATAACTTGCATCAGTTTTAATTATATCTCCAGGTTTATATTCATGGTCTTCAGGTATTGATGTAACTGGTTCTTCAGCACCACATCCGGTTAATCCCAATAATGTTGTTCCAGCTAAAAACCACAATGCTTTTGTTGTCAAACTTGAACTCATTGTTCGTTGATAAATTTCACCTAAAGTAAAAGAAAAAGCATTCCAAGCTTTTGTTAAAACATTAACTGGATTTTGATAAACATCATTATTAAAAGCAGCTCCAATCATATCTAAACTATGGATCAGATGTCTTGTTTCTTCTATAAATCTTCCAGGTGTTTCAAGTACATATTCACCAGCTCTTTGTAAATTCTCAGGAATATTTAATTCAAAATTTCTATCAAAATTAGGAGTTAAAACAATTGAATCTAATGGTGATCTTTGCCATGTTTGTGCATCTGCAAAACCAGTCATATTTTTACCTCTTTAATTAAATTATATTAATTATTTAGAACCCCTATATAAATCTTTTGGTTTTGTAACTACTAATAAGTACTAAATTAATAGAATTCAATCTCGCCTTCTTGATAAATACCTTGATGAAGTTTAACTGGTCTCCAGTCATCAATAACTAAATTTGCGTCTAACCATTCTGCTAGTTCTTTAGGATTTCCTATAGTAGCTGAAAGAGCAATAAATTGAGCTTTTTTTAGAACTTGTCTTAAAATTGTTATAACTATTTCAACTGTAGGTCCTCTATAAGGATCATTAAGTAAATGAACTTCATCAACAACTACAGTTGCAACATATCTTAAAAATGCAGATTTATGCCTTATTAAAGAATCAAGTTTTTCACTAACTGTGATAATAATATCAAATTTATCTAAATATGAATCTGATGAATCTGTGTCCCCAATAGATAACGCTACTTTTAGATCAGGATATTTTTCTTTAAAATATTCGTATTTTTCAGAAGCTAATGCTTTAAGAGGAACAATATACACTCCTTTTCCTTTATTATTATAAATATTTTGAAGCATAGCAATTTCTGCTACAAGTGTTTTTCCTGATGCTGTTGGAGTACAAATAAGTAGATTTTTTCCTTCTAAAAGTCCTGAATTAATTGCTTTGGATTGTGCAGGTCGAAATGTTTCAAATCCAAGTTTTTTAAATAGATTAGGATGAATTTTATCTTTAACTAATGAAATTTTCATAGTAGAATAAAAATGAATTATGTTCTTATAGTTTATTAAAAAAAGATGCGGAAAACAGCACACGGAAAAATAAAAAATTCTTTATTATATTAAAGATCATATTTAAAAAGACAATCATCTATTTCATAACTATAAAATATTCTGGAGGGATTATTATGAAATTTGAATTACCAAAATTAGATTATGAATACAATGAACTTGAACCTCATATAGATGCTAGAACCATGGAAATACACCATACAAAACATCACGCAGGTTACACTAAAAACTTTAATGCTGCTCTTGAAAACATTGATGTTGGAAATAAAACTGCAGAAGAAATTCTTACTGATTTAGATAATTTACCTAGTGAAGTAAAAGTTGCAATAAGAAATAATGGTGGTGGGTATGTTAATCACAAATTATTTTGGAAAATTATGTCTCCGAGTGGTGGAGGACTTCCAACTGGAGAAATTGCAATTTTAATTGAAAAAACATTTGGTTCATTTGAAAATTTCAAAAAAGAATTTTCTAATGCAGCTAAAACTAGATTTGGTAGTGGTTGGGCTTGGTTAGTTGTAACAAATGATAAAAAACTTGAAATTATGAGTACCTTAAACCAAGATAATCCATTAAGTATAGGAAAAACTCCAATTTTAGGGCTTGATGTTTGGGAACATGCATATTATTTAAATTACCAAAATAGACGACCTGATTATGTTGAAGCTTTTTTTAATGTTATCAACTGGGAAGAAGTTGAGAAAAGATATAAAAAAGCAATTTCTTAATAATAGTGGCGATATAAAATGTTAAAAATTGGAAAAAAAGCTCCTGATTTTGAATTACTTGATCAAAATGGAGTTATGCATAAACTTTCAAATTATAATAAAACTGTAATTTTATATTTTTATCCTAAAGATGATACTCCTGGATGTACAAAAGAAGCATGTAATTTTAGAGATGATTTTTCAAAATACAAAAAACAAGGTGTAACTATTTTTGGTATGAGTGGTGATTCTATTGAAAAACATAAAAAATTTTCTGAAAAATATAGTCTTCCTTTTATTTTATTAAGTGATCCTGAAAAATCAACAATTAAAAAATATGGAGCTTTTGGAGAGAAAAAATTTATGGGAAGATCATTTCAAGGAATTAAAAGAATGACTTATGTTATTAAGAAAGGAATTATAAAACATGTTTTTGAGAAAGTTAAGGTTAAGGAACATAGTGATGAGATTTTAAGACTTATATGACAACCAATCAAGAATAGTTTTTACATTATGATGGCTTGCTTTTGTCATAGCTCGATCAAGATGAGATGAATATCCTGAATCTTGGTATTTATGAAAAACTTTGACAGCCAAATCAGTCATTTCAAAAACTCTATCTGAACTTTGTTCTGCAATAACTAAAGCTTTTTCACCCATTCTAATTTCATGTCTTTCAAGATTTTGCTCAAAAGTCATAAAATCTCTTCTATTTGATCCATAAAAAGAAGAAAATTCTAGTAATGCATAAATATTATCTACTGAATAAATTCTGCTCTGACTACCTCTCTGAATCTTTCTAACAGGCAATCTACCTTTTAAAGTAGGTATTTTTTTCATTTGAGCTTCCCAACTTGTTGTGTGATTATTATATAAAGTACTTTTACTAATACCTAATATCTCTTCGACTTCATGAGGGAGAAACTCTGCGTCAGAGTCAATTTTCTCATATTCCGGAACAACAATATCTGAAATACTTGGACTCATAACTACTGAGTAGTAATTAAACGTTTATAAATCTTTTGTAGATTTAAAATAATTATTAAAAAACACTCATCAAAGAAGCTTTTGCATTATGATAAACAAAAGGTGCTAATTCCTTTGCTTGACTCATAAGATATCCTGGCATTGTTCTTTTAAATAATTCCTTTGCCATATCAAAAGCAGAGTTTGCGACTTGTGCAATTGATTGACTTGATCCACCATAAAAAACTAATTGATCTGATAAATTACTTTGCTCTAAAGATAATGGCCTACAAAAAATATTTCGAATTTCAGGAACATCTAATAATTGCCCTATGGTTACATTATTTACATCTAAATGAGCCAAAAGTGGAGGCATTTCACCTTTAAGTTGAATGTTTTTATATGGTGAAATTGGATCACAACCTCCAATCAAATTTTGACTACATTCAATAATACCTCTTAATTCTGTAGTCCTATCAAATATTTCATTGGTAATTGCTTTATTCCAAGGATCTAACATAGAATAAGCATGATGAACTGCCTCAACAGGTGTCATGTTTGCTGTAAAATTATAACCTAAATTTTCACCTTGAGCATTTGGGAGAGCATTATAAAAATCTAAACACGCATCTGTTGCTTGATTAGGTATTGTTAATAATTCTAATGTTGTAGTTGGCTCTACTATATATCCTTGACTTACATCACTTCCTGGTGTAGATAAAGGTTCTAAAGGTGTTTGCTGAGTAGGTTCAGGAATCTGTGTTTCAGAAATTTGATCGACAAGTTCACTAATAGGTGTGTATGTTGGTTTAGGAAAATTAGGTACTTCTGCATGATATTGATCACGAAATATATAATTTACCCAAAATCCTAATCCTATCAAAACTGCTGTAGCTCCTCCAACAAATAACCAACCAAAAGAATTACTCACAGTATTTCCTGTTTGAACATTAACAACTGGTTCTTTAACAGTAGTATCTATTCCTTCCATAAATGCAGGTTCATCACCTAGTTTTGGAATTGTATCTAAAACGTTTGAATCATCAGGTTCTACTCTTTCTCCAGGTAAAAACCCTACATTAATAGAATTATCATGATAACTACCTCCTGTATTTTCATTCATATTTAACCACTCGGGTAAGTCATCAGTCATAACTAATAAGTAGTATTAAATATTTTAAAAAACCCTCTTAGTGATTTTTCTCCACATTTAATTAATACAACTATAAATTCTTGAAAAATGACTTTTTATTTTTCATTTCACAAATAGTGCATATTCCTCTCCCTCTAATTCACATCTCAACAACATATTTAAATAATCACAATAGTTGTGTAAAATTAGGTGAATATTATGGAAACTTATGATACTATTATTGTTGGAGCAGGTGTCACAGGATATGCTGCTGCTATGTATGCTGGAAGACTTGGACTTAAAACACTTGTTATAGGAGAAACACCAGGTGGAACGATTATTATAACTGATACTGTAGAAAATTATCCTGGATTTATTAAATTAACAGGACAAGAACTAGCTGACAATATTAAAAATCATGCGCTTGACTATAAAGAATTTGTTAATTTAAAAGAAGGCAGAGTAACAAAACTAGAAAGAAAAGATGAAAAATTTATTGTTCATGTTAAAGATGAAAAATATCTTGCTAAAACTGTTATTTATGCAACAGGCTCAAAATGGAGAGAATTAAAAGTTCCAGGACACGATGAATATAAAAACAAAGGTGTTCACTATTGTGCTCTATGTGATGGATTTTTTTATAGAGGAAAAATTGGTGCAGTTATTGGTGGAGCAGATTCAGCTGCTAAAGACGCATTAGTACTATCTGAACACGCAAAAAAAGTTTATATGATTTATAGAGGTTCTGAAATTAGGCCTGAACCTGTTAATAAAAAAAGAGTTATGGAAAAAGAAAATATTGAACTAATTCATGACACAAATATTATTGAAATACTAGGAGATCCTGTCAAAGGAGTAACTAAAGTTAAACTTGATAATCCGTACAAAGGAAAAGATGAATTAGAACTAGACGGAGTGTTTATTGCTATAGGTCACATGCCTTTATCAGAATTAGCAAAAGAAATGGGCATTAAACTTAATAAAAAAGGAGAAATTATGATTAATAGAAAATCTGAAACAAATGTTCCTGGATTTTACGCTGCAGGAGATATTGCAGACACCCATTTTAAACAAGCAATAACTGGAGTAGCTGAAGGAGTTACAGCAGCGCATTCAGCATATGAATATATTAGGCGCTAAAAGCGTATAATAGTTAGTAAGCTTTTTTTGCTTACTATAATTTGAGATAATTCTCATTTTTTCTTATTTTTCTTCTATTATAAAATATAAAATTACTCCAGAAATAATTAAACAAATACCATATAGTATTACTTTAATTTCAAGATTAATTAACATTAATAATGATGTTATTAAACCTAGTAATGCCAAAACTGGAAATTTACCTATGCTAAAAGGCTCATGAAATTTTTCTTTTCTATGTTTTGAATATCTTAATTCAATTAAAGCTAAATTAATTGTTGCAAAAATAATAAAAACTGCAAAATTAGTTGTTTCTGCAATCAAATTTATATTCCCCGTCATAACAAATAATCCCATAAGAACAGCAGCGAGTAAAATTGCATAGTTAGGAGTTTGCGTTTTTTTATTAACTATTGAAAAAAAATTTATTTTCCTATATTTTCGACTCATCCCATAAATCATTCTTGATACTGCAACAATTTCTAAAAGGATAGTATTAAGTGTTGCAAAAATTGCAATTACTGCAAGTAAAAAACCGGCTTTTGATCCAAGTAATGCTTTAGCAACATCAGCTAGTGGAGAAACTGAACTTGACAAAATAGAAATATCTAAAACACTAATACTTGCAAATGCTGCAAGACCATAAATAATTGTACTAATTGCAATTGAAATTAAAAGTGCTAAAGGAATATTTTTTCTAGGATTTTTAGTTTCTTCAGATAATTGGACAATTGAGTCAAACCCTATATATGCAAAAAAAATTAACGATGAAGCCTTAAAAATTCCCTTTAAAGAAGTATATTCAAAAAAATTGTTTTTTCCAAAATAAGGTAATGCTAATCCAATAATTAACAATAAACCTAACACACTTGCAATTGTTAAAAATGCATTAAGTTTCATTGATTGTTTAATACCTTTTAAATTCAGCAATGTTAAAAAAAATATTGCTATTAAAGCTGTTACAATCAAATTAGTTTGGCCAATTATCGAACTTAAATATCCTGCAAATCCTAAAGCTACTGTTGCTGATCCAATAACTCCAGCAAACATAACTAAATATCCAATAATAAACGCAGGCATTCTTCCAAAAGCATGTTCAACATAACTATATTCTCCTGAATCTTCATCATATATTGAAGAAAGCTCAGCATAACTTAGACCTGTTAAAAAAGCCACAAATCCTGCAATTAAAAATGATGCCCAAACCATATTTCCAGCATGTCCTGCTGCTGCACCAATTAAAACATAAATTCCAGCACCTACAATAATTCCTACACCTGCAATCACTGCTTCAAATAAACCTAAATCTCTTTTAAGAGTTATAGCTTTTCTTTTATGTTTTTTAATCATTAATAATTAAATTATAAGAAGTAGTATTTAATATTTATTCTCCACTAAAACTAATTTGTGAATTATCTCCAACATTTAGCTTTTCAACAATATCTTCAACAGTAGCGTTTTCCCCAATTAAAGATTCCTTTAATTGTGCATTTGAGATCAATGCATTTTTGTTTACAATACTGTCTTGAATAATACTTGTATGAATTTTTGCATTATCTGCTATTGTTACGTGTGGACCTATAATAGAATTTTTTAGTTCAACATTTTTTCCAATATAAACTGGTGGAATAATAATTGTATTCTCCTTTATTACTTTAACAGCACCATTTGCTTTTTTTTCAAGTAAATATCTATTTGTTGAAAGTAAAGTTTCAGGTTTACCACAATCAAACCATCCCTCCATTTGAAATGTTGTAATATATGCGTCCTTTTCAATCATTACTTTTAATGCATCTGTTAAATAAAATTCCCCTTTAGTCATTCTTTTATTTTCAATCATTTCATCTATTGCTTCAAATAAAAGTTTTGTATTTTTAATAAAATAAATACCAATCATAGCGTCCATAGGTTTGACATAGTCTGGTTTTTCAACAACATCAGTTACTCTATCGTTTTCCATTTCTACTACACCAAATCTTCTTGGATCTTCAACTCTTTTTACAGCTAAAGCTGCATCATTTTTTAGTTTTAACCCTTGAGAAAGATCTCCAACAAAAATTGTATCTCCAAAAATAATCAATACTTCATCACCTTCTTCAATAAAAGGTTTTGCTAGAGAGATTGCATGTCCAGGACCTAGTTTTTTTTCTTGATAAGCAAATGCAAAATTCATGTGACTATATTCTGTTTCTACATATTCCTTAATTTTACTGCCTAAATACCCTAAAATTAAAACAACTTCAGTTATACCTAATTCTTCAACTTGATCCAAAATATGACCTAAAATTGGCTTTCCTGCTACGTGTAAAAGTGCTTTAGGAGTACTAAAAGTATGTGGTCTAAGTCTTGTTCCTTTTCCTGCGACTGGTATAATTGCTTTAATTTTTATCACCTTTGATAAAAATTGAAGTCTCGAATGCTAATGAGTTCACTTTAATTTTTATCACCTAAATATCTCTATTTATCTATGGACAAAAAAAAATTAATATTTAAGTGTTTAGAATAGCATACTTTGTACTACTTATAAAAATTAAAAAATTAAGGTGCTTCTTGAACCTGGCTAATCTCAAAAAGATAATCTCCTTCTTCATTTTTTACAACATTTCCTGTAATATCCAACTGGGTTTGGTATATGTCTGCCTCAGGTGCATATGTCCTTGGAGATACTGCGATAGGTAAAAAAAGAGGTACACTATTTTTTTCAGCTACAGCTGTTAAATAAAATCCATCAACAAACTCTTCATTCCAAATTCTATATCTTACTACTCTTTTCTCTGCTATACTAACATTTAACTGCACAGTTTTTGTAGCAGGATTATAATAAGGTAAAACATAAGTTAATGTTTCTGTATTTTCTCCAACATAATCAGCATATCCACTCAATTGAATTGTTTCTCCTTCGAATAATTCAGGTTGGTTAATAACATCTTCAAGATTTGCAACAGCAATTTGATTAGTTTCATCAATATATTGACATGTATATGCCGGGTTACCATTTTCTAAAATTGGTGCCGGTGAGCATGTTACAGGTGCACATCCAGTTCCAATTATTGCAACAAGTCCTGTTGCAATTGTTAAATTTCTAATTAGTTTATTTATGTTCATTTTTTTCACAATAATTACTAAGAAGTAGTTATATATCAATATTATTATCGAATCATATATATACATATATATGTCAAAAAATAAATAATTAAGTAAAACCTTTTGTTGTATATGTCTTATTTCTAATTGGCTGTTGCCATCTTTGAGTTTTTGCTGAGTGAGAAACATATCCTCGAGCGTTAGCACTTATTTTTTGCTCTAAAGGAAGCATGTTAAAACTTGTTTCACTACTACTGGTGCTATTTTTTAATTGATCAACTTCATTGAAATTTCCATTTCCTATAATATATTCTTGGCCGGCTTCATCCCACATCATTGCTATGTCTGTAGAAGGAAAATACATTTTTTCAGGAAAAACAAGTGGCCCTCCTTTAATTTTGCAATCAATTGAAGATCCTCTAAAACTAACATCTTCACCATTTAATGCATCTACTAAACCTGAATTAGTAAAATCTGCAAATGTTTGATTTAAATCCCTATACACATCTCCTTGAATTTGAACACCATAATCTCCAACATTAAAATCAACTAAACTATCACCAGGATTATATGAACTATCTATTTCACCTGATATTGCTACATAACTTGTGTCTTCACACATTGTTTTAATTTCTTGAGCATCTGCCACAGAACCCAAAATTAAACCCACCAGTCTAGCTGCTGTGTACCCAATAAAAAAAGGTAAAAAACTTATCCCTGATCTTCTATCCGACATCTTATATCACCAAATATTAATATGTAAAAAGACTCATAAGAAGTTACTTATCGAATTATATATATTAGATTAGATATTCGAATTTATCAGATATATTTAAATATAAGAGAATCCTACATATAATTATGAAAAGAAAAGTTGTCAAACAAGGACCTTGTACCTTAATGGTATCATTACCTGCAGAGTGGACAAAAAAATTTGGAGTAATCAAAGGAGATTCTCTTGATATTGAAGAAATAAATAAAGATTTAATAATTTCAGTAGATAAAGAGGTCAAAATTCAATCGGTTGAATTTAATGCTAAAGGTCTTGATTCTAAACATCTAAAAAGATATGTTAGAGAAATATATAAAATGGGTTATGATGAAATTAAGATTTATTATGATGGTAAAAATACAATTTCAGAACTTCAAGATTATATCAGTAAAGTATTAATGGGATATGAAATAGTTGAGCAACATCCTTCATCAATTGTTATAAAGTGTATTTCAAAAGTCCTTGACAATGAATTTGAAACAATTCTACGAAGAGCCTT
Source organism: archaeon (assembly GCA_018657065.1). Classification (GTDB taxonomy): domain Archaea; phylum Nanobdellota; class Nanobdellia; order Woesearchaeales; family GW2011-AR15; genus GW2011-AR15. Next base: position 27,454 of record JABHXU010000004.1, read on the forward strand.
TTTAGTTACAATGGAACTATCAAATGAAATTTTAAATCGAATTAAAGTGAGTGATTTTAAATCTCTAAAAAATGTTTCAGTTTTAGAAGAAACAAATGATAAACTAACTAATTTTTGTCAAAGAGTTCTAAATAAAAATGGGTATAAAATGTATGTGAAAACTCACTTTATGTACACTCTAGTTTGGCAACTTGAAAAAATCGCAGACCAATATAATTATATGTGTAAATATTTAATAGATAATTCAGACATAAAATTAGATAAGGATGTTTTAAATGTTTTTGAAAGAACAAGCAATTTATTTAAAGAATTTTATGAGCTATTTTATAATTACTCAAAAGAAAAATTAATGAGTTTTACAAAAAACTCCAAAAAATTAATTGTTGATTTAATGGAACTTCAATCAAACTCAAAAGCTAAACAAGATTATGTTTTAGCACATCTTTCAGTAATATCTACAAAAATAGCAAATCTAACTGGACCTGTAATTGGAATTATGATTTAACCTCGATAAAATTCTGCTGCAGTTTCAGGAGGCATTGAATTAATTATTGTTCCTGTTGCAAGTTCAAAACCTGCCCATTTAGCTAATCTAGGACAAACAACTAAATGTAATCTCATATTTTTAATTCCATAATGTAAATAAAAATTATAATCTGCATTTAGTTCCTTTAGTTTTAATAAAATACTTCTAAGTATATCAGACATATCCATTAATTCATTCTCATCCAATTCATCTAATTTTAAAACATGTCGTTTAGGAAATATTCTAATTTCAAAAGGAAACCTAGAAGCATAAGGAGTAAACCCAACCATTGTTTTATTTTCAAAACATTTTCGATCTGAATTTTTTTCAATATTAATTATTTTTTGATATACATCATAATCATACTTAGCAACAGCTTCTTCTTTGTCAATTATGTTTATAGGAACCAAATTATAAGCAATTAACTGACAATGTGTATGTTTAATTGAACATCCTGCACCAAGACCTTTATTTTTAAAAACGGTCACATATTTTATTTTAGGGTCATTTAAATTTGCATTTATTCTTAGAACAAATGTTTTGAACACTTGTGAAATTTCTTGAACAGATAAATCAACCAATGATTTATTTATGTCCGGAGTCTCAACAATTACTTCGTGATGACCATATGAATCTGAAAAAGTGAAAAATTCATTATCCGTTTTAATCTCATTATTTCCTTCTGGTTTTACTGCAGAATATTTATTAGGAAAAACTCTAATTTTCCAATCTCCAGAATCTTTTGGATATCTGTAAACTTCTTGAGGTGTTTCATTTTCATTTCCTGGACCAAAAACATCTTTTTTTGGCATTGGGTTATCTACTTCATTTTTGAACTGATGAGGTCTTTTTCCTCGTTCTGTTGCAATTATCACATATCTATTTAATATGTAATCTTTACGTAATTCACCCATTTTTTCACCTCTTGTTTTTAGGTAATAATTAAATTATTCACCTGTTACTTCGCCTAAGATTTTTGAAGCATAATTTCCTTTAACTAAATCAACAGTTCCTTCTTTACTACAATAAGGACATCTGACAATTTTTGCTTCAGCTTTTCTTGTGAATTTATATCCACAACTTCCACATTCGTAGTTAATTCTCTCCATTTTTTCCTCCAATCATATAAATAAGAGTATGATCCCAATTACAACAATTGGTGCCATTATTTTAACAAATAAATTTCCATATTCTTTTTTTCCAAAAGCTTTTGCAATAAATATTTTTACAATTGTATTTACGAGTGCAGCAAGAATCACTGCAGTAATCCCTACACTTCCTACCTGACCATAATTTCTCGCAACATAAATTGTGATAGCATCAACATCTGCAATTCCTGCAACTAAAGCAGTTATTAAAATTCCTTGTGATCCAACATAATGATTTAATGTTGCAGAAAGAAATAAAATAAATCCATAAAATAAACCAAACTTAATTGCAGGTTTTAACATTAAAGGTGAATCATACTCAATATTAGCAGATCCTCCGGATTTAGTTCTTTTCCATAAAATTGACACTGAAATAAAACCAATAAGTGCTAAAAGTACTAATGGAAATGCTAACATTTCAATAATCGCATAATTCAAGATAGCTACTTCAATTAACATTCTTAAAAACATTGTTGAACAAGCTAAGGCTGCAGCTCCAACAAGAGGTTTAATTTGGACACTTTCTTTTGATTTATTTGCTAAACTAGTTACTGTAGCTGTGCTTGATAATATTCCTCCAAAAAGACCTATTAGATATACTCCTTTATTTGATCCAAATAATTTAATTGAGATATAAGCAATATAACTAAGGCTTGAAACAAATACAACCATTAACCAAATTTCATACAAATTTATAGAACTAAAAGGCCCAAAACTTTGTATTGGTCTAAGTAAAGGTAAAATAACAAATGCTATTAAAATAAATTTAATTGTGTCAAAAAATTCTTTAGGCTTGATTGTATAAGCAAATTCATGTAATGGTGATTTAAATGACAATATCAGAGTGTTTAATATTGTAGCTAAGATTGCAATTTCTTGTGAAGATTTAAATGAAAGTATTCCAATAATAAAAGCAATTATTGTAGATATTTCTGTTGTCATTCCAATTTGTTTATTCAAAATTGAACCCATAACATAAGCTGAAAGAATCACTAAAATAAAACTTCCTAGACCTACCGCTAATAACCAGTCAAAATAAATGCTTGACAAATAAGCTAAAAGTGCTCCTAAAAAAGTAATTAACATATAAGTTCTAATTCCTGCAAAATCTTTTCCTGAATGATCTTTATGTGTTCTTTCTCTCTCTAACCCCATTAAAGCTCCTAGGGCAACAGCTAAAAAAAATTTGTACAAATCAAGAAATAAAGGATTTTCATTAAAGATCATGAGTAATCTTTTGTTAGAGTAGTATTTAAATTTTACTTTGAGATATAACAGCTAAAAAATAAAATTATTAAATTTCAATACATACTCCTAAACTACATTCCCAACCAACTGCACATGCCGCACAATCATCACCATTAGATCCACACGTAAAATCTGATTGAGAGGCAATTTCTACACACAGGCCCAAGTTCATTCACCCTTCACAACATATTGACAATGATGAACAATCTGAATCTGCACAATCTATTAATCCATCATAATCATCATCAATATTATTATCACATATGGTTTCAATATTGGTGGTTGCATAAGAACCTTCAAACCAATAATAGAGAAAAACTGTCTTGTCTTGAGATTCTGTACCATTACCTACAAAATAAAGAGTTTCAAGAAATACTTCAGTATTAGGAATAGATGTAGGAGTTGCACCAACACATAACCTATATTCATAGGACTCAGGTAAGTACGATCGAATTTGAGAATCAATGACCGTATTTATTGAATTAAAACAACCAGTATTTTCTAAACAAAAATTTCTAAAATTATCATTATCTTCCAAACTAATTAATACATCTTTTAAATCATTTTTTAATAAAGATTCTTGCTTAGGCATAATACTTAATAAAAAAATCGTACTGACAACAATTACAAGTAACATTTCAATTGTTTTCATATAAGCTTTTACCATATTCTATAATTTACACTAATAGGTGTAAACCCCCCATTGTTTGCTAAAGCATAAGTGTTTTGAGTTTCTGCGTAAACTCTTTTTCTGTCTGGTACAAAATTCCCAATTTCATATTCCGGATCTGTAATTAATTCAGAAGAATTTTCATAAATACCTATGTAAAAATTAGATTCAATTCCCCATTTATCTTTTAAATAAAGATAATTTGTTGAAATATTATCTAAATAAATTCCTTCAATTTCTTTTGAAGATCCTATATTTGCAACAGCACTTAATCTTTGTTTATCTTGTCCCTCTGAATGAAACAAAAACTCATACATATAGTCATCAAAAACATCAAATTCAACAATAACTGTTAAAGTTGAATTAAAATTAGTAATATTAAAATTTGCAGTTCCGTCAAAAAATAATGTTAATGAATCACTTCCAAAAAAAGTAATTTTACTATGACTATAGCTAATTTGAGTTGAATCATTTCCATAAGTAAAATCTCCAAAATTATTATTGTCTGAATAATATGAATCATAATCATAAAGATCTATTTGAAGAATAATTGAATAATTAAATCCTGGCGGACTTGACAATCGCGCATAAGATTGTGAATTTTCATCAAATAAAAAGGTTGTATGATTAATATTTCCTAAATGAGAATTATAAAAAACAACAAATCCATAAGTGTCATAATCACTTGCATTTGGATTCATTCTATCTCCATTAATAAAATAGTCAATATCTTTTATTCTTTCATCCCCATTATATTGAGCATAATTTAATAATGAATTTTCAAAATTAAAACTAGCATTTTTTACTGAAGCAGAATTTGAATCTGTTGAGATTCCTTTATAATTATATGTCTGTGTATAACTTACACCCTCAAGTATCTCGTATATTTTAGTTTCTCCAGATAAATTTGCTAAAAAAATTAAATCATCCTTCCAAACAATATGATTAGTATCATCTGCAAATCTTAAATTATCTGATAAAAAAACATTTTCCATAATTACTGGAACCATTCCAGTATGATTTGATTCAACAAAAATTGGAGTTTTTTTAAGCTGCCATTTAAATTCATTAAAAAAATCATCTTTAAGATAAGTAATTGTTGAATCTTGATTATCTTGAAAATTAACTTGTGGGCTAATAAAAACAAAAAACCAAGTTATATACATTAAAAAAAGAGCTAAGCTTACAATCCAATCTATTTGAGATACCCCTTTTTTCATTAATTATTCTTGAATCCTTTGTGTTTAAATAATTTTTTAATAAACTCACTGTTTACAAAAATTTATAAACATTTATTCTCTTCAAACAACCATGTTTGGGTTTTTAAAAAAGAAATTAAAAGAAGCTGTTGAAAAAATAACAAAAAAAACAGGTGAAGAAGCAGACGTAGTTGAAGAAATAAAAGAAGAAGTTGTTGTTAAAAAAGAAATCAAAGAAAAACCTAATAAAATCTCAAAAACTAAAATTTCTAATGATGATCCTAAACCTAAACCTATTTCCGATAAGGAAGAAGTAAAAGAAGAGACCAAAGGAAAAAAAATAGAAGAAAAAAGAAAAGAAATCAAAAAAGAACCTACTCAAACTAAAGAAAAAATTTCAATTTCTCAAAAAAATACAAAAGAAAAAAAACTTAGAAAAAAGGAAATCAATGAAGAAGAATTGTTAATAACTTATTTTGTACATTCAACAACTAATGATAATGAACAAGATAAATTTTCTGGACAAAATCAAGTTGGATTATCTAATCTAGGCAAAAAACAAGCTGAAGAACTTAAAAATCAAATTGAATATAATTTTGACTATATCTTTTGTTCTGATTTAAATAGAGCAAAAGAAACTACTAAAATTATTTTTCCTAACTCCAATATTATTTATGATGAAAGATTAAGAGAATGTGATTTTGGAGATTTAACTGGACTAACTCATAAAGATATCTTTGATCAAAAACCTGAATTAGATGGTATCAAAAATAAGTATCCTAATGGAGAATCATATAAGGATGTTGAAAAAAGAATTAAAGATTTTCTAAATGAATGCTATGAAAAATATAAAGGAAAACATATTGCAATTATAGCTCATAAATATACCCAACTAGCTATTGAAGTTTTACTCAGTAACAAATCATGGGAACAAGCTATTGAATCTGACTGGAGAAAAGAAAAAAAATGGCAACCTGGTTGGGAATACATTATGTCTAACAAATTAAAAAAAAGCATATTTGATATTTTCAAGAAAAAACCTAAAGAAGAAATAGAAATTCAGCCTGAGATTAATAAAATAGTTGTAGAAGAAAAAGAAAAGAAAATCTCAGAAACAAACGTTTCTGATGATGATTCAAAACCTAAAAAAGTTTTAGATAAAACATTTTTTGAAAAAATAACTGAAACTGTAACTAAAGTATCTTTATCTGACAAAAAATTCGAAGAAATTTTTTGGGATTTAGAAGTAACTCTTCTTGAAAATAATGTTGCCATTGAAGTTATAGAAAAAATAAAACAAGATTTAAAAAAAGAATTAGTTGAAAATAAAGTTTCTAGAAAAGAAATTGAAAATAGAATAATTCAAACTTTAACTATTTCAATTTTAGAGTTATTTGATGTTCCAAGTATTAATATTTTAGAAGAATCAAAAAAACATAAACCTTATGTCATAATGTTTGTAGGCATTAATGGAGCAGGAAAAACAACTACTCTTGCAAAATTTATTCATTTACTTAAAAAAAATAACAAAACTTGTGTTGTAGGCGCATGTGATACTTTTAGAGCTGCTGCAATTCAACAATTACAAGAACATACAGATAAATTAGGAGTAAAAATTATCAAACATGATTATGGAGCAGATCCTGCTGCGGTAGCATTTGATACAATTTCTCATGCAAAAGCAAAAGATATTGATGTTGTTTTAATTGACACTGCAGGGAGACTTCACTCAAACAAAAATCTTATGCAAGAACTTGAAAAAATCAATAGAGTTGCTAAACCTCATTTAAAAATATTTATTGGAGAAAGTCTAGCAGGAAATGATGTTGTTGAACAAGTAAAATTATTTAATGAACAAATTGGAATAGATGGAATAATTCTTTCTAAAGCTGACACAGATGAAAAAGGAGGCGCAGCTATTTCTGTTTCTTACGTTACAGGCAAACCCATTCTTTACCTAGGTGTAGGACAAACATACGAAGATTTGGAAGAATTTGACAAAAATAAAATTCTAAAGAAACTTGAATTAATCTAGAAAAATATTAAAAAAATTTAATTTTAATTTTAAAAAACCCAAGTAATTACATCACTAAAAATTAAAAACCAAACAATATTTGGTAATATGTTTCCTATACCATCAGATAGACAAATAATGAAATTTTTTCCTAAACCTATTGATTGAAAAATTGCAGCTCCTAAATATAATATTAAACAACCAAGTAATCCTCCTGTCATTAAATCAAATCCTGGAATTAAAATAAATGGCAATGTTCCCATTATACCTATAGAAATAAAAACATAAGAAATCCAATTCCCTAGACCTCCTACCATTGCTTTAGGCACAAGATAAGCTATTAAAACAAACAATAGAGTATAAGAAAGTCCATAATACTTTGTAATAACACATTCCAAAAAGAACAGTGGACTAAGATCAATAGGTAAATGATATAATTTTTGATAATAAACTATTTGATATGTTAATACTGCAAAAATTACAAACAGTGCAGTTTTTTTAGCAAATCTAAATATCAATATAATTACAATTAAACCTACAATCCCTTGAAAAATCTTTGATTTTAAGATTTTTTGGATAGGTGTATCTTCCTTTTTTCTGTTTTTTCTAACTACAGCACTCATTTTATGTAAATTCTAAGTATAAATGTAAATAAATATAATATTAATATTACAAAAACTATCCACAGTGGATACCATGGGTTCCAGAGCAAAGACTTGTATGATTCATATATTTCATTCATGCTTTGAATAATATCTGTTTGAGAAAGCATACCAACTAATTTTCCAGAATCATCTACAACAACAAGTTTTCTTACATTAGTTCTTTTCATATAATTTGACGCCATTAACATTGTTGCATTTGGGCTAATTTTTTTTGGATTTTCACTCATAATTGATCCAATTTTCATTTTTTTTGGATCCTTTTTAGGAAGCATAACTTTTTTTATTAAATCTCTTTCAGTTACTATTCCTATTGGCTTTTTATCATCACTAATAACAATCGCGCTAATTGATTCATTACCCATCATATCAATTGCTTTTTGAACGGGTGATGTTTTTTCTAAACTATAAACCTTAGTTGACATAACATCTTTAACCATAACATTTTTTTTAATGTTCCACAAATTTGACGATACATTTTTTAGTTTCATATTAACACCTTAATCAAATCATATTTAAAAAATTTATGCCTCAAAACCGCTTTGAATCTCTTCAATTCTATTTATTAATACCTTCATTTGACCTACTAACTGGTCCCTATATTTAGATAATTCAGTTAATTGCCCATCTAATATTTTTGTAACTTGTTTTGGAGTTTTTTCTACTGTAATATTTGATCCTACATTAATCATTAAATTTTTTGTATCAAGAATTTGAGCTTTTACATAAATTCCAGAAGTTAATGGGACTCTTAGTTCATCTCCCTTATTTAATTCAGAAAATTTATTGATGATTTGTTTAGAAATTTCTAATTCGCCCATTTGATTATCCATGTTTTCCAAATGTGTATTTAATTTTTTTAATTCTTCATCAAGTGTTTTAAGTTCTATCATCAACTCTTGGTTATCTTCATTTTTTTGCTTTGACATTTATTATTCCTCCCAAGAGAATAGTTCTCCTAAAGATTTGTGGCCATGTATTCTTTCTATTACTTGAGCCATTAGTTCTGCTAAAGACAATATTTTTAATTTATCAATACGTTTGTTTTCAGGAATTGGTACAGTATCTGTTAAAACAATCTCTTTAGCTTTACAATTATTTAACTTTGATATTGCATCCCCATTTAAAAGACCATGAGTAGCTGCAATATAAACTTCTTTTGCACCATTTTGAATTAAAGCATTTGCTCCTGCAGCAATTGTTCCACCTGTATCAATCATATCATCTAATAAAATACAAGTTTTTCCTTTAATGTCTCCAATAACATTAACTACTTCAGCTACATTATGTTTAGGTCTTCTCTTATCAATTATTGCTAAAGGTGCTTCTAATAATTTTGCAAATTTCCTAGTTTTTTTTACAAACCCTGAATCAGAAGCAACTGCTACAACATCTTTTAAATTTTTGTCTTTAAAATATTTAGCAAATAGTGGATATGCTTCAAAATGATCAACGTCAATATCAAAAAATCCAACTAATTGAGGACTATGCAAATCTACAGTAATAATTCTATTCGCTCCTGCTTTAGTTAGCAAATTTGCAACAAGTTTAGCAGTTATAGGTTCTCTAGCTGAAATTCTTCTATCTTGTCTAGAATAACCATAATATGGAATAACACAATTAATTCTTTTAACTGAACTTCTTTTCATAGCATCAATCATAATTAAAAGTTCCATTAGATTTTCATTTGTTGGTTTACATGTAGGTTGAATTAAAAATACATCATCTCCTCTTACAGGAACATTGCTTTTAACATAGATTTCAGAATCTTTAAATTTTTTTATTGTCATATCTGAAACTTCTGAATTTAAATATTCACAAACCTTTTTTGCAAATTTTGGATGTGCACTCCCACTAAAAACTTTAATCATTTTTTACTCCTCCAAGCTACTTTGCGAGAGGAATTGATTTGCCAAATTACATATCTGTTGCATATCTTATTCCTCCAAAAAACCAAGTCCAATATCAACATTATGAATTTCAGGACCTCCTGAAAGATCACCAACCAAAAATCCATTTGAATTACATACTATTCCTGAACTAACATAAGGTGAACCAAAATTAACAGTTGCTTTTGTAATTTCAAGTTTCAAATTATCTTTTAAAAATTTCAATTCAGATTCTTCAATTTCTGAACTTACAACCATATGTGTTTTATTTCCTTTTGCTAAGGATCCAACAATATTAAGACCTGAAATTTGACCTTTTTTTGTTTTAAAAATTTTACTTATTTTTTTTATAACATTATCTTCAAAATCAGGATTTAAAATACAAGAATCATTAGCAACAACCATATTATTTCCTAGTGCTGTTAAATCTGAATCAATTACTTGATACTTTATTTTTAATTCATCTAAAACTTTAAGTTCTTTATCAAACATAATTTTAGGAACAAATAAGATTTCTTCATTTCCACTAAAAAAAACACCTAATAAATCAGTACCTGCTACTTTAATTCTATGTGCAGGAACATCAAGTGCTTCTTTAATTTTTTCAACTTCTTTTTCTTGCATACTAACAGGTACTAAACAATACTTATCTGTAGCATAACAAAATAAACCAATATTAGGATTTCCATTATAATCTGTTTTTAGTATGTGCATGTAAGTCAAGGAAGAAGGAGTGATATTTAAAATTACTTGAGAATTATGATCAAAAAAACTATATTTCAAGTTGTGCGCGCATCAAAAACTTAATAATCTCATTTTTCCAGGCATATGGAACAGCTCCGCTGAGTAAAACAGATAACCAGTCTCTAAATTTCTTTGAAACATATTTTCTTTTTCCTGCAATAATTTGTTTTCCTTCATAAAATATATCTGTGTCAAACTTAACCTTTTTGTATGCAGATTCCCATTGTTTATTCAGTATATTAGTTAAAAAATGATCATCTACATATTTAAAAACAAATTTTTTAAGTTTAGAAGGAAAAATTAATTGAAACTCATTTTTTCTTTTCTCTAATTCTTCAATCAATTCTTGCTCTACTTCAATACCATCAACCATATTTTTAATTGCTAATTTAAGATATGATTCAATGTTTAAATTATCTGCAATATCTTTAATCTCTTGCATGAGTGCTTCTTTTTCTTTAGATTTTCCTTCTTCCATTTCAATCCAAAGTTCATGATAATTTAATTGAGCTTTTTCTTTAGGATCTTTAATTTTATTCTTTACTTTTTCATGCATCCTCTTTAAAAACTGCATTTTATCCTCAATTTTAAAAATATCAGAGTAACCTTGCATTACTAAGTGAAAAGCAAAAGGAGAAGGAAAATCTTTGTAAGTCTCAATAGTTTTAATTTTTTTATTTTCAATATTATCTAAAATTAATTTTGCATTTTTTATATCCATAAGATCTTCTAATACTTCTCTTCTAGCTTCTCGTAAAATTGGAAAATCTTTAGAAATTCTTTCAACTGCTTTTAATAAAATCATTGAACTTACTTGTTGTTTTCCTACAGTTTTTTTTCTACCCTTATAATTTCTTAGAATCATTAAACTTCTAAATGCACAATGTCTAAATCTTCTTCGTAGAACCTCTGTTTTATCTAGTGCAACTTTCATTAATCTTCTTAGATCTGTTCCTTTTATTGTGTTTAGGGCTTTAATTGTGTTAAGTGATCCTCTATATGAAAGCATAAACCCATTATCTGAAATTGTTATTTCAACATCTTGTTTTTGTTTCATAGCTATTGCATATGCCATTGCTCGAGATAACACGTCATTAACTCTTCGTCCATATAATGAATGAAAAACAACATATTTTGTTCTATCTTCCTTAAAATGTTCAATAACTAACTTTTTATCACTTGGAATTTGAGTATACAAATACTGTTCACTAAAATATTCATAAATAGAATTAGCTCCATATTTATCAACATGCAAATAATTGTTAATAAATTTTAAAATTTGATCCTTTTTTTTATTTGCTATAAATTGTTCTTCTAAAAGTCTTCTAAATTTTTGAATATCTACTGCCAAATCAAAACTTAGTGGAAGCATCTCACTTACCCAACTAGGAACTGTTGGTGGTCTTCCTGCGCTTGTTTTAACTGAAGCCGTCATTCCACGACTATATAAAAATTCATAAGTTTCTCCTCCTAAAACAAAAACATCTCCTCGTTTTAATTTCTCTAAAAATCCTTCATCAATTTTTCCTACAACCTCTTCTCCTAGTTTTACAACGACATATGCTTCATCAGGAATTGTTCCTATATTAGTCATATAAATCATTCTTGCAAGTCTTCCTCGTCTTCCCACATTTCCTGTTTCTTCATCTATCCATATTTTTGCATAAACATGTCTATCTTCTAAACTCACATGTTCTCCTTTCAAATAATCAATTATAGAATCAAAATCTTCTCTAGTTAAATTTTCATAATTATAACTTCTTTTAATTGTTTCATAAATCGTATCAATATGATAAATATCCTCAATAGCTATACCATAAATTTGCTGAGCTAAAACATCTAAACAATTTTTTGGAATTGATACTTTATCTATTTTTTTTTCAATAGCAGATTTTAGTAAAACTGAACATTCAACTAAATCATCTCTATCTAACACAATTATTCTTCCTTTAGCTGTTTCATGTAACCCGTGACCTGATCTTCCAATTCTTTGAAGAGCTCTAGCAACTGATTTAGGACTTCCTAGAAGAATAACTAAATCTATGTCTCCAATATCAATACCTAATTCAAGTGATGTTGAGGAAACAATTGCTTTAAGTTTTCCTTCTTTAAGCATATTTTCTATTCTAACTCGATGGCCAGCAGAAAGTGATCCATGATGTGCTCCAATTAAAGATTTAGAATCTTCTTCACCAATTTTCTCTGTGTAATTTTTAGGAAATCTATTTTTAAGTGTATGAACAACTCTTTCTGTAGCTGCTCTTGTATTAGTAAAAATTAGTGTTGTTTTATGAGCTTGAATTAAATCATCAATCAAATAATACATCTTTTCATACAATTTATCATGCGTTGTATTAATAATATCAGGAACAGGACTTAAAACTTTTAAATCCATTTTTTTAATAAATTGTGTATCAATTATTTTACAAGGTCTATATTCTCCTTTATTTTTCCCAACTAAAAATTTGGCAACTTCTTCAAGTGGTGAAACAGTTGCTGAAAGTCCAATCCTTGTAAAATTAGTTAGATTTTGTAATCTTTCTAAAGATAATGTTAGATGAACTCCTCTTTTTGAAGATGCAAGAGAATGAATTTCATCAATTATTACCCAATCAATATTTTTTAAATGATCTCTAAATTTTTTTGATGTAATAACTATTCCTAATGATTCAGGTGTAGTAATTAAAATATGAGGTGGATTTTTTAACATTCCAGATTTTTGAGAGGTTGTTGTGTCCCCAGTTCTTGTTGCAACTCGAATATTAATCTTTTTATTCTTTTTCTTAGCTATTTCTTTTATGCTAGAAAGTGGATCAGTTAAATTAACTTTAATGTCCCTAGATAATGCTTTTAGAGGAGAAATATAAACACAATAAACCCTATCTTCTAGTTCTCCTTTATCTGCAAGAATTGTTAGTTCATTAATAACTGAAGTAAATGCTGTTAGGGTTTTTCCTGTTCCTGTTGGAGCAAAAATTAAAGTGTTATCTTTATTATGAATAGGCAAAATACCATACTTTTGAGGTGCAGAAAAACTACCAAATTTAGTTTCAAACCAATTTTTTAAAAATGGATGTAAAACAGTATAAATTTGTTTATCTGTGGATGGTTTCTTTATAAACTCAAACATCCAAGTTTGGAATTTTAGGAGTAATAAATAATTATGCTTTTTATACTATAATAGTGGATAGCTAAAACTCTACGAACCTTTATATATTAGTATTTGCCACTGGACAGTAATGTCATTATCTTCAAGAGCAACTGGACATATTGAAACCGTTCCCGTAGAAGGACAATTAAGTCTTCCTGGATTAGAAGTCGGAGATTATTTTGCATTAGATCATACTGGATCACTCTCTTATCTTGAAACTTTAATTTCAGTTATTAACCAAGAAGAATTCAACTTTTTGAGTTAATTTTGGAAAAATAGATCAACAAAAATAACTGGCCATCCTATCACAATACATCTATTTGAAGCTGGAAGATATGTTATTGAAGATCGTAAGGGTAAAAAATTCCTTGAAGTAGATAAAAGCACAGGTCTTTTTTTGGATTTTGTTGCAAGACATAGAAATGTTGCAAAAACAGATTTAGAATATCTTCTCCAAAAAAACCCTGATGAAGTAAATAACTATGTATCTGCCATCAATAGAATTGGGCTTGGACAAATTCTAGACAATTTTAAACGTGATGGAGTAAAAATAGCAAAAGCAAAAGTTAAAAAATTCATTTTAGATCCTGAAAAAGTACAACTTCATAGAACTGCTTCAGGACAAAGTTGTCATGGTACGTATTTTCTCCCAGGCACATATTCAGGAGATGAAATTAGTCAAACTGAAGGAGAACAAATTAAAAGAATTCTAATTAAAGGCTATATTAGCAGAGAAGAATTAACAGAACTTGAGGATAATGATTTAAAAGGTATAAGAAATATTAGACATAGATTAATTCCTAGAATTCGCTACGGAGATGGAGGAAAAGAAAAGCCCTCTGAATTAAAAGAAACAGATACTCATTTTTATTTACCTCATTTACCTCATGTTTTTGAAGATGATCATTGTGTTTACAATGATACAGGTCAAGGATTTAGAAAATCTGATGGAGAAGAATTTAATTTAACAGAAAATGAATTTGCAATCCTTAGATGGTTAAGAAATTCAACTACAGCATTTCAGCAAAGACCTGAAACCATAATCGAAGTAGTATATAGAATGCCAATCTTAAAAACCACAGAACATGGATATGATGCTCAATATGAACTCTTATCACTAGATTTAAGTAGTCTCTCAAAAAAAATCAAGGGTCATACTAAAAATTTATCAAAAAGTGGACTAATTACAGGAATATAATAACTCTAAGTCCTACCGCCACAAACTGGACAAAACTTATGCTTTGCTAAAAGCGGTGAACCACACTCTGAACAAAATCCACCAGATTTTGCTCTCTTAAAAAAACTTGTTTTTTTCTGATTCATTTGATTATGTGTTGGAACTTGAGTTTTTTGATTATCACCATGAGGAAGAATTGGCTTTTGAGGTCTATGCTGTGCATTATGATGAGTCTGATGATGTTGTCCTAGATGTTGTTGATGTGTTTGATTAACTGCTCCGGAATTAGGCATTTGATTTCTATTTTGAAAATTTTGATTATTCATAGCCTCTCTTCTTTTTTGAGGATTATTTCTAAAATCATCAATATCAATCTCTACATCTCTAACGCCTCTTTTTGCTCTTCTATGACCCATTTCATCTAAAAGATCTTGTTTAGATCTTGTTGGAAATTTAATTTTAATAAAACCATAAACAATCATTCCTAGTCCAACAACACTCATTAATTGGAAAAAAGGAGCTGAAGGTATTGGTTTAATAAAGCCTAAATAAAGAGAAAAACCTCCTACAAATAATCCTACACCGACCCAAACTGGTCCAGGTATCTCAGCCATTTTATACGTAAATTCTTGGTCTCCAGATTTTATGAACAACTAAATACATTCCACCTAAAAAACTTCCTAAAGCACAAATATAAACTAAAACTGATTCAGGAATATAAGGCAAATAGTTCAAACCAATTTTCTTTAGTAATAACAATCCACCAGTTAAAAAAAAAATTAAACCTAATAAAAATTGGGAAGGTAAATGAAATCCGTGTGAACCGTGTTTTTGCTTAGTTCTAGTATGTTCCATAGTTTTTGCTTAGAATAATATACTATATAAAGATTTCTCTATATGTGGAGGAAAAATTTATATATATCTCTTTTATTAATTGTACCTATTGAAATGAATAAAAGCAGGATTGTTTTAGTTACTATTGTATTTCTTTTAACATTAAGTATAGCATTTGCCCAAAACTATGCTGATGATTTTGCAACGTTTGCTGAACCTATTGCCGGACTTATTGAATCCTATATGAAGGATGACACTGTGTCTCTAGTTATTGATTTAATAATTTACATTTGGATATTTGTTAAATTTGTACCCCATCAATTAAAAGATAAATGGGGAGATGGAGCTGAAAAATGGGGTAAAGGTTTAGGATTTATGCTTGCAATAGCTATGATTTCAGGAGAATATTCTTTAGGTTTTAGAATTGTTAAATTTTTCCCTGTTGTTATTGGTTTACTTGTTATTTGGGTAATCGATGCAATTTCAGGTGGTCAAGAAGAATTAAAAAATGTTGTTAACCCATTTAGATTAGCAATTTTAATGTTTGTACTCTCATATTTATTTGAAATACTTCATCAATGGTTCCAAACAAATCTTATGCTTACCATTTCAACGATACTCCGAATGGTTTCTTGGATATTGTTAACCATGGGTGGAATACATGCCATCATGAAAGCAGTCAACCAAGGAAGAGCTGAAATGTCTCACAGTGGTGATGCAGGTAGAGCTATACAAAGTGGTTTAGGTGGATTATTTGGAATTGGTGAAGACAAAGGTATGAAACCTAAAGAAGGAGATCCTAAAGATGGAACACCTGAAAACGATGAAAATAAAAAAGAAAGCACTAATAAAGACGCAAATGAAATTTTTTCTTATTTTAATTCATTAACACCAGAAGGAAAAGTACAATTTATACAAATGTTTAATCAATGGGCAGAATCACAAAAGAAAAATGGCTAACGCAACACCACAAGGGATGATGGATTTAATTTTAAATACTCCTAGATCTCCAGAAGTAGTAGAGACATTTAGAGAACTTTTAAGAACAAATCCAAATTGGAAAAATGAACTTAAAGCTGCAGGTTTAAATCCTGATGCTGTTCAAACACATGTAAACGTACTTGATAAAGATTTAAATTTATTACAAACGGAGGCTAGAATGACACAAGCAGATGATGAATTCAAAAAAAATATTGAAGTATTAGAAGAACATATGGGTGACGAATTAAAAAAAGTCGCAGATAGATTAGCAAAATTAACATATATTTTTGCAGATCAACAAAGAGCACTTCAAAGAGCCGGAGTTAAAGAAGGCGAAACTGAAGAACAATTAAAAAAACTAGAAACTGCATTAGATGCAATCAATCAAAAACATTTATTGAATCCCGCTGAAGAAAGAAACGCTGAAGCTTCAATTGAAGAAGTACACAATTTTTTGCAAAAAGCTTCTGGAACACTTCCTTATACATTAATCTTTATAAGAAGAAATGTTAGAAAAGAAAGTAAACTTTTCAAAGAAATTGATGCTGCACATAAACATATGAAAAAATTTAACATTGAAGTTGGAGATAAACTCGATAAGTTACATAAAAAAAAGAAAAGTGTAACTGTCAGAAAAAAATTAATGCTTGGAGATTGGGGTAAATCTGAATTACTCTGGAGCAAATTGATTCCAGCTTGGAGAAAACCTGTTAGAAAAGAAATTAAAAAGCTAATGTTAGACCCAGAATTCATGGATCTACAACTTGATGGATTCATGGAATTAGAAAAACAGCTAAGAGATTTCAAAAGAGAATTTCAACAAATTTTTTCATATCAAACAGGTTATGCTGGTTTAGCTAAAGTTTATCAAAAAAATATTAACATACTTGTTGGAAATTGTGAAGATGTTGAAAAAAAGTTAAGAAATGCTTACCGAGATACTGCACCATCTGAAAGACTTGAGGCATTAAAAAAACTATATGCACCAAGTAAAGGTACTCAAACTCTTGAAACAAAATTTGCAGCCTTAACTAAAAAAGTATTGCAATTAATTCTTGATCTAGTTAGTGCACTTGATGTTATTCGTGGACATATTGGAAAAATTGAAAACCTTATTGCTCAGATAACTAAACATTATGACGAAGGTGATTACAATCCAACAGGCGCAGGAAATAAACCATATTCAACAATATAATTTTTTCTTTTTATTTTCTATTTTTTTAATTAACTTTATAAATCTAAAACTACTATTATAATATATGAAAGTAGAAAATTGTACCCTCCTAAAAGCACTTAATTGTAATGTAGATGAAACAATAGTTAATGTAGCAAAAACTCTTAAAGAAAATAAGCAAAGAAGAATCATAATTATAGACGAGAAGAAGTCTCCTGTAGGAATAATTTCAACTACAGACATTAATAATAAAGTAGTAGCAGAAAACAAGGATTGCAATGAATTAACAGCAGCTAATGTAATGAACAAATTGTACTTAACTTGTGAGTGCAATGATGACCTAGGTGACATTTATGAAAAAATGATTGAACATAAATCATTTTTTGTTCCAGTTACTAAAGAAACTAAATTATATGCAGTATTAACATATGGTGAATTAGTACATAATGTTAAAGAAGCAATTAAAGGTAATTAATTGTTAAATTCAGTCAATATAGGAGGTCAAAAAAATGCAGCCAAAAATCGATCCAAAACGAGCAGATTTAGAAGCAATTTTAAAAGCAGTCCCTCAAATTAGAAATATTATAAATAAAGTACCTCTAGATGCATTTAAAGAAGATCTTAGACAAAAAATTTTATCATACACTGATAAACAGGGTGTAAGTTTACAAAAAAAAGCAGTTAACGCTGGAAGGGGTGACGAATTTTTAACATATGTTGACCATCTTGTTGATGAAAAATATTCAGTATTATATGGTGCAGATTATGTTTTAGGTCAAATTGAACATGTAATTTTAGGAATAGCAAATAAAAAACCTGGTGGTCTAGGAAAAATAACAATGAAATTTGCAGGCAGAACTGTACTTCTTCCTGCTTACTTAGCTACTTACGCAGTTCATAAAGTAGTTGATGACATGATGGGACAATGGTCAGGTCTTTATAGTAGGGATCTAAAAGGGCAATTCACATATCAATTAGATGATTTAATTCGACAAGTTAGAACTGTTGGAGATATTGCTGGAATAACTACATTAGTTGATGGAATAATTCCGGGATCAGTTTCAAAAATATTGCCAGGAATTCCACAAAGAATTGGAAAATCTGCTATTAGAGACGCTAACGGTTGGATAGAAACAGGACAAGATCCTAGTCCAGGATATAGCAGTGACATTAAATCTCTAATTGAAAAAATGAAAGGTTTAAGACCGCATTTAGGAAAAGTTGTAGATTATCATGAAAGATTTAATCAAGATTATAGCGCAGATCATGTTCCAGCTAGTAGTCTTGTTCAAATATATGGTGGCGCAGCTTAATTTTTTCTTTTTATTTTATTTACCAAAAATTTATATAATGTATTTATTCTAATTTTATTTGAGGTGTTTTAATGGATATTAAACTTACAAAAAAACCTACTAAAGTGAAAATTATTGACGGTTTTCCTGGATTTGGGTTAATTGGAACTATAACAACTGAATTTTTAATTGAACATTTACAAGCTGAAAAAATTGGTTCATTTCATTATGAAGAATTACCAGCAACTGTTGCAATCCATAATGAAAAATTAGTTGATCCTATGGGTGTTTTTTATAATAAAAAATACAATTTAGTAATTTTACACACCATTCTTAATTCAAATGGACTTGAATGGCAACTTGCTCAAGCTATAATGAAAATGGCTAAAAATCTCCAAGCAACAGAAATTCTTAGTCTAGAAGGAGTATCTAGTCCTCAAGTAACTAAATCTGAAAAAGTCTTTTTTTATTCAAATAAAGAAAAGAAAAAAGAACTTCTAAAAAAGCAAGGATTAATTCCATTAAAAGAATCAATTATTGTTGGAGTTTCAGGAGCATTAATGTTAAGAACTAAAACACCTTTAACATGTTTATTTGCTGAAACAAGATCAGATATGCCTGATAGCAAAGCAGCTTCAAACATAATTAAAGCACTTGACAATTATTTAGGATTAAAAGTTGATTATAAACCACTTCTTAAACAAGCTGAAAAATTTGAAAGTAAGTTTAAATCTATTCTTAAACAAAGTTCTTTAGCTAAAAACGAAGTAGATCAAAAAAGACTAAATTATTTAGGTTAATTTTATTTATTTTTTTAAATTTAATTTTTCAACAGGTTTTTGTACTTCTTGAAGCCACATTAAACCAATTCTCATCATATCTTTATTGAATTTTTCAGAAATTTTATACACTTTTCCGTAAAGATCATAATCAACAAGACCCATGCTTTTCATTGGAGTTAGAATTCTATCATAGAATTGTCTCTTATTATAAGAAATTTTTACTTTTTTGCCTTGATAAGGGGGTTCATCAATTTCAGCAATTAGTTCTCCATCATGCAATCTAGTTGCAAACAGTGACATTTCAGTTTTACTGATTTGATTACCATTTTCTTTCATATATCTAATTAGAAGTTTAGCGACAATCTTTTGTTGTTTAGTAGCAAAAATGACTTCAAATACATCTTCTGGCAAATTAAACCTATCATATAGGATTACCATGTTTATCCCCCCGAATAACACGTAAAAATGCAAAATATTTTTAGTGCTTAAACAGTTTAAACTGTTAATAGTATAGATAGTAGTATACTGATATTTAAATAATTTTCCTTAATTTAGTAATTGTAGTATTTGTTATAATTTGTAGTTTAGCTTTTACTATCACAAAGTTTAAAAAACATCCCACATTAGTTTTATTTATTGGGAATCCAGGTGTAATTCCTGGGCTGTGCCGCAACCGTTAATATCAAGTTTGATAAAAACTTGATAGTTGTCACGCAATTTTACTGTTCTGTCGCGTGACATAAAGCCGGAATACCTAATGTCCTTCGAGCAAAGGTGATAAAAAATGGAAAAAATAAACGCAACTAAAAGCCCTAATTGTATTGAAATTAGAGGTGAATATCATCCAATAAAAGATCTAGTTTTAGATAAATTTGGTTATCTTCTAATTAGACCAAATAAAGAATTAAACTTAATTGAACTAGGTTTTTGTAAAAAAGATAATGTAATTGAAATTGTAATTAGTGGAAAAACTCCACAAGATATTTACAAAATTGTCTGTGAAAAAAATCTTTTAGCAAAAACAGATCATTATGCATATTTAGGAAAAGAATTACAAAAAGCTTACTTAGCCCTAAAACATGGACTTGATTATGTTCAAGATGAAGACTTGATCTTAAATAGGAACTAAATTATTATGGTATGCTCCATAATCTTTTACTTTTAATCCAAAATTATCTGTTAAAAAATCATCCACAGTAGCCCATACTGGTGGATTACTAGTTGTGGGTAAATTAAACTCTGTTCCTTCAACAAGATCTGAAAGTTTGATTAAATTGTATTCATTTACATCCACAATTCCCTTTCTAGCATGTGCTTTTGATTGACTATGTACAGGAATGAGAACACTTAATCTTTTTTCAGAAAGTTCCCTAGCAAGATAAAATCTATTCTGATATTCAAATTTTTGAGGTAATCCAATATTTCTATCTACTTTAATTGCAAGATGAGTATACATTTCATGTCCATGCCAAAATCCAATCATTCTCCTAAGTAGAAACAAGTAATATATAAATAAATAAGAAAAAGATTAAAAAGAAAAAATTAGAATTTAAACTTAAGTTCTTTATCATCAATATTTTCTCTAAGTTTCTTAATTAATTTTTCTACTTTAACTCCAAACTTAACTTGTCCATCTAAAGTTCTTAATGCAACAGTATTGTTTTCAATTTCTTTATCTCCAATAGTAAGCATTATAGGAATTTTTTGAAGTTGAGCTTCTCTAACTTTTTTTGGAATAGATTCTGCTCTATTATCTAATTCAACTCTAATTCCTGCTTTTTTGAATTCATCAACAACTTTTTGAGCTTTTTTCTCTAGTTTTTGAGAAATTGTCATAATTCTTACTTGAACTGGACTTAACCAAATTGGGAATTTCCCAGCAAAATGTTCAATTAAAAATCCAATAAATCTCTCGTGAGTTCCTAATGGAGCTCTATGAATTACAACTGGAACATGATCTTTTCCATCTTTTCCAGCATATTTTAAATTGAATTTCCCAGGCATGAATAAATCAATTTGGTTAGTTGATGCTGTAAATTCTCTACCTATAACTGATTTAATTTGAAAATCAATTTTAGGACCATAAAAAGCTGCTCCACCTTGTTCAACTTTATATTTTACACCTGATTTTTCCATTGCTTTTCTCATCAGATCTTCAGCTTCAACCCACATTTCTTCTTCTCCATGATATTTATCATCACTCGGGTCTCTTAAAGCTAGTTCCATTTGATACTCTTTAATACCTAATTTTTTGTAATAGTATTCATGAAGTCTAATAACATCAATGAATTCTTTTACTGCTTGCTCTTTTGTACAATAAATATGAGCATCATTCATTTGCATGCCTCTAACCCTCATTAAGCCTGTTATTGCTCCACTTTGTTCATATCTATGACATGTACCATACTCTGCAACTCTAAGTGGCAAATCCCTATAAGATCGAGGTCTAGCTGAAAATACTTTATGATGAAATGGGCAATTCATTGGTTTAATATAATATTTTTCACCATCAATATTCATTGGTGCAAACATTGAATCTTTATAGTGAGGCAAATGTTCACTTGTATGAAACAATCCTTCTTTAGTTATCATTGGTGTAGTTACTCTAACATAACCCCATTTTTCTTCAGTTTCTTTAGCCCAATTTTCTAATTCTTCTTTAATTATATTTCCTTTAGGAAGCCAAATAACAAGTCCAGGTCCAATATCTTCATCAATTTCAAAAATATCTAATTCTCTACCAATTTTTCTATGATCTCTTTTTTTAGCTTCTTCAAGCAAGTTCAAATGCTTTTTTAATTCTTTTTTATCTTGAAATGCTGTTCCATATATCCTTTGAAGTTGTTCATTTTCTGAATTTCCTCTCCAATAAGCTGAAGCTATACTTAGAAGTTTAACATACCCAACTTGACTTGTTGATCTAACGTGAGGTCCTGCACATAAATCTGCAAATTCTTCCCCTGTGTAATATATTGTTGCTTTTTCTTTATTTTGTTCAATTTCATCAAGCCATTCTTGTTTATACTTGTTTCCCTTGAAAAGTTTTCTAACTTCTTTAACTGAAAGTTCTTTTCTAACTATAGGTAAATCTGCCTTGATAATTTTTTTCATTTCTGATTCAATTTTTTCAAAATCTTCTTTGGAAAATCTTTTATTTGAATCAAAATCAAAATAATATCCTTCGTCTGTTGCTGGACCCATAGCCATTAAAACTCCAGGATATAAATTCAACATTGCTTGAGTTAAAATATGTTCAGCTGTATGCCAAATTACTTTTTTTCCTTCGTGATCTTTCCCTGTTAATATTTTAAAATTACAGTTTTTATCAATAGGCCTATCTAAGTCCCAGACTTCACCATCAACAACAACAGCTAATGATGCTCTTGCTAATCCTTCTCCAATCGATTTAGCGATTTCATAACCACTAACACCTTTTTTATATTCTTTTTTTGATCCATCTGGTAATGTAATTTTTATTCCTGGAAAATCTTTAGATTTTCTGGCACTATTAATCTTTGATTGATTTGTGTTTGACATTTATAATCACCTTCAATATTATTATTTTTTAATTAAGTACAATAAAAATCTTTTGAAAAACAAAGTTTTTCAAAGCCTAGAAAATTTTATTTTCTAATGTTTTTATAAAATAGTTAAACAATGAACACCTAACAAGTCGTTGGTGCCGTGTTCGTCGTATCATTATCTAGAATTAATAAAATAAACTCTTCAATATCTCCAAATACTGTTTGTGGCATGATGAAAAGATAAGACCTATTTAATATATAAAAGTTACTATTCACTTGATTTTGATGATTCATATGCTCTTTCAACCAAACTAGGTAAAGTTGCTTTGTGTTCTAATTTTATAAAATTCATTTTTCACAACTTTTATTAACCCCCAGCTCATTAAAAATCTCATTGAGGTGTTGAATTATGAAACTTAAAATTGGAGTTATGGGAAGTGCTGCAAAAGTTAATGATATTACTTTAAAAGAAAGAGCTAGAGAAGTAGGTAGAGAAATTGCTCGTCACAATTGTATTTTAGTTAATGGTGCAACAACTGGAATGCCTAACGAAGCTGCTATTGGATGTAGAGAAGAAGATGGTTTTGTTATGGGAATAAGTCCCGCTATGGATCTAGATGAACATATTAAAAAATGGAAACTCCCATATAAGGAATATGATCTAATTGTTTATACTGGACAAGGATTTATGTTTAGAGATATTTTAAACATTAGAACTTCTGATGCTGTTGTGTTTTTAAGAGGATCTGTAGGAACACTTAATGAATTTACTATTGGTTTTGAGGAAGGAAAAGTAATGGGAATTTTAGAGAACATGGGTGGAATTTCTGGATTTATTGATGAAATCATCCAAATAGCAAAAAAAGAAACAAATGCCACAGTTATTTACGAAAAAGACCCAAAAAAATTAATTAGAAAACTTGTCCAAGAAGTTCAAAAACAAAATAGAAGAACACATAAAAAAAGTATAAAGATGGTTGGGTAGATTTTATTTACTATTGCTTGTAGATCTTAAGTGAGCAATGGTATAATTTCCACCATGTTCTGGATGCATTTCTTTAGAAGCTTCAAATTGAATAGGTGAGATTAAACCAATTTTCCTATCTTCTTCATCATAGGTCATTAAAGGATGTCCTGCAATTAATTTTCCAGAAATATGATAAGCTGGAGCTGTAGCGCTTCTTGGATCTCCAAATTCATATTTACTTGACCTCATTCTACCAGATACTAACAAAGAAGTTGTTAGATCTGAAAATATATCTTCAAATTGTTCATTTGTTATAACAACTGGATGTTCTCCTGTTTCATCTCTTTGATTAGCTAGTGCTGTAAGATCTGATGGATCATACCCGTTTTTAGAAATCATATCAGCCATTCTCATACCATAATCTGTTCTATTATCATTATCAATAACTCTTAATGGACCAACATTTGTAATAAATGCTGCATCTGCCTCATAACCTGCGTCTTGCATTTGCCTAATAAAATCAACTGAAGCATAGGTTAATCCTTGAGCTATTTTTTTCCCTCTATATTCCGGTTTTACTAACCAACCTCCAAGTTCTACAATATTCGTAGCATTTTGCATAAGTTCTTGAGCCGTAATAACAACAACTCCTTTTTCAGTTTCTTTATATTTTGGTTTTGTAAAATTATTACCATGCCAAGTTTTAATATATGATCATCCCATTATCTCGTTTGTTTGTGAATCAACAGCTACAAATCCTACAACACCTTTTGCTCCTGGTTCAAAAGTATAACCCACCTCAGATAAACTTTCCAAGGTATGAACATCTAATTGTTCAGCTAAAGAAGGATCTGTAAATGAAGCAATTTCTTCAAAATCTGATTGAATCCAAGGTCTAATTACATAGTCACCCATATTATAATGTGGGACTTTAATTGTCTCTTCTTCACCAAATAAATTTAATGTCAAATCTTCTAATTGTATCTCCATTAAATCTTAAAAATAACTTGTTCTTTATAAATATTCCTATTTGTTATCACTATACAGTAATAATATAAACTAAAATAAAAGAGACACACATAATTCTAAAAAATTTCAATTTAAAAAAAAGAGGGCCCATGGAGATTCCAACGAGTTTACGAGTGGCACGAGAACGATAGTGACCGTGTGTTCAAATCTCCATAAGAATTCTAAAACCAGTTAATTTGTAAAAAAGAAAAGAAGTGGGCCCAAGGAGATTTGAACTCCCGACCACTGGCTTTCCTAGAAAAGCTTTGTGTTCGTAACAATGTACGAAGCGTAGCCATATAAGACCAGCGCTCCACCAGACTAAGCTATGGGCCCAAAAATTTAATCTGGTTATGAATAACAATAAGAAAAAAATTAATTTTAAATACTTTACTAATGCTTGATTGTTTTTTCCTTATTTAAATTCGTAACAAAGAAACTTAAACAATCTAAACCACAAAAACCCGCTCGTTTCTTAAAATCTTCTCTCCCAAATTCAAGGGAATAAGGTGGCTTTTTTAAAGTAGTTCCACAGGTTGGACAAATTCTTTTACTTATTGAATCTGTTTTATCAATGTTCTTTTTAATTAAATTTCCTATATTTCCCTCGTATAAATCTCTTTGCAAAGATTTTAAGTCTCTGTAGTCCATTGAATTTATAATTGTAGCTAGTTTATTCATGTTCCACCTTTTTTTAGATTTGACATAAAGTTTTCCTTATCCCATAAAATAAACACTTTATGAAGTATTGATTTGAAATAAGTGTCGTTGTTATTTATCCCATTTACAAAAGCATCTTTAGAATGAATATGAGCATTTATACCATATTCTTTTCCTTCACTAGTAATCTTTTTATTGTTTAATATTTGATATTTTTCAGTATTCTCAGAAATTATTAAAATTTCTAATATTCCCTCACTTTTCCCTATAAACCCTATTGTTATTGTTTCTCGAAAAAGATCTTCTTCTTGGAAAAATAATTTAACTAACAAATAACCGGCTTTTTGTTCAGAAATTAATAATGAACTAAAAAAAAATTTAGAATCAGAATTTAATTTAATCATTCTTTTTCCTACAGCATTTTTTGTTCCAACAATCACATATGCAAATTCTTTTTTTAATGAATAAATTTTTCTAGGATTCCCTTTTCCAACATTATTTAATTTATTTTTTTCAACAAAATCTAATGCCTCAAGCAATTTTAGCTGTGTACTAATATTAGGTAGAGACGTTCCTGTTTTTTTTGCAAGATTAGTTGGAGAAAGAGAGTTATGAGAAAGTTCAGTTATAATTCTCCATTTTGAGTCGGTAAAAATTGATTCTAACTCCATAAAATATTTAATTAATTTTATACTATTTAAATATTTCTATAATTAATAAACTTATTATATTTTATAAGTTATATAACGATTTAACTACATACCATTTCAAAATAAAAGAGTGTGAAAAAATGCGACAAATTCAGAAACATTTTTAAAGGTCAGCCAACATCAAAATATCTAAAGGCAAATATATAACATATTACCTAGGGAAAAAAGAGGTGTAATTTTGGTACATTACCTAGTTAAGAGTAGAAATAAGAATATCGGGGTTAACTTATGAAATTACTAAAAACTCCTAGAACTTTTAACATTACAAGTTGTGGGGTGAAAATAGATTGAAAGTTCTTATGTTTGGATGGGAATTCCCACCAAATAATAAAGGAGGACTTGGAACTGCTTGTTATGGTTTAACTAGAGGTCTAAGTAAACAAGGTATTGATATAACTTTAGTTCTACCTAAAAAAAATGAACCTCATGACCATGTTGAAATAATTCCTGCTGATACACTCTATATTGGTAATCAAAAAATTAAACTCCAATATGTAAACTCACTTCTTACTGCTTACATGGATAATTGTGAATATTCAAAAGAAATTAAAAATTATGAAGAGAGTTTTAAACGTTTAATAACTGGAAATACTAGTGATTCTGATTTATATGGAAAAGATTTGTACTCAGAAGTTCATAGATATGCTAAAAAAGCTAAAATAATTGCTCTTTTTGAAGATTTTGATGTTATACACTGCCATGATTGGATGACTTTTAAAGCTGGAATTGAAGCTAAAAAAGCTACTGGAAAACCTCTTGTTGTTCATGTTCATGCAACTGATTTTGATAGAACGGGAGGAAATCCAAATCAACATGTTTATGATATTGAAAGACAAGGCATGCATGAAGCAGATAAAATTATCACAGTTAGTGAATTTACAAAAAATATGATTATAAAACATTATGGAATTAATAACGAGAAAATTAAAGTTGTTCATAATGGTATTGAATATAGTAAACCTAAAAAAACTGAAAAATTTGGTTCTAATGAAAAAATTGTATTATTCTTAGGAAGATTAACTTTACAAAAAGGACCTGAATATTTTATGGAAGCAGCAAAAAAAGCTCTTGATATAAGATCAGATATTAAATTTATAGTTGCCGGAACTGGTGACATGTATGGAAAAATGATTAATAAGGCTGCTGAACTAGGAATAGCAAAAAATGTCTTATTTACAGGTCATTTACGTGGGGACGATGTGGACAAAGCATACCAGATGGCGGATTTATATGTTATGCCTTCTGTTTCTGAGCCTTTTGGAATTACACCTCTAGAAGCTCTTAAGAACAATACACCTGTTCTAATTTCCAACACCTCTGGGGTGTCTGAAGTCCTAACCAATGCTCTAAAAGTTGATTTTTGGGATGTTGACGAAATGACTAACAAGATAGTATCAGCAGTAAGCTATGGTAGCCTTAACAAATCATTAGTAAAAAATGGAAACAAAGACATCAAAGCAATTACATGGGACAAAGCAGCAAAAAAATGTGTAGATGTGTATCACACTGTTAGAGGGATAGAAAAATGAAATCTATTTGTTTTTATTTTCAAGTTCATCAACCCTTTAGATTAAAACAATACAAAGTATTTGATATTGGTAAATCTACTGACTATTTTGATGATACACTAAATGCAAAAATTATGCAAAAAGTAGCTAAAAAATGCTATTTACCTACAAATAATCTAATGCTTAATTTAATTAAAAAACATAAAGGAAAATTCAAAATTGCCTATTCAATAACTGGAACTGCTTTAGATCAATTTGAAAAATATGCTCCAGACGTATTACAAAGTTTTATTGAATTAAGCAAAACAGGCTGCGTTGAATTTTTGTCTGAAACATATTATCATAGCCTTTCATTTTTATTTTCAAAAAAAGAATTTAAAGAACAAGTTGAGCTACATAAAAAAAAAATCAAAGAACTTTTCAATCAAACTCCTAAGATATTTAGAAACACTGAACTGATTTATAATAATGAATTAGCTCACCATATCGAAAACATGGGTTATGATGGAATTTTAGCTGAAGGAGCGGACCATGTTTTAGGTTGGAGATCACCAAATATTAATTATAAAGCTAAAACAACAGAAAATCTAAAATTATTATTAAAAAATTATAAACTAAGTGATGACATTGCATTTAGATTTTCAAATAAAGGATGGAAAGATCACCCATTAACAACAGAAAAATTTGTTTCTTGGGTACATAAAACTGAGGGTAAAACAATTAATCTTTTTATGGATTATGAAACATTTGGTGAACATCAATGGGAAGACACAGGAATTTTTAATTTTATGAAACATTTGCCTGATGAATTATTTAAAAAACATATTAAATTTAGAACACCTAGTGAAACTGCAAAAGATCTTCCAATCGCTGAACTAGATGTCCATGTTCCAATGTCTTGGGCAGATGTTGAAAGAGATTTATCTGCGTGGCTAGGAAATGAAATGCAAAACGCTTCAATTAAAGAATTATATGCTATTGAAAATGCTGTAAAAAAATCAAATGACAAAAAAATTATTGAAGATTGGAGAAAGCTAACAACTTCGGATCATTTTTATTATATGTGTACAAAATGGTTTTCAGATGGAGATGTTCATAAATATTTTAATCCTTATGACACACCTTATGACTCTTACATTAGTTTCATGAACGTACTTAATGATTTAGTTATTAGAATTACAAAAAAACAAGACAAACATATTATAACAGAAAAACCAAGTTTATTGATACAAAATTAAATTTTGTATCAATTGTAGGGGTGAAAAATGACAAAAAAGAGGATCACAAAAAAAACAATTAAACCAAAAAATGCTAAACCTGAAAATTATTTCATACTTGTAACTGGAGTTCCACTCAAAAATTTAAAAGAACTTGCTAGTGCAGCTCAAATGATGAATGATTGGGTTTTTAATCATCATGTAAATGATAGTAGAAATGATTTTGCAACATGGTGTGAACATGTTTTAAATGAAGAAGATCTTGCAAATGAATTAGTTATTGCAAGAAATCCAAGAGATTTAGAGGTAATAATCTTAAGACATATAGTAAATAAATACTTATAAAAAAGGGGTGTAAAAATGGGATATCTTGATAAGATACCGGAGGATAAAGCTTTTGTACTAGGAAGCAAGAAACTGCTAAGTATTAAAGATTTATCTATGGAATTAGAATCAGTTTCTGATGAAGAATATAGTCACTATGCTAGTGAAAGTCATAATTATTTTGCTGATTGGGTTATGCATGTTATTAAACATGATAAACTAGCTGCAGATCTAATAAATGCGAATAATAGAAAAGATGCTGTTAAAGCTCTTGAAAAACATATAGCTAAACTTGAGAAAAAAAATGAACCAAGAAAATTCTTAAGCAAACCTTTTGTTTCTAAAAAAACAGAAACAACTAAGGATGACGAACTTGTTAAAGAAGTTTTAAAAACAGCAGAAACTAATGTTGAAAAAAAACAAGAAGAACAAAATTCTAACACAGATGTTGAAACTTCTGATCATTCAATTCACGAAATTGAAGACATGTTAAAATCTTTATCTAAAGAAGACACTGAAATTCGAAGCGTTATATGGAAACATTTTAAATGGGAACTCGCTAAAGAATTTATGTACGGAATGGCTATTGGGATATTAATGGGTTTTGTACTATCAAGAATTGTGATGCCGTGGTAAAAATGAAAACTAAAGCAAATTATTTTTTTGAAGTATCTTGGGAAGCATGCAACAAAGTTGGTGGAATATACACAGTTATAACTTCAAAAGCGCAACAAATGCTTGATAATTACAAATTTAATT
This sequence comes from archaeon, assembly GCA_018657065.1. Lineage (GTDB taxonomy): Archaea > Nanobdellota > Nanobdellia > Woesearchaeales > GW2011-AR15 > GW2011-AR15. Next base: position 57,622 of record JABHXU010000004.1, read on the forward strand.
ATTTTGTAATTGGTCCTTATTTTCCTGGAAAGCAAATTTCAGATAAATTTAGTCAGATGACACCCCCTGACTTTTTAAAAGACGCTTTTGAAAAACTTCATAAACTAGACATTAATTGCTATTTTGGAAGTTGGCTTATAGAAGGAGAACCTAATGCAATTTTAATAGATTATTCTGGATATACTAGTAATATTAATCAAATCAAAGCAAGTTTATGGGAAAAACATCAAATTGATTCACTTAACACCCAGTTTCATGATTTTGATGAACCTATATTATGGAGTACTTGTGTTGGAATTCTTTTAGAAGCAATAAAAGAAAAACTTCCAGAAAAAAAAATAGTTGCACAATTTCACGAATGGCTTGCTGGAGGCGCATTATTACATTTAAAAAATAATAATGTGAAAATAGGAACTGTTTTTACTACTCATGCCACAATGCTAGGAAGAACATTAGCAGCTAATAATGTTGATTTATATGGTCAACTTGAAAATTTAGACCCTAAAGCAGAAGCATATAAATATGGAGTTCAACCTAAATTCTTAACTGAAAAAGCTTGTGCAAATATTGCAGATGTCTTTACAACTGTTTCAGAAATAACAGGTATTGAAGCCACTCATTTACTAGGAAAAAAACCTGATGTCTTACTTCCAAACGGTCTTGACACACATTTATTTCCTACTTTTGATGAAGCGTCTATAAGACATAAACTTCTAAAAGGGAAATTAAAGAGATTTTTGATGTTTTATTTTTTCCCATATTATTCCTTTGACTTAGAAAATACATTAATATTTTTCTTAGCTGGAAGATATGAATATCAAAACAAAGGAGTAGATGTTTATATTGAAGCTCTTGGAAAACTAAATCAAGAACTAAAAAAACAAGAAAATAGCAAAAATGTTGTTGCTTTTGTTTGGGTTCCTACAAGTGTTAAAGAAATAAAACCTGAAATCATGAAAAATAAAACATTCTATGAAGATATTGAAGATTCAATCAAAGATATGAGTGAAGAAATTAAAAATAGAGTAATTTATGGTATTGTTGGAGACAAAGAAATAGATGTTAATTTTTTACTAGGTGAAACACTTGTTAAACAAAGTAAAAAAAGAAGTGCTAGATTAAAACGTGAAGGTCTTCCTCCACTAAGCACACATAATCTCTATAATGAAGAAAATGATGCTGTAATAAATGCTTTTAAAGCTAATGGACTCAATAATACTAAAGAAGACAAAGTTAGAGTTATATTTTATCCAATATATCTAACCGGAGCAGATCGTCTTTCGGATCTAAACTATTATGAAGCTATTACAGCGTCTCACTTAGGTGTATTTCCTTCATACTATGAACCTTGGGGTTATACCCCTATGGAAACTGGAGCATTAGGTGTAGCATCTGTTACTACAGATTTAGCAGGTTTTGGAAGGTATATTAAAAAATTCGAAACAAAAAACAAAACTAAAGGAATTTACATAGTACCTAGACAAGATAAACCTTATAATGAGATTGTTGACAATTTATATTCTGTATTTAGTAGTTTTGTTAAACTAAATAAACAAGAAAGAATTGAAAACAAACTCCAAGCTAAAAAGCTAGCAGACAGTGCAGACTGGAATATTTTATCTGAATTCTATATTAAAGCACATAATTTAGCTATAGAAAGGCTAAAATAATTTCTTTTTTTTATTTTTTCATAAAGAAAGATATAAAAACAAAATGATTTTCTTAGAGCATAAGCCGCGGTCGCATAATCCAAACCTTTACAAAGGTTAGAATCCAAATATATGCGACGTGCGCCAAAAATGGCTTAGTCCCATTCAAAAAAACTAAACTTTAATGCCGCGGTCGCATAATCTGGTATTGCGCAGGATTGCTAATCCTGTTCCTTACGGAATTGTGGGTTCAAATCCCACCCACGGCGTTTTTCATTTTTCTTTTATATGTGCTTGAGTATACAATACGAAACACATAGCGTGTCAACCGAGCTACCAGTTGGTGAGAATCCCGCCCACGGCGTTCTTTTTTCTAATATTTCAGAAATTAAACCATCTATCTTATATACAACTACTTAACCCTAAATTAATAGAATATCAGAAAAACACTTTAAATCACTCAAATTAATAGAACCTTTACTTCGTGCTCTTGAGGAAAAAGGATACTCAACTCCAACACCTATTCAGGAACAAACCATTCCTCCACTTCTAGAAGGAAAAGATATGATGGGTATTGCTCAAACAGGTACTGGGAAAACTGCAGCTTTTCTTTTACCAATATTACAACATCTTTCAAAGGATGATATTAGAACTCCTGGACGTGCTCCAGCAGTACTTATTTTAGCTCCAACTAGAGAATTAGCTGCACAAATTGGTGCAAGCTGCAAGGTATATGGAAAATTTCTTAACATTGAGCACACAGTAATTTTTGGAGGAGTTAAACAAGGATCTCAAGTAAAAGCGTTAAAAAGTGGAATCGACATACTTGTTGCTACACCTGGTAGACTTTTAGATTTAATCCAACAAGGATACATTTCACTAGAATATATTGAAATTTTTGTTCTTGATGAAGCAGATCGAATGCTTGATATGGGTTTTATTCATGATGTAAAAAAAATAATGAATTTAATTCCAAAAAATACACAAACACTTTGTTTTTCAGCAACAATGTCAAAAGAAGTTGAAACTCTAACAAGAGGACTATTAAATGACCCTGTACATGTTGCAGTAACTCCACAAGCAACAACAGTTGAATTAATTGAACAAAGTGTACTCTTTGTAGATCAAGTGGATAAAGAAGAAGTATTAATTGATTTATTAAAACAAGAACATCTAAAGAGAGTACTGATTTTTATAAGAACTAAAAGTCGTGCCAATAAACTTTGTAAAAAATTAACATTACAAGGGATTAAAGTAGATGCTATCCACGGAAACAAAAGTCAAAAACAAAGAACTCAAGCACTTTCTAATTTCAAAAAAGGTAGAAGTAGAGTTTTAGTTGCTACAGATATTGCTGCTCGTGGAATTGATGTTGAAGAAATAAGTCATGTTATTAATTTTGATTTACCTAATGAACCCGAAAATTATGTTCATAGGATTGGAAGAACTGCAAGAGCAGGAGCAAAAGGAAGAGCATACAGTTTTTGCGCTGCTGAGGAACGTGGATATCTTTCAGATATTGAAAAACTAATTAAACAAAATATTGAAATTATTAAACATAAAAAACATAGCAACAAAGCTCAAAACTCAAGAGGACCTTTCTCTAGAAGTGCACATAAGCAAAGAAACAGAAAAGGTGGATTTAGAACAAATAGATCTAGAAAAAGCAAAGGACAAGGAGGATTTAGAAATAAAATTTCTAGACCTCGACGTCAATGAACTTTCAATACTAGCTAGACAAAAAAAACAAAATAATAATCTCTCTATCTCATCAACAATTCTTATCTTTTTTAATTATTGTTTTCTTATTAAACTAATTTAATTATACATTTTAATTAAAGAATAGTTTTTAATAAAAATTCATTTCCTAAAAAATAGGTGAAAATATGAAACAAATACATGGACATGAAGTTATGAAAATGATGATTGAATCTGAAAAATCATATTCTAAAGATGAACTTAAAAAAGCTATAATTAACAAATTTGGAGAAGATGCAAGATTCCATACTTGCAGTGTAAATAATATGGACGCTGATGAAATCATTGTTTTTTTAGAAAAAAAAGATAAATTTACTCATTCTAAAGACGGTGTTTCATTAGATGCATCTAAAATGTGTAGTCATGAATAATTAAGTATTTGTTCTTTACAAGAATTAATTACTTTAGGCACTTTATTTATTGAATGAATTAAATGCATATTTTTCCTTTTTAATTTCATTATTTTCTCTTTATTTATTCCTTCATTAACACTAAATCCAATTTTATCACCTAGTAATGTCCTCTTTTTAGTTATAATAGTTCCAATTTCATATTTTTTAGGGTCATTATAAATTCTGCTTTCTTTTTGAAGACCAAAAACAGCTGCAGAAATTAAATCAATATTTTCATTATTATCTTCTAAAAAATTAATTGTTTCATTAAACTCTTCAATTGTTTCAGTTGGAAATCCAAACATAATGTAAATTTGATTTTTTATTCCAACTGTTTTTGCGGTTTCCAATACTTTAACAACATCCATAACTTTAGTTCCCTTTTTCATAAAATCTAAAATTCTTTGATTTCCAGATTCAACACCCCAAGCTACACTTCTTAAACCTGAATTATACAATTGAGGTAAAATTGAAACAAAATCAATTGTTGGTCTTAGTTGACACCAAAATTCAATATTCAGATCTTTTAATGCTCTAGACATCTCTTCAAGTCTAATACTTGTAAATGCATCATCAATAAAACATATTTTTTTTATTTTGTTTTTTACTATTGATTTTTTTATAAATTCTAAACTAATGGTACTATACTTTTTATTACCATGATGGGTGCAAAATGTACAAAGCTTATATGGACACGAATGTGCAGTCCTTAAAGGGTAAATTAAATCTTTTGTAAAATAGTGCTTAGGAACATAATCTGAAAAATCCAAAACTGCATCTAATATTTCCTTTCTTTTTTTTGCACCATTTTTAATTAAAAAATCTAAAAACAATTCATAATTATTTAGTCGTTTTGCTTTAATAGATAATTTAGAATTATCTGCAGGTCCACCTATTATCACTTTAATATTGTTTTTTTCTAATTCCTCAATTATTCCATTCGCAAAAAAGATTTGACTATTATAAGTTAAACTAAATGCAACTACATCTGGATTTTGGCTAATTATGTCTTTTAATATTTTATCATGATGAAGAGGGGTTTTTCCTAAAATTGCATTTTTTGAAATCGATGGATAAAGTTCTCGTGTTTTGTTTACAAACTCTTCTAAAAGATCAAAGAAATTTTCACCTCTATTTTTCCTCTCATAATACTCTTTAAATTCTAAATAATGAAACTTTGAATTTAAATCCAAACAAACAATTTCTTCATCTAAATTTGAAGATAAGACACATTTCATCATAGTTAGTGAATAAGGCATAACCGTAGGAATATGACAAGGCAAATTGACTAAAACTATTTTCATAAATTCTAGAATACTAGATTTCTTTTAATATTTATCATTAAGTAGAATTTGTTAGAAAAATTATAAAAAAATTAAAATTGATTGAGTGAAATAAAATAAGCATAATACTTAATTATTCTTGTGCTAATGCAACATTAACAGCTTTTGGTCCTCTATCTCCGTCTTCAACGTCAAATGTTACTTTGTCGTTTTCTGAGATTGAAGTTCCTTCAACTAGGCCTGATTCGTGTACAAAGTATTCTTTGCCGTCTTCGCCTGCAATAAAACCAAATCGTTTCATTGTGTTAAAAAATTTTACAGTTCCTTCCATTTTTTAAGATCCTCCTTTAATTTTATACCATCTTAGTAAAAATCAAGGTTGATATTGTACTAATATTTCTAAGAATTATCTCATGCTATATAAATGTAGAGTTTTCATATTCAATACAAATTTGTTAAAAAAGACCCATAGTTTTAAATAAACCTTCTTAACTCTAAGAGAGATACAGAAAAAAAAAATTAGTACAAAGGCTAAAAAGAAAGAGCAGTTGTCTTCAATTTCATTATTAACTTGATCAAACGTGACTTTTTCTTAAATAATTTAACTTTTAACGATACTAATTAAAGAGGAAAGTATAAAATGAATAAATTTGAAAAGTTAGGTATTTCTAAAGAAATACTTAAAACAATAACTGAAAAAGGATTTGAAAATCCAACAGAAATACAAGAAAAATCAATTCCTGTTATTTTAAAAGGTAATGATTTAATTGCAGGAAGTGCAACTGGATCAGGAAAAACACTAGCATTTTCATGTGCTATAATTGAACATTGTGAAAAAGGACAAGGAGTTCAGTCAATTGTTTTGACTCCAACTAGAGAACTTTGTGTACAAATAACAAAAGAAATGCAACTTTTTTCAAAATATAAAGGTCTTAAAATTACTCCAATATATGGTGGAGTATCAATTAATCCTCAAATGGATGATTTAACAACAACAGATGTTGTTATTGGTACACCTGGAAGAGTACTTGATCATTTGTCAAGAGGCACTTTAGATTTAAGTAAAGTTAGAGTAGCTGTTTTAGATGAAGCTGATAGAATGCTTGATATGGGTTTTATTGATGATGTAAAACAGATTTTAGGTGAATGTCCTCAAGATAAACAAACCTTACTTTATTCAGCAACAATTTCTACAGATATTTACGAAATTGCTGAACAATACATGAACAATCCAAAAAAAATATCCGTTGAATCATATGTTGATCCTAGTTTACTTAAACAAGTATATTATGATGTTCCTATGAATTTAAAATTCTCATTGCTAGTTCATTTAATGAAAAATGAACATTCTGGGCTTATTATGGTCTTTTGCAACACTCAGAGAACTACAAGTTTTGTTGCAAAAAATTTACAGAAAAATGGAATTAAAGCAATTGCAATCCATGGTGGACTTTCTCAAGCAAAAAGAAATAGATCAATGGATGACTTTAAAGATGGAGATGCTTTTGTTCTTGTTTGCACAGATGTTGCAGCTAGAGGTTTAGATATTAAAGATGTTTCACATGTTTATAATTATGACACACCTAAAGAAAGCAAGCAATATATTCATAGAATTGGAAGAACTGCTAGAGCAGGTAGCGAAGGAATTGCAATAAATTTACTTTCTTCATCTGATCATGAAAATTTTGATAGAGTTCTAAGAGATAACTCAACAGTACACATTGAACACATTGAAACTCCAGAAATTCAACAAGTACGTGTAATTAGAGTTGAAAATGATAGAGGAAGAAATTTTCATAGAAGAGGAAATAATAATAGAAGACCTAACAACAATCACAGAAGAGGAAATTATTAATTTATTCAATCATCCCTTTGAATGATACGTCTGGACAGGTAATACATACTGTTCAGAAACTTCTCTTGCTCTAGTTATAGCATGTTTCAAAAGACCTCCTTTTGGCATTCTAGAATTTGGAAAGTCATGACGACTAATTTCTTCTGAATGTAAAGCTATAGGTTTTTCCTCGTTTTTTTGCATGCCATAAACAGTCCATGTTAAATTTAACACATTTTCTGGAATTCCATAAAAGTCGGTTTGACCAAATACATTTGGCATAACACTAAATGATTTTTTTTTTCCTATACTATATTCTAATCCTAATTTCGTAACTCCATCGCTTCTTAAAAGATCATCGCTAAACTTTTCTCCCCAAGGCATAATCAATTTCAATGTATCACGAAAACTAAAAGTAATTGGCTCCTCCAATTCTTCTACTTGATAAGGATTTTGATTTGGAAAAACAAATACAGGCCTATTTTGACTTAATATTTTCATCTGCCCAAAATAAGGTAATTCTTGTTGTCTTGAAACTCTAGCATAAGTACTTAAACGATCCTCTGCTGCAGAAGACCAAGGAAATAAAAAAACTGATTTTCCATCCATTTGACTTCCATATCCAGCTATTAAAAAATCTTGACATGTAGAATCAACCACTTTTCTAATATCTTCACTAGAATCGTAATACCTAGTACTAACACTTGTTAAGGTTCTTTTTCCTCCGCCTAATTGGGTATTATCAATTATAAAAGCTTCTACCCAATTGTCCCCTATTGCAATGGCTGGAACATTATATTTATCAAATCCAATATCACTTGGAAATTCATCTAGTGTTGGATCAAGAACAGGTTTGATTAAGGTAGTCAATCCAGGGCCTTGAATTTCATGTTCTTCAATTATTGAACCTAATCTCATCTTGCAGAGGAAAAAACATTTATATTTAAATTCAATCATTATTTAGTATAAAATGAATATTAAAAAACTAGTTAGCATAATTACTGTTATAGCTCTTGTTCTTAATTTAATTCTTTTAGGCTTTAGAATAATAAATGAAATAGTTTTTTGGGCGATTATTGGTTTAGGAGCACTTGTTTCATATATTTTTAAAAAACAAGCAGAAAAACAAAAAAAAAAACTGTAAATAACAAAAAGTAATTAAAACAAAAGATATTTGTATATTTCTATGGGTCACGGAGGTCATCATCAACCAGGAGGAGTTAAACCTGCTGGACATGGATCATTTTTTTATCCTGATGAAGAAATTTTAAAACAACTTGGTAATAGAGCTTTTTCTTTAAAAAAACATCAAAAAGAAAATATTGAAGAGATTGAAAAAAGACTAAAAAGTGGTCAAGAGTTACCAAAAAAAGAATTAGAAGATTACCAAACATATTTAGAAGAACTAAGTTATAAACTTAAAGAAATTTTACATGATGAACAATCTGAAAAAATCAGTAATTTAAAACTTGAAAAAGATTTAAGAAAAGTAGCTCAACTACTTGGACAAATCACGTCTGTTCTTGAGAGGCACTAGTTCATTAATTGAATTAATTATTTCTTTTGCTGTAAGTTCCCAAGTATAATTTTTTAAAATAGTGTCTCGACCATTTCGAGCTAATCTCTCTCTAATTACTGAATTTTCTTTTAAATAAACAATTTTGTTATATAAAGTATAAGAATTTTTTTTAGGAAAAACAAGACCATTTTGTCCATCGTTAATATATTCTTTTAAAAATCCTACAGGTGTAACAATAACTGGAGTTCCAGAAGCCATTGCTTCCATTGTTGTTAAAGAAGTGGTTTCAATTAAACTAGGTAAAACATAAATATCCATTGCTTGATAATAAGGAGCTAAATTTTCTTTTAAACCTGTAATTATAACATTTTCCTTATTACTAAACAATTTTTCAAGATCTGGATGTCCTCCTCCTGCAATTAAAAGAACTACATTCTTATGTTTTTTTTCAAAACGTAAAAATGCTCTATATAATGTTTTAAGATCTTTTTCATAACTAACTCTACCACCATATCCAACAACAAATTTAGTTGGTTCAATTCCAATATCATGTTTCGCTACTGCTTTGCTTGCTGCTGGTTTAAATTTTTTCTCATCAATTCCTAAATGAATAACTTTTTTTTGTACTTTTCTAGCCATAAAATTAAAAATTTCTGCTTGTTCTACTGATGCTACTAAAATTACTTTACACATATTATACAAAATTTTAGCTAAAAAATGAGCAGATAAATGAATTGGAACTTTCAATAATTTATGTTTTTGAGCGTCTGCATATACCTTCCATTCCAACATATGATTATAAATCATGATTGGTTTTTTTTGCATTTTTGCAAGAATTGTTGTCCATAAACCAATCGTTCCAAAACATTGAACAAAAACAACATCTGCCTTTTTTATTTCTTTACTTAAAATTTTTAAATTTACCCAACTTGGATAATAATTGTCTCCAAGTCTGATTTTTAAAGTTTTAAATCTAATAAGTTTTACATCATAGTCAAAATTAACAGGTCCTGAATTTGGTCCTATTAATGTAATATCAAATTCATCGGAGATTTTAGGAATAATATTATCTAAAAATACTGCAATTCCATCAATTCTAGGAAATAATCCATCTGTAGCTATAAGGATTTTTGGTTTCATCTTATTTTATAAAATACTTCTGCATATTTTACATGATTTTCAAGTCCACGAAGGATAGCGTTAACATAAATTCCCCACATATGAGCCATTCTTGCTAATCCTTGACTTTTATGAAGTTTAAATGATTCAACTTTTTTCTTTAATGTTTGAGTAATATCAACAACTAATCTTGGTGAATTTCTTTCTTTTATATTTAAAAAATAATTCCAAACATTGTAAGTATAAATTTCACCTTTATAATTAATCATATCTGCCAATTCAATTGTAAATTTATGAACTTGTTTATGATCTGGATGAGGATCATCTACTGAATGTGTAAATATTTTATTTGGTTTAATTCTTTTAATTATTTTTTGAATTTTTTCATGAATTTTTTTTGATTCAATTCCTTCTTTAAATTTTCCTTCTTTAATTCCTAAATAATATAATTCAGATTCACCCAGTATTTTTGATACTCTTTTTGATTCAATCACTCTAGTTCTCCTAGTTACAATATCTTGTTCAAGAGGATTAGACATTTCTCCAAAAGAAAAAATAACTGTAATAATTTTTTTTCCTTCTTTTGTATATTTGGCAATAGTTCCACCAGCTCCTAAAAGCTGATCATCATTATGTGCGCATAAAAATAATAGTGTTTCAGGCTTCATTAAAGTTTAAAGAGAAAAAGGATTATTTAAAATTTATCTATTAATAACTTCAAAAAACTCAACATGGGTTCCATAATCTTCAGGCAATAACTTAAACGGATGCCTATATATATGCCCCCTCCCCCATTTTGAATCAACATAAGTTTCACCAAATTCTTCAAAAACTACACCCATATGATCAAAAGCGAAAACTCCTGAAGAATTTGTTTGATCTTTATTGTAATAAGCTGCAAGATATCCTGTTTTAGGTTTTGCTCTTTTAATTAACCCTGAAACTTTTCCTGCCATCATATTTCTATGCGTGAAATCTAGAGAAGGAACAAAATCTACTTTCTCAAATGCCCAAGTTATACAATCATAACCTGGAAAATCTGAATTAGGATGAAGAGGAGTAATATCAAATCCCTCTAATGCATGTTCCAAATCGTGCCATGGAAATGATGCTGATGCCAATTGATTCAAAATTTGCAATTTGTGTGGATCTCTATCCTGAGGTTTATTATAAAGTCTCATTTCAAAAAGGGAAAAAATTAGTATTTAAAAAAGAATAGATAAAATCTAAAGAACAACAGCTAATCCAAACACAGATAGTGCAAGTGCAGCCATTAAAAAGTAAAACAATGCAACAAATACTAATTGAATTAACCATACAATTGATGCTTTCCACCACTTTAATCTAAATATTTCATGATATATCCAAATTAATAATAAAAATGCTATAAGTCCTCCTAACCATCTAAAGTAGTTTTGAACTGCACTGACAAGAAGTCCACTAAAAAAAGAAACTAATATTGTTTTTAGAATGTTTGTTCTTCCATTCAAAAATTTAACTGCAAAATGAAGTGGAAGAGATGAAATTAAAATTACTATAAACGAAAAAAACATTCGAATTAATGAATTGCTAATTCCCATATTAAAAAAGGTAATAAAAATTAATATAAAAAGCTATTTTTTCAGATAAATTGTCTGTGAAGGGAATGCGAATTCAATTTTTTCTTTTTCAAAAGCTTCTCTAATATCAAAATTTATTTCTTGTTGAATATCCATATAATCATTATATTCTTTATTTTTTACAAAATATACAATTTCATACAATAATGCAGAAGCTCCAAATGATTTAAAATGTACCCGGTCTAAACTTGCAGTTTCTTGTTTATCAAATAGGTTTTTAATAAGTGTTAAAACTTTTTTTTGTTTTTTTATAGAAGTTCCATATTCAATTCCAATTTCAAAAGAAATTCTTCTTTTCTTCATTTTTTTATAATTATGAATTCTACTACTTGTCAATTCTCTGTTTGATACAACTAATTCTTGACCAGTAAGATGTCTAATTCTTGTTGTTTTAAGACCTATTTTTTTAACTGTTCCTGAATCATCTCCAATAACTATGTAATCTCCAACTTGGAACGGTTTATCAAAGTAAATTGAAAATGAACTAAATATATCCTCTAATATTTTTTGAAGTGCAAAAGCTATCGCAATTCCTCCAACTCCTAAACCTGCCACTAAAGACATTACATTTATTCCTAAATTTGATAGTATAAATAGTAAACCTATAGTCCAAAGAGTAACTTTACCCATAATTCCTAGTGCAAAAGCAATTGTGTCATCATCATCATCTCTCTTATTAGTTTGTCTATGAACTAAAAAGTCAATTACTTTGCTAAGACCCCGAATAATATAATAAATTGAGAAAAACACAATCATATATCTTAAAATTTTATCTAAAAATGCTGATAAGATTAAATATTGTGCACCTAAATAAATTCCAAAAAATACAAACAAAGGCCCATGCATTTCTTCGATAAATTCAATAACTAAATCATCAAGAGTATTTTCAGTTTTTTTTGCTAATTTTTTAAATAAATTTAATATGTAATTTCTAAATAAAATTAAAGATAAAACAACTCCAATAAAAACACTAATTGCTATAAGATATTTATATCCTGTATTTTGATAGTAAACTTGTGACAAAAGATCATTAATATTTGTTATATTCAATCTATTCACCCCGTCTTATGTTAATACTTGATATTTAAATAAGTTTCTTAAAACTGAGTAAATAATAGCAAGCTTTATAATATATAGAGGGTTTTCTTTGCATTATATTTGAAGAATATAGTAAACGCCTGCGTTTACTAGTTAGTTCGCTATACTTTTTTTGTCTGTCGCGTACTAATAATTAAATCCAAAAAAATATTGAAAAGGATTTAAATATGTTGAGAATATATTCAGCAATCAAATAGAAAATATATAAAACAAATAATAAATTTGAAGAAGGTGATTGAATGCCAATACATAAAGACCAGAGGGTTGGCGTATTTATAGACGTACAAAACTTATATTACAGCGCCAAGCAATTCTATAGTGCAAAAGTTAATTTCGCACACATTTTAAAAAAAGCTGTTGCTAACAGAGGTTTAATTCGAGCTATAGCATACGTTATTAAAGCAGATATTAAAGAAGAACACAATTTTTTTGAAGCACTTGAAAAAATTGGATATGATGTCAGAGCAAAAGATTTGCAAACATTTTACACTGGAGCTAAAAAAGGCGACTGGGATGTTGGAATCGCTATGGACATCATGAGAATGGCATCTAAGTTAGATGTTATTGTACTTGTTTCAGGTGATGGAGATTTTAAAGATTTACTTGAACATGTTAAAGCTTTAGGATGTAGAGCTGAAGTAATTGCATTTGGAAAAACTGCTAGTTCAAGATTAACAAATGAAGCAGACCAATTCTATGATTTAGGAAAAGATCTTGATAAAGTCTTAATTAAAGATAATAAACACGTTGCACGTCAACAAAAAACTAGTACAAAAGTGCAAAAACCTCAAGTACCTCCTAAAATTGCAGGAAATGTTGAAAATGTTCCATATCAAAGACCTGATGGTTCTTTTGAAAAGAATGCACAAAAAACTGTTGCTAAAAAACCAATGCAAAGAAAACCAATACAATCTACGCAAAGGAAACCTCAATTCAAACCTAGTGGTAGTGCACCATTTAAACCAAGCAATAATACACCATATAAACCTAATAATAATAGAAGACCTTTTGATAATAGAAGAGACAATAACAGAAATAGACCTTTTAATAGAGATAATAGGGACAGACCTAGTGATGAAGCTTCGTTCTTACAAAGGATTAATATGGATCAACCTGATTTAAACCCTAAACCTAAATCAGTTGTTAAAGAAACAAAGAAAAAAGCACCTGTTAAGAAAAAAGTAGTTGCAAATAAACCAGCTGTAAAAGAAACAAAAAAGAAAGCAGTAACAAAAAAGAAAACAGCTAAACCTAAAACAACTCAGAAAAAAGTTATTGCTAAAAAACAACCAGCAACAAAAAAAGAATCAGTTGTTAAAAAAGTTCTGAGAAAAGTTACAAAAAAGAAAAAGTAATTTTCTTTCTTTTATTTTTTTAATTTATTTATTTGATGCAAAACTTTTACTAATTTTCTGAGACCAAAATGAAGGTAAATCATTATTGACAAATCCTCTATAATCTTCTGAATATATATAAGTCAAACCCTTATATTTTTTTAATTTTTCAAATTCGTCTTTTACTTCTTCATAGACTTTTTGAATTTTCTTTCTCTCAAAATCTTTTTGTAAAAGTGATGATGGTTTAAGAAGCAAACAATCAGCCTGTCTTAAAATATTAATTTCCAAATTTGACGAATTTTGTGAAATAAAAATTATACTTAGATTTTTATGTCTAGCAATTAAAATTAAATCTGAAAGTACTTTATTAGGTTTAGACATTGAATCTCTTGAACTAAATAATATTCCACCTTCATCAATTAACACGAATGAATTATTTTTAACTTCATTAACTTCCTCAATAACATTTATCCATGAAGGTAAATCTTTATCTTTAAATCCCATGGCACATATTTTTTTCTTTGTCTTAGCATACATATTTTCCATTAATTTAATTCCTAATGCTGTTTTACCTTTTCCTCTAGCACCAATAATAATTCCAATCATGCTTTCTGAATCAAATAAATTTTGCTCCCAAGACGCGTAATCTCCTTCGAAATCTAAAATTTGTTGAAAAGGAACATAAATAGAATCAATTGAAGAACGGGTTTTTTCAATTTTTTTGTTTTGCTTTTTTTGTTTTAATTGTTTAACTAATTTAAAAATGGATTTGACTAGTATATAAGGTAATGATACAATAAATTTAATTAATTCAATTAAAGATTTTTTTAATTTTTTATCTTCACTTTTACTCTTTTTTTTTGACATAATTAATTGAATACAAATATAGAATTTAATACTTTTGGAAATTATAATACGCAACAAATTAGTTTAGTACAGCATATTAACTAGCTAACGCGAACTGTATTCTATAACCAACATAAGTAACACGATATTTATATTAACAATTTCATGCTTTAGCTATTAATATCTCTTATTTACATCTTTTTTAATTCTATTAGAAAAACCTTTAAGTCCAAAAACCAAATCAAACTTTGTACCATATTCTAATGCTAAAGCTGCTCTAACTAAACCAACAGGTGAAAATTTTCTTTTGTCTCTATAAATATTTTTAAAATGTTCCATATGTACTGATTGTTTATCTAAAACTTCTTTTAAACTTAGAATTGTTTTTATACCTAATTTTTTTAGTTCTCCACTTAATCTAAAAAATTTCCTTTCTTGACTTTTATCCCAATCTTCACTAAACCATTTGAAATACATTTTAGAAAATTTGTAAAGTGAAATTGCTGTAATTTCACCATCTTTGACTTGTGGTTTTTTCTCAACCATTGCTGAAAATCCTTTATGAATTTCTTCAAACGTTGAATCAGCTACTTCGAACATTCCAGCTAGTGAAAATATTTTTCTTAATAACTCTTCATTTTCTTCTTCTTTTGTTGCTTTATAATTAATATAATGTTCAATTTCTGCCCAAGCTTCTTGTAATATTGTTCTAATTTGAATTTCACAAACTAACCCCTGAAGATCTTTATATTCAATATATTTTAGTCTTTGTTTAGGTATTTTAACTAAAAGATGTAAACTTAAATATCCAAATTGGTCAAATTTTTTAGTTGATCTTTTGTCTGTTATTTCAATAACATCAAACTCTTTTTCAATTATTTCTTGAATTTGTTTAACTTGTGAAGTAAATAAACAAATAATTCTACATCCCGCCAAATCGGTACATTGTCTAAAAGGATCTTTGTATTTTTTTCTATCAACTTTTTCTAAAAAACTTGAATAATCTTTAACTCTTTTTTTAAGAGAATGAACTTTAATTTTATTTTTATCTAGAGCAGTTTTTATAATTGGTGTAACTAAACTCATTAATCTTTCATAATTTGGTCTAAGATCTTCATATTTACTTCTAAGATCTAAACTATCAACAATTAATTCACCTAAATCTTCACTCATAATTTATTGAAAATGTAATTTAACTTTTAAAGGTTTTCTAGCATTTAAAAAGCATTAACTTTAAGAACTCATACAAAATTCCTGAAGTATCAAAATTTAAGGAGGAAAAATAAAATGACTGACTGCGAATGTAAAGATAAAGATTGTGACTGTGAAGACTTAAGTATGGAAGAAATTGTATATAGTAATGATGCACTATTAAACACTTTAGTAGAAATGCTTATTGATAAAAAAGTTATCTCTGAGAAAGATTTACTAAAAAAATTAGAAGATCTTGAAAAAGAAGAATAAAAAAATTTATTTTTGTCAAGAACCACAAGTTATTAACTGGTGAAATAAAAGACTACATCATATTCATGAACATAATCTTGTGGTTTTTGATCATGCTCAGAAATTTTTCTCATGTGGTGACTCATTAATTTTCAGTCAACAATTATAATTTAGAGGAAAATTTCCGACATTTTAACTTAATTCTCCAATATAAATTGTTTCTTGTATCATTTTTTCAATTTTTGAAGTTCCATGTTCTCCGAGGAATGCATCTTCAAAACCTAAACTACCACAATGATCTGATATTTCTGTACTTCCACCTGGATGTTCAGATAGGTAAGCTGTAACATCATACACTTTTGCTTCAAAAACAATATAACAATCATCTACAGAATTATGCATTTCAACTTCAGTGACAGAAATAAATGTTTGATCTGGAGCTGGATCAAGTTCTAAACCTGGTTCAAAACCAGGTTCTTCACAAGGTTCATCAGTTACGCATGAGCTTTCTGATGGCTCTGTTTGACTTCCTGTATATTCAACACAATCTTTTCCTTCACTTCGATATAATGCCCATTCTTCACAAGTTCTTCCGTCAGGTAAATTACAATAACCTGCTTGTCCACCCTCTTCATCAACGATCATTAACCTTCCTCTTTGTTCAATACAGTATTCTGATGCGGGATTAGCAACTTGAACTGTTTCTGATGTGTCTGTTTCACATTCTCCAGGAATATATGAATCAATTTCTCCACTAGCACATGCGCCACAAGCGTTTCCATAAGTTTTCATTTGCACTATTGGATCACATGGAGCTTTAATACATTGTACTTCTATAGTAGCTTCTCCACAAACAGGTGCATATTCTAAAGTACATGCTACTGCTGCTTTTTGTTCAGCTGTACAAAAAACCTCAGGTCTCCCACTTGGTTCCCTTTTTATTTCCTCTACATAAGTTTGCCCATCAGAACTACATTTTCTAGGATAACTTTCCATTATCGGGTTTCCTGCTGCTGCACATTCTTCAAAATTTGAAATTTTTGTTTGAGAACATGCTGCTAAAGTCAATAAAATTGTTAATAAAATCATAAACATATATTTTTTCATACTAACACCTCAACATATAGAATTTCTAAATAGTATTTAAACATTTATAAGAGTTCAATTAAGTTTAAAGTTATAATAATATCAAACAATCTACAAAATCAAGTAACAAATGTATAAGAACATTCAAACAAAAATACTTGAAGTATTTATTTTTAAAAAAGATTCCAACTAAATAAATGGGCATAATATACCAACTGTGTAATGGATGAAAATTAATACTGCATCTCAAAGGATCATAAATTGGATTTGCCAATAAATGGTCCAAATCTATAAAATTAGAACTTAATACAACTAAAAATAATTTAAATATTTCTTGTTTCTTTTTTTTAAAATCTTTGTCAAAAAACCATATTAAAAAAATAAGAACCAAATTTGAAAATATATGAATTAGTAAATTAGGCATTTTTATTATATTGTACCAAAATTAAAATTATATTTAAATTGTTCTTTGAAAACATTATCTTTATATACTTTTAAAGAGATAATTAGACACTATAATGAAACCTTCTTGGCTAAAAATAAAACCTCCTACAAATGAATTTTCTAATGTTAAAGATGTTTTAAAAAATCATAAATTATACACTGTATGTCAAGGAGCGCACTGTCCTAATATGTCTGAATGCTGGTCAGCAGGCACTGCTACATTTATGGTTATGGGAGAAACTTGTACAAGATTTTGCAAATTTTGCCAAGTAAAACATGGAACTCCTGATGACCTTGATTCTAATGAACCTAAAAATTTAGCTAAAGCTGTTAAAAAAATGAAGCTAAAATATACTGTCATAACAAGTGTTGATAGAGATGATTTAGAAGATTTTGGTGCATCTCATATTGCATCTTGCATAAAATATTTAAAAGAAATTCGTAAAATGAAAGTAGAAGCACTTATTCCAGATTTTCAAGGAAATATTGAGTGCCTAAAAAAAATAATAAATGCTAACCCAGATGTTATTGGTCATAATATTGAAGTTGTAAAAAGATTACAAGACACTGCTCGAGATATAAGAGCTAGCTATGATCAATCAATGGAGTTACTCAAAAATGTTAAAAAATTTAGTAAAAACATTTATACAAAATCTTCCATAATGATTGGATTAGGAGAAACAAAAGAAGAAGTTCTTGAAGTTATGAAAGATCTTCGAAAAAATAAAGTTGATATGTTAACAATAGGACAATACTTACAACCAAGCAGTAAAAACCTAAATGTCGTGAAATATATTAACCCAGAAAAGTTTAAATACTATGAAAAACAAGCCTATAAACTAGGGTTTATGTTTTGTGCATCAGGTCCTTTTGTAAGAAGTTCTTACAAAGCTCATGAGTGGGTAAAAAAAATTTAATGAAAATGTTTAAAACACACATTTTCAAATATTTCGTTTCAAAGAAACAAAATAAAAAGGTGATAATATATGAGAAAAGTAATTCACAAGTTTGAAATTGAGCATCTTCAAGTTCTTGACGAAAACGGCAATGTCGATAAAAAAGAAATGCCTAAGTTATCTAATAAACAAATCAAAGAATTATATGAAACAATGATTCTTGTTAGAGCATTCGATGAAAAATCATTACTTATGCAAAGACAAGGACGAATTGGTTCTTATTTGCAAGTTAAAGGTCAAGAAGCTTCACAAGTAGGAAGTGTTTATGCTCTAAAAGATAAAGATTGGATATTTCCAATGTACCGAAGTAGTGGAGCATTAATTGCTAGAAAACAACCAATAAGTGTTTTATATCAATATTGGGGTGGAGATGAACGTGGTTTAATTAGCCCTAAGAACGTTAATAATTTTCCAATGGCTATTCCTGTAGGAACCCAAACTGCACATGCTTCAGGAGCTGCATGGGCTGAAGTAATCAAAGGAACTAAAAATGTTTCAATGGTTTTTATGGGAGACGGAGCAACTTCTAAATCTGAATTTCATACTGGACTAAATTTTGCTGGAGTATATAATGCTCCTTGCGTATTTGTTTGTGAAAACAATCAGTTTGCTATTTCAACACCTAGAGAAAAACAAACACATGCAAAGACTATAGCTCAAAAAGCCATTGCTTATGGAATAAAAGGAATTCAGGTTGATGGAAATGATATTTTTGCTGTTTATGCTGCAGCAAGTGAAGCTGTTAACAATGCAAGAAAAGGAAACGGTCCTACATTAATTGAATGTATGACTTTTAGAATGGCAGACCATAGTACTTCAGATGATGCTAAAAAATATAGAAAAGATTCACTAGTTAAATCTTGGGAGAAAAAAGATCCTGTTTTAAGACTTGAAAAATACATGAAAAAAATAGGTCTTTTAACTGATGCATATAAGAAAAAAGTATTTGATGATGCTAAAAAGAAAGTTGAAGCAGGTGTAGAAAAATTTGAAAAAACACCAGCACCAAAAAAAGATGATATTTTTACATTTATGTTTAAAGATATGCCTCTTCAACTGAAAAATCAATATGAAGCTTTTAAGAGGGGTGAATAAAAATGCCTAAAATGACAATTATACAAGCAGTTACAAATGCACTTGACCTAGCAATGAAAAAAGATAAGTCTGTTGTAGTTTTAGGTGAAGATGTTGGAATAAATGGTGGAGTGTTTAGAGCTACTGACGGACTCCAAAAAAAATATGGAGAAAAAAGAGTTATTGATACACCATTAACTGAAGAAGGAATTATGGGAAATGCAGTAGGTTTAGCAGTAAATGGAATAAAACCTGTTGTTGAAATTCAGTTCTCTGGATTTCTAGCTCCAGCTTTTGATCAATTATTTAGTCATGCTGGACGAATTAGATCTAGATCTAGAGGAAGATTTACTTGTCCACTTGTTGTTAGAGCTCCAAGTGGTGGTGGAATTAGAGCACTTGAATTACATAGTGAATACCCTGAAAGTTATTATGCACATGCACCTGGAATCAAAGTTGTATGTCCTAGTACACCATATGATATGAAAGGTTTACTTTTAGCAGCAATTGAAGATCCTGACCCTGTTGTTGTTTTAGAACCAATGAGATTATATAGAGCTGTTAAACAAGATGTTCCTAGCAAATATTATACAGTTCCAATTGGAAAAGCGTCTATCATGAGACCTGGTAAAGCACTAACAATTATCACATATGGTTCAGTAACTAAAACAGTTAGAGAAGCTGTTGAGGAATCTGGAATAGATGCTGAAATTTTAGATATGAGATCTATTTTTCCATTTGACACAGAAGCTGTAATTAAAAGTATTAAAAAAACAGGTAGAGGAATAGTTGTTCATGAAGCACCTAAAACTTGTGGTTTTGGTGCAGAAATAGTTGCAACTATTAATGAAAAAGCACTAGATTTTCTAGAAGCTCCAATTTTGAGAGTTTGTGGATATGATACTGCACTTCCATTCTCAAAAATGGAACTAGATTACATTCCTAGTGTTAGCCGAATAATTAAGGCTATGAAAAAGGTGGTGGACTACTAAAATGAAGTTTAAATTTCCTGATGTTGGTGAAGGTATTACAGAAGGTGTTATAGTAAAATGGAAAATCAAAGTTGGTGACAAAGTAAAAGCAGATCAACCTATAGCAGATGTTGAAACAGACAAAGCTATTGTTGAAATTCCTGTTCCTAAAGCTGGAATTATTGCTAAGATTTTTCATAAACAAGGAGAAACAATAAATGTTGGTGAAGTTCTTGTTGAAATTGACACTGGTGAAATCTCAGAAACTAAAGTTTCTGATGATGCTCTGAAATCCAAACAGGTTTCCGACAAAGTAAAAGAAACTCCAAAAGTTAAAGAAATTAAACAAGCATCAGGAAAACGTTATACCAGTAGTGTTGTTGGATTTTTAGATGATAAAGAAGAAACAATTCCTTCTCAAACAAAAAGAATTGAAAAATCAACTGAAAAAAGAATAAGGGCTACTCCAAGAATTAGAAGATTAGCAAAAAAATTAGGTGTAGACTTATCAACAATTAAAGGAACAGGTCATGGTGGAAGAATAATCGAAGAAGATTTATCCGGGATAAAAACTAAATCAAAAAAACCAATAGGAAAAATTCAAGTAATTCCTTTAAAAGGTATTAGAAAAACAATATCTCAAACACTAACAAAAGCAAATACTATTGAAGTTCCTGTAACTAATTTTTATGATTGCGATGTTACTTCACTATGGGATGTTAGAAATAAAGAAAAAGTTAAAGCTCAAAAAAAAGGAGTTAAATTAACTTTTTTACCCTATATTATCAAAGCAGTTCTTGAATCAATGAAAGAATATCCTATCATTAATTCAAGTATTGAAAATGATGAAATCATAATTAAAAATTATTTTAATATTGGAATTGCAGTAGCTACAACAGACGGATTAATTGTTCCTAATATTAAAGACGCTGATAAAAAATCACTATATGATTTAGCAAAACAAATTGTTGATTTAGCAAAAAAAGCACAAAATAGAACTCTTAAACTTGAAGAAATGAAAGATGGAACATTTACAATTACTAATTTAGGAAGTATTGGTGTTAAATATTTTACACCAATGTTAAATTATCCTGAAGCAGCAATTTTAGGCCTAGGTAAAATTGAAGAAAGAGCAATTGTTGAAAATGGAAAAATTGTAATTAAAAAAATCTTACCGCTATCTATTACATATGACCATAGATCTGTTGATGGTGCAACTGCTTCAAAATTTATGCTTAGTGTCATGAAATCACTAGAATCATATTAATAATTAATTTAAAACAAAGGTGAGTAAAGTGAATTATCTAGCTATATTTGTTTGTGCAATTTTATCTTTTGTTATTGGAATGTTTTGGTATTCTCCTGTTCTTTTTGGAGATGCGTGGAGAAAACATGTTGGGTTAACAAGTAAAGATTTTAAAAAGGCAAAAAAAGGACTGATGAAATCAATGATAATTGGTTTTTCAAGTGGTCTTATTATGATGTTTGTTCTTTCGTATTTTATTGATATGTTTGTAACAACTTCTTTTGCCGCTGGATCAATTATTGGTATAATAACTTGGGCTGGATTTTTAGCAACATCAATGACTGGAATAGTTTCATGGGAAAATAAACCTTGGGAACTTTACTTTATTAACACTGGATATTATTTAGTTGTGTTAGCTGTTACAGGTGGAATCTTAGCTGTTTGAGTTTGAATTTTTTTTCAAAAGATTGAGATTAATTTTCCCTAGAATCCAATTCCTTTTGAATTATATCTGCAAGTTTTGGATATTTCTCAGATACTGTTTTATAGTTGAAATCTAACTCAGATGCTATAGGTATACTTAATGGATTAATATAATCTTCAGGTGTTATTCTAACTGCTTCTTCTAGAACTTTAAATCCTGCTTCTCCTGAAACATTCAATGCTTCCAATACTTGCGGATGAGTAACAGATGGGTGGTTTGGATAAGAACTATGATCTGTACAGTTCAAAACTAAAGCATATGGAATACCCATTTCAAGAGCTGCAAAAGCTTCTCTTGCAGTCATTCCAATCAAATGGTCATGATCTTCAGTATATGATTCATCTGGTAGATTATAACTCACGAGGATTCTACCTCTAATATCTTGTTCTTCTGCTGGTGTTCTAAATGTAGGACCTGAAACCACATGAGCAATTCCTTCATAAAAAAATCCTGATTCTAAAGTTTCAGAACTTTTGTAGAGATTTTTTACATAATCTTCAGATGCATGCATACCAGCGATCAAATTAGCTCTTGCGTCATCATGAAAAATTGTACTTGGAGCTCCATGCATAAGAAGTCCTTTTTGAGTATATGTGTCTCTTCTCTCGTCAATCCCGTGTCTGATTACATCATGTGGAATTAAAAGATTTCCAGGAACAACATTTTCTGTTAATCTTCCTGTCGCAGATGTTGCATAAACAATATCCACACCTAACCATTTAAATGCTAACATATATGCTTTTTCAGGCATAATGTCTGGAACTTCAAGTTCTTCATGCCTTTTAACACCGTATACTTTTTTACCTCCAAATTCAAATTCAAATATTCTTACGTTTCCATAACCTGTTTCAATAATTCTTTCTGTTCCTAAATCTCCAGAAAATCCAGTACCTAATACAACACCTATTTTAACCAATAAAATCCCCTCCCATAAATCCAATAAGAAAACAACTTAAATATAAATCTTTACAAGAAAAAAAACTACTTCATAAAATTCCATTTTTTTGATTTATATTTGGATTCAATTAATTCTTCAATTCTTTTTTCTTCTTCATTCGTTAAATCACCAAAATCAAATTCTTTATGTTCAACAAATCCTTTTAAAAGCGCTTCATAAACTTGTTCTTTACCAACACATTCAAAATCTAGAATTCTAGTTACTCTTTCTTGAACAGATTTTATTAATTTGTCTTTAATTTTTTCACTTGGAACATTAAGAACTGCAAACATTTTCCCAACATGAACATCATACAATATTGTTCCATGTTGCAACAATATTCCATTTCTTCTAGTTTGTGCATTTCCTGAAATTTTTTTATGCCCTATTCCAATATCATTGATTGGTTTAAACTCTGATTCAATTCCTAAATTCTTTAAACCTTTTATCACATATCCACAAATTTCTCTATAACTTTCGATAATGTTTTTTGGAAACATTTCTTCAGGTGCAATTAAAGAGTAAGTTATTTCTCCACTATTTGAATGATAAACAGATCCTCCTCCTGTTCTTCTTCTAACAATTCCTACCCCAAGTTCTTCACATTTTTTTAAATTTACAACTTGATCCATACTTTGAAAATATCCAATTGAAACAGCACTAGGAAACCAACCATAAAATCTAATTGTAGGTTTTCCCCCTGCTTTTACAGATTCCATTATAGCTTCATCTATAGCCATATTTTTAGCTGCATTATGATAGTCAAAAGGTATTACTCGCCATCTCATTTTTCTAAAGCCCTTTTTATTAATTCAATTAAATTTTCTATACTAAAACCAATTATTTGGTAGTTATTTTCTAAAATAAATTCATTTAGAAGTTTAATTTGAGATTCATTTTCAAAATCAAGAGGTAAATCAATAAATTTCTCCTCAATTAAACCAATACAATCTTCTGGATGTGCAAAAAAATCACCAATAATTTGAACATTATTAATTTTTTTATCAAAATCAATTCTAACTCTAAGAAGTTTTCCTCCACTGATTTTTTCCATAGATTCGGCAATCATTCATAGTAAAATAAAACCCAATAACTTTATAATACTAGCGCTTAAGATTCTATGTATTTAAAGATAATTTTAAAAATGAAACTAAGTTCACATGAAAAATGGGAAAAATAAAAATTGTTTATGACATGGATGGATGTATTGGTGCTGCAGCATGTGCTGCAATGGATCCAAAATACTTTGAAATGAATGAAGAAGGAAAAGCAGTTTTAAAAGGTGGAGAAAAAAACAAAGAAGGTAAATATGAATTGGTCATTAATGAAAATGATGATACATTCCAAGCTGCTGAATCTTGCCCAGTTCAAGTCATAAAATTAATTGATGAAGAAACTGGTGAAGAGTTAATTTAATAAGTAATATTTTCTATATTATTTTTAATGAAGAAAAAAAAATATCAAAATATTCTTTTGATTTTGTTTTCTATTGTAGTTTTTCTGTTAATTTTTGAAATAATTTTATCATTTTCCAATATTAATGCTAAACTTTTGTGGCCTATTCTTTTTTTTGTTGATGGCGAATATAATTATCAGAATGGTGAAGATATTTACATTCATTCAGTTAATTCAAATAAATTATATGAGTTAAAACCAAATAACTCTGTTACATGTTTTGATTGTTTTCATAAAAAAGAAACAAAATATACAAACACTACAATCACTGTTAATAATCTTGGATTTAGAGACTATATAAATCTTAGAAACTCTACGAAAAAATCTGGTGTAAAAAGAATTATTATTCTAGGTGGATCTAATACATTTGGAGATACAGTTAATGATCAAGATACTTATCCTGCTCAACTTGAAAAAAAATTAAATCAAAAATACAAAAACAGGTTTGAAGTTTGGAACGCAGGTCTAAGCTCCTATGTTATGTCACAAAAAATCTCATATGCAAAGGAAATTATAAAAAAATATGATCCTGATATCTTAATTTTTCAAGATCTTAATAGAGGACGAAGAGCTTTTTCATTTTATGATAAAGAATATTACAAATTCTTTAAAAAAAACCCTTATTTGTATCTCGAAAATATTCCTTTTTTCTTTATTGAGAAATATCCAAAAAAATTACACACCTTTTTTGTTCTAAATTCAAATGTTTATAGGTTTTTTTTAATCCAAATAAATAAAATTATAATTCAAAAACAAATAAATGATCCAAAGAGTCATTCTCAGTTATGGTTTGGATTTACAAAGATTGACTCTAGATTTTCTGATTATTTATTACCTTATTACCTAGATGAAGAGAAAATAAATCGAGAATGGATGAAAAACACTATACAAACTAATAATATAAGTATCTTAATTTTTGACCCAATTTTAAAGAAATATTGTCCAAATAGAAATTTAATTCAAAATATTACTCATTTCTCCAGATGTGAAAACAAATCAGAGGAATATTATGTTGTTCATCCCCCTTCTTATGTTTATGAAGACTATGCAATTGAAATTATGAAATTTTTAGAGGAAGAAGGTTTAGTTTCTTAATTCATTCTACTTAATAAGATTTTTATTCTAATATCTCTTTGAAATAAATATGCAAGCAATCGAAGTCTACTCAATTTTAAAAAAACAATATCCTAAATCAAAAATTGCTCTTAATCATTCTAACCCTCTTGAACTATTAATTGCAGTCATGCTTTCTGCGCAATGTACTGATATTAGAGTAAATATTGTTACAAAAAACCTTTTTGCAAAATATCAAACAATTGAAGAATATGCTAATTCAGATATTGATGAATTAAAAAAAATAATTAGATCTGCGGGATTTTATAATAATAAAGCTAAAAATATTATTAATACATGTAAAATCATAATTGATAAACATAATGGACTTGTTCCTAAAACTATGGATGAACTTGTTTTTCTTCCTGGTGTTGCTAGGAAAACAGCAAATATTGTTCTAAGTAATGCATTTAATATTACAAAAGGTATTGCAATTGACACACATATGAAAAGAATTAATTTTAGACTTAATTTAACTAAAAATATTGATCCAAATAAAATAGAACAAGATTTAATGAAACAATTGCCTCAAAATCTTTGGAATAAATATACTTATGTTATAATTGAACATGGCAGAGCTGTTTGCAAAGCACCTACTCCACTTTGTTCAAAATGTATATTAAACAATAAGTGTTCCAAAAAAGGAGTTTCTAGATATAAATGATTCAAGTTAGTGCTTTTACTAATGATTTTGCTCTACGGTATTGTAATGGGAACTTTTTATTCCAAGATTCCCATTCAGATTCTAACTCTTCAAATGAAAGTTTACCCGACTCTATTTTATCATATAGTTCAAATAGAAATCTTGATGAAGTATTATAATAAGAGATTGTATTCGATGATAATTTTCTTGATAATCCTCCATTAACTAGATCTAAAAACGTTTTCCTTAGTTTCAATAAAATTCTTACTCGTGGCTTAATAACTTCATCAAAATGTTTTAAAATAAATTCTAAACTTTGTAGAGTTTGTTCTCCTTTTAACAAAAATTCATAAAGATATAAAATTGAAATAACACAATCAGGAATAACCGCTATTGCTTGTTTTTTCTTAATTTCTGCATTTCTTGACTGTAAAAAATATAACAAATGTTTAAGTGGATTTCTTATCCAAGACATATTGATTAAATTAATTCTCTTCTTTTTATACTTTTCTATTATTGTACGTAATAAAAATACTAAATTTTGTTCATTTTAGCTCTAAACAACTTGTTTAATTATTTAACTAAATTTAACGAAATCTTTAAATAAATTCTTTTGTATCATAGTTCTTACGGTGATACGTTCATGGTGACATACAAAATAATTCAAGATATTGATACTTGTATTGGTTGTGGAGCATGTGCTGTTATAACAACAGATAAATGGGAAATGACTGATGAAGGAAAAGCAAAGCTTCTTAACTCAGAAAAAATAAAAGAAACTTATGAAAAAACTTTTGATGACTCTGATTTAGAAGAGTACAGAGAAGCTGTTGATTCATGTCCTGTTGAAGCATTAAAAATAGTTGATAAAGAAACAGGAGAAAAAATAGAATAATATTATTTTTTCTTACTCATTAATTCATTTTTGAATCTCTGTAAAGTTTTAGATATATGTTCTGGTTGTGTTTTTAAAATATCTGCAGTATTTTTTAGAATTATTGCTTCAGTATCTTTAGATTCTTCTTCACTCACTAACTTAAAATCTTCTTCTAACTCAATTTTCTTTTTCTTAACAACTTTTTTCCATTTTTTAAATAATTCAATAGATCTTCCTGGAACTTGATTAATTTGGCATTCCAAAATTTTTGCTGCATTTTGCAATATTTCAATTTCTTTATTTAACTCATCTGCAGCAGCATTACCTGCAGTAAACTCAAGTCTAACCATACCATCTTGTATCTTACTTGTTTTAATTATTTTAATTATCTTAGCTTCTCCAGTTGTATGTAGATGTGTTCCTCCACATGCTTCGGTATCGTGATTTGGAATAGAAATAATTCTTAAAACTTTTCCAGGAACAGCTCCTCCTTGATACAAAGTAAAACCATATTCTTTTTCAGCCAAATCTCTCGGCATTAAAGAAGAGTAAACTGGAAGATTTTTTGCAATTAATGCATTAGCAACATTTTCAATTTTCTTAACTTTTTCATCTGTTAGAGATTCATAATGAGTAATATCAAGTCTAGCTTTTTGTAAAGATTTATGTGCTCCTGCTTGCCAAATATGTTTTCCTAGAACTTGTTTAGCAGCTCCATTAATAATATGAGTTGCTGTATGATGTTGTGCTAATTGCAATCTTCTATCAAAATCAATTTTTCCATGTACAATTTGTGAATTCTTAAAATTAGATTTTTTATCCAATACATGGATCACATGTCCACCTTGTTTGTAAACATCAATTACTTTTATTCCTTCTATTGATCCAATATCATGCAATTGTCCTCCTGAAGTTGGATAAAATGCAGTCTCATTTAAAATCACACTATTACCAATTGTTTTTAAAACTCCTGCAGTAAATTCAATTTTTGCAAAATCATCATAATACAATATATTTGTTTCTGGAATATTTTCTAAATTTATTTTTTCTTTTTTTTCTGCAACTTGTTTTTCTTCAGTTTTTAATTCACTTACTTTTGAATAAAAATCATCAGGTGTTTGAATTTTCTTACCTAATTTTAATGCTACTTCAGATATCATTTCTGGACTAATTCCCTGACTAACATATAATTCAATAAATTTATTTTCAGAAATTTTATCTGATTTTTTTAGTAAATTTAGAATTACTTGTTTAGATTTTTTCTTAGTTTCTTTATATTTTCTTTTTTCAACTTCTAAAATATTTTGAACAGACTCTAAATTCTCACTTAATTCAGGAAATAAAGGTTTTAAATAATCTGCGTGCCATTTTGCAATTTTCGAAATTTCTAAATTCCATCCATACTTATCAATAAAATCAAGTGATCTTCTAATAATAACTCTTAGATTATAACCTCCACCTACATTGTTAGGAAGAGCTCCATCAGCAATTGCAAATAATGCACTTCTTATGTGTTCAGCTATTGAGTATAATGCTGCTAATGGAAGGATTTTTTCTTTTAATTTTACTGGATCCATATCAATTTTTTTTGCAACAACCTTCCAAGTTTCTTCAATATCATCAACCTCATCAATATTAAGATATGATGACCAAGGTAAAAATTTCTTTAATAACTCACCTTCAGGTTTAATACCTGTAATTTCATACATCTTTTTTGCTACAGTAGGAAAAATAGCTTCATAACTTGTACTAGTTCCTTTAGTAAACCAAATATTTCTTTCATATCCCATTCCCATATCAAGAACTTTTAATGGAAGTTCTTTTCTACCTGATTCAGTTTGTTCAAATAACATATAAACTTGGTTTCCTATTTCTAATCCTCTAGAAAAAAATTCCATGCAAGGTCCTAGATTTCCTCCTCCTGCCCATGCATCTTCGTGATAAGTTATTTCTGAGTTAGGAAGTCCTAAGCCTTCAGTTAACCATTTATGAATATCTCCAAATACTTTATTTTGGTCCCATTCATCTTTAGGAACAAATTGATGTTGTCCTATCATAATAAATCCGGTATTATGCCTCCCAGTTATTCCAACATTTTCTATATCATTAAATCTTAAACAGAATTGAGGAACAACTAAGGGATTTGCAGGAGGTTTTACTGCTCCAGATACAACATGAGGTTGAAAATTATATATCGAAGCACCTACCCAATATTGATCATCTCTCCATCGAGCTACTACTGGATATCTATTAATAGGTGTGTAACCTAATTTTTTAAAAAAAGCTGAAAAAGTTTTCCAAAATTTTATGTAATCTAAATCAGATTTTGCTGGACTATTTCCTATAAACCTGTATCCGCCTGAACATTCAGGTTCATCACAATTTTTTTGATCTTTATTTATTGACCAAAAATAAGTTCCACACTTACATTGTGATCTTTTAAAACCTACACTTTTTAAATATGATACTGCATAATATTTTTCGGGATTTTTAGAAGCTTCAAGTTTAAATTCTTTTTTTAATTCTTTATCTGATTTCATATTAGATACAGAACATGAGGGAAATTTATATATTTTGACATTTTTTGAAATGAAAAATGTCAAAGCCCGGAAATCATTGATTTCCTCTGTTTTGGGTTAGATTTAAGTATAAGAGATTCTAAGACTAAAACTGGGGGAATGAATTTACGTAATTTACTTAGAAAAAATAGTGATAGAAAAGGCTTCTTTATTGTAATTGAAGGAATTGATGGTTCTGGAAAAGAAACCCAGTTATTAGGTTTAGAAGCAAGATTACGTGAAAAAGGATTTGATGATATAACTACTTATGACTTTCCTCAATATGAAGAAGAAACTTCACAGCAAGTTAAAGATTATTTAACTGATAAAGGAGGAAAACCTAGAAATTTAGTTGAAATTGCACAATTAGGTAATTATTACTCAGCTGATAGAGGTTCTGTTGCTCATCAAATACAAGAAGAATTAGATCACGGTAAGATTATAATATCTAATAGATACCTTGCTTCAAACAAAGCATTCCAAGGCGCTAGAATAAAAAATAGTATATTGAGAACTATGTATTCTTGGTTTGTTAATTTTATGGAGTATGGCTTCTACGAATTACCTAGAGAAGATATTACTGTTTTCTTGGATGTTAGTGTTGAGAAGGCACAAGAACTAATTCTAAAAAAGAAAAAAAGAGAATATGCAGGTGATCAACTCAAAGATAAAAATGAACAAGATTTAGAACTTCAAACAAATGCTAGAAATATTTATTTGAAATTTGGCCATCAAAATCCTTCTTGGGTTGTTGTTAATTGTATGGATAAAAAAGACATTATGAGTGCAAAAGATATTACTGGAAATGTTTATGAAGCAATAAAGCAATATTTACCAACTCCCCAGGATCCAAGTTA
This sequence comes from archaeon, assembly GCA_018657065.1. Classification (GTDB taxonomy): domain Archaea; phylum Nanobdellota; class Nanobdellia; order Woesearchaeales; family GW2011-AR15; genus GW2011-AR15. The sequence continues at coordinate 88,220 of JABHXU010000004.1, forward strand.
AATTTAAATAGATTAAATAACCTCTTTTAATTAAAGATGGTGAGTAAAACAGACATTAATGTATTTAGTGCAGGAAAAAAAGAGACAGTTTCATGTAATGTTACTCTAACAAGTCTTAATAATTCTCACAATTTAAATTTTGATTCTGAACAAATAATGTTAAGTATATGTCTAAGAGATGTTGTTGATTTACAGGATTTTTACAATCTACTTAAAGGAAAAGAGAAAAAAAACATTCTTCATTGCACTTTATCAAATGGGGAAAAAGAATACAAGGGTTTACGAAAAGTTCTATTTAAAAATAAAAAAATCTCTGTCTCATTAGGTGGGATAAGAGTTGAGTTTAATTCAAGTATAAATGATGATTTTATTAAAACTCTAGAAAGTTTAAAATCTAAGATGGGTATATAGACAATAAACTATTTAAACAATCGCAGTTTCTTTTTAACAATTACGCGCCGATGATCTAGTGGCTATGATACTACCCTGCCACGGTGGAGGCCCGAGTTCGATTCTCGGTCGGCGCATATTTTTTTTATTAAAGTTCAATTAAAACCAAAAGATTTTTATTTATGAAATACTTAACTACTATTGTATCAACTGCTAGGGAGTTCATCAGGTTTTAGTCCTGAAGGGCAATCTGGGGCAGCGGCACTTTTTATAGTGTCCTTTGATACTTTATTTTTTTAAAAATTTCTCTAAGTCTTTTAAGTCTAAATCAATGTACGTATCCATTTTGTTCTTGAAATCTTTTCTCATAAGATATGCATATCTATGAGCGTTTGAATCTTTACTTAATTTGCCAAACTGAATATTAAAAGAAATCCCAAGTTGATCCTTAAGAAAATACTCTAAATTTGATTTAATATCATTTTCTCTTCCATCAAAATCTCTACATAAATTAAGTTTAAATTTTTTTGGAACTTCTAAATCTTGAAACAAATAGTATAAAACAACACAGTATAGTCTTATTTTTAGTTGTGTTTTTCCTTTTTTTGATATTTTATATCTATATTTATTATCATTATAATTTTGATTAATTGAATTAATTAAAATAACAGAAAATTTAAAACCTCTAATAATGCTATTTTTATTTGCTATACAAACAGTATAATTTTTACTTAATAAATCCTCACCACTAACATCAACATCAAATTCCATCTTTAATAAAATTTGACTAATATTTATAAACTATTAGGTTAAAAAATTAGAAATAAAAAAACTACTTTTTCTTAGTAGTCTTCTTTTTAACAGCCTTCTTTTTTACTACTTTCTTCTTTTTTGTAGTCTTTTTTTCTGCTGGTTTTTTCTTTGTTGCTTTTTTAGTTGCTTTAACTTTAACTGTTTTATTTTTTGTAGTTGCTTTTTTAACAGTTTCTTTTTTAACAACTTTTTTCTTAGACAAACCTTCTTTAAGTTCAAGAATCTCTTTAAGTATAAGATCTATTCTTGCGTTCAAAGTATCAAATTCTTTTTGATAATTTTTGTCTTTAACTAAAGCTTCTTTGTAGTTTTCTTTTTTAAAACACCTAGTACATAAAACTGGTTTGTTTTCTGTTGGTTTAAACGGTACTTCGCACTTTTCACCACATTCAGTACAAATTACTTTAAATTTTTCTTTAAAAGTAGAATCTCTTCTATTTCCACTACGCCTATAGTCTCTTCTTTCTCCACTTCCTCTATTATCTCGGCTGTCTCCTCTAGGTCTAAAACTTCTTCCGCTTCCTCCTCTATCACTACTTCCTCGATCTCCTCTAGGTCTAAAGCTTCTTTTGTCTCCTCTATCGTTATCTTCTCTATCTCCCCTAGGTCTAAAAGGCCTTCCACTGCCTCCTCTATCACTTCTTCCTCGGTCTCCACTAGGTCTAAAACTACTTCTATCTCCTCGACCATTATCATCTCTATCTCTTCGAGGTCTAAATTCTCTTCTATCCTCTCCATCTCTATTTGATCCTGAGTCTCTTCTATCTCCGCTTCGAGTTCTTGGTTTAAAGTCTCGTCTACTTTTTCTTTCACGTTTAAATTCAGCCATATTCTTTTAGGAGATTCATTGAGTTTAAATAGTTGTGGAATTGCTTTTTTTTGCAAATTTTTACTAAAAAAGGCCTTTTTTGTACGAAAGTATTTAATCTAAAAGAAATATAACATCAATATGGGACAACAAGAAGTGTATGATTTTCTTAAAAAAAATAGTAAAAAATGGTGGACCAGCAAAGAAGTTGCAAGTGAAATAGAAGCTTCTGTAGGCTCAGTAACTACTACTCTAACAAAACTTAGAAAAAGAAATGACGTAAAATTTAAAATGTCAAAAGAAAAGTCTAATATGTTTTTGTACATGTTTAAATCCTAGTTTTTTACCTTATTTAATAATAAAATATATAAATTCACTTTTAATCCAAACTATATACTTGCGTTAGGCATTATTCTCAATGCGGGGGTAGCAAAGCCTGGTCAAATGCGCAGGACTTAAGACACAAGATTGATAGCAAAGGATTGTACCTTTGTAAGATATCCTGTCACTTAGTGTGTTCGAGGGTTCGAATCCCTTCCCCCGCA
>JABHXU010000011.1 GCA_018657065.1 archaeon
TCTGAGCATGTTGACCCTACACAAGTGCTAGAAGCACACGAAGCATCTGGACCAATTGTTCCTGAACAACCATGCAAAGTAATTGCATCAATAATCGCTTCTTTTATACACGCATCTCTATATTCAAGTAGACTTTCTGTATTTGCAGTCAACCCAACTTGACTTGAATCTTTTTCTCTTAAAATATCTCCCTTAGGTGAATTAATTTTTGCAATAAATAAACCTGTAAGAACTAAAATTATAATACCAACTATAACATAAACTGTAACTTGACTTTTTTTCATGAGGACCCCTCCTGATAAAACCCTAATTTTTAGAGAATATAAATTTTACTCAAATTGCTTCATAGCCTTTATTAACAATTTCTACGTTATCAAGAACAGTAAGTCCTGAGTTTTGAGCATATTCTATTAATGTATTTCTATTTAATTTATTTGTACATAGTGCAATTATTGAGTCTCCCCCACCAGCACCTAAAAGACCTGCTGCAAATGCTCCATGTTTTTTTAATTTTTCAAGAATTCTTGTAATCTTTTTTGATTCAATATCTACTTTAGCTTTTTCTCCAAGCAATTTTCGAAATTCCCAAGATTTTTCAAGTTGTTTACGAATCAATTCTAAATTATTTAATTCAAAAGCTTTTTTACATGCAATATTAATAAAATTATATTCCTGCATAAGTAATTTGTATTCTTGAGGATTTTTTTCCCTATATTCAAAAACTTTTTTAACTAATTCAGTAGTTGAAGCTGAATTTCCAGTAAAAATAATTATTGGAATTAAATTTTGAGGCCAGTAAAATACTTCTTTAAGCAAACCTTGTTCTGATTCCATATATTTTTCAAAAGTATCCATACTATGATTTTCTGCCATAAAAAAATGATTTCCGTAGCACGCTGCAGATATATCAAACCCACTACCTATTCTTCCTTGACTTTTATAATGAGCATATCTAGCAATTTTATAAACAAGTTTTCTATTTTCAATTCCATGAAGTTCCAGAATTGCTGCCACAACTCCTACAGTTGATGTTGCAGAACTTCCAAATCCTGTTTTAAGTTTTCTAGTAATAAAAAGTTCTGGATCATTTATACTTGTAATTTTAACATCTTTAATTTTTATTCCTTGATTTTTTAAATATTTAAAAGAATATTCTATAGCGTTTTTCACATAATAAACTTCATCGTGTTCTTTTTTTAAATTAATTTTATGACCTTGAACAGTTCCACTAACAGATATATCAAAGTTTTTTATATCTAGAACTAATTGACCTTCTCTAGTTTCTTCAATTTTTGTTGTTGTTCCTTTATTTACATTTACAACAAGCCCAATATTTCCAGGTTCTAAAATTGCGTAAGAACCAAAAATGAGTAATTTTCCATATGTTCGAATTTGAGTTTCCATTTTTTAAAACAAATGTTCTTGAGTAATTTTTGGACTTGATCCAGGATTATTAATAAAATAATTATTTACAAAATTTAAACTTTTAATCTTTTCAATTAATTTTTCTTTATTTTTTTCTTCACAAATTAAATGAATATTTTGACCGGTATTTACAGTAAAATATACTTCAAGACCTTCTTGTCTCCACTGTTGAACTAATTTCATCATTTTAAGAGTTCCAGTACTCCAATAAATTAATGCAGGTGTTGAACTTAACATTATACAATGTAAATCAAGTGCTTCATGTTCAATTAATTCTCCTAATTTTGTAAAATCTTTTTTCTTAATTATTTCTTTACAATCTTGAATTCTACTATTAATATATGATAATCTTTTTTCAAAAAAAGGACTTGTTCTTGCATATGTTTGACCTTCACTTGTTGGAATCAATTTTTTTTCATGACTCACAACACAAACAATATCAATTAAATTCCAATGATCTTTATTATGTAATTTTTCAGCATAACTTTCTTCACTTGTGTCTGCATCTTTCCATTCAACAAATCCTCCATAAATGGACCTACATGAACTTCCTGAACCTTGTCTAGAAAGTATGGACATTTCTTTTTTACTTATTTTTATATCTAGAGCATCACAAGCTGCAATTGTTAATGCGGCAAATCCTGAAGCACTACTACTTAATCCTGTTGAAGCTGGAAAATTATTTTTTGAAACTACTTTAGCTTTCAAATTTGACTTTGCGAGAGTTCTAATTCTGTTCAAATGTTTTGAAAGTTTAGGATTATTTGTTTTATGTCCATCTATTTCAAAAGAATCTTCTTTAAAATTACTAGAAAACTCTATTGTTGTAGTTGTATATAAATTATCAAGAGTCATGGAAATTGATCCGTTTGTAGGAAGTCGAAGTTCCTCATTTTTTCTTCCCCAATATTTAATAAATGCAATATTAGAATATGCTACTGCTGTGCTTTTCATATAGAAAAAAATATAAGATTAGTTTAAATTATTTGTGATAATGATAAAAGCAATTGTGTTTGACATTGGCGGTGTAATTTTAGATGCACATGCACTTATTGAAGATTTACAAAAATGGTTCAAACCTAAAGACAACTTAATTTTCTGGGAAGAACTAAATCTTAAACTTGCTCCTCTTTGTAAAGGTGAAGGAACACTGCATAAAACCATGACTGAATTTGCTAAAGAAAAAAATATTAAGATTCCTGACTCAGTTTTAAAAGAACTATTTTTAATCGAAAAAAAACATTTAAAATTTAATAATGGTGTCATAGAATTAATAAAATCACTAAAAGAAAATTATCGCTTAGGAATAATTTCAAATACTATTGAGGAACACGCAATTGAACTAAGAAAACTTGAATTATTTGAATATTTTGAATTAGTAATTCTATCCCATGAAATAAAAATGTCAAAACATGAATTAGATATCTTTCAGCATTTAATTAAAGAAATGGATCTCAAACCAAATGAAATAGTTTTTATTGATGATGTTCAAAAATATGCTGATAATGCATCATCAATTGGAATCCACGGAATTTGTTATAAAAATATTGATCAATTAAAAATAGATTTAGTTAATTTAGGACTTAATGTTTAATTACTTCTTCAACTATTTCTCCATTAGGTTCTATTTCCTTAAAAATTTGTGCTGAAAAACTAAATATTTGAGCATCTTTTTCTTTCCATGCATCTTTTAACAGTCCTGATTTTTGACAGGTCATTTCTAATGCTTCTAATGGAGATGAATCATGATCAATAAAAACTTGAGGTAAAAGAAGCCCTGAAAAAATATTTTTTCTTATAATTAAACCATGTTTACCTATTTCAATTTTATTTAGATATTCTTTATAATCTTCAACTTCAATTAGTTTAGGAACTGTAAGAACTGACACTTCAATACATATATCTTCCATTTCACTTTCTTCAACATTAGGAAATCTTGGATCTTGAAATGCTGCAGATCTAGCTGCTTCAATTATTGCTCTTTGTAGTGGATAAACTGCTTTAGGAAATCCAATACAACCTCTAAGCTTAGAATGTTTGGTTAAAGTTATAAATACCCCTTGTTCATCTTGAAACTTTGAAGTTTCATCTAAAGAAATATTTTTATTTGAAAAATAAGTAAGAATAGAATTACGAGCAAGTTTAACTAATAACTTACCGTCTTTTATATTCATTTGATTTTTTTGACTTCTTTTGCTAGATCATTATTTTTCTTTTTTAGTCTTGCAATAGCGTCTTTTAATGCTTTTTTTGGTTCTTTTTTTCCATCTGTTTCAACAATAAACTTAGGAACACCAACAAGTGGATGTGAAATATTATAAGCTGATACAGTTACGGATTTATCATTCCACAATTCATCTCTAACTGCATTACATAATGTATGCTTTTCTCCTTTTAATTCAAAAACAAGTCTTTTTTTCTTATCTTCAAGAATATTAATTTCCATGAGTATCACCTAGAGCAAAGGAAATCCAAGAGATTTAAAAAGCTTATTATAAATAAGACAAAATTAGTTAAAAAAAGGCAAAACTGAGATAATAAGTAAAACCATACTTAATGCATGAAGCATAATTGTTTTGGCTTGCACAGGTACTAATTCTTTTGGTTGCTCAAATTTAGTCCAAAGTTTTACTATATTGCTTAGAGCTATAGGAACTCCAAGTAAAGTAATTAATGATAATAAAGGTAATATTTCTATAATAACAAAATAAACTACAAAAGCATAAGCTAAAAAAAATATTGTTAAGTATGCATATCTTGATGTTTTAAGACCCATTCTTACAACTAAAGTCTTTTTTCCTACTTCTCGATCGGCAATAAAATCTGGAAATTCATTTATCCAAATTATTGCAGTTACAAATAATCCTGCAGGAATACCTATTAATGCATGATTTAAACTAAACATTCCTGTTAAAATATATCCTGTTGCTGCAGTTATTAATGGACCAAATGCTAAAAATATCACTGATTCTCCAAGCCCCCTTGATTGTAAACTAAATGGAGGTAATGAATAAAGACTTCCTAAAATTAGTCCTGCTAAACCAAAATAAATTGCTAGAGGCCTCTTACTAAAAACAATGCCCATAAACAAAATTAATGATAATATAAAGAGCACAATACTCATCTTCAAAAAATCAAATTTGAAAAAATTTCCTTCAATATTTTTTCTAGATCCTCCATTGAACTCTGTTGCAAAAGCATTTACTTTGTCACTCTTATCCCAATCAAAATAATCATTAATTGTATTTGATGCTAAATGTGCAAAAGAAACACCTAGTAAAGTTAACAAAAATAAATTCCAATTAAAAATTCCTTGTGATGTATAAACATATAATCCTGTAAAAATAACCAAAAGTGCTGATGCTGTGATAAATGGTAGTCTTAGTGCTCGAACATATAGTTTTAAATTTTTCATATTAAAAAAGAAAAATATGTTTCATTCTTAAATACTATCTTTAATGTAAAACAAACTTATTTAATCATCTTTTCTTAACTTAATTTTTTATGAAGAAAAAAATTGTAATAATTGGAGCAGGATTTGCTGGACTTTCTGTACTTTTAGGTTTATTAAAAAAAAGAAAATTATTTGATATAACTTTAATTGACAAAGATGACTATTTTGAATATACTCCATCATTGCATTTATGCATTGATAATCCAAACTATATTAAAAAAATTAAATTAAATCTAACAAAATATTATAAAGAATTTTTTATCCAAGACTTAGTAAAAGAAATAAAAAATTCTAAAATTATAGGAGAAAAAAACACATATAATTTCGACTATTTAGTTATTGCGACAGGTTCTAGCACGAATTATTATAAAAATTTAGAATTCAAAAAATATACTTTACCATTTAAAAGATTAAATGATATAAAAAAAATTAACTCTAAACTTAAAAAAAATCAAAAAATAACAATTATTGGTGGAGGTTATACTGGAATAGAAATAACTGGAATTCTAGCTCAAAAACAAAAATACAATATAACTCTTATCCATGCAGGAAATGATTTATTAAATAACAAACTAACTGGTAAAAAAATTGAAAATTATCTAAAAAAACAAAATGTCAGTATAATAAAAGGAACTTATGTAAAATCATGTGATAAAAATTCTGTAAAACTAAGTGATGGCAAAAAAATTGACACAAATTTAATTATTATGAGTGCAGGAATTATTCCTAATGAAATTACTGATAATGTTTTATGTGATGATTTATGTTTAGAAAAAAACAAAAATATCTATTTATGTGGTGATGTTGCAAGATCTGGAAATATTAGTACTGCTCATAACGCAATGATTGAAGGAAGAGTTGTTGCAAAAAATATCATAGCAAGAATGGAAAATAAAAAAAGCTCTGTAATAAATAAAAGAGATTGGAAAATTTTAGCTATTGCTTTAGGAAAAAACAATGGCTACATAACATTTGGAGAAAAAAGTATATATGTTCCTTTCACAGGTTTATTAAAAGAAATTATTGAAAAAAGAGTTCTTTTTGAATTTAAACATAGAATAAGATTACCAATTTAATAAGAAGAAAATAAGAAAAAATAAAACTACATTTTTAGTTTTTTTAAATGTTCTTTAAGATTGCAGTATCCTGCATTTCCAACATATCTTAATGTTGCAACTAATAACAATAATGGGTATTTATAATCTCCCCATCCATTCTTAAGATGTACTGTAATAATTGCTACAACCATAATAAAACTTAACAAAGCTGCAGATATTGTTGTAAATAATCCTAGTAACAAAAATATTCCTCCAACTAATTCAATTGTTCCAACAAGAATTGCAAAAAATCCTGGAAGTGGGATTCCTAGACCTGTAAGCATTCCTGTAAAACCTGCAATCCCTGGTGTTGCAAATAATTTTCCATAACCTGCTAGAATAAATATCAATCCAATAACAAATCTTGTTAACATGTCACCAATTTGACCTATTTTTTCAAATTTCATATGTATTACCTCCGTAAATAAAAATATGATTATAACCTAGGTAATAAACTTGATTATTAAAGGCCTTTCTTGAATCATTAAATAAATTATTTAATAAAAATTTAAAAAAGTTTTTTAAATAAGAATACTTTACTTTTTATTATGATATTAAGCCAACTCAAACTTCTCCTGTAATTCTCATTCATTGGCTAAAACTATAAATATTCTTTAAGATTCATAAAATAATATTCAAGGTGATTAAATGATATACAAAAAGATTCAAGAAAAATGGAACAAGAAATGGCAAGACGCCAAATTGTTTGAAGCAACTCCTATTAAAGGTAAAAAAAAGTTCTTTGGTACTTTTCCTTATCCCTATGTTAATTCATATCTTCACCTTGGTCATTTTTATTCTTCAATGAGATTAGAAGCACTTTCACGTTTCAAAAGAATGACCGGCCATAATGTTCTTTATGCTCAAGCATGGCATGCCACAGGAAGTCCTATTGTTAATGCTGCAAATAGAGTCAAAGAAAAAGAGAAAAAACAAATTTCTATACTAAAAATGCAAGGGTTTAGTGATGAACAAATTAAAAAATTTGAAGATCCTGTTGAATGGGTTAAATTTTTTCCAACAGAAGCTCAAAATGATTTTAATGATATGGGATATTCCATTGACTGGAGAAGACAGTTTTTCACTACAGATTTAAATCCACATTATGATAAATTTATTAGATGGCAATTCAATAAATTAAAAGAAAAGAACCTTGTTATAAAAGGAAAATTTCCAGTTATTTGGTGTTCAAAAGAAAACAACGCAATTGGTGATCACTCTAGATTAGAGGGAGAAGGAGAAACTCCAAAAGATTTCATCTGGATAAAATATAGAATGAAAGATTCTGATTTGATTTTAATGACTGGAACAACAAGACCTGACGCAGTTCTTGCAACAACTCATATATGGATAGATCCTAAAGGCGATTATGTTGTTGTAAAAGTTGGTGATGAAAAATGGGTTGTTGGAGAAAATGTTGTACAAAAAATTAAAGATCAGTATGATTCAAAGGTTGAGATAATTAGAAAAATTAAACCAAAAGAAATTATTGGAAAATGGTGTGAAGCTCCATTAGTTGAATATGAAGTTTATACTGTTCCTGCATGGTTTATTGATGCAGATGTTGGTTCAGGTATTGTATATTCTGCATTAGAAGATCCTGTAGATTTGGTAGAAATTCAACATATTCAAGCTGATTTAAATTTGCTTAAGGATTATGACCTTGATTTAGAAGTTATAAAAAAATTAAAACCAATTTCTATAATAAAAGTTGAAGGAATGAGTGACAATCTTGGACAAGACATGATTGACAAATATAAAATAACATCTCCTAAAGAATCGGAGAAAGTTAAAAATGCTAAAGATGAATTAAATAAAACCATATTTAGAAAAGGAATTTTAAAAAATAATTGTGGAAAATATTCTGGAATGGAAGTTCCTAAAGCTCAAGAATTAATTAAAAAAGATTTAATTAAAAGCAATGATGGTGCAATGTTTTATGAAATGACTGGAAAAGTTGTTTGTAGATGTTTAACTCCAGGAATTGTCAAAATGGTTGAAGACCAATGGTTCTTAGCATATGGAGATGAGAAATGGACTAAGCAAGCACACGACTGTTTAGATCAAATGAAACTTTATCCTGAAAAAACTCGTCAACAATTTAATTATGTTCTTGATTGGTTAAGAAATTGGGCATGTACAAGAGAAGTTGGTCTAGGAACAAGGTTACCCTGGGATGAAAAATGGTTAATAGAATCATTATCAGATAGTACTATTTATATGGCATTTTATACATTATACTATAAAATTAAAGATGTAAATCCTGAATTATTAAATGATAATTTCTTTGATTATGTATTACTAGGAAAAAATGTTGAGGTAAAAGTTGACAAAAAACTAGCTGAAGAATTAAGAGATGAATTTGAATATTGGTATCCTATGGACTTTAGAAACACTGGAAAAGATTTAATTCAAAATCACATGTCATTTGCAATTTTTAATCATACTGCAATATTTCCAAAAAAACATTGGCCTAAATCTTATGGATTAAATGGACATGTAATGGTTGATGGTGTTAAAATGTCTAAAAGTAAAGGTAATTTTATTACTATGAGACAAGCTCAAAAAGATTATGGTGCTGATGCATCTAGATTTACTGCTTTATCAGGTGGAGAAGGAATTGATGATGCAAATTTTGACAGAGACTTAGCTAAATCAATTATTTTAAAATTACAATCAATGCTTGATTTCGCCAAAGAATATTATAATAAAGGAAGAAAAGAAAAATTAGGTATTGACAAATGGATGGATGATAAAATTGATGCAATTGTCAAAGAAACCGCTTCATACTATAATGAAACTTTATTTAGAAGTGCAATTCAAATAAGTTATTTTGATATGCAAAACGCATTAAAATGGTATTTAAGAAGATGTGTAAATAATCCAAATCTAGAAACAATAAACAAATTTATTGAAACTCAAACATTATTACTTGCACCAATAACTCCTTTTGTATGTGAAGAAATTTGGGAAATTCTTGGAAAAAAAGACTTTGTTGCTGTAGCATCATGGCCTAAAATCAAAGAAATTAAAATTGACAATAGTGAAGATTTTGTTAAATCTACTATGGAAGATATTTTTTCCGTTCTTAATTTAGTCAAAGTCAAACCAAAGAAAATTAGTTTATTTATTAGTCCAAAATGGAAATATGATTTATATAAAATCATAAAAAAAGAATTAGAAAAAACTAGAGACTTTAAGGTAATAATGGGAAAAGTTATGCAAAATAGTGACATGAAAAAACACAGTAAAGAAGTAATGAAAATAATTCAAAAAACTGTAAAAACTGGAATTGATAATGTTTCATCTCAAGAAAAAGAATTCAAAGTTATAAAAGAAAGTGTTGACTTTTTTAAACAAGAGTTCAAAGCAAATATTAATGTTATCAAAGCTGAAGAAAGTAAAGAAAATAAAGCACAACAAGCTAGTCCAGGAAAAGTTGCTATTTTAGTTGAATAATTTTTTTTTAATTTCTTAACATTGTCTCAAATATAAGATTTGTTAAGTATCCTTTTTCATTTAAAATTTCTCCAGCATTAGCTACATGATTTGATCGAACAGGGTTTTCTTCTGTTGCACAATGATTTGTAATTGCTGATACTCCAAGTATTTGAAGATCTCTTTCTTCTCTATCTTTATGTTGCATCATACCTGTAAGAGCTTCTACAGAAAATACTGTTGAGGCTCCAACTGCCCCATATCCTGCTGCCATTAAGTCATTTGTTTCTGCAGGTGTTTCATATCTTCTTGATGAATGTTGAACAACATAACGTCCTTCTTTAAATGGTATTTTATTCTCTTCTGCTACAACTCTTGCAGTATTTAACAAATTAGATTGATATGGCATATCCTTATCTTTTCCTGAAAAACCAGTATAAAATGGAAAAAGTGGTCCATCAACAGGTCCTTTTAAAATTGAAACATCTGTATCATTTTTATGGTCTGTTATTCCCATTAGATATGGAACTTCTTCATCAAAATGTTGAAGTCCTCCTGCTGCATTTGTAATAATATATTTATCTACACCAAGTAATGCCATAGATACAGCTACAGTACAAACATCAATTATCCCTTGACCTTGTTGATCAATTCCATCATACTCATAAACATGTTTTCTTCCTTTTGCTACTGCAATAAGTTTTGAATCTAAACTTCCATCATCTCTAGAAAGCCTTGCTAAAACAAGATCAGTTCCATGATCTCTTGCTTTAATTTCAGGAAAACCATCAATTTTAGAAAAGGGAATAGTATCAATAACCTCAATTTTATATCCTTCTCTAGGATCCAAAATTCCCTGAAGTCCTGTCCCTGCTTGAATAAAATAATCTGGAATCTGTTCTCCAAATTTTTGAAATAATGCCTGTGATGCTAATGATGCTTGATCAAATAATTTTTCCTCATTTGTTTTTGCCATGATTATTGTCAAAAAAATCTTATATTTAAAGCTACTTTATTTAATAAAATTAATTCAAATACTACCGAAAAACAAACATATTTTTAAATTACATATTAATGCCAGATTTATGACTCTAGAAATCTATGTCACAGATGGTAGAAAAGGTAGTAATCCAGGAGGAAAAATTAGATTATCGAAAAAAGATGCTAGAGGACGAGGACAAAACGCCTATCTAAAACATGCTTATGGAATAAGAGGTTTACCTCCAAGTACTCCTCTTGATTTTAAATGTCAACCTATCTATGAAGCTTTAAGTTATGAAATGGCTAGAAACATTGGTGTTATGGTTCCTGAATATGCTATTTTAAGGAAAAATTTAGAAAATTGTGAAGAGGTTTTATTTAATGTAGAGACACATGAACTTGAATTTTCAGATACTATGCATTACTACTTTATTTCTTTTATTTCACCAAGTTATTCACCGAATAGTTTACAAAAGGTTCCTTCTTCTGTAGTTCAGAAGCATATGGACAAAGAAAGGCTAGATAGAGAAGTGCTTTTTCTTGCAGATATTGAAAAAAAAGCTCAAAATTATTATTGGGACCCAACTCTAGAAAGATTAGTGTATAATGATTTGGGGTGTAACTTTGTACATGCAGTTGATGGATTCCTTAAAAAACCAACTGGAATAAGCAGATCAGAGTACAAATTTTTAGAAAAAAAAAAAGAAAAAGATTGTATGATACTTTAGATAGATACTATCTTGACACATTAGATGATAATTTAATTTCATTAAGTGATTTTGTCCGTCAAATTCCACAACATACCATCCAAATGATAAATCCTTATCAAAGACTCCCAATATCACAGCTACTAAGTGATGAAGAAATTTCATTCATACAAGATGTATATTTAAGAAAACTATCAAAAATATATAAAAAATTCATTGGCCAGGGTATAGAGCGGATAAATGATTGAGTCTGTTTTTCGACATCTTTATAAACAATACGTTTTTCCTAGACCCTATGATAATACCAATTAGATGTTGGAGTTGTGGAAAACCTATAGCTCACCTATGGGAAGACTTTATGACAAAAACAAATAATAGAAAACAAAAAGTTAAAGAAACACTTGACGATCTTGGTGTAGATAGATATTGTTGTAGAGCACAATTTTTAGGTCAAAGTGATTTACTTGAAACAATTGCAGCATTTAAAAAATTCTAGAATTTATATTATTTTTAATTAATAATAATCAGCAAGATTAATTTCAACTATAGTCTTATTATCTAATTCCTTCCATTCTTTTTGCTTAAACGTTGGGAGAATCTCACTTGATACAACAACAGAATTATTTTCTTTTAATAACTTCATAGTACAATATTTTGGGTTTTCACAGTAATTTTGCCCTACAATAATTTTTTTTGGAGTTACTAATATAAAATTTGCACTTGTGTAATTCTCCATTAAAAAACTTTTTTGCAAATTGTTTTTTTCAAAACAATTCAAAATTTTATTAAACCATTTAGCTGAATCAGATGTCCCATTAACATAGTTTTTTTCACTAACCATATCATCTTTTATAGTTCCGTTATGAGCAAAAACAAAATCTCCATTCATATCACTATACGAAAAAGGTTGAGTATTCTCAATAACTTTTTCTCCAACTGTTGCTTTTCTAACATGTAAAATAATAACTTTTGGTTTAATAAGTTCTAATTCTAAAAGTTTTTCATCTTCATATATTGGCTTTAAAGATTTATATGTATGCCAAGTTTCATTTTTTAGATAAGCAATTCCCCATCCATCACCATGAATAAGTTTCCCATAAACAGGGTTTTTCTCATGTAATTCATTATTACCCTTTGCTATAATGATGAGATCTCTAAGTAACTCCCTAGTTTGGACTTCTCCTACTGCAATTATCATCCTACACATTAGAACCACATAAATATATTCTAATATAGTAAAAGGTATATTAATATATAAACTTATTGTTTGTTATCCACTAAGAATTTTAAAATTTTAAAAAATAGTATATTGATTTTCTTTCATAAGAACTGTTTTTTTATTACCTTTATTAACAATAATTTCTTTGATCCCTTTTAAAAAAACATAATCTTGATGCCAAACATTTTTTGAATCTAAAAATTCTTTAGGAGAAACATGACCTCCTAAATGTTCACTTCTTCCTAATGCAATATGTAATCCAACTTTTTCATCTAATAAAACTTCTCCAACAGGTTTTATTCCAAAGCTTCCAAGAACTCCAAGTCCAATTTCTGCAATATTTCCAACCATTGGATCAAGTTTAATTTTTTCCATTAATTCATCATTCTCTTTGTTACATGAAACAATTTGATTCGAACTAATTTTATACAAATTTCCTAGAATAGGAAGAAAACCTTTAGTCTTACTCTCAATACCCTCTTTAGGAACAATAAACGCTTCTCCTGTTGGCAAATTAATAACTTTTGTTTTAATAAAATGTCCATCATCTTTTTTTGGAAAACAATCTTTTAAATCAACAAATAATTCAGTATTATCAAAAACAATATTTAATGACTCTGCATCAAATAATAAATCATAAATCTTGCCTACTCGTTTTTTAATTTCATTAATGTCTATATTCATTGCTGGCAACATTTCTCTATTAAATCCTGGCATACTTGCAGCTTTAAATTCATATTTATTTGAAAATTTAACTAAAGGAGCTGTCGCTGAAAACTCAGTTAAAGCTATAACAATTTTTGTTTCATTAAAAACTTCTTCAAAAGTAGTTTCTTTACTTCCTTGGTAACAATGAGTTGGAAAATCAGAATTATGTGAACCTGTTTCTTTATACTTAATTAAAAAAACATTTTCTTCAAATTTTTTTATTTCACTATACCATTTATCTGCAAGATCAATTCTATAAAAATAATTAGAAGTTTTTTTTGTAATAATATCATGTAAAATTACAATTTTATCTCCTTTTTTATAATCAAAAACATCATTTAATATTTTTTTTATCATATTTTACACCAAATTCATTTAATAATTTTAAAATATTTTTTTTTGAAATTCCATGAAATGTAGGATCTTTATGATCAATTGAAAACCTAACAAGTCCTTGTCCTTCAAAACCTGCTGCACAATGAATAACAGGAAACTCATCAATATACTCCCAAATTTCACTATCAGATAATTCTCTAAATTGAACCTTAAATGTTTCAACAGCAGATCTTAATTTTCCATTATATCTAATTGCTATTGCTGTGACTATTTCAAGAGAATTATTTGAAAAGGATTTTATCATTTCAAATGCTTCTTCTTTAGTTTTAGGTTTTTCATAGACTCTGTTATTAAAAACAACAAATAAATCCCCTGAGATAATTAAGGCATCTTTAACATTAACTGCTTTTGATTTTTCTTCAGATAATTTTAACGCTAGTCGTTCTGGATCTTTATCTCTGATAGATTTTTCATCAAAGTTACTTGCTATTGTTTCAAATTCTAAACCAAGTTCTTTTAATGCCTCTGCTCTTGTCCATGATTTTGAAGCTAAAATAATTCTCATAAAAGAGTTAAATCATTCACTAATTTATAATTTTTATTAAGTATCTCCACAAAGTTTTTATATTTGTTATCATTTAAGAATAGTATGAATACTCGTATTCTATTTCTAGGAACAGGCGGAGATGAATTTGTTATTGGAAAACAAAAAAGAACTAGTGGTGGAATTATTTTCACTTATGGAAGCAACCAATTTCATATTGATCCAGGACCTTCTGCTCTAATGATGTCAAAAATGATGTCTATTAATTTAAGAGAAAATGTTGCAATTTTAATTACAGGAAATGAAATGTTTAAAGCAAATGATGTAAACGCTATTATTAGTGCTATGAGTCATGATGGATTAGATAAAAGAGGCGTTCTTGTTTGTCCATCAAGTGTTGCTATGATTGAAAAAGATAACTATCCCTTCTTAAATCCAGAATATAAAAAATATTTAGAAAAAGTAATGATAATTGATAATACAAAAAAATTAGGTATAAATGATATTGAAATTGAAGTTATAGAATTAAAAAAACCTCTCTCAAAAGAATGTGGTTATAAATTTATTACACCTAGATTCAATCTAGCATATATTCCTAACACCCAATATGATCCTAATCTAGCAGATAGACTTTCAAATGTTGACATATTAATTTTATCAGTTAGAGAACCTAGTTCTTCAGATAAAAAAGATTGTCTAACTAGTACAACTGCACAAGAAATTATTAAAAAAGTTAAACCTCAATTAACAATACTAACTGGTTTTGGCATAAAAATGCTCCAAGCTGACCCATTGTATGAAATTAGAGACATTCAAAAAAATACTGGTGTTCAAGTTATTGCAGCTAAAGATGGTATGAGTATTAATCCTACTAGTTTTTCTACGACAGTTAGACAAAAAAGCCTTAAAGGATATTAAATTTTTCTTATTAAATGATTTTTTACATATTAGATTTACTAACTGTAATAATTTTAATCTTATCTAATATTCTTCCAAATAATTTAATTTTATACTCTGGAATTTATTTATTTTTAAAAGGAATTATCTTTATTATTATTAGTAAAGATATTGCAAGTGTTATTGATTTTATTTGTGGTATTTATATGGTAATTATGTTTTTTAATTTTAAAATATATTTTTTAACTGTTTTATGTATTATTTGGTTACTGCAAAAAACTGCAGTTTATTTTATAATAAAAATAGGAGGTTAGGGAAAAATTATTTAAACAACACTTATTTGATTGATTTTATGGAAGTCATAGGAATTGATGTTGGTGGAACTAATACTAGAATCGCACTTGTAGAAATTAAAAAAAGACCTAAGATTATTAAAGAAAAAACTTACTTAACAAATGAAGTAAAAAGCATTTCTTCTTTAATTAATTCATTTAAAAAAAAACCTCAAGCTATTGGTATAGGTTTTGCTGGACCAATTATTAGTCATAAAGCTAAATTAACTAATGCAGACTTAAAAATTGATACAAAGGAAATTAAAAAAAACACAAATGTAGAAAAAATCTATTTAATGAATGATTTTTATGCAAATGGTGTTGGTTCAAAATATATTAAAAAATCCGATGAAATTATTATTAATGAAGGAAAAGGTTTTAAAAATAATGTATCCATTGTTGTTGGTGCAGGAACTGGTCTAGGAAAATCACTTATTATTGATGGAAATGTATATCCTTGTGAACCTGGAGGTACAACATTAACTATTGAAAATATTGATGATTATGCATTATTTGATTTCTTAAAAATAAAATATAGAAGAATGCCTATTTATGAAGATGTTTTATCTGGAAATGGATTACTAGATATTTATGAACACCTAGAAATCAAGTCTAATCTTAAAACTAATATCAAAATTCGAAGATTAATCAAAAAAGAACCTTTCTACAAAGCTAAAGTTATAACCAAATATAGTTCAAACAATGAACTTTGTGATTTAACTCTACAAATTTTTACAAAATTTTATGCTAGATTCATTAGAGATACTTGTTTAAATCTTTTAAGTTCAAAAGTATATTTAGTTGGTGGAATTTCTGTAGCAATAAAACCCTATCTTAAAAAATATTTTATGGAAGAATTCTTAAATAATCAAAGATATGCAAAATTACTAAATAAAGTCCATATATCACTAATTAAAAACTTAGATATTGGAATAATTGGTGCTGGTGCAGTTGCTGGTGGACTTTCTAAATAAATTTCTTTTTTAATTCTTTATATAACGGTAAAGGCTCCATTTTTTTATTTAACAAACAAAACTCTGTCTCTGGATTTAAACAACTATATTCAAAGCCATAAGGCCCAACTAATGTCCATAAGAATAATACAACCTTTTCTTGTTCACAGAGTTTTAAAAGATCAAAATAAATTTTAGCAATTTCTTTATTTGTAAATTTAGTAAATTTTCTACTTATTCCAAATTCTGTAAAAAATATTTTTTTATTTGAATACTTTCTAGAATAATTAATTGTATCTAAAAATATTTTTTCATATTTTCTAAAAAAAGATTTTGCACTTTTAAAAGATAAATAACAATCAAAATCATAAGGATGAAAATTAGTAACATCAAATAATTTTTTTGTCTTATTTTTACAACTATCTTTAAAAAAATTAAGATATTGAAAAAAGATAAGTTTTTTTCTATCATCTCCCATAATGCCTCCAAAGACAATTTTTGCAGACTTCTGTTGGGTTTTAATTATCTCTGATGATATTGATAAAAGCTTAAGATATTCTTTAGGACTAGGAAGATTTATCCAAAACCGTAAAGAATTTTCTTCATTCCAAATTTCCCAATGATTAATATATTTTTTATATCTCAAAATTAAAATATTTAAAAAATTTTTATACTCTGTTAATTTATCTAAAACAAAAGGATATTTTCTCTTTGGATCAATTAAATTCATTAAATTTCCAGGAACTTTTCCAGAAATTAATCCTAAAACTTTTATTTTACTCTTTAAAACTTTTTTTAAGAAATTATCATACAACTCGTAATTTAATTTTTTATTTTTTAAATATTCAAAAAAATCAAATTCAATTCTAATCCAATCTACATTAAGATTTTCCAATGCTTGGATTGCTTTATTTACTTGATCTATTTTAATAAATTTTATCACAACATTTATTCCTAAATGTTTGTTTTTCATTTTAAAACAATAAAGTAATTAGATATCCTACAATACATCCTGCAGAAATAAAAGGCATTGCAGGATAGAATTTTCCTTTTTCACTTTTTAAAAATAATAAAAATAATGCAATTGCTGCAAATATAGAAATTATTATTGAAATAAAAAAGGCATTTTGTTTAGCTACTATAAAAGCAAGATGAGAACTATAAGGTCCTGCTTTAATAATCATATCATTCATAATTGCTGCTGCAAAAACTAATGGAAATGCTACATCTCCTCCACCGAGAATTGCAGATCTAACTTTTTGCGTTGCCTGAATTTTTTTAGGAATTGGTGCCAAAAGCTTCTTTGTTTTAAATTTAGGTAACTTAAGCTTTGATTTTTTTTTAGATTTCTTTTGCTTTGACTTTGCTTTATTATAAGGCAATAATATTCCTGCAAACATTTTTTGATCTGCTTGAGCAGTGGCTAAAGTAATCATGTGTTTTAATTTCCAAACAGCAATCATATCATAAACTGAAATTATAACAAGCATTGCTATAGCAAAAGGAACAGTAAACCATCTATAAAGAACTGTAGCGATACCACCATAAATAAAAATTTCACTAATATTATGAACAAATACATTAGGTTTAAAGACTTTAAGATAAGCAAGAATTATTGAAATAATCATTGCAGGTAAATCAGGCATTATTCTTTTTAATGCTAAAAATAATGCTCCAAAAATAGCTATATAAAACCAAGCTTTCCAAACTTTAAACAATTTAAATCGATTCATTAAGAGAACAAGTGCAGTTCCTACAAAAATCATAACAACTAAGTAAGTTAAATTCCCAGAAGTTTCAAAAGGAGGTTCTGAGTCTAAATCATATTCAATTACAATATTTCCTGTGTTGTCTGTAGCGATTTCACCTTTATCATCCATTTGAGGATAAATTGTTTCTGAAACTAAAAATAATCCTACAATTTGTGCTGTGAAAAAAATAACCAATAAAAAAAGTGTAACTTTAAGCGTATGTTTCATATAATTAACCTGTTTTCATTAACTTAATTCCTTCTAGTAGATTAATCTTTGCTTCCCAACTTAAAATTTCCTTTGCTAATGAATTATCCAAAGAATTTCTTTCTAAATCTCCTGGTTTAGGATCAATATGATTTGCTTTAATTGATATTTCAAAAACTTTCTGAATAATTTCATAAATTTCATTTACACTTGTCTCTTTTTTTGTTGAAAGATTAATTATTTTTTTGCTTCCTTTTGTAATTGCTAAAATATTTGCGTTAACAATATCAAATACACTAACATAATCTCTAGTTTGAGATCCTTTACCAAAAATTATTGACACTTTATCACTTTTTAAATTATTAATAAAAATTGAAACTACTCCTGCCTCTCCTTGTGGATCTTGTCTAGGTCCATAAACATTTGAATATCTAAAAATAGTATAATCAATCCCATATAATTCACTAAATATTTTTACATAGTGTTCTCCTACAAGTTTATTAATTCCATATGGAGACTTAGGATCTAATTTGCCTTCTTCTTTTGTTGGAATATCATTTTCAATTGAATAAACTCCAGCTGTTGAAACATAAATAAATTTCTTAACATTATTATCAGTTGAATTTTTTAAAACATTTAAGAGACCCATAACATTTACACTTGTATCAAGCGCTGGATTTTCTATTGATTTTCTTAAATTTATATGTGCTGCGTGATGATTAACAAGATCAAATTTATATTTTTTAAAAATTTCAGAGATTTTTTCATCTCTAATATCCATTTTATAAAAAATTGCTTTAGAATTCAAATTCTCATTTTTACCATTGGATAAATTATCTATTACAACTACTTCATGGCCTTCTTTAATATATGCGTCAACAATGTGACTTCCTATAAATCCTGCACCACCCGTGACTAGTATTTTCAATTTAAATACCTCAAATTAAAAAATATGAATCTTAATGAATTATTTTTCATACTACCTTAGATTTAAATATAATTAATAAATCTTTTTCTATATGAAATTAGCACATTTTATTGAAATGAGAGTTTTTTCTAAAGAAAATGACAATGAAGATCTTATCAAAGAAAAAATTTTGAATCTATTTCCTTTTGATTTTAAAGAAGAGAAAATTGAAGTCATATCAAAAACTGTTGAAGGTTTTGAAAATAAAAAAATTAAAATTTTGACAGTATCAATAAAAAAACAAAGACACACAACTGCTTTTATTAAAAATTTAATGAAAAATTTAGATTTGGACCAAAAAAAATTATTAATTAACCAATTAGAAAGTCGACTTGACAAATCATTACATTTTTATATAAGATTTGATAAAGAAAAACTTCTTGAAGATAAATTTTTCATAACCGAGAGTGGAAATTGTTTTCATTTAAATATAGCCATAGCTGCATATCCTCATAAAAGAGAAACAGCAATTGACATAGTAACTGCAATGATTAAAAATGAATGGAATTGATGATAAAGTTCTAAATACACTTAGATCATATAAACGAAAGATCAAGAAACCTAAAAAGTTCAAAGTATATTATAAGATTTTATACTCAAATTCAAAAAATTCTATATTTTTTTATACTGGTTGGGGATCTTCTCCAGAACATTTTAAAGATATTTACAATCCTCTAAAACATAAATACAATATTATTTTATTTTTTTGTCCTAGAGAACTTCTCTCAGAAGATACAACTAAAACTGTAAATTATTTTGAAGAAGTCAAAAATAAAACAATAGAAGCAATAAACAAATTAAAGAAAAAAGGAGTTAAAAAATTTAATTTATTTGGTGCATCTTTAGGTAGTTTTCTCTCTATATATATTGCTAATAGAATTAAAATTGACAAAATGGTTTTATTTGTTGCTGGAAGTAGTTTATCAAAAACTTGTTTCACTAGTTATGCAGATGAAGTAAAAATTAAACTAGAGAAAAAAAAATATAATCTTAAAAAATTACAAAAAGAGTGGAAACAAATTGAACCCATAAATAATTTAAACAATATTAAAAAAACAAAAATTAAATTATATACTTCTTTAAATGATCAGGTAGTACTTTATGAATTTCAAAAAAAACTTTTTGAACAAATGAAAAAAAAGAAAATAGATGTAGAAGAAATTTTAGAAGAAAAAAAAGGACATTATCTAACAGTTTACAAATATCTAAAAAACTATGAAGAATTTGACAAGTTTTTTACAACAAAAATCAAAGATTTTTGAACATAAGTTTTTCAGATAAAAAAACTTATATATAATAATTACCTACTATCTCTTATGACAATAAAAAGTGGTTGTCCGTGGCGTACATAATTTAGTTTTTTCTAGTTATAACTCTAAAGATTTATTATATGGATGTTGGCGTTAGTTTTAACTTTTTTTAATATAAATTTACTGTTCTTTACCCTCTATAGTGTTAACTCTTTTATATTCTACAAAATATATTTCGTAAACTATATAAATAAGTTATGTATTACCTTTAAATCATGTTAACTAACAATAATTTGAATATTGAATCTTGGTGTTAGTTAGATTTCTCATTGTTCTATTAAATTTAATTTGTGGGGCTATAGTTTAAAGATAAAACTTTCAGCTCCAACCTGATATTTCTTGGTTCAAGTCCAAGTAGCCCCATTTTAAAATATTAAGGAGGATAAAAAAATGGAAGAGAAAACAATAGAAGAAAAAATATTTGGTATAGTGACCCACCAAATTAGAGAAACGCCTGAATTTGCAGAATTAGAAATTTTTCTGCATACAATTTACAGTTTACCTGCGTCACCTGTTTTATCATGGGAAATGGATAATCCTGAAAGAATATATCTTGCATATGTTACCTTGGGTCAAGATGAAACTTACATAGTTCAAGATGAACATCAAGGACATTTTAGAACAATAGAATATAAATTAGGAGAAGAAATGAGAGGAAGTTATAACCCTATAATAATAGATAGAGAAATTCCATATGGAGGTTAATAAAATGAAAAAAAAAGTTGTATTAATGGTTAATGATAAAGATGCTTGTAATATTGCATGTAAAAAGTGCTATTTACCTTTCCAAGGAGTCAAATCTGCTGAAGATACTATTCGTGATGTTGAGACACTTCATTCGTTAGGATTTGATGTAACAATCGCAGGTAGTGAAACTCTAATGGATACAAATTATCTAGATGCTTATCAAAAAGCAGGTCAAGATTATATATTAACTAATGGTTTACTCTTGTTACAAAACTCTAAATATTTTGGCTTGTTAAAAGAACATGGAATAAACACTCTACAAATCAGTGCAGATTTTGGAGTACAAAGTGATATGTCAAGTGTTCCTTTAACTCTTGTTGAACGTGTTGTCAAATTAGCGGTAGAAAGAGATTTTCAAGTGAGATTAACAACTTTAATTACAGAAAAAAACTATCAAGATGTCTTAAGTATGTGTAAACAAGCCTATGAAATGGGTGCTCAAGAAATTAGATTTCTTAGATATTTGGAGTTAGGGAGTGGTGCTAATCATCCTGAATTTAGTTTAGATAAGGAACAAATCCTTCAATTTTTTGACTTAGTTCAAGAAACACGATCAATTTATTCACAAGAAGAATTGAATATTAAAATTCATGGAAATTTTGGTCCTAGACAAGGATCTAAAGGAGAAGATCTCTCATTACAAAATTCTTATTGTCCCGCTGGTGAATCTTTGTTTGTAATTACACCTAATAATAAAATTTATGGTTGTCCATTTTTAATAAAAGACCAAGAATTAGGTCATTTTACAAATGGAGAACTAAAATTAGACAGAGAACTGGATCATTCTAGAGCAAATTGTCTAACTTATAGTTTAGAGGTATAAAAATGTTAAATTTATTGCAAGCAGATAATTATATATTGTTTTATTTTTTATTTTAATACAATGATGAAATCAAACATCCAAAAAATCATACAAGAAATTGGAAAAGCTAAGCTAGTAGCTGTATCAAAAAAAAAATCTGTTTTAGAAATAAAACAAGCTATAAACGCTGGGATAAAAATAATTGGAGAAAATAGAATTCAAAAAGCACAAGAAAAATATAATGAATTAAATGAATTTTTTAAAGAAAATCATGTTGAGTTTCATTTTGTTGGACATTTACAATCAAATAAAACAAAAAAAGCTGTTGAAATGTTTGATTTAATTCAAACTGTTGATTCATTAAAACTTGCACAAGAAATCAATAATCGTGCAAAAGAAATTAACAAAATTCAAAGAGTGTTAATTCAAATAAATATAGGTGAAGAAAAACAAAAATTTGGGATTAAACCAGAAAAAACAGTAGAATTTGTTGCTCAGATAAAAAAATATAAAAATATAAAAATCAAAGGACTAATGTGCATACATCCCTTTGGAGAAGACCCTATTCCATATTTTAAAAGAATGAAAAAAATATTTGATTCTACCCAACTAGAAATTCTCTCAATGGGTATGAGCTCAGATTATAAAACTGCAATTGAACAAGGAAGTAATATGATTAGAGTAGGAACAAAAATATTTGGAGAAAGGAAATGAAAAAAATAGATAATGTAACTATTAAATCACTATTTGCATATAATGTCCTAGAATTTAATATAATGTCATTTAAGAAAGAATTAAATAAAATATCAGATTACAGGTGAAATATATGATACCTAAATTTTCAATTACACAAAGACTACTGGAAAAATATCCTTTTGCAAGGTTCATTGGGGTTATTGCTACAAATATAAAAAATGTAAAAGAATCTCCAATTTTGGAAAAAGAAAAAAGAAAACTTGAAAAATATATCACTTCTAATTTTGAAAACTATAAAGAAGATATCAAAAACAAAAAAGTGTTTTTTGAAAAATACAAAAAAAGTTTTCCAATTGAATACCAACTAAAAACTATCTCTCAAGGGAAAAAAATTCCAACACACTCAGTTCTAAAAGATTTGTTTTTTATGACAGAATTAAAGAATTGTGTTATTATGGATGTTCAAGATCTTGCAAAATTAGGTAAAAATCTTCAATTTGATATCACAAAAGGTAATGAAGATTTTATATATATGGATGGAACCAAATTAAAAACAAAAAAAGATGATATTGTTTTAAGAAAAGGCAATCAGATATTAATCACTCATTTATATGGTGCAGGAAAATATTCGCTAGTATCTGAAAAAACCAAGGATGCTAGTTTTATGATTTGGTCTGATGTTAAGCTTACAGATGAAAATGTTGAAAATGTTAAAAATGATTTAAAAAAATATCTCAAATTAATTTCAACCAAAGATACCAAGCTAAATTTCTTTGAAGTTGAAGAAGAAAAGGAAAAAGAGGAAAATTTTATTGTAACTCCTTGGGAAGTTAAAGGTGATGTTGATTATAACAAATTAATAAGAAAATTTGGAACATCAAGAATTGATTCAAAACTTCTTAAACGAATTAAAAAACATACAGGGGATCTTCATTATTTCCTAAAAAGAAAAATATTTTTTTCTCATAGAGATTTTGATAAAATTTTAGATCATTATGAAAAAGGTGAAGAATTTGCTCTTTATACTGGAAGAGGCCCATCAGGTAATACTCATATTGGCCATATTATCCCTTGGTTATTTACAAAATGGTTACAAGATAATTTTAATGTTGATTTATACTTTGAACTAACTGATGTAGAAAAGTTTTTAGTAAAAAATATGGAATTAAAAGACGCTATACATTATTCTTATGAAAATATTCTTGATATAATTGCTGTTGGTTTTAATCCTAAAAAAACATTTATATTTTTGGATTCAGAAATGAGTGCAACAAGATTTAAAATTACAAATCAAATAGCAAAAAAGATTAATTTTTCAACTGCAAAAGCTGTTTTTGGATTTAATAATGAAACTAATATTGGTCTAATATTTCACCCGGCTGTTCAAGCAGCTCCTTGTTATCTACCTTCTTATCTTAAGAAAAAACAAATTCCAACATTAATTCCAGCAGCTATTGATCAGGACCCATACTGGAGAGTTACTAGAGATATTGCTGGAAAGGTAGGATTTCCTAAACCTTGTCAATTGCATTGTGGTTTTATGAAAGGATTTGGAAAAGGTGGTAAAATGTCTGCTTCAGATCCAAAAAGTGCAATCTATACTACAGATGATCCCAAAACTGTTAGGAAAAAGATCATGAAATATGCATTCTCTGGAGGAAGAGAAACTATTGAAGAACATAGAAAATATGGAGGTAATCCTGATGTTGATTTATCATATCACATGTTAACTTTCCTTGAACCAGATGATAAAAAACTAAAAAAGATTTATGGAGATTATAAATCTGGTAAACTTCTATCAGGAGAACTAAAACAAATATGTGTAGACACAATCAATGAGTTTTTAGCTGAGCATCAAAAAAGAAGAGAAAAAGCTAAAAAAACATTTCATAAATACATGCTAAGAGAATAAATTTATATACTTTTTATATTAAATTATATGTAAAGAGGTGTAACTATTATGGCAAAATCAAGCTTCGCTCCACTTAATGGAACTTTTATGGGTGTATCTATTGTCGGTCTTTTAATATCAATATACTATGTAATATACCCTACAATTAATATTTCTTCATTTTTCTCAGCATTTTTTATAATATTATTTATCATGTCAGCACTTAGTAAAGGAAAATCTAGTTTAGGTTACATGATGGTATCAATTCTAGGTATAATCGCCTCAATTATATTTTATTACTATATAAATTCTGACAAATTATCAGGTGAACTATTTATTTCACCTCAAACATGGGGATTAACTTTTGCAATATTTTTTGCATATATGTTTTTTAATTCAATGGTTTCAATGACTGTTGCAAATCCTGATGATTTTGTTGAAATAGAAGGAGATTTTAAGCCAAAAAAAAATAAATGAAAAATAAAATTTTTCTTGTTCTTTTTTTTCTTTTAACTATTTCAATTTGCAATGCTCAAAACTATATTCTTCCTACTAAAATCTCTGGTCAAATTTTAGCAAAAAATATTCCTATTGAAAATTTTGAAATTACTGTTCATTACCTGGACATATCAGGTGAATTACAAACCCAAACAACTTTTACTCTTGATAAAGAAACTGCAATTAAAAGAAGAAATCCAAGTCAAAAGGGTTATTATTTTTTTGATGAAATTAGAGCTGTCAAAGGTACAAATATTATTTTAGATTTAAAACAAACTAATCATAATTTAATTATTCCTGCAAATCCAGGATATAGTATTGAGGTCACAACAATTTCATTAAATTTTGTCTATCAACCTTCAAGTCCAACAAATGTAACGGAAGAAATTAATTATCAAACACAATCACAAAATAATGAAGAAATATTAGCTTTAATTAATTCATCTAATACAAAACTTGAAGAATTAAACCAATATGAAGACTCTCAAGACAAAACAGAATTAAATTACAATATATCAAAAAATAACCCTGTTTTAATTAACGAATCTGTTCAAAGTCCAACATTTAATAATGTAAAAAAGCAAGGATCAAAAGCGGCAAAAGATATTTTCAATATTTTCATTGTTTTATTAATAGTGGGTGTAGGTTTAGTTATTTTATTTTTATTAATTAAATTTTCAACAAAGTTTTTTAGCAATACTGTTTCAAAAATTACTTTATCACCTACTAAAGCTTCCTCTAGGAATATTTTAAACAAAAAAGTTGGTTTTATCATGAACTCTTGTAAAAAAATATCAGTTAATGAATCTCTTCATAATATTCTTGCTATGATGTCAGCCACAGGATCTGATATTGTGTTTGTAGTAAATAATAATAGATGTATTGGTAAAATTGATGAAAAAGATATTTTAAAAATTGATTTAACAAAAAAAGACTTAATGAATATTCAAGCAAAAGAGATTATGTCTAAAAATGTCGTTCTTATCGAAAATGATAAATCAATTGAAGAAGCATTTTATGTAGTCACTCAAGAAAATGTTGATGTTATTGGTATCACAGATAATAATGTTTTAGAAGGTCAAATTTCTTCCATAGATTTATTACAACAAGCTTCAAAATTTAAAGGAGATATTTCCAAAAATATAACTGCTAGAACTATTATGAGTAAAAATATTAACCTTATTGATAAAAAAGAAACCATTCTTCATGTTAGAGATTTAATGCTATCAAATAACAATCTTTTTTTTATTGTCAATGAAGAAAAAAATCATCTTGGAACTTTTACAGCAAAAGATTTTATCCACAGTCTAACAAAGTATGGTAATAAAATTCAAAATATGTCTATTGAACAAGTAATGCATAGTTCTATAACCAGTTTAAAACCTGATTTAGACATTAATCAAATAACTCAAATTATCTTAGAAAAAAAATTCAAAAATTATCCTTTAAAATTTGAAAAAGAAATTCAAGGAATTTTAAAATTAAAATCGGTTTTAGAAATCTATCTAAAATCTATGCAAAAAGAATTAATTTAATTTATTTTGAATTTACTATCAAATTTTTCTTTGGCTTTATTTTCTTTATAATAAATTTCATGAGATCCTCTTTTTTCAAAAAGAGCAATTGCTATATTTATCATGTCTGTTTGATAAGGCTTTAAAGAATTTGCTTCAATAATTTTTTTTGCGTCACTAATGCTTTCACGCATTTTTTCAATATTTTCTTTTCTAGCAAGTGTTTCTTGTTCTTTTTCTTCATTATCACTTAACACAATCTCTTCCCAAATAGGATAAGAAGATTTGTCAGTTGTTCGAGGAAATGATTTGCTAAACATTATTAATACCTAAAAGAAGGGTAATATAATTGTATTTAAAAATTTAAGTAAATATTAAATATCAAATATTTTCTTTTTAGAAGGAACAGCATTAGGTGCTTCTCCACCATGCCAAGTAAATCTAGGTCTAACTCTCATAGGATACATTCTTTCATTATTATCATCTAATATTATTGCTGCTCCTTTTTCCCGAGGTAAATTATCTAAATATTGTGAAAGACCTGTTCTCATATAAGATTGCATCAACATTCCTAAAGCATCAGTATCTAATTTTGCTGTAATTCTATGACTTAAAATAATGTCTGACTGAGTCATAACATCTGTATGGATTTTTCCTGGTTGTTGTGTTGCTAAAATTAATGAAATCCCTGGTTGTCTACCCTCTCTAAGAATTGTAATTAAAGGATCTGATGCTGCGGTTTTTCCTGAAACTGGTAAAAATTCATGTGCTTCGTCTATTATTAACCAAACCATTGGATATTCCATCTTTTTTTGTTTTTCTTCTCCAAAAAAATGAACAGATTCATGGACTGCTTGAAATTCTTCATCTTTCCTAGAAATCATTCTTTGGATAAAAAGTTTTTTTGAAATTAAGCCTATAACTAGAGATTTAATGTTCCATCCTCCTGGAGTAGTTGCATAAATACTTACATCTAATACTGTTACTTGCCCACCTTTAACAAGATCATTAATTGGTGTTCCGTCTTTATCAAATAATCCCCAGGTTTTTGCGTTTACAAGTAAATTTAATGCTTTATCTTTGGCTCTATTTGAAACTTTTTCATCTGTTTTAATTTTTTCTTGAATATCATCTAATGAAAAATTTTCTATTGATACTTTTAAATCTGTTATAACACGTTCAAACAATACTCCTTCTTCACTATTTCTATCGATTCCTAAACTAAGTACCCAATCTTCAATATCTAATTCATTTGGTCTAATTGAAAATGGAAAATCTGTAGGAATCCCTTTTTCTTTAAATTCTTCATAACTTCCTTTTGGTGTAAATATCGTTACATCCAAGCCTTTTGGTTTAATATCCCATAAATCTAATAAATCTCGCTCTTTTTGATTAGGAAATTTCATAGACCAATAAATTCCCATTGTATCTAAAATAACAATTGCAATGTTTTGTTTAATATCAGATTCTAAATCTGACACTCCTTCGGCAATTACACCCATTGTATAACTTTTTCCACCACCCCTCTTACCACATACAAACACAACATGAGATCGAGTGACATCCAAATACATTTTATTTGAAAGAGAAGTTACTTGACCCATCTGAACATAATGCTTTCCAAGCAATACTGTACCTCTTAAACCATACTTTTTAAAATCACTTTGGCTTCTTCCAACTACGATGTCATACATGTTTAATTTAATAGAAGCGACGTTTATATAATTTTTCATAATCTATAGGAGGATTTTCAATCCAAAAAAAACTATTAAAAACCCCATTTCTACATAATCTTTTTATATATTATCAAGTTCTCACCTCCTAATCGGGGGTTATGATTATGGCTAAAAAGAT
Source organism: archaeon (assembly GCA_018657065.1). Lineage (GTDB taxonomy): Archaea > Nanobdellota > Nanobdellia > Woesearchaeales > GW2011-AR15 > GW2011-AR15. The sequence continues at coordinate 28,329 of JABHXU010000011.1, forward strand.
TCCAAAAAAAAAATCTCAATCTAAAAATGAGTACAAAGAAAAAGTTATGAAAATTAAGAAAAAAAGACAACTTGTAAATTTAGCGCTAGGTGCTTTACTTGTGTTAATTATTATTTCAAGTTTAGTAATTTTACTTAAAGGTGACATCGATCTTCCATTTTTTAAGAAGATATCAAGTGTTTTTCCAGAAGAAGAAAAATATGCAGTAATTGTTAATCAAGAACCTGTAACACTAGATGAATTTAATGAAAGATATGAACAAATCCCACCACAGTATAAAGATTATATAACTAAAGATAATTTACTCGATCAAATTATTGACGAGAAACTACTTTTAGCTAAAGCCAATGAAATGGGTATTATCATTACTGATGAAGAAATTAATGAATATATGACAAACCTAACTACTGAAGCAGGAGTTACTATTGAAGATTTTGAAGCAATGTTATCTGAAAATGGTTTAACTTTAGATGACGCAAAAATCGTCTACAAAAGATCTATGACTTTAAATCAAGTTGTTCAACAATTAGTTTTTTCAGATTTAGAGATAAGTGAAATTGACATTAGTGATTACTATAATAAAAATATTGAAACATTCAAAACACCTGAAAGTATCAATGTTTCACATATTCTAGTATGTCATAATGAAAGTGAAAGATGTGAATCTGAATTATCAAAAGAAGAATCTTTAGTAAGAGCTAATGAAATTATCGAATTAATAGATGAAGATAATTTTGCTAGTATAGCTTTAGAATATTCAGATGAACCTGCAGCTCAACAAACTCTAGGAAATTTAGGTTGGGTTAATAGAGAAATTCCTTTTGACCAAGATTTCTTAGATGCTTCCTTTGAACTTGAAGTTGGAGAGATTTCAGAACCTGTTGAAACTATCTTTGGTTATCATATAATCACTGTGTTTGAAACCAGACCAGAAGAAACTCTTGAACTAGATACTGTCAAAAACGCTATCAACCAAACTCTATTAAATGAATTACAGTCTGGAGCATATATAGTTTATATGGAAGGTATGAGAAACAAAACTGAAATAATTTATTTTGATTTAGAAGGAGAAGAATAACTTTTCTAAACTTATTTTTATTTTCTAAATTTTTTTAATTAATTATCTTTACTTTCTAGATTATATTATAAAAAATATAAATAATTTAAATTAAAACTAAAAAAAGTGTAAGATAAAAAAATAAATTAAAAAAAGAAAACAAAAGATGTTTTTAATTTTAAAATTGAGTTAACAATTTTAGAAATCATCAACAGTCATTTGAACAACGCTTGAAGATTTACTTTTAACTTTGTTATCCATTCCAATAAGGAATGCAACATTTGCTTTCTCAGCAACAGCTACAAGATCTTTATCAATAATCCCATCAAAGATTACAGCATGAACTCCTGTATTTAAGGAATTAAGAGTTGATTGAAGTTCTGAGATTGGAACTTTACCTAAAATATTTAGTCCATCATCAAGCACATATGCCCCTCTTGTACCAATTAAATCTTCTAACATATCATTGAATGCTGATTTTTCTTCATCTGTGATTTCTTTAACAACTTTTTTTTCAACAGGTTTTCTTTCTGTTCTTGATGAAGATCTAGATGAAGAAGTTTTTCTACCTTCTTTAGCATCTAATTTAACTTGTTCAGCTGAAATTCTACTTCTAATTGCTTTATGAATTTCTTTTTTTGTTATTTCTTCAACTTCTTTTCCATCTGGTGCTTTAGCTACATAATCTACTTCTGTTACACCCATTAATTCTTGAACAATTAAAGTTCCGCCTCTATCTCCATCAACAAAAATTGTTAAAATTTTTTGATTTCCTAGTTCAACAATTTCTGGAGGTACTGAGGTTCCATTCATTGCTATTACATTTTTGAACCCATGCTTTAATAAATTTAAGACATCTGCTCTTCCTTCTACGACAATTACTTCTTCGGATTCATCTACTGCAGGTCCTGCAGGTAGTCTAGATCTTCCAAACTCTTGAATTTCCATAACTCTAACTGAGTATGCTACTTCATCACTAATTTCTTGAGAATCAGGCATAACATCTTCCATTAATCTTTTCAAAAGATATTTAGCTCTTTCAATAACTTGATTTCTTTTTGAGATCCTAATATCTTCAATTTTTTGAACTACAATTTTTGCATTACACGGACCTATTCTTTGAATAATTTCTAAAGCTGCTCCAACAATTGCTGTCTCTGCTTTATCTAAACTAGAAGGAATAGTTATAGTTCCAGTAGTTTTACCTAATTTAGTTTCTGTTTGAACTTCAATTCTTCCAATTCTACCAGATCTTTGTAATTCTCTAAGTTCTAAATCTGATCCTAGAAGTCCTTCTGTTTGACCAAAAACTGCTCCAATAACATCAGGTCTATCTACGACTCCTTCAATATCAATATTTGCGTGAATAATGTATTTTGCTGATATAGGGCTTATTTTTCCCATTTTTAATTACCTCCTTATAGAGTTTCTACTATACGTAAAATTCTCTATTAAGCCCTAGAAAAAAGTTCTGCATTTGTTTTATTATATTTGTTATTTTGTGATACAGTGAACATGATGATCTACCTTTTTATCTAGGGCAAGAACAAGTAAACAAATTGTTTCAATTTATGTGATATATTGTGATATTAGTGAATATTACTTGTTCTCAATGATTATGAATTGTTGCCCGCTCCACTAACCCCTAAGCTCATTGCTTGACTTTGTCGTGAGCTCCATTAGGTACTCTCGTGGCGGGCTGTATTATACAAGAGTGTCTCAAACTCATCAAATTCCTCGTCGAGGATCTCATAAGAGGACCCATTTATATAACTATATTAGGGATACTGACTAAATTTATAAAAGTTTTGTATTTATCTATTGATTATGAATAAGAGAATAAAATACCTGTTATTACTCTTTAAAGTGAGTAGACCAGTATTATGGATTGTAGGTCCTTTGATCTTTATATCTGGAATAATTGTAAGTAATTCAACTATCTCTGTTCTTGCATTTATTCAATTAATTTTAATGTCATTTCCATTATCTTTAGTCACATTTGGAATAAATGACATACACGACTATAAAACAGATCTAATCAATCCTAGGAAAAAAATTATTGAAGGAATTATTCTTTCTCCTAAATATCATAAATTTGTTTTAAAATATGTTTATTTGTTCTCTTTACTCATAATTCTAGTTTCCTTTTTTTCAAAAAATCTAATGAATATAATTTCAACAATCTTAGTTGTTTTTTTTGCTCATATGTATTCAACTCAACCTATTCGCTTTAAAGAATTACCACCATTTGATTCAATCTCAAATGGTCTTTTAGTTTTTTTTAGTTTTTTAATAGGATTTAGTTATAACAGTTCATTTTCACAATTAACACCTCAAATATATGGAGCAACTATTTGTATAATTGGATTTCACTCATATACAACAATTATGGATTACTCAGCAGATAAAAAATCTAAAACAAAAACTTTTGCAGTAGTTTACGGAAAAAGAGTTAGTGCCTTATTTTCACTTTTATTAACTCTTTTTACACAGATTTTCATTAATTATTCTCTTATTGTTAGTAATTTTCTGAATTTGTGCATTTTAATTTATTTAATTTCTGTATTCTATCCAAATGAAAAATTATCAAAAACTCTTGTCAAAGTTATATATCTAACTGGTATTGTTGTTTCTTTAATTTGGATAGGAATTTTTAAATAATCATTCTTATTTTCCTCTTTCATGGAAGTTCCTAAACACCTAGGCATAATTATGGACGGAAACAGACGATTTGCGCGTCGTTTAGTAGCTAAACCTTGGAAAGGCCATGAATGGGGAACAAAAAAACTTGAAAAAGTTTTTGAATGGTGTCAGGAATATAAAATCAAGGAACTAACTCTATACACTTTCTCAATTCAAAACTTTGACAGACCTAAAGAAGAATTTAATTATTTAATGGATTTATTTGCAAGAAACTTTGATATTTTAAAAGACGACAAAAGAATTTATGATAATAATATAAAAATAAATGTTATTGGTAGATTGTGGATGTTTCCAGAAAATATTCAAAAAAAAATCCAAGAAATTATGGACAGAACGAAAAATCATAAAAAACATATTATTAATTTTGCTATGGCGTATGGGGGAAGAGAAGAAGTTATTGATGCTGCAACAAAAATAGCAAAAGCTGTTAAGGAAGGTAAATTAGATATTAAAGATATAAATGAAGAAGTTTTTAAAAATAATTTATATTTAAAAGATGAACCTGAATTAATTATTAGAACTGGTGGAGAACAAAGAACTAGTAATTTTTTAGCGTTTCAAGGAGTTTATTCTGAATATTTATTTGTTGATAAAATGTGGCCTGAATTTGAAAAAAAAGATTTTATTAATTGCTTAGAAGAATACACAAATAGAAAAAGAAGATTTGGAAAATAAAAATTTAAAAAAAATTCTAAGATACTGTTGCTCTTATTGTTCCTGTAACTGTTTGATTTATTTTACTTCCTACTGGCCAAACATGTAGTGTTATAAGTCCATTAATTTTTCGTCCTGAAGGAACTTGTATATCACAATTATTTAAAGATACAACATCACTAATAACTCCATTAACTAATATGCCGTTTCCTGCATCAAATTCTCCAGCACCAGTATAAAGATTATCTCCATCTATATCTAATGCCCCATATTGGCCTGGATCACAATTCCAAATTCCAATATCATTTCCTTCTCCTTCAATATCAACAACAAATGCTTGAATATTTTTGGATAAAATATTTTTTAACTCTAATTGTACATTAGAACTTCCAACATTATAATTTTCACAACTTAATGCATTTGAAATATCACATTTATCAGGAAGAAGTCTACCTAAATCAATGACTCCAAATCCAATCAATGCTCCAATAGCTAACATAACAATAAAAATTGTAACTCCGTATATCATTAAGGTTTCAACAGCAGCTTGTGCTCTTTTATTCATTTTTTATCTACCTCTTTCATTCTTTTACTAATATCAGATAATTCACTAACATTTTCTGTAAAAGCTGGCAAAACTTTTGAAAAAACACGTTCCATAGCTTTAATTTCTGAACCTACTTCCATAATGTGTCTATCGTACTCTCCTACTTTTCCAACTATAGCTTTTTGTAAATCTGAAAAACTTTCTTTTAAATGATCTATTTTTACTTCCATTTCTGAAATCCTAGATTCGACTTTATTTTTCCATTTTACAATTTTACTTACATCTCTAAGTAATTCTTCCCATTTTTCTTCAATTATTGTCTCAACTAATTCTTCAATTTTAACTTGGTTTTCTCCGAATATATCCCTTACAGAAGGTTGAGGAGATGATGTTGATTCTACTTGACTTGTTTGAAAATTATTTGTTGGTGTACTTGAATCAAATTGCATAGTTTGCATTCCGTCTTGAGCTGGTTGCACAGGTGCTGCTGCAGGAACAGCTGCTTGTTGAGGTTGTTCAGGTTGTCCTACTGGAGGTGTTGAAAATAAATCTGAACCTCCTGTTGTAGCTTGAACAGGTGCATTTGTTACAGGTTGTAATCCTTCAACTGCAACTTTTGTATCTACTTGATTCATAGCATCAAATATTTGAGTATTTGAATATCCATTTCTTTGCATATTTTGGATTATTTGATTATTTGAAAGGCCTTGTTGCCTCATTTGAATAATCTCATTTATAGGGTTTCCTTGTGCCATTTTTTATCTTAATTTAAGATTATTAGAGTATAAATAACTTTCGTTCATCTCTTTAACAATTCTTCTGCTTGTTTTCTAGTTAAAAATTCTATAGGTTGCCATAATTCAACATATTTTGATAAGGTTTGTAATTCTGATTTATTAACTGACATCTCAATTTCTGTTTCAAGTTTAACAATATTTTCATTTAACATAGAAACATCATTTTTGATACCTGAAATTGTTTCATTTAATGTCCTAATTTCTAAAAATATGTCTTTAGCATCTTTAAGCATGTTTTGTTCAGTAAATTGAGTTTTTTTTCGTAGACCTGAATATCTTTCTTCAAGTAATCTTAATCGTCTCATAATTTCTTCAAACTGATTAGAAACTGGCTTAGGCATAACCATTGCAGCTTCTTCCTTCTTAGAAATAGGTTTAGGAATACTTTTTTCATCCTTTTTTGGCTCAATTCCATTTGGAACTGGTTTTTTTTCTTCTACAGGTGGTTTTTTTAGAAAGCTCATTAGTAATTTTTTTAAAGTTGTTTGAATATTATAAATTTTTGTATGGATATAGAATTTTCAGTTGAACGGATAGGTGAAGACACAACTCTTAAATGTGATTTCTCTAATTCATCCCATGTTCCGTCTATTGAAGATAGTGAATTTACCATGGCTAAAGTCATTGAAAGACTTGCAAAAAGCCACGGAGTAACAAAATTAGTCTTCTACCAAAAAAGAGAGTATGAATATGATTATCAACAAACTCTCTTAGTAAGTGAAATTGCATCAATATATAGAGATTTATCTAAAGAAGATAAAATTTCTCTAGCAAATTTAAGTGCAGGAAGATGTAGTATTTATGCTGAATCTTGGTATAATAAATTAAAAAATATTATCTCTAATCTTTTATTAAAAGATCCTCTTGGCGCATATGTAGAATTAAAGAGACTTAGAAGACGACAAAAAATATTATTTGAAAAAAGTAACGATGAAAATGAAACTTTTTGCATATCACATTTTGTTTCTATTATTGATTATTTAGTCCAATTATTAGAAAACACTAAATTAATTATTATTTCTAAACCCTATTTGGCAGGCTATGAATTAGGAAACAGAATCATATATCGTAGAATTTTCAACCCTACAATTAAACCAGATTTCATGTACACAAAACTTATGAGTGCTTATCCTAAAGATGGGGAAGAAATTGACAGTTATACTGTTGGTGAAGACACTGAAATAACTGTTTTTAGATTAAATGAAAATGTGAAAACTCTCTATCATATAATGCCTCCTGAGTTCAAGTTATCTGAAGAAAAATATGAATTATTAGATACTGCTAGAAATATAATGGCAGAACATAAACCTGCAAAAGCAGATTTTGTTGATCCTCAAAGAATGCGAGAAGTATTTTTTAATGTTGGAAAAGATTTAATTGAAGAATTATCCTCATATAGAAAAGTAAGAATTAAAGAAAAAGAAATTCTTGAATTAACAAAAATTCTCGTCAGATATACTGTAGGTTTTGGATTAATTGAAGTCTTACTTCAAGATGAAGAAATTCAAGATATTTCTATTAATAGTCCTATGGGTAGAATTCAAATTTTTATTGTTCATGGTAAATATGATGATTGTGTAACAAATATTATTCCTACACCTCAAGAAGCTGAGTCTTGGGCATCTAAACTCAGAATGATTTCTGGAAGGCCATTAGACGAAGCTAATCCAATTTTAGATACAGAATTAGAACTCCCAGGTGTTTCTACTAGGGTTTCTGTAATTAATAAACCACTAAATCCTACAGGACTCGCTTTCTCATTTAGAAGACATAGAGACAAACCTTGGACTCTTCCTTTATTTATGAATTATAAGATGATTAATCCACTTGCAGCCGGTCTCTTAAGTTTTTTAATTGATGGAACAAGAACATTTATGATTTGTGGAACAAGAAGTAGTGGAAAGTCCTCATTTTTATCTTCTGTAATTGTTGAAATTATGAGAAGATATAGAATAATTACTATCGAAGATACTCTTGAATTGCCTGTTCCTCAACTTAGAAAATTAGGTTTTAATATTCAATCAATGAAAGTTGCTTCTTCACTTACTCAAACAGGTAGTGAGGTTGATGCTACAATTGGAATTAGAGCTACATTAAGGTTAGGAGATTCATCTTTAATCGTTGGTGAAGTAAGAAGTACTGAAGCTGTAGCTCTTTACGAAGCTATGAGGGTTGGAGCTGCTGCAAATGTAGTTGCAGGAACAATTCACGCAGATTCACCATATGGACTATATGATAGAGTTGTAAATGATATTGGTGTTCCTAAAACTAGTTTTAAAGCTACAGACATTATTGTTATTGCTTCCCCAATAAAATCTGCAGACGGGTTACACAAATATAGAAGAGTAACAAAAATTACTGAAGTTCAAAAACACTGGGAAGAAGATCCTTTACTTGAACACGGATTTATGGATTTAATGAAATATGATGCTCAAAAAGATGAACTTGTTCCTACTGCAGATTTAATTAATGGTGAATCTGAAGTTCTAAAAACAATTGCAGGAAATATTTCAGATTATGCTGGAAATTGGGATGCTGTCTGGCAAGATATTTTAGTTCGTGCCAAATATAGAGAAACACTTGTTGAAGAAGCTGTTAAAAGAAATGATTTTGACATGTTAGAAGCACCATTTGTTATATTATGTAATGATATGTTTCACATATTTAATGAGAAAGTTAAAAAAAGAACCGGTAAACTAGATCATAAATTAATTTATCAAGAGTGGGAAAACTGGTTTAAACAAGAATTAACAAAAAGAAAAATAAGAAAATCTGGTTAATTTATTTACGGACAATCATTTGGACAAGTACATTCTGTTTCATAACTATCACAAACACTATCGCCACAATTTGAACAAACATAAGTCCATTCTGTGAGTCCAGCATCATTACAATCCACATCATATGTTTCTGCAGGTTTAATTGCTGTTAAGTCTTCACAACATTCCTTATCAATATTTGGGTCCTCAGTTCCTAAGTATGGTGATTTTTCATCGTTTCCAACTTCAATACATTCTGTTGGAGCTGGTGGATCAACACATTCTCCTAATTCACAAATTTGAGGATCTGTACATGGATTTGTTGTATCATCACAAGGTTCTTCAACACATCTTCCTACTTCACATACAAGTGGCTCGGTACATGGATTAGTTGCATCACATTCAGGGTCACTACAAACATTTTCAATACAAATTTTATCCGAAGAACAATCTCCATTATCTACACATTCAACACAATTTCCTTCTGTACAAATTAAGTCATCAGTACATGCTGGATCACATGGACTTGAACAATCTTCAGGACAGTTACATTCACTTTCCCAATCTTCACATACATTATTTCCACAACTTGAACAAATATATGTTATATTTTCTGTTTCAGTTTGTTCACATGAATCATCAAAAATATCTGTAGGTAAAAGAGTATCCAATCCTTCACAACATTCTTTGTCTTTGTTAGGATCATCATCACCTAAATCTGGTGTTTTTTCATCTTGTCCTTCAGAAATACACATATCATCTGAAACACATTTTCCATCAATACAACTTGATCCATCTGAACAGTCTGATGAATTATTACACCCACTTATACAAGCAGCCCAGAAATTACCATATTCTCCGCCTCTACTACAACAATTGGCAGAATCTCCTCCACATTCTTCAACTGTTCCACATTTCATAAACCATGGATCTGGCGCACATACTAATAATCCATAGTAATTTTCACCATCAATTTCTTCTTCTAAACAAGCTGCTCCTTCATCTATAGTTCCGTCACTTTCAACACATTCAAAATCAGTTTCAAGATCTTTTACATCAAAGCCTTCACTTAATCCTTTATAGATATAGTTTGTGCCTGCATTTGAAAAAGTAGTTTTTGTTGATCCAAGCTCAGCCCCTTCACAAGTTTGATATGTAGCTACAAAATTTCCCTTACCTACTTGTTTTCCAAGATTTTGAAACAAAATTCTACTATCTGTACAAATTCCAGAACTAAATCCTCCACCTCCACTAGATCCAGAACATGAATCTATTGGATTCTCATTTTTTGATACTTGATTAAATAAATCTGTTCCAACACAATTATTCGAACACATCTCTTTTGACCATGAATAATCACTTAATTCACTATATCCCTCTCCTACATGGAATGGAATAATAGCTAATACTCTTTGATCATTTGTCCATTTTTCATATGCTCTAGTTACATCATCAACATAATCGTCAACATTAAAACTTGGTAATTCTTTATACACTTCATATGGATGAGGTGCCCAAGCCATTTCAGTAATCAAAATTTTTCCTTCACATAAATCTTGAGCTGGACATTCTTCTGGATTTCTTTGGATTCCTGCAATATTAGGACATAAATCAAAATCATCTTCATCACAAGGATACCCTTCTCCATCAGAATCATCATCTCTTTGCAAAGGATTAGGATAATTAACACAATTGTCACAAGCATCTCCAACATCATCTTGATCTTCATCATTTTGATTTGGATTAACTATTGATGGACAATTATCAACAATACAATCTCCTGTTCCTAGTTCTGATTGTTTACATATTTTTGAAGCTGGAAAATCTGAAACACTATCTCCATCAATATCTTCACAATCATCTCCAATATCATTATGATCTCTATCTCTCTGATCATAATTTGCAATATTTACACAATTATCACAGACATCTGGCATACCATCTTCATCTGTATCTGTTTCATCTGTAACAACTTGATTTGATCCAGGACATAAATCTTCTGAATCCATGATTCCATCTCCATCTGAGTCATCACAAACGTCTCCTTTACCGTCTCCAGTCCAAGCATCCCAATCTTCTTGAAGTGGATTGGCATCATTAGGACAATTATCTTCATAATCAATTACACCATCTGCATCTGCATCTGTTACATCAGGTGCAGTACATTTTAAATCTTGAAGATCTGTACAATAAGAAGAAACTTTAGCAAACCTAGCTTCATATGCTTGCGCTCCAAAAGGATCGTCTCCCCCTGGATAAGTCATATCATCTGGATCTGGATAAGTATGATCTGCATAAAGATCTAAATAATTACAAATCTCATTATTATTATATGAATATATTGTTTCAATAAATTCATCAGGATGTACTTCAGTTATTTTTTCAAAACAATAAGTGTTGAATGTATCTAAGATTCTTGTTCTTATATTTTTGGCAACTGTAAATGCTTTAGAATTATCTGATGCTTTGTTTTTATCAGGAATACTATCAACATTACAATAAGTGCTTGGATCTAGTTCTAATAAATGATCTATATCAATATCTTCAAACACATATCTATAGTCAAATCCTAGATAAAATGATAACCAACTTTTCATTTCCATAAAAAATGGTTTTTCTACTCTTAAACAATCCAAATATGCTTCTTCTTTGTCAGTTATATCATGAGTTCCTGGTGTTGGTCCACAAATTTTATCATCTTGTACCGTACATGTAGAATCACAACACCCAGGACAATAATCTTTCCCTTTGTCATTCAATGCACTTCCATCAAAACAAAGACCATAATCTCCATGATCTGGCACTTCAGGTAATTCTTCAGCTGTGCAATAATTATTATCATCAACTAAATAATTATACATTTCATAAAGGGCATCACAACTTTTCTTCATGAAAAATCCGTCACCCCAATCTTCAATTTTATAAGTAAAAGCTTCATCATGATATTCTTTAGAAGATGCCGGAGTTAATCTACATTCTTTCATTCCTAAAGTTGGTGCTAATCCTGCAGGAAGCAATTTAATTGATCCTGAATGATCTACACCTGAAAAACTATCAAGTTCTTCTTTTACTGCTTTTCCTACTTCTACATAATATTTTGCATATTCAATTATTTCATAATTTGTTAAAGAAATATTATGCCATTCAACTGCTAAATTTGGTTCATCTCCTATTTCTATATATATAGGCCATTGAGGTTTATCTTTATGAATTTTATCAAGTAAACTTAAAATGTACCAAACAGGTGTTTCATCTGTTGATGAATCTCCATAATCATAAGACGGTAGTGCTCCACCATCTTCATTTTCACCATAATAACAATCTAATGAATAGGAATCACATGATGAATCTTCTCCAATATATTCTTCATGTTTACAAAATGATTTTGCATTATTACAGATACCTGGATGTGTCCAATACTCTGTAACTCTATTTTCTTTAGGAGGTAATACTTCTCTTAAATTAATTATTGGAGTCAATTCCATATCATATAATTTATCAAAAATTTCTTTGTAAAAATCTAATTCATTATCGGTAAATGCTTCATTATGAACAACTACTTTAACAAATCCACATGCACCTGAAAAATTATATGCACAATTAAGATTTTTATCAACTCTACCGACAACACCAGTTTCAACAAGTTCATCCCACATAACTTGCATACCATATTTATTAGCCCCATGACAAGTTGCTCCCCATTCAGACAGATGAGTTGTTGCTGCAATAACTTTATTTTTTTCAACATCTGCAGAGCTAGGTAATGTTTCCCAGTGATCATTATCTAAAAATACTATTTTAAATGCTTGCTCTTTTGCTAAATGTGAAACATGTTCATCTTCATATCTAATAGTTAAAAATGCATTTGGACTAAATGTAACGTGTGGACTAAATTCATACTTTACTCTTCCTAGAATTGCTGGATCATCTGGACACATTTCTTTTAAGTATAAACTTATCTTATTTCCACCTTCAACAGTTGTGCCTTTAGGAATTTTAAGTTCCAAATCTAAATCTGATGAAATTAAAGATTGTTCTCTTTGAAGAACTCCATCACTCAAATCTAAAGACAATGTTTTAGTTCTTGGCAATTTGAAAGTTCTATCAAAAAATTCAATTCTAGTGTCTTTTTTCAAGATAATTGGATAGTAAACATAGGCATAAATCTCATCATCTCTTATCTCAACTTCAACTTCGTCTGGCTTATCTTCTGCTGTAACAATATATTTTTGTTCTTCAAAATTAGAAAAATTCATACACCCATATATTTCAGACTCTATGTTTTGTTTAAATGGTTTTGAATCACATATACCTTCTTCATCTATTGTTCGTAGAACAATTGAATAAATACAATCATCCATTGATTTTTCTAGATAATCAGATGAAAACTCGAGTAAAGGAGGTTTATTATTGACTATATTATCTATAGGATTTTGACTTATATAAATAAGACTTCCTACTAGTGCTACTAATACCAAACCGAGAATAACATATACAGTAATTTGAGATTTTGCCATTTTAGGTAATTTTAACGAATGATGCTATTTAAATTTTTCCAGAATTAGTATGTTTCCACGACCTTTTTTTATTTTTTTAAGTTTTCCTTCAGTTTCAAGTTCTGTTATCATCAAACTAATTTTTGCTTCTGATAATGCAAAATGTTTTCTTAACTCTCTTTGTGACATTCTTCCTTGATTTTTTTTAAGAAGTTGAATTATTTTATTCAAATCATCATCCATAAGGTTTAAATGTTTTTTTAGTCTAATTGTTTGGATTTTTTTATTTATTTGAATAATAATAAAAGAAAAAACTCCCATCAAAAAAATAATTAAAAAAAACAAATTCAAATATTTTATTTCTCTATCATCAAGCCCTTCTATTTCTAAATCTAAGTTATTATAAATTGATTCTTCTTCACTTAAATCTTGAAATAAAAATAAATCAATAACATATATTCCTTCATCAATTATAGAAATATTTTCAATTGCCTTAAGTTCATTTTTCTGAGCAGAAAGTTTATAGTCTCCAATAGGAATTTCAAATTCATAACTCCCATCTTTTGATAAAAATTTTTGAGATGGATTTGAGTCAATAATAATTAGAACATCTTTCGTTTTTGATAATGTTGAATCATAAATTGATCCATATAATGTTGCCCCATAGGTAATATTTACAAGAAGAATTGCCAAAATAAAAGACAATAATTTTTTCATTATTAAAAAGTCAGACATTAACTTATAAAAATCTTTCTTTCAAAATTTAATTATGAGAGTTTTATTGAATCTAAATATACTAAAAGTTCGTTTAAACTTGTAAACACTTCAAATAATGTTTCTTGCTTAGAAAAATTATTTTTATAAATATTATCGTATTGAGCTAAAAGTGGGTTATAAAACCCGTCTAAATTCAAAAGCAATATTGGTTTTTTAGTTTTACTTGTTTGATTAATTAATATCGAATTATGAAGTTCTTCTAATGTTCCAAAACCTCCAGGTAAACAAACAATGATGTCAGATCTATTAATTAATACTCTTGTTCTTCTTCTTGAATTCATAACTGAAATTGTTCTACATTTTTTAAAAACATTTTTATCTGTTTTTGCAAACACAGAAATTAGTTTTCCATTATATTTTAATACTGAATCTGCTAAATTTTTCATCATTCCTGAATCTTGTCCTCCAAAAAATATTTTAGCATCTCTTGCAACTAATTCTTTCCCTAGTGCATTTGCCAAATCCAAATATTTTTCATCAATATTATTTTGAGATGAACAAAACACACTAACTCTTTTTCCTAGAATCTTTCTAATAAACATAAGTACTCTTTTCTTTTTTTGAACTTTTGGATGATAATAGTAATAATTATACCCTTCAAAACTACCTTTTTTCATAGATTTTTTTAAAATTTTATTATCTTCATTAATTAATTTCATAGAAAAAGCAACAACTTTTTTTTCTATTTTTTCTATCCACCAACCACATATAACAATTTTGTATTTTTGACTAATTAATCCTACTGTTCCTTTAGTATGTCCTGGAAGATGAATAATTTTGAAATCTGTATCTTTAATTGTTTCTCCTTCTTTAACAAATGAACCTAGTTTCCACTCCTTATAACCCGCTTCTTTATAGACCTTTTCTATCCCATGTTCATATACATTTAGAATTTTTTTTGATCCTGAGTCCATTTTATGGAGTCTTATTGGAGGAATATTTCCAAACTTCTTTTTTATTCTAATTTGAAGTTCTGGAGCTAATTCAGAATGATCGTAATGAAAATGTGAAAAAATAATCTCTCTAACTGTTTTACCTGGAAAATATTTTTCTAAAGTTTGCATAATTAAATCATCATTATTTAGATTTTTTGAAAACTTCCTAAACATTGGTCTAAATGCTTTAAATTTTGGACCAGTATCAAATACAACAATTTTTTTTTTTGCATTAATTAAATAACACCAAGTTCCAAATTCAGGATATTTACTAACAGGAAGATTATATTTTAAAAGAACTCTAGCTACCTTAATTTCTCCTTTATCTTCTAATATAATCTCTGAAATCATTTTAAAAAAAAGAAAAAAATAATTAATTTAAAAGTATAGTTGTGCTATCAACAAAATCTGAATCTAAAGTTAAAAAATCTGCTGACGCTCTTCTTTCAACACCACCATCATTAATTGTAACAAAGAGTACACCATAATTAAAAGCATTATTAATTGTAGTTGTACAATCTTTTACAACCTCTGTTTCATCTCTTAAATAATAGTTTTCAGTGAAAATTGTTGACCACCAAGTATCTGTATCATGAAGTGCACAATCATACATATCATTACCTACACCACCTAAACCAGACATAAATATCATTGTTTTTCCTGGTTCAAGTAATTCAGTAACAATTGGTGTTATTGGATTTAAGCTGCTTAACATTTTTGTTCTAGCATATGCTTTATCATATCCTGTAACAATTAATGCTCCTGCTTCTCTACATAAATCATAATAACTAACTCCTAAATTGTCTACCTCTTCTTTGTTACTAATTCTTAGATCTTTATTTGCTTTATTCCAGATACAAAATTTCCAATCATGGTCTGTTTGCAATGAATCATTAATAAAATCATCATGGTCTTGTGTTCCATATGTTGTTCCTACACCAGAAACCACAAATGAAATTCCTTTAAATTCACAAGTCATTTGATCTCCTGTTTCACCTGTACAAACTAAATCATCATCAAAACTACTTTCAATGTCTGATTTATAATCTTCCCACTCAGCCACATCATAAATTCCAATTGAAGAAATAAACGGAATTTCTAAATAACTCATCATGTCGGACCAATCATCATATGAATCAAATCCTAAGTTTCCATTTAATACAATTAAATCTGGACTTTCATCCATTAATAATTGAACAACATCTTCACTTGTTTGATTATATCCTTGATTACCTAAGAAAGCAATTACAATTTCTTCAGGTAATACTGATTCGTAATTACAATCATTATTATTGAATTTTTCATCAGCTTCACATAATGCTTCACCATATGCATTGATATGAGGATATTCAACTCTATTTGTTTCATTATATGGATAAAAGATCATACCATGATAATCTTGAGATAAGATATCCTTAGCTGTTAAATTAATCCAATCTGCATCCTTTCCAGTTATATCAACCATTGGAATAATTTTTACAGTTGTATTAATGTCAAGTAATTCATCTCCTCCATAATAATCAAATAAAACAATATCTGTGAATGTTTCATTTTCTGCAAGTTTTTGAGCAGCACATTCTTTTGTCATGTATGTAATTAACGGAATTTCTGTTAGTTCATGATATTCATCATATAGTGCTGTTAAATTAGTGTCTTCACTACAATCTAAATCAAGTAACCAGTAACCAATAATTTCACTCAAATCAACAATTGTTTCTGTTAAATTTGTATCTTGATCATAGTCTAGTTTAATAAACCAATCATAATCACTAGTTGTAACTATTGTATTATCTTCTGCATAGTATCCTAGTGCTGGTGCATCAAATTCAACAGTCATATCTGGAGTTACTCCATAGAATCCTACAATAGGTTTAACATCATATGTTGGTTCTAATTCTTCGCAGACATTATCTTCATTACACATATATCCTTCTTCACAATCTTCGTCTGTTTCACAGGTCTCAATTTCCTCACAAAGATCATCTTCATTACATATATAACCTTCTTCACAGTCTTCATCTGTTTCACAAGATTCATTAACACCTAAAAGATCTTTGATTTTTTCATATGGAATAAAAATATCAGGTTTAAATCCATCTGTTTGTGTTTGACTTTCCACAAATACCCAACATCTTCCTGATAGCATTTGAGCGTCATCCATAATAAGAACTTCTGTTCCACCAGGTAAATCTCCAAATGAATCACAATATTTCTTATCTCTTGTATCAAGGGTTTCTTTTGTTGTAACTCTTTGCCCTACAAATTCACTTACATCAAATTCTGTACATGCTCCACTTGATTCACTACACGGAGCACCCCTACCTCCTCCACCTTCACCTGCTGCACATACTCCTTCTTTACATGTTTGACCTTCTGGACAAGTACTATCATCTGTGCAAGTAACAGTGCCTCCTCCGCCACCACCATTTCCTAAAGGATCTTCAGGATCAAAATCATCTAAACATAGTCCTTCATTTGTTGGATCAACTCCACCAATCATTCCGGTTATTCCCACTACTTTTCCTGATAAAAGTCCTTTTCCTTGTCTACATGGACAATCATCACCTGAAGAAATTTGAAATGTTCCGTCTACACAATGTAAACAATCTTCCTTACCAAAACTTACATAACAACCTTCAATTGCACATTTTCCACCCTCAGTTTTATCAAAACAAGCAGCAGGATCTGAGACTGGATCATCTCCTTCTTTTTCAGCTGGTTTAGTTGCAAGACTATATACTGGATGTGTTAACCCTTCTTTTTCACCACATAAAAAACATTCTCCACCCATATATAATGGATCTTCTAAATTTTCACAATTATATTCCATTTTAACACTTCCTACACCAGCAAGTGCTACTTCTGCTCCACCATTAATACACACTTCTTCTGTTGATTCTTCTGAATTAACAACATATAAATTAAAATCTAATGTTGGACTATTTGCTTCACCTGGTTTTAATTGTCCTTTTGGAATCATACAATTATCTGCTTCACAAATAGGTGTAATTAAAATTGCTGGACCATCATCATCTGAAATTATTTCACATGTTTCACCTAGTGCAGAAGTTAAACATTCAATATTAGTAAATGTTTTTTCAGAAGTTTTTCCTCCATCAGGATCATAAATACATGAATCTCCACTATCCTGAAATAAAATTTCAACATTAAAAATTGCATTTGGTTTATTTAGTAATGTTCCTGGTAATGACCCATCATTTTCCTTAAATCCAAAATATATTGCTTCACAAGTAATTTTTTCAGCAACAGAATCATCAAGGCAATACCTAGCACTTTCTAAAGGACATTCCTCTTTGCAAAGAGTCATAATTTCATCAAAGTTACCTGGGTCTGGTGTTGGTAATGCACTTGGATCTTCAGGATCATAATCATATTTTTTTATACAATCTTTATAATATGCTCCAGCATATTTTTCTGTTAAATCAAGATTACCAAGATCTGAAGGAAGTATATATGCACTCATTGGTTCAGGATCATCTGCTTTTCCTATTACTTCACTTAAACTCTTAGCTTTTTTATATATTGACCAGACTACACTTGGCCCATTACCAAAACCCTCACATTCAAATCCATCAGGAATTTCTACATTTGGTCCTCCACTTGTTTTTGCAGGCATCCATTCAGTTTTTTCCATAGTCCAGCCTTCGCATCCAATAACATGAGGATAAATAACATTATCTAGTGTAATTGTTCCGCCAGTTCCTTTTCCACATTCAGTAACAGTAGCAAAAGGTGTAAAATGTTTAATCTCTGCAGTTAATTTTCTTTTTTCAAGATCAACTTCAGTAGGTATACCTATCCAAACATCTAGTAAATCATCATAGTAACCTATATTAACATCATCTCCTTGATGAAATAAACCTAAATCTTCTTCTCTAAAATACTTAATAATTTTAACAGGTTGACTAAAAACAGTATTATGAGGAATTCCATTAAAAGCAAGCATTCCTGCTACAACAGAATTACTTAATGCATTAAATTCTCTATCAAGTTGTTTGATTCCAATTTTATCAACTGGTTGACCATTAACTGTTGCTGTTGTTCCAGGTGGAACTTCCAAAATCATAGAACCATCAGCACTGACAACTCTAGTTGTTTTAGATGGGTCAAGAGTTTCCATTACAGTTCTAGGTAATCTATATGTTTGTCCTTCAAATCTAAGAAGGGTATCTTTTTTCTTAAATTCCATGGGATATTCAATTACAGCTACTAATGCTTCTTGTTCGATAACAACTTCAATATTTAGCACTCCATATTTTGCTTTATAACTTCGTTCTTTAGCAAAAGAATCAATACAAGGTTGTAAATTTTGTCTTATATGTTCCTCAATATAATAAGGAGAATAATCTCTTCTAAGCCCATACTTAAGCTCAGCATCAATTATATTTTGTTTTACACATTCGTAAATCAAAGACTGAAGTGAACTTTGTTTAGGTCCCATTTCAAAAACGTATTCTGAATCTGAAAGAATTGAATCTTGTGTTGTTTGTCTAATAATAAAAAAACTACCAAGAATTATTACAACTAATATTCCAATAATAACATATAAACTAACTTGTGCTTTCCTCATTAAATACCCACCTAGAAACTACATCAGTATATGACCTATATAAATTTAATGAAAATCTAAAAAAAGATTTTCAAAAGTTTAGAAATATAACTCTTCAAAACTTATTATAAAAATAAAAAATTAAGAAAAAAAAACTATTTTGTTATTTCAAAAGTATCAATTATTTCATTGTTAATTGTAATGAATTCTCCTTTTGCAATATTAGGATCATCATCATAATTAAAAGTTATAAATAACGCTCCAGGTACAAAACTCGGAACTACATCATTTTCACAATGTTTTAAATTGGAATCTTTTGTAATGAATGCGTTTGATGTGTAAATAGCATCCCACCAATTATCTGTATCATGAAGTGTACAATCATATTGAGTTGCACCATGTCCACCTAAACCAGATATTAATGACACTGTTCCTTTACTTAGATCTAAGTTATCTTGCGTAGTTATTGGATCTAATGTTGCAAGAAGTTTTGTTCTTGTATAAGCTTCATCATATCCACTTACAATAATGGCTCCTGCATTTTTACATAAATCATAATATTTCATTCCTAGATCATCATTATCATCTTTTGCACTAATTCTTAGATCTTTGTTTGATTTATGCCAATTACAAATAACCCATTCATTTCCTTCTTGCAATGAATCAGTAATAAATGCTTCATGTCCTTGTGTCATGAAATCAGTTCCAACACCTGAAAGAATAAAAGAAACACTATCATAAACACATGTTTGTTTATTTCCATAAATTCCTTTACATTCTAATTCATTTGTCCATGGTTCAAGAACTACTGAATAATCTCCCCAACTTTCATTTAGAAATTCTTCTTGTCCTATAACTGCAACAAATGAAATATCTTCTGAAAGATTATTTTTTAACATTTGTTCAAATTCTACAGGTCTTGCTTTGTAACCTAAATTACCTAGGTGTACTACAACGTCAGCATCTTCTTCTGTAATTAATTCTAACACTTTTTGAGCATATGCTTCTGTTCCTGAATTACCTATAAATGCAACTCTAATTTCATCAACATCAATTGGTTCAAATTCACATTCTTCGCCTAAATAATATTGTTCAGCTTCACAAAAGAATTCTAAAAATGTATTTTTATAATCAATCTTATTAATTACTTTATCAAGTTCATCATAAGGATAAAAAATAACTCCATGATATTTTTTATTTAATGTTTCCATTGCTAGATCTTTAATTTCATCAGGTTCCATTACTTTTGAACCAGATTCCATTACATTAACCATTGGAATAAATTTGATATAATGACTTGTCATTTTTAAGATATCTTTTACTTGATCAACATCATTATCTGGACTATCTGATTCAAATAACACAACATCTACAAATTGTTCATCTGTGTCATCAAAAAATTCTTCAGCACATCCGAGTGTTCTAAAGTTAATCATCACTGGAATTTCTTCATTTGATATAACAAACATATTGTATAATTCAACTAAATCTTTAGCACTTATATCCCATTTATCTTCATTACAAGGATCATCTAAAATTAAATATCCTTTAACTGAACTATCATCATAAATAATATCATCAAATTGAATGTCATCAAAATCAATTTCTTCATGCCTTTCAAATTTAGTATCATCTAACGCTATAAATAATTCAAGTCCTTCATCATCCAAATTTAAGTCTTCTGAATTATCTTCGTCATAATAACCTGCGGTTACTGCACCTAGATCATCTACTTGTCTAAATTGTTCTTCTAGAACAGGATAAAAACCAAGCATGACTGAAATTTCTCTAGGGTCTTCTCCTGTAAATTCTGTAACACATTTTCCTTCTTGACATAAACAATTTCCTTGTCCACAGTCTAAAGTATCTGGAACACATTCTTGTGTGCAATCGACTGCTGAACAATCTGGCGCAGCGTCAACATGTGTGCATGAATCTGCATGACAACAAGTTGCAGGAACACAATCCTCATCACTTGTACATTCTGGAATTTCTATACAAATCCCTTCTTCACCACAATAATAATCTTCTTCACAATCATCACTTGATTCACATGTTTGTGATAAATCTATAAACTCTTCAATGTCACTAAACATTGCATAAAATTCAGGTTCATCTCCATCATAAATTTCTAATGCTCTTAAAAAAAACCAACAAATTTCTTCTCTATAAGCTGAATCTAAAATTTCAAGTTCAACATCATAACTAAATTCAAATGCATCTGGATATTTTCCTTTTTCTTCACTTGCCCCAAAACTATCTCTAAATTGTCTATCTCTAATAATAAATGATTCTCCTTCAAGAACTTTAAAAATTGCCCCCATATAATTATCAAAGTCATCAGGACATTGATCATATTCTTTAGGTTCATCATCTCCATCTGGAACACATGCACCATCCTTACATTTTTCATCTGCTGCGCAATCTTCGTTAGTTGTACATCCAATTGGTTCAGGTTCTCCTGGTAAAGGAGTTTCAATTGGTGGAATAGGTTCAACTGGTGTTAATGGTGATAATGGTGCAATTGGAAATCCTCCTGTATTAGGAAATTGAGGTGTTGTATCAATCGCAGAGCCATCTGAAGTCAATGTTGCTTCCCATAAACATTGTGTTTCAAAAGAATCATAAGGTCCACTTGAGCCTGTTGTACCTCCACTTCCATCTGAAGGCACACATTTCTTCTCTTTTAATTCACATCCTGGTGCACTATCACAACCATCTAAATTATCAAACTCTTTTGTAAATTGATTACAATCTTCTTCAACTGCTACTTCGGGTTCTTCTCCTGATTCATCTGGATCTATTTTGGCTATCCTATCACAGTATGCAAATCCTGAATCTCCTTTGCAAACAGTCCCGATAGGACAGATTTTACATTGTCCATCTGGATTTGTTTTACCATTTTTTTTATCACATATTTTTCCATTTGAACTTTTACATACTGAATCAGTATAAAGCAGAGTTTCACAATATGCAAATTTATATTCTCCTAAACATTTACACACATTGTCTTGTGAGGTATCAATGTGCTCAATATTAGTTGATGCCGCACACTCAGACCAAGTCATTTCCTTACCAGGGTCAAATTTATCTACTTCAGCATTTACTGATACCAAAAAAATAGTGAAAATTAAAACAAAAATATAGCTCTTAAGTGTTCTCGATTTCATTTTATGGCACCTCCTCAGTTGTAGGTGGATTTAAATTATCAGTCACCGCTGTAGGAAATCCATTATTTTCTGTTGTTGCAGGTAATGTTGCTTTAGATAAACAATCACAATTATCTGCATCAATTATTTCAACTTCACCATATAACGGGTTGCTTCCAGGTTTACAAAATACACAATTAGGTTCATTTGTAGGATTTGGATAAGTTTTACCTATAACTGATGCTGCACAAATTTGATTATTATAATTTAAACAAGTTGTTGAATCTGTTGTAGGTCTCCAAATATATTTAACTATTTCTTCTTTTGCCGCATCTGGTGCATTAGCTGCATCATCTTTACAACTACTTCCTGCTTTATTACAAATTTGTCTTAAACAGCTACTACAAAAACCTTTTACATAATCGATTTTTCCAACTAATTCTGCATTACAAAGCAAACTATGATCTGCTTTAACTCCTGTCCCCATAAAATTTATCTCTGCACTTCCCTGAATACATGCATCAGGATCAGATCCATTATTTTCTACTTCTAAAAAGAAATATATACGAGGATTTCCTGCACCTGTTTCATCAAAATACGCGCTTCTAATAGCACAATCATCTTCACTTAAACATTTTGGAACAATTTCTACATTAAAAGTATCTTTATAATTTCCATCTGTTTGATTTAAACGTTTAACAGGAACTATTTGAGGAAACCTATCTCCTTTTTCTACTGAACTTGATTCTGTAGAAGGAATTTGAGAAGTCCAATCACTATAACTTAAAGATGTACCTGTTGGTGGTTGCTGTGAATTTGTTCCCTGACTAGCTACACAAGCATTTCCATTTTTTTCAAATTCTATTTGATAATAACCTCTTCCCATAAGCCCAACTTCTGGTTCCGAAGGATCTGGTCGTTTCCAAGTTCCATCTATATTTTTATTTGTCTTTGCATATTTATATGCTTTTAAACTTCCTAAATAACAAAATGAAACTTCTCTACTATCTTTCTCTGCAAAAGCATAACATGTTCCTTCACAAACTGATTCACAATCACTTGTTTTTGCAAATATTTTTTTGTTATCTGGAGTTATTAAATCTTTAATTTTAAGATATGTAACTATATTTTCAACATAAGTACAGTCAGTCACAGTAGAGTCATCAACGATTGATCCATCTGGACACTCAATAGTGCCTTCATCAACTTCACTTAAACTATATCCTTCATCAAAAATTGTTAAATCATCTAAGGTTAATTCTCTTTCAACAACTTCGCAAGTTAATATATGCTGCTTTATTATTTTTTCATTCCACAATGTTTTAGCAGCTTCATCATCTTCATCCCATTTCACATCTGAACCATCAACATCTATTAATTTTTCAATTTCATTGTCTGTACTTTCTTTAAAAACAAGCTCTATCATTTCATTTCTTTTAGCTGCATACTCAACAAAATCAATATCATCTTTAATATCATCTTCATTTTTATATAATTCACCTAGACCTTCTGCGGTTCCTTCATTCCAACCTTCACAACCACCACCAACTTTGTTATCACAAATTTGTTTAACAATTGTAGGTGTTGCTACACTTGTTATAGGTTCATCTTTTCCACCACAATTAATAGTTATTCCGTAAACAGAAAAGTGATTTGTATATGCAGTCATTTTATTTACTTCTGAATCAACAACTGTAGGAAGACCAACCCAAATTCCAATTGTATCATGGTAATAACCAATCTTCAAATTTTCTTCATTAATAAAAGGTGGAACATCTATATCATCATAATATGCTATAACTTTTACCGGTTTAGAAAATGAGACTCCATGAGGTGCAGCGTAAAACGCTCTTCTTCCTAGAAGTACAGAATTAGATAGGCCATTAAAGTGTTTATCAAGATTTTTTAAAGTTATTTCCTCAACTTCTTCATCACCTACATATGCCTTTGTTCCAGGTTCAATTTCAATCACAAATCCTCCATCAGTTGAAGTAATTAGAGTTGTTTTGTCTGGATTAATATCTTCAGTCACAGATCTAGGTAAAGTATAAGTTGTATCATCATGATTAAGTTTTAATGTTCCTCTTGACATTCTAACTTCATAGTTTAATTCAACAATAAGTGCGTTATTTGTAAGAATAGCGTTAGCCTTTGGGTCTTTAGATGTCACGTCAAAATTTTGTTCTTCAAATGCATTAAAATTATCTAAACATTCTGGCATAGAATACTCAACATATGCAGCAATAGGTGCTATTGAAGCTTTTTTATCTAAACCAAACCGTTTTTCCGCTTCAATAGTAGATATCTCAATACAATGTTCTACATATGCATCAAGAAAATCTTGATCAAGTTTTGCGTCTCCAGATCTTATACGCTCAATATCAAATTCTGTTTTTGAATTATCCATCCTAAGAAGGATTAGTGTTCCAACAATAATAACTATAATCAACCCAATTATTACAAATAGACTTACTTGTGACTTTTTCATGCATATTTTTGAGATTTACTCCTATATATATTTTACTTTATTATTATTGAATAAAAAATAATTCTTTTTTTACCAAAATTTTATATATTATTTAATTGCTAAATTATTAAATGAAGATTTACGCAGTTTCTGGTTACAGTGAAGTTGGTAGAAACATGACTTGTATTGAAAGTAATAATGAAGCAGTTATTTTAGATATGGGAATTGATCTAGAAAATTATATTACCCTACAAGGACATGATGATCTAGAATTTATTAGTACTAAACAAATGACTGTTGCTAAAGCAATTCCGGATATTTCAGTTTTAAAAAATATTAAAAAAAATGTTTTAGCAATTATTCCTAGTCACGGTCATCTTGATCATATTGGCGCAATTCCTTTTTTATCTGCTAAATTTAATTGTCCAATAATTGCGTCACCTTATACAGCTTCAGTAATTAAAGCTATTATGAAAGACAAAAGACAAGATCTTAAAAATGATCTTGTTTCATTAAAATTGAATAAAAAAATCAAATTATCTGATAATTTTTCAATTGAACTTGTAAACATGACTCATAGCATTCCTCAAGCTTCAACTATTATTGTTCATACTCCTGAAGGTAAGGTTGCATATGCTAATGATTTCAAATTGGATAATAATCCTACACTAGGTGATAAACCTAATTATAAAAGATTAAAACAATTAGGTAAAGAAGGAATTAAAGCACTAATCATTGATTCATTATATGCTGATGAACATAGAAAAACACCTTCTGAATCTATTGCTAAAGAAATGCTTAGAGATGTAATGCTCAACATAGATTCAAAAGGAAGAGCAGTTATTGTTTCAACTTTTTCTTCGCATATTGCTAGACTAAAATCAATTATTGAATTTGGTAAAAAAATGAAAAGAAAAATTGTTTTTTTAGGTAGAAGTTTAGCAAAATATACTTATGCTGCAGAGGATATTGGACTTGTTAAATTTTCAAAAAAAGTAGAGATTTGTACTTATGGTAAACAAATTCAAAAAAAATTAGATGAAATTGAAAAAAATAGAGAAAAATATCTAATTGTTTGTACAGGCCATCAAGCAGAACCTAAAGCAGTTTTATCAAAAATTGCAACAGGAAAATATAGATTTAATTTACTCCCTGAAGATCATATAATTTTTTCTTGTTCAGTTATACCTAGTGAGATTAACATAAAAAATAGAAAGGTTCTTGAAAAACTTCTTTTACAAAAAAAAGTTAGAATCTTTAAAGATATTCATCAATCCGGACATGGAGCTAGAGAAGATCATAGAGAACTTATTAAAATGCTAAACCCTGAATATGTTTTACCATCTCATGCAAAATTAGACAAAAAACAAGCTCTCCAAAATTTGGCTCTTGAAATGGGTTATCATAAATACAATGTTCCAATTTTAAAAAATGGCGATATTCTAGAATTATAATTTCTTTTTTTAAGGGATCCTAAGGGACTTTTCCCTTAGATAAAAATTACAAAATAATTCTTTATTAAATATTTAGAAAAGTAAAAAGGGGAGAGTAGTTTTTTGTGGGGGGGTTGGTTAGAAAGCCGCTCTCCACCTTTTTTATTTTAAAACACGAAGGGTGTTTAAAATTATGAGGTGTAATAATCTTCTGTCTCAGCTTTTTTGGCTTCGTCAGCAACGTCTTTGGAAATTTGTTCTTGAGCTAATTCTTCGAGTATCATCTTGAATTATCACCTTTTTTATAACTGTATAGTAGTACTACTATTTAAACTTTTCGATTTTAGTTATCTCTTAGTAGTAACATCGTTTTGATAACCTTTTTATATAAAGAAAGGCTATAATACTTCCATGTACCATAAAGTAATTGAAACAGAATTCCAGATCTTTGCCTTTCTAATGGGAAATGGGAACTAATTCTTTATAGAAAAGACACAACATGTCTTTGATTATTACAAAAAGTTGTGTCTTTGAGTATAGTTAAATATTTATTAATAATTATAAATCTATAAAACTATAAAGGTGATTACATGATATCAATCGAAGATTTTGCAATATTTGCAAAGAAAAAAGCATTTGTTTATCCTAGTACTGAAATATACGGAGGTATGGCTGGATTTTTTGACTATGGACCTCTAGGTGTTGAACTAAAAAATAATATTAAAAATAATTGGTGGCACTCCTTTGTTAAAAATAGAGAAGATACTGTTGGAATTGATGGAAGTATTATAAGTTCACAAAAAGTCTGGGAAGCTTCTGGACATATGAACTCTTTTTTTGACATGCTTAGTGAATGTGAAAAATGCAAAAAAAATCATAGAGCAGATCATTTGATTGAAGATTCCTTAAAACTTAGTGTTGAAGGTCTTGAATCAGATGCTCTAGATAAAATAATTGTTGATAATAAATTAAAATGCCCAAATTGTGAAGGAAATCTTAATAAAATTAAAAAATTTAATTTAATGTTTCCTGTATCTTTAGGAGCTGATGAGAAAACCGGTCAAAAGGCTTTTTTACGAGGAGAAACAGCTCAATTAATTTTTGTTGCATACAAAAGTGTTGTTGATACTGCTCGAGTAAAAATTCCTTTTGGGATTGCTCAAATCGGTAAAGCATTTAGAAATGAAATTAGTCCTAGAAATTTCCTTTTTAGGACAAGAGAATTTGGACAAATGGAGATTGAATATTTTGTTCATCCTGAAGAAAAAAAATGTTCTCTTTTAGATAAAAGCCATCTTGATTTAGAATTTTTATTCTTCTCAAAAGAAAATCAAGAAAAAAATAAAGAACAAACAAAGGTCAAACTAAAAGACATAATTAAAAATAAAATTCTTGGAGAATGGCATGCTTATTGGCTTGCGGAAAGTTATTTATGGTATGTTAATTTAGGAATTAGATCTGAAAACCTTAGAATTAGAGAACATACAAGTGATGAACTTAGTTTTTATTCAACTGGAACATTTGATATTGATTATAATTTTCCTTTTGGATGGAAAGAAATTTATGGAAACGCTAATAGAGGACAATATGATCTTACTCAACATCAAAAACATTCAGGAAAATCAATGGAAATATTTGATGAAGAAACTAGAACAAGATTTATTCCTAGAGTTATTGAACCTAGTTTTGGTGTTGATAGAGCATTTTTATCATTTTTATATGATGCATATTCTACTAGAAAAGACGAAAAAGGAAAAGAGGTCGTTGTTTTAAAACTTCATCCTAAAATTGCACCTATGCAAATCGCAGTATTTCCTCTTGTAAATAAATTACAAGATAAAGCGAGAGTTGTATTTAGTGAAATAAAATCTTGTTTCACTACAACATATGATAAAAGTGGTAGTATAGGAAGAAGATATGCTAGAGCAGATGAACAAGGAATTCCATATTGTATAACTATTGATTTTGATTCATTAGAGGATCACAGTGTTACAATTAGAGAAAGAGATTCAGCTAAACAACATAGAGTTAAAATAAGTGAATTAAAAAACGAACTTTTTAAATTAATTAATTGAAGAGTTCCAAATACTCTTCATAACCTTTTTCTTTTAATTTTTCTTTAGGAATAAATTTTAATGATGCAGAATTAACACAATATCTATCTCCTCCATTAGGACCATCATCAAAAACATGACCTAAATGAGAATCACTATCTTTACTCTTAATTTCAGTTCTAGTTATTCCTAAACTCGTATCATCAACTTCAGATATCATATCCATATTAATTGGTTTAGTAAAACTAGGCCAACCTGTTCCACTATCAAATTTATCTAATGAAGAAAAAAGAGGTTCTCCTGTTAAAACATCAACATAAATTCCATCTTCATGATTATCCCAATATTCATTTTTAAAAGGAGGTTCAGTATATCCTTCTTTTGTTACTTTATATTGAATCTCTGTTAAATCATTATTTTCACTTTCAAATATATCTCCACAGTTATTTTCCTCTATATAATCTTTTCTTCCTGAACCTTTTTTATATAATTCATACTGAAAACTATTTTTATTTGAATAATTTTGATGATATTCTTCAGCTAAGAAAAATTCTGTTTGGGGCAAAACTTCTGTAGCTATTTCTTCTCCAAGCTTTTCTTTAACCAATTTTTTTGTTTCTTCAATAATATTTTTTTGATCTTCATTAAAATAATAAATAGCTGTTGTATATTGATGTCCTCTATCTGAAAATTGTCCACCTGAATCTGTTGGATCAATTTGAGTCCAATATATTTCTACTAGAGCTCGATAAGAAATAATACTAGGATCAAAATAAACAATAACTCCTTCTCTATGATCTGTTTTTCCACTTGTTACTAAATCATATTTTGCATTTTTTTTTGTTCCACCAATATAACCTGAATGTGCTTCAATTACTCCTTCATAATCTTCATATGCTGCTTCAATACACCAAAAACATCCTCCAGCAAAAATTGCCTTATCATATTTTGATAAATCAATTTCTTTTTTAGTCTGAGTTTTTGTACTACACCCTATTATTAATGCTGCAAGCAATAATGGAATTAAATATTTCATATAGTTAAAACATACTACTTGTTTTATAAAGATGATGTTGAAGTGCTAGAGATTAATATCTGCAATAAGCATTCTATGATCTGATGTAAACCTATTCTTTACAACTTCTTTAGAATTAACTTTAATTTTATTAGGAATTAACATATGGTCTATTTGAAGTCTAGCACCTAATAATGGCCAAGTTACATGCCCTTTAAATATATCTTGAAAATTATGTTTTTTAAATATCTTATAGAGTCCTTTTTTTTCATTTATTTTTAATTCATTTAAGGGCATATTAATTGCAGGAAATAATAAAGAATTAAAAAAAAGATTCCCATAAGAATTAAAATCACCACAAACAATATTATGTTTTTCTGGGTGAAATTCGTTAGTTACCGCTTCAAATTGTTCTATCCTTTTTTTAGGACCTGCATATGCATCTTGATGCAAATTAAATATTCTCAAATTATTTCCCAAATCTACATAATGAGCATTATGAAATAGTTCACTTATCCCTAACGTTTTAAGAATTATTTTTCTTATAGTTGTGCGTTTAATATTTTTATTAAATGTTATAAATGTTTGGTGATTTTTTGATGCATTTTTTGTTAAAATTACTTTATGCATTTTTTGGTTTTTTCCAATTGCATTACAAACATTATGAACTTTAAATTTTGTGTTTTTCAAATAATCTAATCCTTGATTACTAACTTCTTGCAAACAAACAACATCGGGATTTTGATTAAAAATATACTCAAACCCTTGTTTGAAATGTTTGTTTGTTACTTCCATATTCCACGTTACTATTTTCATTTTTTATTTTCCTTACTTTATAAATTTCAACTTTATCTGTATTAAAATATAGTCTAAACTTTCTAGGCATATTTTCAACATTATATCTTTTATTAAGAAATGTTTTCTTTAATTCAGAAATAATTTTTGCTGGTTTTTTAGCTAAAAATTTTGTCTCTTTTGATTTTGTTTTTACAAATACTCCTTGGCCTCTTTTACCAAACCTAATTAATCCAAACTCTTGTATTGCATCAATATTTACTCTCCTATTCCCATTATTATCTTTCAAAGTCAAGGTTGTTGAATCTAAATGAATTTCTTGATTAAACATTCCTGGATACAAAACTTTTCTTAAAACATAACCTAAAAATGCAAGAACCATAATTCCTAAATATATGTAAGACCTAGTTCCATAATAAAAATTCTTATTAAAAACAAAAATAAAAACTACGCCCATGAAAATTAAACTAAGAAATTCATACACTCCAAAAGCTTTAACCCCCTCAAACTTCATAGTCAAAAAAATATTTGATTAACTTATTAAAGTTTGGATTCATCACTGGACTTTATCTTGTGAGATATATAAACTCAAATTACATAATTTCTTAAATGAATATTTTAGAAAAAGCTTCTGTATTAAGTAAAGCTGGACATTTTGACAGTTGTGGCCCAAAAATGTGCGAAGTTAATGTAAACAAAGGACTTGGTGGAATTTACCACGCAAAAGCTGAGCATAAAACTTGTAAAATTTTTAAAACTTTAATGGATAATAATTGTAGTTTTGATTGTAAATATTGTTCTAATTCCAATCATTGTAAAAAAAAGAAAGCTCAATATGAACCCAAAGAACTTGCAAATTTGTTTAATTTTATGCATAAAAAATTAGATGTGAATGGTTTATTTATCAGTTCGGCAGTGAATGGTAATCCGGATAAAGTTACGCGAAAAATGATTGATGCTGTAACAATAGTTAGAAAAAAATATCATTACAAAGGGTATGTACATTTCAAAGCATTACCAGGAACTTCATACGAACTCATGAAACAAGCATCTGAATTAAGTAATCGAATGAGCATTAATATTGAAGCTCCTAACAAATCCGTTCTAAAAGAACTTTCAAGTTGTAAAGATTATAAAAATGATTTACTAAAAAGACAAAGATGGATTAAAAATTTTAAACTAGGAAGTGGACAAGTAACACAAATGATTATTAACAATATGTCAACTGATAAAGAAGTTCTTAAAACAATGAACTATGAATATAATGAAATGAAACTAAAACGCGTTTATTATTCTGCATTTCAACCTATAAAGGGAACTCCTCTAGAAAATTATTCTGCGTGTGATAAAAAAAGAGAAACGCATCTTTATAATGTTGATTTTTTAGTTCGAGGTTATAATTATAAAATAAAAGAATTTGACTCAATTTTTGACAATGGAATGTTACCAAAAATTGACCCTAAACTTGCATTAGCAAAGGCAAATTTTGATTCTCCACTTGATATTAATGAAGCTAATTTTAAAGACCTTATTAAAATTCCAGGTATCGGACCAAAAACTGCAGTTAAAATTGTACATCATAAAACAAAAATCTCAAGTTATAATGAATTAAATAAATTTGGTGTTTTCATTAAAAGAGCAAAACCCTTTATAAAAGTTAATGGAAAAAGACAAAAAATGCTTACTGAATTTTAAAAATTTTAATAAAGTTTAATTATAAAAAAAATATCTATTAATAAATGAAAAAAGTTAATTACCCTCTTATTGCTATATTAGCACTTTTTATTGCAATGCTAGTTTCAACTATAGATCTTAGCAAAACTATTAGAATTTCTAGTTCTGTAATTTGTGAAGATTCTCTTTCAGTTGATGCATATTATAACTTGCCAAGTAAAGTAAATGGAGAAAAAAGAAACATATCAAATGATTTGAATAAATTAAAAAATTTGGAATTTACACAAAAAGAATTATTGTATTTAGAATTGAGAAAAGAAATTATAACTAACTTAAACATAGATGAACTTTATAATAATTTAGAAAAAAAATCATTAGATGTCAGAACAATAAATAGTAAAAAATATGAAAATTATACTGAACATGAATTGCTTGTCTTTGATGAGTATATTGGATGTTATAATGTTTTATTGTTGACACCGAGTATAATAAATAAAAAACTTCCCGCAATTATTGGACTCCATGGTCATGATGATACAAATCAAATTTTTAAAGAGAAATATATGGGAAAAGATTTAGCAAATTTAGGATATGTTGTAATTATGCCTCAATTTAGAGCAATGGAAGGGAAAGATTGGGGAGCAAAAGAAGTTAATGTTTCAACTTATTTATACAACAACGGATTTTCTTTGATGGGAATAAGAATGTATGAAAGTCTACTCCTAATTAAATATTTAAAATCATTAGACTATGTTGACCAAAATAACATTGGAATTATTGGACATTCAGGAGGCAGTACAACTGCCAATTTACTTGTTAGAACTACTAAACACATCAAAGCATTAGTAACTGATAATACTTGGAATTTTGATGAACTCATAACAAATTTTGTTAAAGAAGAAGAGGTTGGAATAATTCACTGCAAAATTTATCCTGAACTCTATGAATATCATAAAAACATTGATGATTGGAGTACTCTAGAAATACCTTTTATGCATGTACCTTATGCATTTGAAAAAAACAGGTCAGAAATAATAAACTTCTTTGACAAACATTTGAAATAAAAATGCGAAGGGCAAGATTCCCTAATGAGTGAAACAAATGGGTGCAGGAAATCTAGTTTACTATTCAGTTAATTTCCTAGCACGTTCGAATCAGAAACAAGAATTTTTGAAAAAAATGCGAAGGGCAGGATTCGAACCTGCGAACTCACTAAGAGATTGGCTCTTGAGGCCAGCACGTTTGACCGCTTCGCTACCTTCGCTTAAGACACTAGGAAGAATAAGATTGTTTTAAATCTTACTTATTTCAAAATCTGACCATTTTTCATTGACCATAAAAGCAAATCAAGCTCATCTGAATTAATTTTCAAATTCCTACTTAATTGAAAATATTTTTTTTCTAAATCTAAATAATTTTTTTGAGTTATTGTTTTAGGAATTTGACCTATAACTCCAAATTCTTGCATTGATCTTATAATATGTTTATCTAATATTGAAAGCCCAAAAACTCCAATATTTCTTAAAAAATGACTTGATTCTTTAAATCCTAATCCTTTTACATTTAAAGCTAAAAATTCTCTAAGTTTAAATTTTTCATTTGATAAAACCAATTCTTTTAAATTTAGTTTTTTATCTCTTGCTTCAATAATATACTTAGCTCTAATATTAGGAAATCTATATCCTGATTCATTTAATTTTCTTTGTAACTTCTCTAGATTTCCTACTTCTAAAATTGGCCTTAAATTATCAATTGATTTTGCACTCATTGCTGCAGAGGTATTAGCTGTGAGTAAACAAAATGAAAGTTCTTCAAATAATCGCTCATTATGATTTTTTTTAGATTCTACTAAAACAATATTATTATCTGTAAAATTCCAGCAAACATTATTAGAAAAAAAAGTTTTAAACTCATTAAGTCTACATAAAATTCTTTGTTTTCTTAACTTATATAAATTGTATAGTTGATTTTTCATTTTCTGATTTAGTTTTTTTAAATAATCCTTCAATCACTCCAAAATATAATAATGCTAAACCTCCAATTAATGTCCTAAGTAAATCCTTTGCTCTAACAAGTAAACTAATTGAAAGACCTATAGCTCTTTCCATATTTAACATACTTAGTGCAGAAACTTGAGATGTTTCTAAGACGCCTAGTGCCATTGGTACAGGCATTGAATAAGAAATTGCAACAGCCCCCATTAACATAAATACTACAAAAGGATTTGGTGCAAAATTAAATAATGCTAAAGCAAAATAATATTCTAAAAACATTAGTAAATACATAATCATCTGAATTGCTACAACAACAAAAAAATATCTAAAATGTTTTTTATAAAATGTATGAATTGTATGTTCAATTTCTTCAATTTCTTTTCTGATTTTTTTGATTTTTTTATTATGTCTCCAAAATGTGATATTAAATATAGCACTAAAAAATGGTTTTTTTGTAAACATACAATGAAAATAAGTCCCTACTAAAATAATTACACCTGTAAGTATTACAGAAAAAATAATTTTAATATTATTTGAAATTGAATAGTGCAAAAACATCATAATTGCTGCTGTTAAAATAAATACAATATCTGTTACAAGAAGCATTGTCTTATCAATTAGAATTGTACTAATTCCTTGTTTAAAATTTATTCCATTTCTTTTAAGAAGTAATGCTCTAACTGGTTCTCCTCCAATATGTGCTTGTGGACTTAAGTAACCTACGGCATAACCACTCATCCTATAAAAAAATAAATTAAAATAAGGTACTTTAAATTTAAATGCTTTAATTACAATAGACCATCTAAAGGTTCCTAAAAGTTCTAAACAAACTATGACACCCAAATAATATGGTAGAATACTTAAATTAAAATTTCTAAAAGAATCAATTACCTCATTAATTCCAAATTTTTTATAATTTAAATATATCAAAAAAAAACCTACTAGTAAACTAATAACCATAATCTTTGTTTTTTTCTTCATTACAACCCATGCAAAAAGTTCATATTTAAAATTGTTTAGATAAAAATTAAAAACGCGCCAGAGAAGATTACCACCAACTGATACCAGTTGACAGCTAACGTTGGCTAGGTATAAAACCTAGCGTAGATAAAACGCGCCAGAGAAGATTTGAACTCCCGACCTAATGCTTAGGAGGCATTCGCTCTATCCAAGCTGAGCTACTGGCGCATGTGCTGCAAGAATCTATTTTATATTAAATAATTATTGGGATTAAATATAGAAAAAAAATAAGAAAAAATTAATTATCTAATCTTTTCCAAGAAGTACCATCACAACCAAAGAAATGCTTATTATTTTTGTTATAATATATTGATCCTTCTTTGTTTGCATTACAACCTGGTTGTGTTGATGGCCTCGTTCTAATTGGACCATCAACATCTAATTTTGTTTGAGGAACTACACCTATACCAACATTACCTCCAGCATTAATTCGAACAGCCATAGTGTCAAATTCCTTTGCTTTAGAAGTTTTTATAACTAGTCCTGATCCCATTTTCTTCGACATAATAGTGGGAGTACCTACTTCTTTGTTCAATACAATTCCACCTGGCCACATTCGTGTAAAAGTTTTTCCTGAAATTGTAGAAATTACCTTATGTGAAGTCAAACCTTCATTAACAATTACATCTCCTGAGGATTTTATTCTCATTGCTGTCAAATCTGTCCTTGTTGAATTACTCATCCTCATCTTATTCCTCCTTTAAAAACATATTTAATTATTTAAAATAAAATTGAGATATATAAAATTTTATAAAAAAATAGCATGCCTCTGCTAACTTTATTTATCCAATAATGGACTACTCCAAAAGTATCATCATTGACATGCTGACTTTAAGAATAAGAGGTTATTTTAAATATCTTTGCTGATTTTAAAAAAAGAGTATGGTAAAGGTTATAGAACTCATAGATTTGACCAAATCACAACTTGATAAACTTAATAGAAATAAAACAATATTTGTAAGTGCAATTTCTCCTATTGAAGTACATGGTCCTCATCTTCCTTTAGGTTCTGATTTAATGGCTGCTAGAGAAATTATGAAAAGAACATGTCAAAAAATTAAAAATTATGATTTAATCCATATTGAAGATTTAGCTATGGGTGCACATGTTATGCCTGCTGGTGGTTCATTTCCAGTTCACTATAGAACCTTAAAAAAAATTATTGTTATGTGGGCAACAAAACTCCAAGAAATGGGATTTAAGCATTGGCTAATTTTTAATGGTCATGGAGCCGCCAATCAAATTCTTGCTCTTTGTGAAGCTTCAACAATAATGAAGAAAAAAGGATTTAATTTGATTATCCCTTTTTTAACAATATTTCATGAATCAAAAAAATTAAATGAAGATTTAAAACTCTCTAAAGAATTTTCTGGCGGCATGATAGATTATCATGCAGGAACAAATGAAACCTCTTTGTTGCTTGCTATTGATGAAAAAAAAGTAGCCAAAGATTATAAGAAATATAAAAAATATTTTCCAAAATTTAAATCAAAACTAGGAAATTTTATTAGATTATTTGGAGAAAAAGATATGGGAACAGTATGTGATTGGGTAGAAGACCCTAAATCTAGATTTTATTTGGGAGATCCTTCAAAAGCAAACAAAAAAATTGGTGAAAAATTCTTAGAATATAACGCTATAAGAAGTTATGAAATTTTTAATGATAGTATAAAAAAAGGTTATGTGCCTCCAAAATACTTTTCACCTTTTATGAAGTTTATGCTTAAAATAACCCCTGAATGGTAACTCAAGGAAGATACATTTTTTCTAC
The DNA here is from genome assembly GCA_018657065.1 of archaeon. GTDB lineage: Archaea > Nanobdellota > Nanobdellia > Woesearchaeales > GW2011-AR15 > GW2011-AR15. The sequence continues at coordinate 64,996 of JABHXU010000011.1, forward strand.
TATTTTTTCTATTAAACTATCACTCATAAATCTTTTTGCAAACATTAAAAATTTATATTTTGGTTCAATAAAATATTTGGGTTTCAAATTTCTTTGATCTACCAAATTACAAACAAATTTGGCAACATCATTTGGATCTAATCCTGCTCTTTCATCTTTTTTCATAGTGTTTATACTATTCATACATTCATTATAATAAGGTGTTCCTTTAGTACAAGCTTTTGCCACTTTTCTATTAATTGTAAATTTTGATTTTACATCTCCAGGATGAACCGTAGTTGAATCTATTCCAAATTTTTTACATTCAGACCTTATTGCACCCATCATTCCAGTTAAAGCCATCTTGCTAGTTGAATAAAAACTTTGAAAAGGAATAATTACTTCTGATGCTAATGAACTAATTGTTATTATTCTTCCAAATTTTTGTTTTCGCATAATTGGTAAAACATTCTTTACAATTCTATGAGTTCCAAAAAAATTTACTTCAAATTGATGTCTGGCCTCTTCAATCGATGTATCTTCAACACCTCCGCCTAAACCATATCCTGCACAATTAATTAAAACATCTATTCTATTTTCTTTTGACAAAATCTTTTTAAAAAATACATCTACAGATTTATCATTTGTTATGTCACAAGGAATTAAATTATATTTTGTTTTAAGATTATTTTTTTCATCATCTCCAAATGTTGTACCGTAGATTTTATACTCTTTTGATAATATTTCAGCACATTTTTTTCCTATACCAGAATTAGCTCCTGTAATAACAATTATTTTTTTCATTCTTCAACACCTACTTTACATACAAGCCTTTCACCTTGGCCAGTTATAACTTTTACATATCCTGACAATTCTTTATCAAGTTCAGGATCTCCTGAATCCACTAAAAGAGGTTCTCCCTTTAAATTTAATATTTTTTTTTTTGTTGCTACAATGTAAATATTTTCTTTTCCAATTTTTCTAATTACTTTTGCACTAATTTGCTGATTTCCTCTTCCAAAAATATATCCCTGATTTCCAATAATTGTTACAATTATCTTTGCCTTATTATTCTTGATTTTTTCCAATATTTGTTTTTCGTTTACGTCTTTTAATAATATTTTTTTATTTTGGATTAAATCTACGCCAATAAGTGTTTTTTCCAATTTTAATTCATTAAATATTTGTTTTGTTGTAGATCCACCTCCAACTATATAAATAATATTTTGATCTAGTAAATTAATAATTTCATGCGCAATTAGTTTTTGATCTTCTTTAGAACTAATACTTCCTGCTTTTATATTTTGAACATATTTTTTATCAAAAAGAATTTTTAGATATCCATATAATTTTGATTTAATTCTTTCATTTCGATACTCTTCTTCATCAATATCCATAACTTCTCGTAGTTCAGTTGAATATGTTTTATTTAAAATAAATCTTGATATGATTTCTGAAGCTAATTTAGGTGATTTTGCATATACTGCGGATTGAATTTTTACTCCTGTTGGAATTCCTATACACAAAATTTCATCTTTTACAATTTCATAAATATCTTTTGCAGTTCCATCTCCTCCTGCAAAAATAAGTAGATCAATATTTTCTTTTAACAATTCTTTTACAGCTTTCTTTGTATCCTTAGAGGTTGTATTTTTTTTGAAAGTTTGTTCAAATAATTTATAATTAATATCTAAATTTTTTATTGCTTCCTCTCCCATCTCACCTGGACAAGTAATAATTTCAAATTTATTAAAAAGAGATAAAATATTTTCAAATACATATCTTGTTTTACTAATAGACTCAGAAGAATATCCCATTTTTAGAGCTTGGTTTTTAATTTCAATATTATCTGTACCTTTAAATCCAGATTTTCCACCTAATCCTGCAATAGGATTAATGATGAGACCAATTTTTTTTTTCATTAGTTATTTTTTAACCATTGCTTAGATTGTTCTTTACTTTCCCAATTTAACAACCATTTTTGTGCTTTATTTTTATCTAAAAAAAACTGGATATCAGTATCATCCTCTGCAGTAATTTGAGTCAATAAAAATTTCAATGTAATACTTGGGACCACTATTGCAGACGCAACAACCCAATCAGATTCATATTTTGAAGCTTCTGCCCATAATTTTTGAAAATTTCTTCCAAGTAAATTTGCTTCTTTTCTAATAATTAATAAACTTTTTTTCATTCCTTTTTCATTAAGCCCTTTTTGATATGCTGCTGCTGCTTTTTGAGCTGTTTCAATATCCATTTTCCCAAATTCAATTGTTAGTGTATCTCCTTCAAATTCATCCTTAAAACCTTGCATAATTTCTTTTTCCATTTTTTTACCTCACTCTTCCAAACCTACAAGACCTGCACTTTCAGGAATTGTACTTCCCCCATCAACAATTATTGGACTTCCAGTTATATAACTAGCTTCATTTGATGCTAAAAAAGCTACAACTTCTCCTATTTCTTCAGGTTTTCCTAGCCTTCCTAAAGCAATACCATTTGACATCATTTGCATAAGTAGTTCTGGATTATCTGGAAAACTTTCTTTACATGCATTTCTAACCATAGGAGTATCAATCATTCCAGGAAGAACAGCGTTCACAGTTATTCCATGTTTTGCTACTTCATACGCTAAAGTTCTTGTAAATCCCCAAACAGCTCCCTTAGCTGCACCATAAGCAGTCTCACCTTTATCTGCAACTAAAACTCCTGTAACTGAAGAAATATTAACAATTCTACCATATTTTTTCTCAACCATAATAGGAAGAATTTCTTTTGTACAATTCCAAACTCCTTTAATATCCACATCAAACATTTTATCTCTAACTTCGTCACTCATTTCTAGAAAAGGAATAAGCTGAACAATTCCCGCATTATTGACTAAAATATCTATAGTATTGTGAGTTTCAATTATTTGTTTTACAACTTCACTAATTTGTTTTTTATTTGTTACATCCATAACAAAGCCAATTCCTCCAACTTCCTTTGCAGTTTTTATTACTGTTTGATCTACATCAGTTAGAATCACAGTTGCACCATGCTTAACAAATACTTTTGCTATTCCTTTTCCATTTCCCTTTGCTGCACCTGTTATAATTGCAATTTTACCTTCAAGTTTTTTCATTTTCTTTACCTTTTTTTCTTAAATATTGTTTGTAAGTCAATGCTGTTTTAGAAGCATCTAACATAACAGATTCATCAATTCTTGAAATTGGTGAATTATGTGGTGAAGTCTTAACTAATTCTGGATTTTCATACGCTTCTTTTGAAATTTGTTCCATAACACTTGCAAAATATTCAATATCTCTAAGTGAGTAAGACTCACAAGGTTCTGGAGTAAACGGTTCAGGAACAATCCAAGGATAATGACTCGTCCAATAACTTTGAAGACCAAAATCTGTCATCCTTCTTTCTACATCATAACTACCTACACCTGTGTCATCAGTCATTTTTTCCCAACTAAATCTAATTTGGTCTAATCTTTTTTTATCTGTTTTATAAGGTACACTAACACCTTTTATTTTTTTTAATAGTTTTTCCAAATAGTTATTATTAAGAACAGATATTTCTGCAACTTCTTTAAGCCCTTTTGCACCTAAACTCATTACCCAAGAATATGCTCTAAGAACAACACCAATATTTCCAAAAAAGCCTTTTATTTTTCCAACACTATCTGGTCTATTATAATCTAGTTTATACTTATCTCCATCAAAAGTAATTATTGGACTAGGTAAAAATTTTGCAATTTCTTTAGTACATGCAACAACTCCACATGCAGGACCCATACTTCCATGAGGTGAAGAAAAAGTTTTATGTAAATTAAAATGACACATATCAAATCCAATATCCCTTGCCCTAAATTTTCCTAAAATTCCATTAGCATTTGCTTGATCATAAATACAAAGTCCTCCAGCATTATGAACAGTATCAACAAATTCTTTAATTTTTGGATTAAATATACCTGTATCTTCTGGATTTGTTATTAATAGTCCTGCTGTATTTTCACTTACCATTTCTTTAAGAGCTTCTAAACTAGGAAGACCGTTTTCTTCAGGCATTAGAGTTAATACATCATACCCTGCTGTTGCTGGACAAGCTGCATTTGTTGGATGAGAAAACATTGTAGTAATTATTTCCTTTCTACTTGGATCCTTATTTTTTTCATGATAAGCTCTCATCATACTAGTATTTAAAAAAATAGATTGCGCTCCACTCCCAGGTTGAAAACTTACTGCGTCCATACCTGAAATTTCTTTGATAATTTCTCCGAATTTATATAAAATTTCTAGAATTCCTTGAATAGTTTCTTCATTTTGGTTTGGATGAATTTCTGTTAATTTTGATGAAGCTGCTATTTGCTCATGAATTTTTGGACTATATTTCATAGTGCAAGTTCCTAGACCAATATCAATTGTAACATCTGTTCCTAAAACCATTTGTGATAAATGGAGATAATGTCTTAAAACTTGAGGTTGTGAAAGTTCTGGAAGATTTGGTTTTTTTTCTCGTACAATTTTTTCAGGAATAAGATCTTTTATATCTCCAATTAATTCTTTAATTTCTTTTTCTGCTTTAATAACATGAATTCCTCTTTCACCTGATGTTGAAAGTTCCATTAAAAGGGGTTCATCCCATTTATGAGCTTGATATTTTCTTAATTTAGGACGGTTCATTTTAACACCTCCTTTAAAGCTATTATTAAATTATCAATTTCTTCTTTTGAATGTATTTCAGTAACACAATAAGTTGCCACTTCACCCAGTTCTGGAAATTCTTTACTTAAATCCTTGCCTCCAAAAATTTTATATTGCTTTAACTCTCTATTTATTTCTGAAACTATTTTTTTAGAATCATTAAAATCAACAATAAACTCATTGAAATGTTGTGAAGAAAATCTTATATTTACTCCATCAATTTTTGAAATCATATTTTTTGCATATTGTGAATTTAAAATATTTGTTTCACCCACTTCCTCTAATCCTTTAGGACCCATTAGTGCCATATAAACAGCATTATGAATTGCATACAAACCTGTTGCTGTTCCTGTAAATTCTCTAGCAAATTCTCTTGCAGCGTAGGATGTTCTTTCTGCCCTTGCTTGAGCAAATCCAAAACCTTCTTTTCCATTTTCTAGATCTGCAATGGTAATTAATAATGTAGGTAATTCACCTATAAACTCTTCATCGTCTTTTACAGCAACAAATCCTGTTGCACCACCACCACAATTCATTGGAACTCCGAGTGTTTGAGCGTCACCACAAACAATATCTGCACCATAATTTCCAGGAGCATCTAAAACACCTAATGAAATGGGATTTACTCCCACAATTACAATTGAATCATTATTATGCATTATTTTTGATATTTCTTTTCCATTTGTTTCAATTACTCCAAAATAATTTGGATTTTCAAAATAAATTCCTGCTGTTTTTTTAGATATTTTTTTTCTTAAATCTTCTAAACTAATTTCTCCTGTTTTTTTATCATAATCTACAAAAACCAAATTTATATTTTTGCAATAATTTTTCATATGCAATATTTTTTGTGGATGTATACTTTTACAAACTAAAATTTCATTTCGTTCATCTGTTAATCTTACTGCCATTCGAATAGCTGTACTTGCAGCAGCTAAAGAATCATAAGTAGGTGCACCAACAACACCCATTCCAAGAAGTTCTGTTAACATACTTGCATACTCAAAAACTGCTTGAAATTTTCCTAGGTCTGAATATGTTTCTCCGCCATACGCAGTTAAAAATTCTCCTCTATTAGCAATTTCTTTTACAACTGCAGGAATGTAATGTTGATAGCATCCTGAACCTAAAAAACTACAATATTCTTCACAATCTTTATTTTTATTTAGAATTTTATTGACATGTTTTTTTAATTCTTGTTCAGATTCAATTGGCAATGGTAACTTTAATTCTCCTTTAAACCTTAATTCTTTTGGAATTGATTCATATAAGTCTTCAGCACTAGTTACACCAACTTCATTTAGCATAAATTCTTTAATTTTTGGAACACTATTTGGAATATAAGAATAAATTTTATTATTTGTCATTACATAACTCCCCCTAAATTCATTACTTAAAAAATAAAAAGATTATAAAAATTTATACTATTCCTTCAATAACATAGGTATGCTTAATTCTATCAAAAATTTCATTTATTTTTTCACTTAAAAGATATCTTTCATTTGGACTTATTTGTTCAGATTCTAAAAATAATTTATAGATATTTCTATAAAATGTATTAATATTACTATAATCTTGATTATTTAATTTAAAATTAAGTTTATCTAACAAATACTCAATTTTTTCAGTATCTTTTGAAACATTTGTTGGGATGTTTGATGTAACAACTGGTGTTTGAGTTGGTTTAGCAAAAGAAGAATCATTACTCATAAAAACAGGAGTTGTAGAATTATTACCTGGTTCAGGTATGGCCATATCAAAATGTGGTTTATCTGGATTTAAAGGATCAAATTCTGAACTATTTTGTGTTCTGTTAATTTCATCATTAATATTTAATGGTGCTGGACGACTTGATTTAAGTAATTCATGCATTGGAGTATTTGCATAATCTAAGTTTGTATTCTTTTGAACAATTGGTTGAGGAAGTTTTGTATGACTTTGAATTAAACTTTGAGGTCTTGGCGGTGGAGGTAAATTAGGATTATTAATCACAGCAGAAACTTGAGGACTTGGGCTTTGCGTTGAAACAGGTGCCACAGGTGCCGTAGGTAATTGTCCTGGCTGTCCTTGAACTAAAGTTATATTTTGAGCTTGTAATTGGATAGATGCTTGTGGAGCTGTTGGTGCTCCTTGTTGATTTAAAGAAGGTGACTGATTTTGAATATTTCTATTTAATGGTGCTTGCATAGGTGGCAAAGGCTGATCTTGTTTAGGTTGCTCAACTTTTAATTGTTCTTTTGGTTCCTCTTTTGCTTCTTGAGCTGGTGGTGTAGGTAGTCCTTCCTTTCCTTGTGTTGTTTCATCTTTTACTAATGTTAAAACTACTTTAGGCCATTTATGTTCTATTTTAATAATCCCATCTTGTTCAAGATACTCTGCAGATTTTTGAATGTCTTCTTTTTTAAGTTTTAACCCAGATGCTAATTTTGAAATTGAAACAGATTTATTTTGTTTTAATTCATCAAGTATTCTATCAACATTAGCCTTAACCATGATAATAAATTAAGAAATAAAAACTATATAAATATATCGTCAAAAAAAAAGAGATAAAGATTAGTTACCTAATCTCAATTTAAAAAAAAATTAAGCGTCAGCTTTTCCTAGAATTTTATACATTCCAGTGCCACAAGTTGGACATTTTCCTTTCATAGCTTTTCTACCATTTTTCATAGTAGTCTTTTCAGCTTCAGACATTTCTCTTTTTGCTTTACATTTAACACAATATGCTTCTGTCATAATAAATCACCTTATCTGTACTAAAAAAATACGTCTTTAAAAATATTTCTTAGATTTACACGTATTTTTACGTATATCTTAAGGTAAAAATTGAATAAATAGACTTTTTATTATGTTTATTCATATCTAAGTGCATCAACAGGTTTTAATTTTGAAGCCTGAATAGCAGGTAATATTCCAGATACTGCACCAATAATTGTTGAAAATAATAAACAACCAATAATTAATGATAATGGAAATATTGGATATAAAGATGAGTAACCACTTATTGCTGCAAATTTCCCGCCTGTACTAGATATAAAATAACCTAATAGTATTCCTAGAGTCCCTCCAATTAAACCTAAAGTTCCTGATTCAAATACAAAAATAAAAATTATATCACTGTTTTTTGCTCCAATTGCTTTCATTACTCCAATTTCCCTAGTTCTTTCAAGAACTGCAGTATACATTGTATTCATAACATTAACAGATGCAACAACAACAGAAATTAACGAAATTAAAATTAAAATACCATTTATAACATCAATAAATGTTCCAAAGGTTTCTAGTAAATCTTCAAAAGATTCAACAGAAAAATCTTCTTCACCTTCTTTTTGATCTCTTCTTTTTCTTAATTTTTCTTCAATTTTTTCAGCCAGATCTTTAGGACTAATGGATTTATCTGAAGAAGCCATAACATATCCAAATTTATCCTTATTATCTGGATATAAACTTTCAAAAGCTTCTTCAGTTACATATACATTAGAATCATCTGCAGGATTACCAACTTCTTCAATAAAACCAACAACATCAAAATCTTCACCATTTATTTCAATTGTTTCTCCAAGTGTTAAAGGTTTTTTAAAAATTTTCTCAGGCATTTGATAATTATAACCTAATAAAACTTTATTTTGCTCATCTTTTTTTAATTCTCTACCACTTAATATTGCGGTATTAAATGATTCAAAAACAAATTCAAATTTTTTTGTATCATAACCTACCATATAAGAATACTTAATTTTTTCTTTAAACTTTATTTGAGCTGGATTCATATACATTCCAGATATTTCATTAACTCCCTTTATTTTCTCAACAAATTCTATATCTTCTCTTGATATATAAAAATTAGAATCCGATCCAGGTAGGCCAAATCCTTTTGCTTGAATAAATAATTTATCTGCTCCTGCTTCATCAGCTAAAACATCCATATAACTTTGAATCCCCTTACCAAAACTAATTAAAGCAAAAATTGCAGCTATTCCTATTAAAATTGAAAGAATCGTTAATACTGATCTAGTCTTTCTATGAATAACATTCTTTAATGCATATTTTATTTGCTCTATTCTCATTTTGATCTTAAACTATCTACTGGTTGTAACTTTGCTGCTTTCATCGCAGGCATAACTCCAAAAAGTGTACCTAAAACAAATGAAAAAACAAGTGTTCCAATAATTAATGATAAAGAAACATTTGCTTGAATAAGATTAACTCCTAAAACTAGTCTACCTATAAATGCTCCTCCATATGCTAATACTAATCCAATTAGTACACCAATTAATCCTCCAACCATTCCTAAAAATCCAGATTCTATAAAAAACAAAGTAAATATTGTACTATTTTTTGCTCCTATTGCTTTCATTATTCCAACTTCTTTTGTTCTTTCAAGGACAGATGTATACATTGTATTCATAATTCCAATTCCACCAACTAATAATGAAATTCCTGCAATAACTGCAACAAAAATATTAATCCCCGCAAGGGTACTATCTAATGCATTTAATATATTTTGAGGGCTACTAACTTCAAAATCTTCTTCACCTATATCAACATCTCTTTCTTTTCTTAATAATTTTTCAAGATTTTCTTTTGTTTTAGCCATTTCTTTTTCATTACGAACCTTAACAGCAATAAGATCAGTAGTGCCATCATCACCAAAAATATCTAACAAAATATTTTCATTTAATATTATTGCACCATCCAACATAAAATTTCCTTTTTTCTCAAGAACCCCTGCAACTTCAAATTTTATTTCATCAATATAAACTGTGTCTCCTACATGAATTGGTCTTTTAAAAACTGTTTTTTCTTCAGTATCTTCATTTTCTGCATAATTACCACCTACAACAATTTTATATGTGTCTGAGTCTCGCAACATTCTACCTTCCTTTACCTTAAAATTAAGCATTGTTTCAAACATCCTTCTCTTATCTCCTTCAGGTGTTGAAGTTACTAAAAGAAGCGACTGAATAGAATTAAATTCAAATATTGCAGACTCTATCCAACGATTATAGGTTGATTCTACACCATCAACTTTTGCAATTTTTTCAATAAGTTCATCACTTAATGGCGTGACAACACCAGACCCTGGTGGACCAAATGCAATTCCAGATGCTTGAACAGAAAGAATATCACTTCCTAAAAAATCAAATTGTGAAATAATGGCTACTCGAAGTCCTGAACCTAAACCCATTAATGCTATTACTGAAGCTATTCCAATGAAAATTCCAATCATTGTAAGCCAGGATCTTAGTTTTCTACTAGATATGTTTACAAATGCCAAATTAAAATATTCTTTTAACATTCTTCAATTAATTTTTAAAAAAAATAAAAAACAAAAATTCATTTCTTTTTATTGTTTCTTGATCTCCTATAAAGAACAACACCAACAATAATGACTATAATTAATAGTAACATTACTGTACCATTTGAACTAGTTTTAATACCTAATTTTTCTGCACTAAGTACTTTCATTTCTAATTCTAATTTTTCTTCATACAAGTTATTGTTTGTATCTCTATATTCAACATTTAAAGGCAAAACAATTGTTTTTTCTTCTTTTGTTGCTCCATTTGTTAAATACAATTCAAAATCAACAGTTTCATAGTCATCACTATCAACATTACCAACATACACTTCTTCTGCTGATAAAATTTCAAATTCTTCAGTTTCATCAAGAATAACATCTAAAAATTTAACATCTGAAAATCCTTTGTTAATAAACCTAATTGTAACTGTTCCCATTTTATTTCCAACATATAACTCAGACTCATCTACAATAACAGACAAATCTGGTTTTGTTCCTACAACAAGTCCAATAACATCTTCTTTTACATACTGTGTCTCAAGTTCATCATAGTAACTAAGTTCAATAGGAATTTTATAAATTCTAGATTCCGCATCTGAAAATGCAATTAAATTATATTCAAATTCATATTCTTTTCCTGCGCCTAAACTAGAGATTTTTTGTTCTGTTGCACTTCCTATTGGTGCAAAAGGTAAAGAATCAAACGCTGCAATTTTATCAGATGCTGTAGTAGCAGATAAACTATCAATTATATCTGAATAAGTTAAATCTAATTTTAAAGTAACATCTCTTAATGTTGAATCTGCCATGTTTTTAACTTTAATTTTCACAACTGCTTCATCACCAGGTTTAATCTTATCTGGATCTGAAACCACAGAAACAATTGCTAAATTAGAATCTAATGTTTGAACTTGTACATCATACTCTGTTGAAACCCAAGAAATTGTTTTATGTTTGTATCTTACTTTAACTGGAACATTTCCTTGAATAGCATCATCTTCTACTCTTACTTTAAATTTTACAACAAAAACATTATTACCTGGTCCTAAGGCAGGTAAATCACCTAGACTTTTTAATGTACTTTCACCCTTGTCAATTGCAAAAGGATATCCTGGAATTAATTCCACTTGAAAATCCTCAGCAACACTTCCTCCATTAGTATTTTGAATAGAAAATCTTAATTCAACATATTCTCCTGGACCAGCGGGATCAGGATCCTGATTCATAAGAGAAATATTTATTGCTGGAATTTCAGCAGCAATAGCTGCGGACAGTGTAATCATCATAATTAAAAAACTTAATAACATTATTTTTTTCATTTTTACATCCTCTTAATTTCTGATTTTGTTACTACTTTTCCATCTTTTAGATAAGTAATTTTTTGAGCTTGTTTAGCTAAAACATCATCATGTGTAACCATAATAATTGTCTTACCTTCTTCTTTATTTAATTTCTTTAAAAAATCCATAACAGTAATACCTGTTTTTGAGTCCAAATTTCCAGTAGGTTCATCTCCTAAAATAACATCAGGATCTACTGAGAGAGATCTTGCAATAGCAACTCTTTGCTGTTGACCACCAGATAATTCTTTAGGTTTATGATGCATTCTCTCTCCTAAATCAACCATTTTAAGTAATTTTTCTGCTCTAGCTCTTCTGATAGCTTCAGGAACATCTTGAAACATCATAGGAAGCATAACGTTTTCTAAAGCAGACAAAGTATTTATCAAATTAAACTGTTGAAAAATAAATCCAATTTTTTTCCCTCTAATTTGTGCAAGATCTGATTCTTCTAATTTTGAAATATCTTGCCCACTTAGATAAACACTTCCTTTTGAAGGAATATCCAAACAACCTATAAGATTCATTGCCGTACTTTTTCCTGATCCAGATGGACCTTGAATAGCTAAAAAATCTCCTTCATACACATCCAAATCCAATCCTCTTAAAGCATGTACTTTAATGTCTCCCATTTCATAGGTTTTCCAAACATCTTTTAATTTAATTATTGGTTTTTTATTCATTTTAATTTATCCAGTTTTTGTATCATATCAATCATAATTTCTTCCACACCCAACATTTGTTTGTAATAGTTTTTAATTATTCCTAATTTTGTTTTATCTTTTTTGTTTAATTTTTTTGTCTTAAATTTTGTTATTAATTCTGGCATCATTTGTTTAGCTGGTTCAATTTCTGCTTGAATTATTTTTTCAAAATGCATTTTTGTTAATTTAATAACATCTTTTTCCATATAATAAAATACTTTCTTACTACCCGGTTTTTTTATTCTTTGAACCATTCCAAAAGACTCCAAAAGCCTCATTTTATTTGAAACAGATGCCAAACTATAACCAGTTATTTTTGCAAGTTGATCTAATGCAATTTCAGAAGATTCCAAATAAATTATGCTAAATAATTTTGAACTTAAAGAGTCTAATCCATATCCTTTTCCAGAAGTTATACAAAATTTTGTAAATTCTGATTCAATTGATTCCATTTTCATTTCTTTTACAACTTTTAATATTCCTTAAAAGTTATAAATCTTTATAAATATTATGTTTAAAATATATATCAACAGAATTTCAACTAGAATAATTGTTGTTTTCTTTTTTGTTTTAATTCACGTCAGTAATAGCAAGCTTTTTAAATACATAAAGTTTTAATTTTATAGAGGAGAACTTAGTGGAAAATTATTGAATTTTCTAATAAACAATTGATGTTAAAATGGATAATGAAGATACTCAAAATAATCAACAAGAAAATGACAGAATCATACCTGCTGTAATTGAAGACGAGCTAAAGCAAGATTTCCTAGATTACGCTATGTCTGTTATAGTTTCAAGAGCTCTACCAGATGTTAGAGACGGACTTAAACCAGTTCATAGAAGAGTGCTTTTCACTATGATGGAACTTGGTTTAGATTTTGGAAAACCTTATAAAAAATGTGCAAGAATTGTAGGAGATTGTTTAGGTAAATGGCATCCACATGGTGATAGTTCTGTATATGATGCCCTTGTTAGACTAGCCCAACCTTGGTCAATGCGTTATCCATTAATTCAGGGACAAGGTAACTTTGGTAGTATAGATGGTGATAGTGCTGCAGCTATGAGATACACTGAAGCAAGACTTAGTAAAATTTCAGATGAATTACTACAAGATATTCAAAAAGACACTGTTGATAAACGAGAAAACTTTGATGGATCCTTAGAAGAACCTGTTATTCTTCCAAGTAAAATTCCATCATTATTAGTTAATGGTTCTTCTGGAATTGCTGTAGGTATGGCAACAAATATTCCACCACATAATTTAAAAGATGTTTGTAGAGCTGTTATTTTAAATATTGAAAATCCTGAAACTTCTATTCAAGAATTAATTGATATAATTAAAGGTCCAGATTATCCAACTGGTGGACTCCTTTGTGGTCAAAACGGAGTTATTCAAGCATATAACACTGGAAGAGGAAAAAGTAGACTTAGAGCAAGAATTGAACTTGAAGAAAAAAAGAATAGAGTCTCATTAATTGTAAATGAAATCCCATATATGGTAAATAAATCAATGCTACTTCAAGATATTGCCTCACTAGTTAAAAGAAAAATTATCACAGATATTTCTGAACTTAGAGATGAGTCTGATAGAGATGGTATGAGAATTGTAATAACATTAAAAAAAGATTCAAATCCCGAAATTGTTAAAAATTTATTATTTAAACATACAAGACTTGAAACAAGTTATGGTGTTCAATTTTTAGCCCTTGTCAATAATGTTCCTAAAACTCTAAATCTAAAAGTAATGATAGAACATCATATTGAACATAGAGTAGATATAATAACTAGAAGAACTCAATATGATTTAAGAAAAGCGAAAGCTAGAGCTCATATTCTTGATGGTTTATTAATTGCGTTACAAAATATTGATCAAGTAATTGCTAAAATAAAAAAATCTGATAATGCTGAAGAAGCTAAAAATACATTAATTCAAGATTATGACTTAAGCGAAGAACAAGCAAAAGCAATTCTTGATATGAAATTACAAAAATTAGCTGCATTAGAACAACAAAAAATCAAAGATGAGCATAAAGAATTACAAAATCTTATTGAAAAATTAGAAGAAATTCTAGCTAATAGAAATAATATTTTAAACATCATAATTAAAGAACAAGAAGAGTTAATTGAAAAATATGGTGACGAAAGAAAAACAGATATTATTGATTATGAAGAAGACATTGATATTGAAGATTTAATTGAAGAAGAAGATGTTGTAGTAACTATATCTCATTCTGGATACATTAAAAGAATGCAACTTGAAGAATATAAACAACAACATAGAGGGGGAAAAGGTATTAGAGGAGCTGAAACAAAAGAAGAAGATTTCTTGGATCATCTCTTTATTGCAAATACTCACTCATATCTATTAACTTTCACCAATAAAGGAAAAGTTTATTGGACAAAAGTTTACAAAATACCTGAAACTGGTAGATATTCTAAAGGTAAAGCGATTGTAAATCTTGTAGGATTAGATAAAGATGAAAAAATTTCGACAGTTATTCCTGTTAGAGAATTTACTGATGACCATTATTTAGTTTTTGCTACTAAAAAAGGTTTAGTTAAAAAAACAAGTTTAAAATTATATTCTCGACCTAGACAAGGCGGAATTTGGGCAATTAAAGTAATGGAAAATGATGATGTTATTGATGTAATTAAAACTGATGGAACACAACAAATTATTTTAGCAACTAAAGAAGGAATGGCTGTTAGATTTAATGAAACAGATGTTAGGCCTGTAAGTAGACATTCGCAAGGAGTTAGAGGAATAAAATTAAAGAAAAAAGACGACCAAGTTGTTGGAATGGTAGTTGCGCAGCCTGAAAGAACACTTTTAACTATAACTGAAAATGGTTTTGGTAAACGAACTTTAATTGCAGATTATAGATTAATTAATAGAGGGGGAAGTGGAGTTATTAATATCAAAACAGACCATAGAAATGGTGGAGTTGTTGCAATCAAATCTGTAATGGATGAAGATGAACTCATGTTTATTAGTGTTAATGGACAAGTCATTCGAACAAGTGCAAAATATGTTTCAGTTATTGGTAGAAACACTAAAGGAGTTACATTAATGAGACTTAATGATAGTGATAAAGTAGCTGATGCTGCTAAAATTATTGGATAAAAAAATAGAAACAAATATAAAAAATTGATACCCTCATGAAAACATTATGTCTAAAATATTTAGATTATTCAAGAAGTATATTTCATTACTTATTTTTTTTGTAGCAATTAAAAATGCTGTCTCTTTTATTGGAAACCCACTAATTTCCACAATAGGGCCTTCTATTGGTCCTTGGATCCAACACCTTATTATTGTTGTCTTATCAAGTATAATAATTTTTTTTACAAAAATAAAGAAAAAAATCAAAATTCTAATGGCAATTCTCTTAATCTTCCTGCTTAGCTCTATTGCAATTAATCAATATAAAACAAGGGGACTAGTTACTCTCACTCCGCGAGATCTTTTGATAAAAAACTATCCGGATTGGGACTTAAAAGATACAAAAAAGACACCAATATCCAATTTGAGTCATAAAACTGTTAAAGAAGTTTACAAAATGCATGAAGCTAATTTAATTGAATATGATATTGATTTCTTAAAGAAAAGATACATTGATTTAAAGGATTTATCAAATGAGGAATTTTTTAAGTATGATAAAATTTTTTTCTCAAATAGATCAGTTATGATCTTAATTAATACGACTACTTCTTCATTTGAAACATTTTGGGAAGAAGTATTACCTAATATAGACCGAGATAATGAACTAGAATTTAATGGAATGACTAAAAATAGTAAGTTATTGTTCATATGTGATGGAGGAGTCAAAGCGCAGATTATAGCATATAGATTTTTTCTTGAGGGTTATGATTCATATTATTCTTCTGTAATTGATTATGTTGCCTCCTATTAACAATTAAAAGTAGAAAAAGATCATTTCTAAACATTGAAAAAGAAAGATTTTAATAATCTGAAAAGAGAGTTATTATATGTTTAAAAAATATTTGTCTTTGTTATTTTTTTTTCTATCTCTCAATAAAGGATATGCATTTTTAAGCAATACTAGAATTTATTCGTTAAGTTCTGCTATACTCTCAGTCATCCCATATTTGTTAATAATATTTGTTTCTCTTACAACTCTATATATTCTGCAGACAAAAAAAATTAAGAAGTACAAAAAAAGTTATTTGATATTTTACACCATTATTTTTTGCGTTTCCATAGTTCTTTCATTTACTAATTTTAAAAAAAATTACTACACACATAATAATCTATTGAAGTTTCGCAATATGAACTATAGTCCTAAACCCAATGCAACACACATTTCAAAGCTAATGAATCTATCTTTTGAAGAATTTAAAAGTTTAGTTCATCAAAGATTAGTAATTCTAGATAGGAGATTTATGCGAGAGAGATTAATTAATCTAGATCAAATAACTGCTGATCAATACAATTCTTTTAAAATTGTTTCTCTTACATCTAATCAAAGTTATTTATATTTAGAAAGTGAAATAAAATTATCATTTACAGATATTTGGAATAATTCCAATAAGAATAACTCTTTAGAGGTTTTGCATTCAAATAATATTTCTAAAAATGATAAATTGTTATTTGTTTGTTTGAGTGGATGGAGAAGTCATTTAATTGCTTACAAATTGTATAATGAAGGTTATAGTTCATACTATACAACTCTTCTTGATCACATCGTAGTATCTTCTTAATAAACACAAAACATTAAAGAACTATAATTTTATTTCCTATATATATGAAAGAATATCCCGAATTTATTATTAATCCTTCAACTTTATCCAAAGAAATCCTTAAAATTGTTAAAAAATCAGAAGAGAGTGTCCATAACAACTTTTCAAGGCTTTCTTTTTTTGGAAAAGTTAATTTTAGAATTAAATACTTGACTAATTATACAAATACATTTAATTTTATAAGAAGTTTTCAGTTTGAAAAAAATGATGAAATTGAAGAGTTCTTCGAGTCATTTCAAAAAATAAGTTATTTTATTGCATTAAACAATTTTCTCTTGGTCTATGCATATAAGGTTGAGAAAAAGCACATAAACCCAATAATAACAAAGGAAGATCAAAAAATTCTTGCTTTGCAAAAATTAAAAAAGAAAACAATTTCAAGAAAAGAATTTAATAAATTATTTGGCCACTATGCTTTAAATGCATATGAACTTTCTTCAAAAAGATTTAGTGAATATTCAAATAAAGAGTTGCTCGAAATTATTAAATTTACAGATAATTTCAAAATGACAAAAACCTATTCTTTAAAAGATTATATTAATAAAAAAGGAAATAAAAATTTATATGCAATCTATTCTACTTTAAGAGAAGAATTAAAATATATTGCTCTAAAAAACATAGCTCAAATTCGTTTAGTTTTATTAAAATACCAAAAAGAAAAAAAAGTAAAGAAAATATTTGATTTAACATATGATGAAATTAAAAGGAAAATTAATTGTTAAGGGTATTCTGAAAAACACCAATCTTAGCTATGAATTAGTTAATTCTATTTTTGACTACAAAAACAGTAATACTATAATTATTCCTTTCTTGAACCCTGATTACACAATAATACTAAATAAATTAGATGTTATTATCTCAAATTCTGGTTCTGCTTTATCTCATCTTGCTGTTGTTGCGAGAGAATATAACAAGTCTGTTATAATTTTAGAAAAAGATTTTCCTAAAATCAAAAAATATGGAAATTTAAAATTAAGTATTAAAGGAGATCAAGTCCAGATCCTGCTATAATTATTGTTATTCTAAGATATTATTAGTTTATTTTAAAAACCATTTCAAGTTTCTCTAAATTATGAATGGTTTTGTACTTGTTAACAAAGGAACTGAAAACGTCGCTAGTTGTGAACTGATTGAATTAATAAAAACAAAACCTGATGTTAAAGAAACCATAATCAAATTTCCAATTAAATCAAATTTGGATTTATGCTCTGTTTGCTATAAATCTCAATCTATTAGTAAAGTTGTTTTGCTTTTATCAGAATTTGATGTAGAAAAAACTCTTAAAAAAACTCTTGAAAATTTCAATATTAATTCGAAAATAAAACAATGGTCCAAAAAAAAAATAAGAGTTGATTGTAAGAGAGTTGGAGAACACAAGTTTAATAGTGTTGATATAAGTGCAGGAATTTCAAAAAAATTAATTAAAGAAACAAAAGTAGAAATTGACTATGATTCTCCTGACATAATATTTTTTATTTATGTATACAAAAATTTAGCTTATTTTGGAGTAGATTTTTCGGGAATTGATTTGTCAAAAAGACAGTATAAAATTTTTCAGCATCCCGAATCATTAAAAGGCACAACAGCGTATTCCCTACTAAGAATGTCAGAATATAATAAAAAAGATATGATCATTGATCCTTTTATGGGATCGGGTATGATTATTATTGAAGCTGCACTTTATAATCTTAATTTTCCTGTTCATTATTATAGTAAAGAAAGATTAGCATTTACAAATTATGAATTTTTTAAAAAAGACTCATTAAAATTTTTTGAGAAACATGATAAATTAATTAAAAAAAACACAACCAAAATATATGGTTATGATAATCAATTAAGATTTCTAAAAGCCACACAAAAAAATGCTAAGATGGCAGGAATTGACAAATCATTAATTTTAAGTAAAATCGATGTAGAATGGCTTGATACAAAATTTGAAAAAAATTCAGTTGATAAAATCATAACAGATGCACCTAGAGTTTCTAAACATAAAGACTTAAAAAAATTAGGAAAAATTTATCATGAGTTTTTTTATCAATCAGCGTATGTTTTAAAAAAACAAGGAACTATAAGTGTTTTAACTAGAGATTTCAAACTTTTAGAAGAAAATGCTAAAAAACATAAATTTAAAATAACTAAAAAATATTTAATAAATCAAGGAAAAGATGAATTCAATTTTATTATTTTTAAACAGGTGGAATAAATGAATTGTGAAATGTGTGGTACAGAAACTTCGCTAATAAATGCTATGGTAGAAGATGTTGAATTAAAAGTATGTAAAACTTGTTCTTCATTTGGTAAAGTACTAAAAAGACCACCTAAATCATTATTTAGAAAAAATAGACCAATTATTAAAAAACAACAAAAAGAACTCCTTGAACTAATTGTAAAAGACTATTTTAAAATTATTAAAGAAAAAAGAGAAAAAATGGGTCTTAAACAAAAAGAATTTGCAAAATTTCTAGCAGAAAGAGAATCATTAATCCATAAAATGGAATCAGGAAGTTACAAACCTTCCATTGAATTAGCTCGAAAATTAGAAAAACAACTTGGAATTACAATTGTTGAACAAAAAGAACTTGAACCTCAACAAATTCAAACAAAAAAACAAACATATACAATTGGAGATATGATTAAGATCAAGAAGTAATCTTAAGCAGACCAAAAAATTTCTAATTTTTTTTAACAACAATTAAAAAATAAATTAACTAATTCTTTTTTATACTCAAATAAACATGTCATTATTATCATTATTTGTTGGAGGCTGTTGATTAACAGGTTCTGAAAAATCTTGTACTTGTGTTTTAGATCTTTGCTCTTTTTCTAAACTGCTAAAAGCTTCTTCAATTGCATAACCCTGCCATCCTGCTTCCTTTAAATTTTGTCTAATTTCATAATCTTGAATATTATTGTTTCTTAATGTAATAATATATGTTGTAATCATTTGAATATCTTCAGCAGGCATATGTTCTGTTGACATAATTTTGTTAATTATTTCTTCGTTCCATCCTGTATGTATTAAGACTTCCTTAATAGAATGTTCTTCAATTCCTTGACTTCTACATTGAGACACATAATCAACTAAACCTTGTAATTCTGGATCTATCCCTTGTGAATCCAATGCAAAATCCATTGGTTGTTTTTCTTGTGTTTGTTGCAAAGGTTGTGATGCTTGCTGTGATAATGATTGGTCTGATAAAACCATACCAGATGGTTGCTGACCTAATGCATTTTGAGACTGTTGTCCTTGTTGTAAAGGTTGAATTGGTTTCTCAACACTCTTTTTACCTGTCAATAGTATAACTCCTATAACAATTATTACTAAAATCACTATAATTATTGGAATAATAATAGCTAACGGTGAAAGTGAACTA
The DNA here is from genome assembly GCA_018657065.1 of archaeon. Taxonomy (GTDB): domain Archaea; phylum Nanobdellota; class Nanobdellia; order Woesearchaeales; family GW2011-AR15; genus GW2011-AR15. The sequence continues at coordinate 85,147 of JABHXU010000011.1, forward strand.
TCTGAATCATCATTGTTTTTAGGATCTGTTGGTACTTCTTGAGTATCATCAGGATCAATATCATCAATAACATTTGCAGTAATTTCTGAATCATCATCAGTTTCATTTTGATTAATTTCTGTTTCTGTTTGCTCACTTGCTTTTTCTCCTTTTATTCCAAAATAACTAAATCCTGTTGTAACAGATTCATAATATGTATATTTTGAATCATGAGATAATTTTTCTGTAGGAAGTTCATTCCACTTTGTTGTATATCTATAAAGTTTAATTGTATCTTTATCTATCCCATTAGTTTCTATCCAATCATTCTCAACTCTAAATCTAATTGATGCAGACAAGATATCTTCATTTGTTAAAACGGTTTTATCAATGGAAACATATTGATATGGATCAATTAACCCAGGATAAATTGCAGGTAAATCTTTTCTATGAACAGTGAAAAGAATTGTTCCATTAACTGTATGTTTTAAATCAAGTGAAATTCTTGTTATTGCTATCTCAGTGCTAGCTATATTTATTGCATGATTTCCTTTTGCTAAACTAAAGAAAACAGTATTATAAACATAATTTTCAGTTGTGCTTCCAGATCCTGATGAACCTCCGCCACCACCACCGCCACCATCATTAGATCCTCCAGTTCCTCCTACTGAATCTGTTTCAACTATTTTTAATTCTGAATAACAGTTGTCAAGCCAATCACAAATAGTAATATTAAATGTATATTCTGTATCTTCAGTTAAATTAGTAAAAGATTTCCTATGTGAAAACTCATAATCTGTAATTGTTTTGGTTTCGTTTCCAAGTCTTTCAATAGTTGAATTTGCAGGATCATCAGTAGTAAAATATATTTCAATTTCATCAGGTTCATTTGTTGGTGAATAAGTTACAATTGCCGGAGCAGTTGTATCACTAACTGTATAAAATATTTGACTAGTAACTGAATTTGAACTAGCATCTGTACAACTAATTGTTAAATTCATATACTTATTTTCTGTATAATTAAGCATCTTTCTAAATGATGTTTCTGTTCCTAAAGAAGCAAATAAAGTTTCATCAAATGAATAAGTGCAAGTTGACTCTTCGTTTGTTGTAAATGAAAAATTTTGATTGTATGATTCAGTTACAATTGAATTATTTGTTGGAAGTGTAAAGGTTATTGTTGGTGATATACTATCATTTATCCCTAAAACAGATCCAAAAGCAGGAACATACACATTCACGTTTTCAGTGTCTGTTAAATAACAGGCACTTGTATTCAACTTAGTATAATTATAAGTACATACGCTTACTTGAACGCAGTCTGATAGATCATCTTCTGAACAATAATAAATTAGGTCATATCCACTTATATTTGATGGTAAAGCAACCTTCCCATAATATGCACTTTCATTTGAAAAGAATTTACTAAAATTCTTTACATGTAAATAATCAATTGGCTGTTTTCCATATAATGTATTGATTTGTGATACTACATAAGAACTATTATCTTCTATTCCAAAAAAGAATTCCCACATTGTTTCTAATGCTGAGAAATTATAAACATATGCTGTAATATTTGTCATGTTTATTTCTAATGTTAAATTTTGGTTCATAGTGATATTAATATTATAAACCTCATCAGAATCATTTAAGATATTAAGACCTGTAATATTTGACTGATACAACATAAAATTTGTTTTCCACTGTGTTGTGTTTAAATAATCATTTACATATAATGTAACTGTGTCTGTTGCAGTATTTCCAAAAGTATCATTAACAAAAATTGATAAGAGATGTTTGCCTGGATAATCAAAAGTAATATTTTCTAAATTAATGCCTTGTGTATTATCATAAGATAGTAAATTGTGTGATATGTTATAATCATTAGTATACCAAGTATAATTTAAATTTGATTCATTTAATGAATAATTCAATTCAATTTTTCTATTTGTTACTGTAACTGTTTCATTAGGATAATTTATCCATAATTCAGGTTCTATTGTATCAATTCCTAAATTATATACATATGAGTTTGCTGTATTATTATACAAATCAGTACACATTATATCTAAATTATAATTTGAGCTATCTCGCAAATCCATGTATGAATATGATGAATTACTATCAATCTCTGTGGTTCTATTGTACAAATTAGTTTTATTAAATGGTAGATATAAAACTAAACCATCTGTTATTGGTACGCCATTATAATTTGATAAAATTTCAGTTGCACTTAATATTTTATTATAAATTCTTACTTCATCAATTGAACCATTAAAGTATCCATGGATACTCCCAGAAAGAGTTAAATTTCCCTGTCCAATAATTAAATCCGCTGAATTTGATAAATTTGATACATTTGTAACTGGAAAAGTTGTATTCAGTACACCATCAATATATAAATATGCATTTGAACTCCTATTGATTACAAAGGATACAAAATGCCAAGAATCATCAGTAATAGTTTTTAATGTTTTATTGCCACTTGAATTTGAATTATCATCTGTAATATACCCATCTAGATTTCCAGTAGGTGTAATACTTAATAAATATCCATGCGTATTTCTTTTATCAATAATTGATTGATAATTGTCACTAGGTGTTGTTTTTATCCATGCTGAAAAAGTAATATTGTCATTTGAATCAAAATCAATGTTTGAATTTTGTGTATGTTTAACTTGTATATAATCATCAACACCATCAAAATCATATGCACCATTATTTATTCCATTTCTAGTCCATGATGCACCATGAATATATCCAGTATTATTATTTGATGAATAATCAGTTGTGTAATTATCTTGATCAAATGGTAAATATAATACTAATCCATTTGTGTTATGACTTCCATTGTAATCTGCAGAAATTTCTATATCTGTCAAAACACGATTATAAAGTTTTATATTATCAAGTGTTCCATTCCATAAATTATTTTCAGAACTTGAAATTTGAATATCTTGAAGATTATTATTTTGCATATCTACATTCGTTGCAGAAGCTTCAAACGTTGAATTTAAATAAATTTTAGAAACATTATTACTTGAGTTATAAGTAACAACTAAATGATACCACTCAAATTCATTAAGTACACCTGTTTGAATATTTCCAATTTCACCTGAAGCATCAAATTCAATTTTATTTGCTTGTAAAAATAATCTCCAACCTTCACTCCATACTGAATCTTTTTTATGCATAATTCCTTGTATTCTCAAATCATTTGTTTTAAACCATAATGCTACTGAAAAAGAACCTGAATTAAGACTCTCATCATTTGATATATTAATATAATCATCAACACCATCAAAATCATAAGCACCACCAATCGAACCATTATGATTCCATAACATATCACCATACATATAACCATCATTATTATTTCCTGAAAAATCATAAGTATTATTCATTAATTTATATTCACAAAATGCAGCCTCAGATGTCTCAATTGACATATAAAGCCAAGGTGTTGAGTAATAAGTATTATTCAAAGGTGATGAAACTGTGATATTAGAAGGTGTTGTATCAATAACAGTCACAATTAAAGTTTTAATTGCATAAGTATAATTTTCATGGTTTTCATGAACAACTGAAATAGTATTTGTTCCAACAGAACCAAAGGATACATTCATAGTTGGATTCTCTGATGTATTAGACACCACACCATTGACATATAATGTTAGATTTCGCACTCCAACAATTCTTGTAGCATTTATTAATACATACTCACCTTTCTCAATTGTGATATTATCTTCCTGAAAATTAAGTGTCAAATTCAATGTTGAATTTGCCTTTAAAAAATTATAATGGAACCATCCTGTTTCATTATGATTTCCAGATTTATCATACCCATGCATTTTCCAAGTATAATTACCTGGAGTAAGTGTAGTATAATTATAATAAAAAGTAGTATTAGATATGTTTCCTGATACTGAATAATTAACATGAGTTCCTGTAAAATTATGTTCAATTTCAACATAGCTCATATTATAATCGTGCCATGTTACATTAAACTGATGTGTTAAATCTTTTTCATAAACTACAGGACTCACAGGGTATGTAACATTATTTTCCCACCAAGGAAATTCTATATCTGCAAATATTGTTGTAAAATTAAATTCACTAGTTTCATTTGTTGTGGATGTATTAGCCACAAAAATATAATAAAAATAAGTAGTATTTACTGATAGATTAACAATACTAATATTATGTGTTTGTATATAACTAATATTAGAAATATTATATGCATAACTTTTTGTTGTTGTTCCATAAAATATTGTTGCATTAGAATCAGATGTAACATCAAATGTTATTCTATAAGCTGTTGCATTAATTGATGTATTTGTAATTTCTGATAAATTTTGTACAGCACTAATACTAAATATAAAAAATAATGAAAATATTACGATTAAAAATAAAAGTCTACTTCTTCCTTTCATTTCTAACCTCACGAAGATATTTTAATACTGCTTTATCTACAAAATTTTTAACTGACGGAAATTCAATTCGATTCTTACCTTTAGAAAGATATTCTTCTATCTCTTTTTTTAATTCACTATCTAATTTTACTGATGCATCGACCATTTAGTTACTATTTGTAACTTATTATCTAGTTTATATACTTTATGGTTACTTTAAGAATATAAAATACTATATAAAAATATTATTAGTTACTTTTAGTAACTATATTCAAAACTATTGTCTAAAAACATAATAAACCATTGTTGAAGAAATCATAAAACAAATTCCTAAAAAGAGTATTAAATAACGTAAAGGTTTTTTCACATCTAGTTCTGATTCAATAATCTCTGTAGGTGATTCTTCAGTAACATTCAACTCATATTGTTCCTCTTTAATTTCTTGAATATCTTGATTTACTTCCTCAATTTCTTCCTTTATTCCTAGAACACTAAAATAACTAAATCCACTTGATTTTGCTTTAAATAAATATTTTCCTGCTGTATCTGAATCAAGTTTTGTTTCTAAATATTCCCACTCTTTGTCAAATCTTGCTAAAACAATTTCTTTTGTTAAAAACCCATTATCTGACATCCAAGATTTTGATATTTCAAAATATATTTCAACCTCTTCAAGATTAGAATTATCAAAATTATTTTTATTAACTTCAATTGTCTGATATATTTCTCCTTTAGGTTTATCTAATGATGACGGTAATTCTTTTTTTCTAAATTCTAATGAAATAGATTTATCAAAATCTTTATTTAAATCAAAATTTACTTCACTAAATGCTATTTCTTCTTTACTAATTGTCATTACATGTTCACCTTTATTAGGATTATAAAGAAACCTTACTAACTCTACTTCATCTGTTTCATCTTCTAATGTTTCAACAACACTACTTCCTCCTCCTCCGCCTGAATTGGTTGACGTTGATGAACTTTCTGTTGTATCATCTCCACTAAACAAATAACAATTTCCAAGTTTATCACAAACATTGACATCATAATTATAATTTGTTGCTGAAGTTAATGAACTAAACTCTATCTCATGTGTTAAGGTATATGTTGTATCTTTAACATCACCATCTCCAACAGTTGCTGAAATATTAACTGGTTCATTTGAATTAAAATTCAGAGTTATTGTTGATGCTGTTGATGCTTCAGTTAATGATGAGACTATTGGATTTGCAGTATCATTAATAGTAAAAAATAATTTTAAATTTGTTGATTTATTTATTAAATCCGTACAGTTTAAAGATATATTTGTATACTTTATTTCATAAAGAGAAATACTTGTAGAAAAATTTCTTGATCCTGTAACATTTACAGATTCATTATAATAAAACACACAAGTTGAATTTTCATTTGTTGAAAAATTAAAATCCACATTATAACTTTGATTGATTATTGAATTATTTTCTGGACTTAAAACTGTAATTATTGGTCCTATAGTATCTGTAATATTTACAAACCAAGTTTGATTTGACATAGAATAATTTTGTGTGTCATTATATTTTGCTAAAATAGTTTTTAATCCAAGTGTCTGAAAAGTGTAATTAAATACAGTATTTTGAGAAGAATCAATTAATACATTATCAAAATATAAATTAATATTATCTTCTCCATTCAAAAGTGTTGAATTTATAAAAAGTGGAATTCCCCTTTCCCATGTAAGATTATGTTCTGAATTATTTAATTCTAAACTAATTGTAGAGTTAGCTTTTCTAACTGAATAGTTTTGCCATTCTGTATAATTGTGATTTCCAACAGAATCATATGCATGCATTTTCCATACATAATTACCAACACCTAGTTCTGAATAATTATAAAAGTAAATATTTGTTAAATTTTCATTTACTGAATAATTAACAAAAGAACCTGTAAAATTATGTTCAATAAATACTGTTGACATTTCTTCATCATTCCAGGTAACATTAAATTGATATCTTTGCAACAAAGAATATGTTGAATTGCTTATTGGTGTTACGCTTATTTCTGAATAATACGGAGAATTACTATCAACACTGAAATTGTAAAGAATTGTGACAATAGAATTATTGGTTGAATCTCTTACATAAATGGAGAAATTGTGTTCTCCTATATCTATACTTGTTATATTATAATAATAATTTTTGTTTGTGCCTTGCATTGAATAATTTATTGAATCAATTTCTATTGTGGTATTTGATGATGGTTCGCTTGTTGTTATATTTACAAATAAATAATCAACAGTTAAATTAACTGAATTATTTCCTGAAATAAATTCAATTCTAGGAAGATCGTCAATCCTTGTCAAGGCTTTTGTTAAGTTAATTCTAGAAAAATTTAAACCAGTTCTAGAATCAGTAATATTATCTCCTGTTTCTATTAAAATAGTTCTAATTTCAAGTGGATTAAGTATGCTTCCATTTTCAAGTCTTTTAAAATTTCTTAACAAAAGTGCTGCTCCAGCTACATGAGGAGCTGCCATTGAAGTACCTTGTTTTGAATAAAATTCAGTATCTGTATTAAATTTCGATGAATAAATATCTGTGCCTGGTGCAAGCAAATCAAGAATTGATGCTGTATTTGAATATGTTTCATCAATTGCATCTGCTTTTGTTGTTGCTCCTACAGATGTAACATTTTCTAAACATGATGGAAAAGCAATTCCTGTTGCAGCATCATTTCCACTTGCAGCAACAACCATAATTCCATTTGTAATTGCATAATCTACTGTCTCTGAAAATAATTCAAAAAGAGGAGAATTGTGGTCACAATACCCTGAATATTGACCTGAACCTATACTCATTAAGATTACTGAAATATTATATCTTTCTTTGTTTTCAACACAATACTCTATTGATGCTAATGCATCCGTCACATTACCTTTACCTGCAGAATTCATAGATTTCATTGCTACTATTTTTGAACCAGGTGCTACACCTTTATAAGTTGAATCTGTTGAAGAAACAATTCCTGCAACATGTGTTCCATGACTTGCATCATCCAATGGATCTTGATCATCCATTGTTGTTGTTGCACCAGCAAAATCCCATCCACCAATAATTTTCTCACATGTTGACCAATTAACTGTTGTGTCATGACTTCCATTTAAAACTTGATCAACTTCAAAACCCCAAGTATTAATTGAACTATCTGATTCCAACAAAATAAAAATTGTATCTCCTTCAACACTAGGTGTCCAAATGTCTGTGTGATAACCTGTATAAACTGCAATTGTATTGTTATTATTATTTGGATCTAAAATCTTTAAAAAATCCCATTCTGGTTCCATAGTAATATTATCAAAATGAATTGCAATTTTTTCAAATCCTGTTCTATTAATTTTAAAAATTTGATTTTGATCATTAGCATATGGATGATCTGAAGCATTTGAAAAAAGTTCAGTATTTCCATTTAATGTATGATTAACAATATTACAATCACCTAAAGAATCATGTCTATAATCAACTCCTGAATCAATTATACAAATTGTTTCTCCGGTTCCATTAACTGGAAAATTGTCCATTTCAATATTCCAAAAATCACTTGCTTGAATTATTCCCGTTGATTGTTGTAAAAAACTAGAAAGAGTAATTTCTTCTTGAATCCATTCAACATACCTACTATCTCTAAGTGTTTCTAACATTTCTTTTGAGATTGTTGCAGTAATAGTATTTGAGAGATTAAACTTATTTTTTATCTTAATTCCTTCTTCATCAAATCGCTTAAGAATCCTTTCTCTGTATTTTTCTACTTCTTGTTTAGCAAATTGAGTTTTATTATATGCATTTAAAGCTTCAAAAGCATTGGAATCTAAAGAAAGAGGATCCTTGAATTTTATTACAACATCAATTTTATTTTTATGTTTTGCATCACTTAAAATTTTTGTACTTATCTTATTATGAGTAGTTTTATCAATTGAAATAACAATAGAACTAATTAAAACTAAGATAAATAAAACATAAACTAATAAAAATTTCTTCAATGTGCCCTCCCAATCTTTAAAAGATAAGTTAGGGTATAAATAATTTATCTTTTATTCTCTAAAACTGCTCTGATTAAACCTAAATACATCGGATTAGGTTTTTGAGGCCTTGAAGTAAATTCTGGATGATATTGAACACCCGTATAATATTTTTTATCAGGTAATTCCATAATCTGCATAATTTCAAAATCTGGATGTTTTCCTGAAAATACCATTCCATTTTTTTCTAAAATTGGAATATATTTAGGATTAACTTCATATCTATGTCTAAATCTCTCTCGAATTTTTGTTTTGTTTCCATATAATTTATAGGCTTTTGTATCTTTTTTTACTTCTACTTCTTTTCCACCAAGCCTCATATTTCCACCTAGTCCTTCAATCTCTTTTTGTTCAGGTAAAATATCAATAACTGGTTCCTTTGTTGTAGGATCTATTTCTGTTGAATTAGCATCTTTAAGTCCACACACATTTCTAGCAAATTCAATTACTGCCATTTGCATCCCATAACAAACACCTAAATATGGAATGTTATTTTCTCTAGCATGTTTTAAACACATAATTTTACCTTCGGTTCCCCTTTTACCAAATCCTGGAGCAACTAAAATACCATCAACATCAGATAATGCCTCTTCAACATTTATTTTATGAGTTTCAATGTCTGTTGTTTCAATCCATTTAATTTTAATTTCAGAGTCCATATATGCTCCTGCATGATCTAGAGCCTTAATGATACTTGCATATGAATCTCTTAAACTTGTATATTTGCCTGTCATTGCAATTGTAATTTCTTTTTTTGGATGTCTTATTTTTTCAGAAAATTCATTCCATTTTTTTAAATATTTTTCTTCTTCACTTTTTGATGTTTTTTGCTTTAATTTTAAAAGTTTTAAAACATTATCAGCCATACCTTCTTCTCTTAACATTTCAGGTAAAAGATAAATACTTTTCACATCATGAACACTTATAACATTCTCCATTAAAACATTAGAATAAACACTAATTTTTTCTCTAACATTTTTGGTTACTGGATTATGACTTCTACATCCAATAATATCTGGTTGAATTCCCATAGAAAGCAAACTTTTAATTCCTAATTGAGCTGCTTTACTCTTTTGTTCTCCTAAAAATTGAGGTTCCAATACATAAGTTAATGATAAAAAGCAAACATTTTCTTTTCCTTCTTCATACATTAATTGTCTAGCTGCTTCAATACAAAAAACATTTTCAAGGTCTCCAACAGTCCCTCCGATTTCAAAAAGTACAATATCTGACTCTGATTTCATGGCTAAATTTCTTAAAAAATATTTAATTTCACCTGTAACATGAGGAATAACTTGAACATCTCTTCCTAAATAATCTCCTTTTCTCTCTTTATTTAAAATCATTTGAAAAAGCTTTCCATTTGTCAAATAGTTATCCTTAGTAATGTTTAAATCTAGATATCTTTCATATGTTCCTAAATCCATATCTGACTCTGTTCCGTCATCTAAAACAAAAACTTCGCCATGTCTAAATGGATTTAAAGTTCCTGCATCTTGATTTAAATAACCATCAAATTTAATTGGTGCTATTTTTAATCCCTTATATTGTAATAATTTCCCCAGAGAACTTCCAAATATTCCTTTGCCTAAACCAGACATAACTGTTCCAAAAATAATTACATACTTTGTTTTGCCTTTTTTATATCCTTTAGGATATGGGCTATAAAATTCATGGTCTATAGATTTTTTTGATACCTTCTTAAGTAATTCTGACATTAATTCAACCTCCAATAAATTATAGAAAAATCAATTGTGTGCATTATTAGGGACAGTAAAAATAAATATTTAAAATTATGTATTGTCAAGAATAGAAAATAATTAGAAAATATAACTTAAAATAGCGCTAAAAAAGCTATATCCATCAAAACCAGGAAGTGGAATCATATTAAAAGCAAATAAAAATAAATTCAATTTTGCTGCTCTACCAATCATTTCATAATGTTTTTTATTGACTAAATTAAATTTAACAAGACTAATTAATACCAAATAAATAATCAAATTAGTTAATGGACCAGCTAAAGAGATAAGTGCGTGTTGCCAGGCAAATAATTTACCAAATATACTCACATAACCACCTACAAAGAAAATAATTGGAAAATTAAGCAATCTCATCAAAATTACAATAGTATACATTCCAATAGGAGCATGAATTACTGCTTGAGCACCAAAAGCCATTGCAACAAATTTATGAGATAATTCGTGAAGAATCACTGCAGGAGCTGCTATTTTAATTCCATATATAAGATTATCAATCATAGAAGGTTTTGAGTATTGAACAAAAGGATCATCTGAAATATATCGTTTTTTAAAAAAACCTGAAAAAATATACCCTACTGCTAAGGCCATAATTACAATTTCAATTATCTCCTGGACGGTTATGATCATTAAACTAGATAATTCATGCTTGTTTAAAAAGATTATCTAGCAAAAAGTGTTACTACTTTCAAATTTAGTCAAAACAGAAATATTTAAATATTTTATGACTATTCTAAAGTAGTATCCAAAGAAGTGTTGGACATTCTAGCATCTCTTTATAGACTAAATCAATAACTCATATTCACCTCTTTTTCCCTAGGGAAGTCTCTTCGGAGGCTTTCTTGGGGTTTTATAATTCTTTAAGATTAAAGGCTATTCGAATACTTTCCTCTTCATCAGGAACTAAATCATAAGAAAGAGCTTCTTTAGGAGTTACCCAAACATAATCTTCTTGTTCGTCGTTTAGAATTATCTTAGGAATTTCATTTAACTCTGTTTTAAACACATTATAAATAAAATCAAATTCTGGATATCTCACATACATTGTTTTTATGAATTTAAGTTTTTCAATATCAAGTTTAATACTAGTTTCTTCAATAAATTCCCTAATTAATGCTTGCTTTTTTGTTTCTCCCTTCTCTATTTTTCCACCAGGTGCACACCATAGATTCGGATATTTCTCAATTTCACTTCTTTTAACCATTAAATATTGACCATTAACAATAACATAACAAGTTACTACTTCAAATTCTGATTTAAAATTTTCTGGAGGATGTTCAAATATCATGTATTTTATGAAAAAAGCTAAATTTAAATAATATACTGTAATCAAAGATTTTATGGGGGAAAAAACAATATTTGATTTTTTTCAGAGTAAAAAATTAAATTACAGTATAATTCTTCTCGTGTTTTTTTTGTTCATGGGTTTTTATCTAAGATTCTACCATGTTGATTATCCTGTTATAGGTTATCATAACTGGAAATCTGCACATTATTTAACAGAAGCTAGAAATTTTGCTGATGAAGGTTTTTTTAAAGCAGGATTCTTTGTGCCCCTAAGAGACACAATGAACCAGATAAATGAGCAACCTAATGGAGCTCATGCTGACACGTTTCCACTAGACCCTATAATTATTGGATTTTTGTTTAAGTTTTTTGGTCCTTCCTTAAAATTAGCTAGATTTGTTGAAATTCTTTTTTCAATGGGATCAATTCTCGCGTTCTATCTCCTAATAAAAGAATTATTTAACAGAGAAATATTAGCGTTAATGTGTGCTTTTTTAGCAGCAATAAATCCTTTATTTGTGTTTTTTACACATAATATCCAGGTAGTCAACTCAGCACTATTTTTTATGATTTTAGGAAGCTATTTTTATGCTAAATGGTTAAAAAATATTAAAAAATCTAAACTTTTAGTTTTTGCTGCGTTATTTATTGCAATTAGTGCTATGACTAAATATACATTTGTTGTTATCCTACTTCCTATTTTGTTTTCATTTCCTTACAAAAAGATTTTCAAAAATCCTCAAAAATACTATAGTGTTTTCGTAATCGTTCTTTTAGTAGCATCTATCTTTCCTGCCTGGTTTTTATATTCTGAAAAAATTATTAAACCTAAATTAGTTGGACATTTAATTGATCAAGGCCAAACAAAATATGAACTTTCAAGTTTAATTGATTTTAGTATTATTGCAGATAAACAATTTTGGTTAACTATGAAAAGTTATGTTGCTGATAATTTTACTCTTAGAGGTATGTCTTTTGCTATATTTGGGTTAGCTGTTTTCTTAGCATTCTTTTGGAAAAATTTAGATAAAGAAGGTTATAAATTTATGATGGGATATTTTGTTGGATCAATTATGTTTTTATTTGTTATGGGTTTCAAACTTAGTGGACATAATTATCATCAATTCCCTATAGCTCCTTTTATTTTATTCATGATTGCTTTTTTAGTTGAGTTTATTTCAGAAAATATTAACCAATTCGTAAAAGATAAAACTCTTCATGTTATAGTTTTTTTTACCATTGCAATTTTATTTGCAGGACTTTTATGGGGACCTAGTAAAGACTCTAGAGACAGAATGTACAATACTCAATTTCCTGGTCTAGATATTGCAGGTAATTACATTAATATTCATAAAGAGGACACAGATAGAGTTATGCATTCTTCTGGTCAATCTTTTGGATTTTTATGGAATGCAAATATGCCAGGATATAAGGGTCCAGGAAAATTAGAAAATTTACAAAAGGCCGAAACAGAATTTAATGTTAATTGGTTATTTGTTTATCAATGGGGAATTCAAAATTATTTACAAGATCCTATTATTTTAGAACATATAAAACAAAATTATAGATTAGTTCAATTTGGATACAGATTAAATGATAATCAAGCAGTTCCTATATTCTTTGTATTTAGAAAAGGTGGAACTTTTGATGATCAAAAAATTAATGATTTACTTGCAGGAAAACCCATACATAAAACACAATATTGGTTCACATCTGGACCATATGAAATATACCATGTTGATATTGAATGAAAAAATCCCATAAATTTATTGTTTCTTTTTTAATTTCAGCTATCTTAGTTTATTTCCTGCTAAAACAAATTAATTTATCTGAACTCTATGAGGTTTTATTAAGAGTTAATCCTATACTTTTGTTAGGTTCTTTTATTCTATACATATTATTAGCATTACTTCGAGTATTTAGATTTCAAGTTTTACTTAAAAAATCACTTCCTAGTAAAACATTATTTCCAATTATTTGTGTTCATACTCTTCTTAAAATTATCATACCATTTAGAGTTGGTGACTTAAGTATTGTATATATGTTAAAAAAAAGAAATCACTCAATTGGAAAAGGCATGTCTAGTTTAATTGTAGCTAGAATCTTTGATTTTGTTATTATTGTTTTTGGATTTATAATTTTTACAATATTTTCAAGTAATCTACCTAATAGAGATGTTTTTGTAAAATTAATCCCTTATACTGTTTTCTTTCTTTTGATTTTAGTGTTTGGATTAATCATTTTATTGATCTCACCAGATCTTATTTTAAAAATTCTCAAAAAAATAAAACTAGAGAAATTAGGCGGACTTATCACACCATTTAATGACCTTAAATCTAGGCATGTCCTGTTTAAAACATTTTTTATAACTTTAGGAATCTATTTTGTTAGTATGATCTACACTTACATTCTAGTTTTAGGTGTTGGTTTTTTACTTCCTCTAAATATTTATGTTATTATGATTTCAATTTCAGCATTATCTGCAGCACTTCCAATAAATGGAATTGCAGGATTTGGTACTGTAGAAGCAGTCATAGCTTTAACATTAAGTTATTTTGGATATGCTGCTTCAGAAGCTATATTACTTGGATTTAGTACACATATAATTCAAATTCTATTTGCAACAATTTTAGGATTAATTGGTTATATATTATTAGAAAAAACTTATTGATTAATTGTATGCTATAGCAATTATGTCTTTAGTAAATATTTTTGTTGTTTTTCTACCATATATTAAAAATAATAAATACATAATTGAATTTAAAATTCCTTGAATTATATGTCCAACTAAATTAATTAATGGATTAAACACAAAAATATTTTGTTTAA
>JABHXU010000008.1 GCA_018657065.1 archaeon
ATATTCCTTATTTACTATTAATTCAGGTACTACATCAAAACTTCCTGAGAGAATATGATTTTCTAATGCGCTTGATGACACATCATTACTTAAAACAACAATTGTCTCTAAATTTCCAGTTTGTATTTCTGGAATATCTTCAACTTCTATCGCCTTAATTTCGGAAAATTCTCTAAATCTAAATGAACCAGATACATCCATAGATTGAAATTTAGCAATACCTATAGCAAATCCAAAATTATCTTCTTGAGTCTTTTTTATACTTAACAAATTATCCCCACCTAGAATCCTCATGCTCGAAGGACTTGGTATTCCGACTTTCATGTTACGCGACTAAAAAGTAATTTTGCGTAACAACTATCAAGTATAAATACTTGATATAACGGTTGCGGCACAGCTTAGGAATTACACCTAAATTTCCCTTAAAATTTTAATTATTTTTCTAGTATAAATAGTTTTTGCATAATTTTAAATATCAGTTTTAATTAACTAATCTAGAATAAAAAATAAGATTTAAAATGAGCAATGATGAAACTCAAGATGTAATAATTGATGATCCTGAGTGGGATACAATTCTAAGAGAAAGTGAATTAAGTCCATATAAAAGAGATGATATACATACATTTACAATAGACTTATTTTTTGTTTTTAATATTTTAAATAATTTAAAAGAAGAAATGTCTGAATCTTATAACTATGATAGAAATTATAAAAATTTTAAAGAATTAATTAAGCTTTGGAATAAAAAATATAAAACAGTTTTATTTCAAATTTCTGAAACAAGTTATAATTTAAAACTAAAAGTTTTTGTAAACACTTCATTAGATGCTTCAAAAGCACTAATTACTAAAATGAGTGAATTTATACAGTTTAATAGTATGAGTGAAGATTCAGTTGAAGCTGTTTTTCAAGGTGATAATACCATCAGCATAAATAATCAAGGTAATCACATTGAAGTTATTTACCTTGAAGAAGACATGTTAAATTATTTTAGTCCTGAATTTAGATTTGTAACATATTTTGGACTATTAGGTGGATTTGAAAATTTAAATTTACAAAGTATTTCTTTTGGCTATGCTTCTAAGGCATCAATTCCTAAATGTTATAAAAAATTACAATAAATTTATGTAATTTTAAATACTAAAAGAAACTTCTTTTTATTATGAAACTTGCAGCATTATTCTCAGGAGGAAAAGATTCTACTCTTGCAATCTATAAAACAATGTTGGATCATGAAATAAGTTGTTTAATAACAATTAGATCACTAAATCCTGATAGTTATATGTTTCATACACCTGCTATTGATTTAACTAAGTTACAAGCTAAATCCGTGAATATTCCTTTAATTACAGTTGAAACTAAAGGAATTAAAGAAGTTGAACTTAATGACTTAAAAACAGCTATTAAAAAAGCTATTAGTGACTATAATATTGAGGGGATTATAACTGGAGCAGTTGAATCAGTATATCAAGCAACAAGAATTCAAAAAATTTGTAATGAATTAGATTTATGGTGTTTTAATCCAATATGGCAAAAAGATCAAATAGAACTTCTTAAAGAACTAGTTCAAAATAATTTTAAAGTTATTTTTACAGGAATTGCTGCCTACCCTCTTGATGAAACCTGGTTAGGTAAAGAAATCAATAACGAAATTATTGAAAAATTAATTGAATATCAAAAAAAATACAAAATTAATCCTGCTGGAGAAGGTGGTGAAACTGAATCATTGGTTACATATGCACCCTTTTTTAAAAAAAAAATTTTAATTAAAAATTATGAAATAGATTACGAAAACCATGCAGGTAGAATGAATATAACTGAGGCAGTTCTAAAATGATTTTAATTATAAGCACTTGTTCTTATAAACTTCATGAAAATGAGTTTGTTAAACCTATTACAAAAACTCTTGAAAACTATAAAATAAAACATTATACTGAATCATTTGATCTTAATTCTTATGCAAAAATAATAATTTGTGGTACTGCCTTAAAAGATAATGAATATCTAGAAAACTTAGAGTTGTTTGATTGGTTAAAAACAATTCAAATTCCTGTTTTAGGAATTTGTTCAGGAATGCAAATAATTGGTTTATTAAATAATTCAAAAATTGAAAATAAGACTGAAATTGGTATGATAAATATAAAAACAATTAAAAAAAATTCTCTTTTTTCAGGTGAATTTCAAGCTTATAATCTACACAGTAATAATTTAACAAATTTGGAAAATTTTGACATTTTAGCAAAATCAAGAGATTGTATGCAAGCAATTAAATTAAAAAATTATGAGATTTATGGTATATTATTCCATCCTGAAGTTCGAAATCTAAAAATAATAGAAAAATTTTTAAAAATTAATTAGGTATATTCAATTCTACCATATGATGTTTCCAATCTTCTATTTGCTTGCTCATTATACCTACAAATTGCATTATACTTTCGAACAATTGTGTCTTTTACTATGCCAACAGGTTCACCATTATTATTTACAAGAACCATTCTTGATACTTCATGTTCATTAAAATGATTCATTAAATCATCAATATTTGTTTGTCTAGGAATTGTGATCACTGGTGAAGACATTACTTTACTTGCTTTCATGTTCTGAGGGTCCTTACTTGTTGACATTTGCCTTAAAAGATTATTTACAGTAATAATACCTATAACCTTTGATCCATCTTTAACAAGAACAGAACCAATGTTTTTTGTATGCATTAAATATGCAACATTAGATAAATCGTCAGTTAAACTACAAAAAAATACTTTTTTTCTAGAAAGATCATATGCAGATTTTACCCCAACCATAACAACCACCTGCAATATTAATACGCTATTTGTATATATAAATTATTTGGTTATAAAAACAATAATTTAATTCTAAACCTGTCATTTTTAAATATTGGGGTTAAAGATCAGTCTTTTAAACGAATGAGTAATTTTCATTTTAGGTGATATTAAAAATGGATTTTAAAATATTATTGGCTTTAGCTTTGGTGTTTGTTACAGCTTGTTCACAAAGTGTAACACCAGAAACAAATGTTGAAGCTCAAGAGAATAACAATGTTGAATCTCAGCAAAATTTAGAAAATAAAATTGATTGGATAAATTTTGAACTGTTTGACATAAATTCAAATTCAAACTACAAAATTTCAGATTTTAAAGGAAAAACTGTACTTGTTGAAAGTTTTGCAGTATGGTGTCCTCTTTGTACAAAACAACAAGTTGTAAGTAAAGAACTACATGAAGAATTAGGGGACTCTATAGTTGCAATTAATATTGATACTGATCCTAATGAAGACGAAGCAGCAATAAAAGCACATGCTGATGAAAATGGTTTTGATTGGTATTATTCTGTTTCTCCTATTGAGTTTACTAAATCATTAATTGATGAATTTGGAAATGGAGTTGTTAGTGCACCTTCTGTCCCCATGATTTTAGTTTGTGAAGATGGTAATTATAGAATGTTAGGAAGAGGAGTTAAATCAGCTGAAACAATAAAAGATGAAATAGCTAAAGGTTGTAATTTATGATTTTTTTAAATTTTTGGCTTTCTTTTTTAGCTGGGTTATTTGCTCCACTTGGAGCAGTATGTGTTTTACCACTTTACCCAGGTTTTTTATCTTATTTAGCTAATCAATCTGAGTCCAATAATAAAAATTCAATCTTAAAACTTGGAATAACTGTTGCATTAGGTGTTATTTCTTCAATGGCTTTATTTGGTTTAATTTTTACAAAGATTTTAGAACAAAGTTTAACAAAAGTAATTGGTATTATTTCACCAATAGCATTTGAAATATTAGGGATAATTAGCATTTTTATGATACTAGGAATTGATTTAAGTAAATATTTTGGAAAATTTAATGCACCAGAATCAAAAAATCCAGTATTTAGTTCTTTTTTATTTGGTGCTTTTTTTGGTTTAATTGTTCTTCCATGTAATCCATCATCATTAATAATTTTATTTGCATTAAGTTCAAGTACAACTAGTTTTCTAATTAATTTTATTGGATTTATTTTATTTGGACTAGGAATGGCTTTTCCTCTATTATTATTTGCAATTATTAGTAATAAAAAAAGTAGAAAAGTAATCTCTTTTTTAACTAAAAATCAAAGAATTATTAATTTAATTGCAGGAATACTAATGCTAGGAATTTCAATTTATTATCTATTTTTTGTTTTTAAAATTCTTTAACCCTCAATTTATTTTTTAACCCTTAAAACTAGGTATTATGAACTCATTCATGTCAAAATAATATATGAAGAAAAAAATCATATTTACTTTAGGAATTTTAATTATTGTTTTTATCTTTACTATTTCAACTTATTTTAAATCTGAAACAAATAATACTGTTTCAAATATTATAAATTCAAATGACAATGAAATTAAACTTCTTAAAGACGGAACAAAATATCTTGTTCATCCAGATAAAATAAGAAGTGGTGGACCACCTAAAGACGGAATTCCTTCAATAGATAATCCTAAATTTGTTACTGTAAAAAATGCTGATGAATGGATACAAGATAATGAACTTGTTTTAGCATTAAATTATAATGGCGTTAAAAAAGTATATCCTTTACAAATTCTTGTTTGGCATGAAATTGTCAATGATTTTGCAAAAGACAAACCCATTTTAATTACATATTGTCCGCTATGTGGAAGTGGAATAGCTTATGAAAGAAAAATCAATAATGAAACTGTTGAATTTGGAACATCTGGAAAATTATACAATTCAAATTTAATAATGTATGATAGACTAACGAGCACTTATTGGACACAAATTGATGGACTAGCGATTATTGGTGATCTAACTGGATTTGAACTAAATGAAATATCAATTGATACTGTTAGATGGGATGAATGGAAAAATGAGCATCCAGATTCCTTAGTTTTATCTCAGGATACTGGATTTGACAGGCAGTATGGTACAGATCCTTATGGAAGTTATTATGATGAAAGCAATTTATTTTTTCCAGTTGAAAATACTGATAACTCAGTTCATCCTAAGACTGTTATTTATGGAATTGAGATTAATGAAACGTATAAAGCATATACTGAAAGTTTAGTTGATATTTTAGGCTCTTTTACAGATGAAATCAATGGTACAATGATTAATATAACAAAAAATCCAGACGGTTCTGTATACATTTATGACATTAAAACTAATAAAGAAATTGTGAAGGAAAGAGATTTTTGGTTTGCTTGGTACGCCTTTCATCCTGAAACTGAGTTATTTAGATCTGATTTTTCCTAACTTCAACTTTTTTTTAACAACTTCTTCAAACTCGGCAAGTATTACTTCAAAGTAGTTAAATATGATTTATTTTTCTTAAATTTTATGTATATTGCATTATTTGGCCCACCTGGGGCAGGAAAAGGAACACAAGCAGGAGCAATTAGCGAAGCTTATGGAATACCTCATATTTCTACAGGGGACTTATTTAGAGAAAACATAAAAAATCAAACTAAGTTAGGACAACTAGCTCAATCGTATATGAATGAAGGAGAATTAGTACCTGATGAAGTAACAATTGATATGTTAAAAGATAGACTTTCTCATGATGACTGTTTAAATGGGTATCTTCTAGATGGAGTTCCAAGAACAGTTATACAAGCAAATTTATTAGCTCATCCTGAAGATGGAGTTACAATAGACGTTGTTTTAAATCTTGCTATTCCAGATGAAAAATTAATTGAAAGGCTATCTGGTAGAGTAGAAGGTCAAAGTGGAGCAATATATCATAAAGTATTTAATCCTGCTCCTGCTTGGGATTTACCATATAAACCTCAAAGAGATGATGACACTCCAGAAGCAGCAGCTAATCGAGTTAAAGTATATAATGAACAAACAGCTCCATTAATTGAATATTATGAAGAAAGAGGACTCTTAAAAACAGTTAATGGTGATCAAAGTATAGAAGAAGTACAAGCAGAAATTAAAAAAACTCTAGATGAACATTTTGGAATTGATTAAACTTCTTCTTTAACATATTAATGTTTTTCTTTAAAGAGCAATTTTAAATAGGTAACTAGATTTGTAAATAAGTAAATTAAAATCACTCGGAGGAATTATAAAATGGTTAAAATAGGAGAAAAAATTGAAGATATGAGATTTGAAGTATTTGTAAATAATGATTTTAAAAAAGTTAATTTTTCAGATTATAAAGGAAAATGGCTAGTATTATTTTTTTATCCTGCGGACTTTACTTTTGTTTGTCCAACTGAATTAGAACAAGCAGCAGAAATGTATGACAAATTTAAAGAAGCTGGAGCTGAAATTATTAGTGTTAGTACTGATACTGTGTTTAGTCATTTAGCATGGCATGATTCATCTAAAGCAATAGGTAAAATTAAATTTCCTATGGCTGCAGATCCAACAGGAAAAATGTGTCAATATTTTGGCACATATATTGAAGATGAAGGTTTATCTCTTAGAGGTACATTTATTATCAATCCAGATGGAATTTTAAAAGCAATGGATGTTCATGATAATAGTATAGGAAGATGTTCAAGTGAAATACTAAGAAAATTACAAGCTGCAATTTATGTTGAAGGACATGATGGTGAAGTTTGCCCAGGATCATGGAAACCAGGAGACAAAACTCTCAAACCTGGCGTAGATCTTGTTGGAAAAATTTAATTTTCTTTTTTATTTTACTAATATAGTATATTTTAAATAACTACTACAATTTAATTCTTTAAGGTGATAATATGAAAATATCTAAAAAAATGCAAGACGCAATAAATGCTCAAATTAATGAAGAATTTGCTTCAAGTTATATTTATTTAAGTATGGCAGCTTATTTTGAATCTGAAAATCTTTCAGGTATGGCTACGTGGATGAAATTACAAGCAGAAGAAGAAATCGAACATGCTATGAAATTCTTTAATTATGTATTTGAAAGAGGAGGAGATGTTAAATTAACAGCAATAAAAGAACCTAAAGATAAATGGGAGTCTCCATTAAATGCTTTCGAAGAAGCATATGCACATGAACAATTCATTACAAAAAAAATTCATGCATTAGCAGATGTTGCTGATGAATTAGACGACTTAGCTACTGAAAGTTTCTTAAAATGGTTTATAGATGAGCAAGTTGAAGAAGAAAACAATGCTTTAACAATTGTTGAAAAACTAAAAATCATGGGTGACAGTAAAGGTTCTTTACTAATGTACGATAGAGTTTTAGGTAAAAGAGGTCAAAAGTAATAAAAATCTGACATGAGAACGCTATTCTTGTCATAAATGACAAAGTATCACTCTCGCCCTTTTATTAGAATCAGATTTTTAACTATGGAAATCGACCTAAAGTCGGGGTTTTAAACCCTTAAATTTCCATATAATTTTAATTAAAAAAGTAGAAACCTATTTATACTTTATTTTTTAATTTAATTCCTATGAACATAAGTTTGTATAATTATTTTATTCAAAACAATCAGAATTATTCTATTGAAGTTCTAAAAAATCAAGCTCTTAAATCTGGATATAGTCAAATTGAAATTAATGAAGTATTAAGTGTAATTAATTCTCAAAAGAATATAGTAACTCAAACTAATAATCAAACTGAATCAATCATGTTTGGATTCCAAGCAAATTCAGGAAATATTGCATGCGGCCTTTACTTTACAAATAATAGAATTATTGCTTCAAGATTTAAAGGTTCTTTTGGACTTTGTTTTTTTTTAGGATATATTGGTGAATTAATATGTAATTTAAAAAATCAAAAAAAATTTAGAACAAATTTACAGCTAACTCCGCAAAACTTATATATGTCAAATAATCAAAACCTCCAAATTCCTGTTTCTTCAATTACAAATATAAAAATGAGAAAACCTTCTATTTTTTCACCTGGTCAAATGATGATTAAAGGTCATAGAGATTATAAGTTTTCATTTACATATAAAACACAATTTTTTCAAGCTCTTGAAGCTTTAAAACAATCATTTCCTAGTTTAATTAATGTTCTATAAATTAAAGTTAAACAAATCTGTTTAAAATTTTTAAACACAAGTTTTTTATAGTATCTTTAAAAAGAAAGTTTTACAATGAATAATAGAGGAAGATTAACAGTAATGATGCCGTTCATTTTATCTACTGCATTCACATTTATTGATATTTTTTTATTTAGAGTAATTTCTGGATTTTATTTTATTAATCCTGCATTAGTAATAATGAGTTTTTTAGAATTATACTTACTTTCAGCTGTTACCTCATTATTTATTAAAAAAGAAATCGACAGAAAACATATATAAACAATTAAATCAAATTATTTTTAATGGAACCTATTTTTATTTTATTTATAATTATTGGAAGTATTATATTTTTGTGGCTTGGCTTTAAAATAGGACAATTAACTAAAGATCAAGAATGGGTTGAAAAACTTCCTAAAATCAAACAAGATTCTCTTGACCGATCAAAAAGTGTTGTTAAAGGTCAAGTTTCTGAACAATTAGCTCCATTTCTACCTGATTTCCCATTTAATTCAAGCGAATGCAAATTCTTAGGAAAACCTATTGATTTACTTGTGTTTAAAGGAATGGACGATAATAACATCAATGAAGTAATTTTTGTTGAAGTTAAAACAGGAAAATCTACTCTTTCAAGTCAAGAAAGAAAGCTTAGAGACGTAATTAAAGAAAAGCGTGTGAAATGGCAAGAATATAGAATTTAAAGGCTTTTTTTAAACTGTTTAGTTTAATTCTATTTAACTATGGATATTTAAATCTATTCACTACTCTAGAATAGGTAAGATGCAACAAATTGCCACTTTAGATGACAAAATTCTTTCCATTAGAGCTACAGACAGTACTGCAAATCCAATTAACGAAGCTATTAATGCATTTGGACATGCTCTAAAACGAGCTGGTCTCTACTCCAGATTTAATAGAAGAGTTCCATCAAGAAAAACTGGAGGATTTAAATTTGCTGAAGTTATGGCTTCTGAAAATTATGGATTAAATTTTCCAGCTGGCTTAGATGTTTTTATTGCTCTTGACCCAGAATCCATGTCTGAAAATTTAGAATATTATACATCTAGATTTGATAATGGAAACACCTTAGTAATTTTAGATGATAAAAGATTATTAGATCCAGCTTTTGATCCAGTAAAAGAATATTTATCTGATTTTCAGTTAGATAACACCACATTTCAATTTATGCATCTTCCATTAAGTAAACTTTCTGATGGAGACAAAAATTTAATTAATACTGCTATAGGATATTTAGGTCAACAACTAGATGTTCCACTAGATATTCTTAATGATGTTTTTGCACAATCTTTTAGTGGTTTAAAACCTCCATTATTAAAAAAATTAAAAAATTCACTTGCTGCAGGATATAATCTTGAACAGGAAATTGAAAAATTTGATCTACCTAAGTTTGAATTTAATGATTTATCTGAATATGGATATATGCACGCCAATCAAGTTCTTGCTGAAGCTTTGCTTGAATTAGGTGTTAATTTTACAGCTGCTTATCCAATTACACCAGCTACTAGTATTATAGAAGTTATGAAAAATGAATTATGGGCAAGATATGGACCTGGTTCTTTCGTTCAAGCTATGGATGAAAGATCTGCTCTTGCAATTGCAATTGGAAGAGTATGGGGAGGCATTCAAAAAGGAACTGAAAGAGTTGCAGTTGTTACTTCAGATCCTGGAATCTCTTTAATGAGTGAAAATCTTGGTGTAGCTTATGATTTACCAATGTTAATTGTAAACGTAATGAGAGGTGGATATGTTAGTACTGGTGATCCTACTGGTGTTAAACAAGGTGCTCTTAGACAAGCAAAATCTCCAACTCATGGTGACGCATTATTTCCAGTAATTGCTCCTAGAACTGTTGACGAAATGTATAGTGCTGCTGCAAACGCATATAATATTATTGAAGAATTATGTATGCCAGTTATGTTTTTAAGTGATGGTGGAATGTCAGTAAGAAACGAAACTATTCATTTAGATAGTTTAACTGAAGGATTAAAAATTCCTGAAATAAAGGCACATCCTGACAGAACTGTCTTAACTGGATTATCTTCTAAACCTGATGGACGCCCAATAAAAGGATATCATCATGAAGATGCATTGGCTGAAGCAAAAAGATATAATGATAGAATTCAAAAATTAAGAGATGATGACTTGTTAATTAATAAAAGAGAAGATTTAGATTTTTATGCTCCTGAAGGAAAAGACAAAAAAGATATTGCTGTCTTAGCTTGGGGTTCAACTTGGTACGCTGCTAGAGAAGCTGTTGAAATTCTTGGAAGGCAAGGATATAATGCTCATCTAATTTCAACTCAACAAGTATTCCCATTACAAGATAGTCTAATTGATCAATTAGCTGAATATAATCATGTTATTTTACCTGAGCTAAACTTTACAGGACAATTAGCTGAAATATTGAAAACTGAATGTGACTCAAGAATGGATATTAATAACATCTATTCAATTGATCCTCAATCCAATGAAATGTTTATTCCAGACGAAATAGTTGCTGAAGTAAAAGAAATATATAAAGGTGCAAAAAAATGACATCAATTGATGAAATTACAGCAGACAGAATACGAAGTGATAATTTAGCTTCAATTGTTGCAATGGGACCTCAAGCAGCAAACATACCATTTTCATTAAAAAAATTTCCAGAAATTTGGGATAGAAATGATCCAAAATTAAAAGAATTTAAAAGACCACCTGTTGAAAACATTTGGTGTGGTCTTGGATGTCAATATTATAATATTATGGATGCTATTTATATGGCAGCTTTAGCACTTGATTTAACTCCTGATGATGTAGAAATTGTAGGAGGAATTGGATGTGCCGGAAGAAGTCCCTTACATGCTGATGTCGCTCAAACTGCAAATGTAACTCATGGACAAGGAGACGCTGTAGCAGCAGGAGTTGCATTAAGTTCAAATAAATTAACAATTTCAATTGGTGGTGACGGTGATAAATTAAATATTGGACTTGCATATGTTGTAGATGCAGGCGCTAGAAATATAAGATTTGTAAATTTAATTTTTGATAATAATGTATTTGCATTAACAAGTTTACAACCTCCCAGAGGGGCACAAAGTCATGAAAAAGGAATGCTAAAATTAGGAGACTCTAATGCTACACCAGATCCTGACTTCAAAATGAATGCAGCTGAAGTAGGATATTTAGGTAAAACAGGTTTTATAGCCAGAGGTTTTGGTGGAAATGTTCAAGAATTAGCTTATATGTTGTCACAAGCATTTATGTATGAAGGAAATTCACTTATTCATATATTAAGTAATTGTGTAAAAGGTAAAAATTTAAAAGATAATGTTGCATTCAAAAATAAAGAATGGGTAAGTCCATATCACGATGTATTTGATGGAAATGCGTTACATAGTTTGACAGCTGAACCAGATAAATTATATGGTGGAATTCTTCACTTTAGGTCTGATAATCCAATGCCATATAATATTGAACCTGAAGGTTTCACACATTCTGAATTCCATAATGGAAAATTAAGAGATGTAAAATATGATGTTCATGAAATTCCAATCCAAGAAGGATGGGAATTTAAAAAAGGAGTTTTACAACCTGAAGACACAAAACACATAACAAAATATGTAAGATCTGGTGCAGATATTCATGATGGAAGAATAAGGCGAAGAAATTTAAAAGAATGGCAAGCTGAACACATAAAAAGTTTAGAACCTCAAACTGGTAGAGAAAGACTTCAAAAATATGTATAATTTGTTTTATTCAAATTTATTCATCCAATACTTAGTTTTGTTATCTCAACAACATCATCAAACAATTTCTCAAACTTAGTAAATCCAGCACTTTCATTTAAATGCCCACCATTTTCAATAAGAACTAATTCTGAATCTAATTTATCAGTCATTAATTTTGCGTTTTTAAGTGGAATATAAGGATCATTATCTCCTATATAAGCATAAAACTTTTCACAGTTTTTTTTGATTTTTATCCAATCAAATTCTTTTCTAACAAAACTTTCATTAATTGAATCAAAAGTTGGATTTCCTAGTGTTCCTAAAGCTGGTGAAGCAAAAAAACATGCTTTTACTGGTTTATCAATTTTCTCTAAAACAGATAAAATAAATGCAGGACCTAAACTATGTCCAATAAAAACTGTATTTTCATCAACAAGATGTATATATTCATCAAAAACCTTCATCCAATTTTCTAATGTTTGACCTTTTGGTGTAGGAAATTTGGGAACATAAACTGTGTGACCAAGTTTTTCTAACTTATTTTTTAACCAAGGAAACCAATTTTCCTCTGAATGTCCATATGCTCCATGTATTAAAAAAAAGTTCATGCCATCTCCACCAATAACTTAGCAGCTGTTGTAATAGTCAGTTCACTTATGTCTTTACTTGGATTAACTTCAACTAAGTCCCAAAGCTCAATATTCTTTAAATTTTTTAACCTTTGAATAAAATATATCAATTGTCTTGTAGTTAGTCCCCCTGGCTCAATATAACCGGTTCCTGGAGCAAAACTTGGATCTAGCACGTCAATATCAATTGAAACATAAACTGCGTCAAAAGTCCTTGCTACTGCCGTAAATGCATCAGCAACATCATGTAACCCATCTCTAGTGATTTCTCGCATATCAAAAAGCTTTAATTTGCTTTTTTTTGCATATTCTATTTCATTACTATGAAAATTTCTTAGACCAATATGTGCAACATTTTCAGGTTTTAGATGTTTTTCTTCGATTAGTACTCTTAAAAAATCCTCGTGAGTAGGAGGACTAAAATTATTTTCGCAATCTAAATGTGCATCAAAAATAATTAAACCAGGATTTTTATGTTTTTTAGAAAATTCTTTAAAACTTGAATAAGTAAGTGAATGATCTCCTCCAATAATTATTGCTGGAATATCTAATTCTTGAATTTTTTTTGAAATTGCTAAATTACTTTTTTCAATATTTAAATTATCTATTTTAACTTCATCAACTGAAAAAAAAGGTAAGACTCCATTTTCTTTTAAATAAAAATTCTCAATTTTAGAATGAATAACGTCAGGTCCTTTTTCAATTCCTTTTTTTTTTGATAATGCTCCAGCATTTAATGGAATTTTAATTAATTTCATCTTAAATTGGACTTATATTTACTGCAATTAAAATTGCAATAACTATAACTAATACCATCATAATAACTGGTAACCATCTTAATTTTGAGGCTTGATAATAAATATCTTTTAATTTTTTAATAATATCAGACTTTGTAACATATCCAACCACTTTACCATCATGCATTATAGGAAATTTACTTACCTTTCGACTTTTCATCAATGCTGATGTTGCTCTTATACTAGTATTTGGTTTAATTGTTATAACTCCAGTACTCATGATTTGCTCTAATTTGACTTTTTTAGGATCTTTGTTTTTTGAATAAACTTTTCTAATTAGATCTCCATCACTAATAATTCCAATTGGTATTCCTTTGTCATCGACAATTAAAATACTTGAAATATTTTTTTTAGCCATCATATCTACAGCTTTTTTTACTGTATCATCATGTTTCATTGTTACTGGGTTTTTAGACATGATCTCTGAAACAGGGATCTCTCTAATCATTTTATCAATATCTTTGAAAATGTGAATTTTTGCCATTTTTTTATCTCTCCTACTTTATTCCTTATACTAAAGGTTGAACTAATATATAAATAATATTCAAAAGCTGCATTGTAATTATAACACTAAATATACTGTCTCCATATGCATGTACTAAATTTTCTAATTTATCTGAACTAATAAATGAAAAAATAAAATAACTTAAATTTGATGATATTAAAAATGAAATCATAAATGCAGGAACAAACTTAAATCCAATCATTGCAAATATTGCACCCAAAATTCCTGAAAAACCCATTAAAAGAGATTTAGTTATTGTTGTAAGCTTTACTAAACCAATGTAAATATATCCAGCTAATCCAGTTATAAAACCAAATGCAAACCCTAATTTCCAACCCCATATATATCCAAAGAATACTGCTGAAGCACTTATGGTTTCAATACTAATATGAGGAACAACTTTACTAAATCTTAGAGATAAAAGTCCCATAACAAGCATAAAACCAAACAACACAATAATTAATATGTATTCGTGGAATACTATTAACAATATCAGAATCAAAAGAATATATTTCAGATTTTTTTTTAATAATTCTATTATATCAGTCTTATTTGCCATTATCTGGAATTTAAAAGACTAGAAAGTTTTTTTAAATACTTTTTGGTATTATACTAACAAAATCTTTAAATAATCCCTGATCTTTAAAATTTGGATAACCTTTAAATACTTGGGGTTTTTGCTTTCTTCTATGCAAAAGTTAAAGTCATTTATAATTGAATGTAAAAGAGTACTTAAGGTTACAAAAAAACCAACAGGTGAAGAATTTAAGACGATTATCAAAGTTTCTTTACTTGGTGCATTATTATTTGGTGCAATAGGTTTTACAATCTTTATAATTAAGGAGTTATTGATTTAAATGGCAGATGAAATGGACACAAAATTATTTGCAATAAGAACAACTGCAAATAGAGAAGACCAAGTTATGGATTTTTTAACTAGTAATGCTCAAAAAAAAGCATTAGAAGTTTACACAGTTATAAGACCTCATGGAATGAGAGGATACATCTTTGTAGAAGCAGCAACTAGATCTGATGCTGAACAAGCAGCATTTAATATTCCTTATGCAAGAGGAGTTTTATCTAAAGAAGTTGGATATACTGAAATTGAACACATGCTTGAACAAGTTAAAAAGGAAATAAATATCCAAAAGAATGATATAGCTGAGATTATCTCAGGACCATTTAAAAGAGAAAAAGCAAAAATTACTAGAGTAGATAAAATTAAAGAAGAAGTTGTTGTTGAATTACTTCAAGCAGCTGTTCCTATTCCTATAACAGTTAAACTTGATGCTGTTAAAGTTATCAGAAGAGATACTGATGATTCTGAGATAGGAAATACTGAATAATTTACCCTAATTTTATTTTTTTATTTCTTGTAACTATCGAGTGGATTATTATAAAACTAATTTGTAGACAATAATCTATCAGTAAGCTTTATAAATCACTAGGATTTTCTTGAGGAAGATGGTAGATAATTTAGGCGATATCAAAAAAAATTTGAAGACAGATAAATTAGTGTTAGGTACAGAGAGGACTGTTAAATTAATGAAACAAGGAAAACTAAGCAAAATATTTGCATGTGCTAATACAGAAAAAAGTTCTTTTGAAGATTTAGAAAATTATTCTAAATTAGCAAGTGTCCAACTAGTTAAACTTGAAGTTCCTAATGACGAACTAGGAATTATTTGTAAAAAACCATTTCCAATCTCAGTAATTGGACTAAAAAAGTAATATGTCAAGAATATATAACGCCGAAAGCCTAAAAATTATGACCTTGTTTGAAAAAATAACAAGGACAAGAATAAAAGATTATTTTATAGATGATAATAATCTTCAAACATTCGTTGTTGACGAAATTGTGCTTGGAAAAGCCATAGGAAAACAAGCAGTAAATGTTAAAAAACTTCAAAAACTCCTAAACTCAAAAATTAGGATCGTTGGATTTTCAAATAATCCAGAAAAATTCACAAAAAACTTAATATATCCACTAAAAGCTGAAATTGAGCTTAAGGAGAATATTATCCTAATCAAAAGCACCGACACAAAAACAAAAGCTTTTTTGATTGGAAGAAACCAAGTAAATTTAAAGAACAATTTAAAGATTTTAAAAAAATATTTCAAAAATATTGAGGATTTAAAGGTAATATAATATGGGAAAAAAAGCTAACGGATTAAATGCTGCTGTTAAACTAGTTAAGAGAAGAACAAAAGGTAATTGGCAAGATATCAAGTACAAAAGAAGAATTCTGGATCTAAAAAAGAAATCTGATCCTCTTGGTGGAGTATCACAAGCCAATGGTATTGTTATTGAAAAAACACAAATTGAGAGAAAACAGCCACATTCAGGTTTGATTAAATGTGTTAAAGTTCAATTAATTAAAAATGGAAAGCAAGTCACAGCATTTTTGCCTGGTGACGGTGCAACAAAATTTGTAGATGAACACGACGAAGTCATGATTGAATGCATTGGTGGAGCTAAAGGGAGATCTAAAGGAGATATTCCAGGAGTTAGATGGTGTGTTATTAAAGTTAATGATCAGTCACTTACAGCATTATTACATGGAAAACTGGAGAAAGCTAGAAAATGATAGAAATAAAAGTTTTTAACAGATGGTCAGTAGAAGGAATTAGTGTACATGACAAAGGATTAAAAAAATATATTTCTTTAAAACCTAAAATGGTTCCTAAAACAGGAGCAAAGTACGCAGGTTCAAGATTTCATAAATCTAAAATATTTGTAGTTGAACGTTTAATCAATAGATTAATGGTTAGTGGCCATAAATCTAAAAAGCATTTAATTTCATCAGGTAGAAATACTGGTAAAGCACATTCAGTATATGATATGGTTGAAAATGCATTTTTAAAAATTGAAAAAACTTTAAACAAAAACCCAATTGAAGTTTTTGTACAAGCTATTGAAAATGCGGCACCTAGAGAAGAAATCATCACTATTGAATATGGTGGAGCTAGATATCCTAAAGCTGTTGAAGTAGCTCCTCAAAGAAGAATTGACATGGCACTTAAATACATGGTTCAAGGTATTTACCAAAAATCATTTAACAAAAAAAAGAGTGCAGTTGATAATATTGCTGATGAAATAATGCATGCATATAATCTTTCAACTAATTCAGTTGCAGTTGCTAAAAAATTAGAATTAGAAAGACAAGCTGATTCAAGTAGATAATTATAATTTTTCTTAATATTTTTTATATTATCCTTCTATATTTGCTTTAAGTCCATATCCATTTAGAACTAATATTTTAAACACTATTGGACTAATTATTGTGGTTAACAATGCCATAAAGACTATTGCACCAAAAATATTATCCGAAACAATACCTTGTGACCTAGCAATTAATAAAGCAAACAATTCTGTAGCTCCTCTAGCATTAAGTCCCCACCCAATTAATATTCCTTCTTTTATTGATTCTTTACAAAAATAATTACCCAAAACAGCCCCAATTAATTTTCCAGATATTGCAAGAACAGTTAAAACAATTCCAAACCAAATATTACTAAACAAAAGTTGGGTATTTATAGTTAAACCTATCCAAATAAAAATTAGTGGATGAAATACACTAAAATCAAAAATTTCTAATGCCTCGGTAATATTATGCTCTTCAAAATATAGCATATCATCAGTTAATTTGTCTTTGAGCAAAATTCCTGCTAATAATGCTCCAATTATTGCGCTAAAATTAAGAATTTCAGATGCTCCTGCCATAACTAGTAATATAACCATAGAAACTGTAAAATATTCAAATTTTGAGCCTTTCTTACCTACTAAATTAAGTAACCATTCAATAATATAAAATCTCATTAAAAGAGTTATGAGCAAAAACAAAAATAATTCAAATAAAAAACTATAAACTGTAAATTTCATTGTTTGGGCTCTAATAAATAAACCTAGTATTGCTATAGCAAAAATTTCAAAAACATCACCAATAATTCCTGCTTCAATAATCAATTGTCCAATTCGTT
Organism: archaeon; assembly: GCA_018657065.1. Classification (GTDB taxonomy): domain Archaea; phylum Nanobdellota; class Nanobdellia; order Woesearchaeales; family GW2011-AR15; genus GW2011-AR15. The sequence goes on from JABHXU010000008.1 coordinate 17,605, forward strand.
TATGAAGTAAATTTAATTCATCCAAAATACTTATAGCAACTTCTTCAGCAGTTATAGCTAAAGCAATTCCTACAAAAATTGATTCAATCCAATTTTTTGTAATTAAAAAGGTAGCAAAACATCCAAGAAAAAAAGGTACATGTCCTGCATTTAAAGCCATAATTGACGAATTTCTAGATAAATCTTTCATATATCTAAAATCTACACCAAGCCCAACAAAAAATAATACAATTATAATACCAAAATTAGCAAAAATTGAAATAATATTTACAAATGAAGGAATAAAATCCAAATATGAAATAAAACCAATATTAATTATTAAACCTATAAAAAGCGGTGCTATCATCTTTGGAAGCTGTAATTTCTTCGCTGCAACATTTAAAAAAAAAGTAGAAACCAAACAGATTCCTATACTTAATATAATCTGTGCTTCAAAACTAAAATTCACCATCTTTTGAATTTTTATGAGTGGTTTTTGTATTTAAAATGTGTGGTTAAATTATATCTAGAAACAGCCAAAAACACTTCCACATTTTTTACATTTATAACAATAAAATTCTTCATGTGAACAACATTCATCACATTTACATTTTGGACAACTTATTTTTAAAAAAGTAATTTCTTGCATCATCATTCCCTTTGTTCAAACCAAATAAAAAAATCATCATCCTCTTTTTTTTTAATTTTTTCATACATAAATCCATTAACATATCCTTTTGATATCACCTTACTCTTCACCCTTTTTTATGCATATGGATCCATTAGAGTTTCTTGCATGTATTGAACAACCATTGGTCTACCATTGTCGTATAGTGTGTATGTCATTAAATTTCCTTTTGTCATGTATAATCACCTTTAATTTTATAGAATTAGATATATGACTAATGAATATGAATCTTTCACAATAACAATAATTAAAATAATTATAATAATTATAATTTCATAATGTGAACAATAAAATCCCCAAATGAGAGATAAATAAACACCCAAAACACAAAATTAAATATTCTTCTTGGAATTTGATGCACAGCTTTCATTGTACCTACATAATACATCTCAAAGGTCATTTGAATCATGTACCTAACCAATAAAAATCCAATACCTACAAATTTTATTGGAAGATTTGAAAAAAACGACACAAAATATCCTAAAAAATATAATAAAAATTGTGAAAACAAAATTCTTACTCCTACTCTAGCTGAAAAGAGTATACTTATCCACGAAGAGGAAACTACAATAATGGCCTCTGCAGGTCCATATACATATCCGGCCATTGTTGTAGCAAAAGATATGACTTCTATTGGTAGTTTTATACCTGTCCAACGTCTAAAATTTAAAACAATAAAATTCAAAATAATGTATAATACAACAAAAAAAAACTTCTTAAAAAAAAAAATTGATAAGAAAATCAATAGTAAGTACACAATAACTTGTTTATTAACATACTTTATTTGTTTTTTTTTCTTACGCATATAAACCACCCATTGTCTGAGCAAGTTGCTTTGCTCCTTCTTGATATTGAGAATTTTGATTAAATAAGTGTAAATAAGCTATGGTATCACTTATAGCTCCCACTATAGGCTGTAATTCTGTTTGTGTCACAGATTCAAGATTTTGATACGCTTCTATTAAAAGTTCAGGAATACTAATATTTACATTTGAATCTTGCTCAATAATTGGAATAACTTCACTAATTTTTTCTAATGATGATGCAATACCTTCTGAAACATTTCCATCCCCAATTATTGTATCTGCTAAATCTTGAGCATAAACAAATGATGAATCAACAGCATTCCCTAATTCATCTCTAGCGCAAGTTAAATACCAATCTAGAATTTTAGTTTTTTCTGCAGGATCATAATGATTTCCATCAAGCACAATATCGGCCATCCTATAATCTTGAACAAATCCTAAATGTGTTCTTCGATACTCCTTCACAAAATCTTCTGCCGTCAATGGAAAACTCTTTATATCCTCGCTATCATTATAAAACAAATGTTTTTGCCACTGCTTTAAATTTTCAAAAATCTCTAATTGTTCAAGTGCCATTTCAACTTCTTCATACTTAACGTCTAAATAAATATCAGGTACATTATCAGAATCTAGAGTATTTAAAAATGCAATTTCGTGTACAATTTCAAAAAAAATTTCAGCTTCATTTAATACTTCATCAAACAACTGTTCATTTTCTTCAATTTGAGATGAATGTTCAAACATGTAAGAAATTGTTGCATTTCCCAAATGTAAACACAATTGACTTAATTTAGCCATTTCCTGTGTTTGTTCAAATTCTGAATCAATTTCAAGTGAAGGAGTTCTAGAATGATGATGATACCAAACAGGCATTTCTAAATTAAAAGATGATTTGTTCTTCGAAGTTTGAACAACATCAAACGAATAATAAGTTTGCATTATTGAGTGAAATGTGTCTGCAAATGCACTTGGTCCTGAACTTATATCTCTTGCATTTATTTTTTTAAACAAATGATTAACTTTTTGATGATAAGTTTCTTGATCTTTTGAAAGTGAAACAGCTTTTGGATCAATATTAGTCAAATTTCTCAATTTTTTAGTTCCATAACTACCATCAAATTCAATATCTGCAAAATTTCCTGGATTAATATCACTCTGAAAACTTGGAAACAAAAACATTGACCTTTCAACAGCTCCATTTTTTCCAAAAACTCTTTCATCAACTAATTCATCTAATGTTGATAAAGCTACTGGAGATGTAATAAATGCTGCTCTTAATCTTTTTTCTGCATCTTTAAATCTTTTATTAAAATGATATGTTCTTTCAGGTGTAAATTCAGATATATTATTCAACAACAAAGACTCCAAAGCCAACCTTGAAGATGCCATTAAATCCAAACTTGATAGTAAGACATTTTTAAATGGTGCTCTATCTGCTTTAATTTGCGGTAAAACTTCTGCTACAGTTAATACATTTTCTCCAGATCCCGTACTAAAATTATTCAACCAAAAAGGCTCAACTTGTTCTATATCATATGCATGCCATACATCTGTATATACTGGCATAGGCATAAAAGCAAATAAATTTTGAATTCTTTTACCTAATCCATAATTTTTTAGTGGACTTTTTTCTTTTAATCTTTTTTTCCTTTCCTTTTTTGTTAATGGAAATAAGTTCTTAAATCCTTCATTTGTAAATGATGAATAAAAATCTAAATTAGAATTCTCATTAGGTAATGTATTAATCCTAGCATTTCTAAAAGTACTACTAAGAACTCTTAACATTTTTGTAATTCTAGATTCAGCGTCCCGTTCTTCTTCTGTTTTGATTTTTTTTGTCCAAAAACCTCTTCGAAGTTCAGAAACTTGTGGATTATAAGGATTTGGAGTTACGTGAACTACTTTTTTTTGCTGAAGATATCCTGCTAGAGTAAAATAATATCTTTTTCTAAATATTGATTCTTCCTCTGCTAGTTCCATTAATTCTGAATGTAATTTAAACAAGTCAGAATTTTGAGAACCTAAAACATACCTGTTTATTGATTCTTCTGATTGTTTTGAATCATTACTTAAATAAATTAATGGCTTTGATTCTTCCACTGAAATTTCTGTTTCAAGAATTTCAAAGACTTGTTTTAATTTCTCATCAAGACTCAAGCCTTCCACAATTTGTGCCTCGATTTTTGATTTATCCTCAATATCTCTACCTAATTGAACTTTTAAATCAACACTCCCATGAATATTTTGAGGCATTTTTACCATTGTACAGTAGTTAATATATATAAATATTACTCTTTTTGACTTCTTTAAGTTAAAATAACGCATGCAATTCTTAAAATTGTAGTAATATCAATAAGTAAAATAAGTATTTTCGAAATATTTAAGTATAAATTGCAATTAACCATTATAAAATGATTAGAAAAGTATCAAAAGTTGGCCAAAGTTCATTAGTTGTATCATTACCTTCAAAATGGGTTAAATTATATGGGATAAAAAAAGGAGATGAAGTCGATATTAAAAGTCAAGGTCGATCACTTCAAATTATTACTGAAAAAATTTCAAAAGGAGATAAGACGCAAATTGACATTACTAACATGGGAAGCAGTCTTGTTTGGAAACATGTTGTTGGTGCTTATAAAAGAGGTTTCAAAGAAATTAAAATCAAATTTTCTGGAGAAAGCATTAAAGTTACTGATAAATTCTACAAACGAAAACATTTAGAAGTTATCTCACCTTATGAATTAATTAATCAAATATCTAATTCTTTAATTGGAATTGAAGTAGTTGATCAAGGATCTAATTTTTGTACAATTAAACAATTAGCAACTATTAATGATGATGAATTTAATACAACTTTTAGACGTGTATTTTTATTAATTAAATCAATGCTATCTGATATAATTTCTAACATGAAAAATTCGGAAAACATAAATTTAGATAGTATATTTTTTACAGATGAATCTATTAACAAATTTTCTATTTTTTGTATTAGAATTCTCTCACATAGAGGATATATTGATTCATTGAAAGTAGAATTATTTTATGATTTAATCAACTCTCTTGAATCAATAGGAGATGAAATTAAAATTCTTGCTACAAAAATATCAAAGAAAGATACTACTTTAATTCTACCTATTCTTGAATCATTACTTGAATCATATGATTTATTTTATACTTGTTTTTACAATTATGAAAAACATAAAGTTGAAACTATTTTGAATTCAACTAGAGATATTAAAAGATCCTGCGATAAACTTTTAACCAAACATAATTCCGAGTCAATCAATAGTATCACCAACCATATAAAAAATATTACAAAAATAATAAGAGATCAAACTCAAAGCATTATTGAATTAAATTTTAGTATCAATTCAATATTATAATTATTATAATTATTATACTTGAATATTCTATATATTATGTTTTTCTCTTCTTTTTTATATGAATCAATTAGAAGATAGACTTTCAACAGGCAGATTATCTGTAATGGAAATAGGTTATGATCTTAGACATTACAACCCTCTTGTTAAATTAGATTTAGGACTTGATACAAAATTAGAAAGAGAATTTATCGATAAAGTATTAAATAAATTTCCTACAGATTCAATTCTTGGAGAAGAAACAGGAATGACAAATGGAACTTCTAATTACGAATGGGTAATTGATCCAATTGATGGAACAAGATATTTAAACAGGGGTGGAAAAAGAGTTTCAATCAATTTAGCTTTAAAATACCAAGGAAATATTGTAGGTGCTTGGGTATACAATCCCTTCGTACAAGAGTTTTATTCATTTGAACAAAATGCAAATCCAACACTAGAAAAAATTGATAATATGGCTAAAGTAAGTTTACCAATAAAAACTTCAGAAACTTTAAGAGATATGCCTGTCGTATATCAAGGTTCAAGACATTATAGAGAAGATTATAATTTGTTAGGTGAAGCATACAGCCAAGAAAAAATCCTTAAACTAGAAGAAACAGGAGGATCAATTGCATATAATGCTTTGCAAATAACTAAAAATCTTGGTGCTTATATATACCACCAAACAACTCCTGCTAACGCCTGGGATATAGATGCTGCACTTTCAATTCTACACGCATCTAATTGTGTAGTTTCATCTTCTAATGAGGGAAATAGATTAATTTTTGCACAAAACCAATCCATTCATGATGAATTAACTTCAATTCTAAATATTACTGATGCAACATATGTAAAGTAATTTATTTAAACAAATATCAATTATCTTTAACTATGAAAACCCTTTACATAGAAGCTAAGTATGAAAAACAAGTTACTGTTCCTAAAAAAATCATAGAGAAATTAGAGAAAAAAATTGCAATTTTCACAACATTACAATTTATTGATTCTCTTCCAGGAATTAAAAGAGAAATTGAAGAAAGTGGAAGAACTGTTAAAATTTTTAAAACAACTCACACAAAAAACCCTGGACAAATTTATGGATGTAATATGGATAAGTTTCCCGGGGTTGACAGTTTTTTATATATTGGAGACGGATTTTTTCATCCTAAAGCAATAATTGTAGGAAATGATAAACCAGTCCACACATATAATCCTTTTTCAAATAAATATAAACTTTTTACTAGAGAAGACGCAAAAGCAGATTTTCAAAGACAAAAAGCAGGATATTCATTATTTATAATGAAAAAAAATATTGGAGTTTTAATTTCAACAAAAATTGGTCAAAGTTATCCTGTGCTTGCATTAAAATTAAAAAAAGATTTCCCAGATAAAAATTTTTATTTTATTGCTTTTGATACTGTTGACCTAAATAGAGTAAATGATTTCCCATTTATTGATGTAATAGTTAATACTGCATGCCCTAGAATAGGATGGGATGATAAGACAGATAAGCCAATGGTGGATCTGCAAACCATATATTTTTATAGTAAATTAATTTAGAAAAAGCATATGGATGATCTTAATTTACCTAAACAAAGAGTTATTAAAACAAATGCAGGAATTTGGAAACGAACATTAGCTTTTTTTATTGATTTTATAATTATTAGAATTATAATCTTAAATCCATTTGCAAATGCTATATCACAAAAATTACCTATTCCTGAAGACTTAGGAACATATTTCCAATTTTTACAATCAAATCAAGAGCTAGTGCAATCTTTTGCTCCAATGATGTTTGCTATGTCTGCTTTAACTTTAGCTTATTTTGTGCTATTTGAATATAAGATGTTTCAGACACCCGGAATGATGTTAATGAAACTAAAGGTAGAACCAGAAAAACATATTAAATTAAATTTATGGAGAGTTATTCTTAGAAATTTATTTGCTTTTCCTATTGGTCCATTGTTTTTACTTTGGATAATTGAACCAATATATGTTATAGTAGCAAAACGAAGAATGACTGAAATCTTTTCTAAAACAAATACTGTAATGGAGGTAGTAATATGAAAGACAATAAAACAAAACTTTGGAAAACCTTGAAAATTATATTTAGTATTTGGATTTTAAGTTTTTTAGTCTCTAGTTTTTTTAGTTTTAATACTGAATTTGATATTGCTGGAGGAAATGTTGCAATTATTCCTATAACTGATATTATTTTAACTTCATCAGGCGGTTTTAATAATCCTGCAACAAGTAGTGAGACTGTTATTTCATTTTTAGATCAAGCGCAAAACAATCCTAATATTAAAGCAATATTACTTGATATAAATTCTCCAGGTGGAAGTGGTGTTGCAGCTGATGAAATTGGACAAAAAATAAAAGAAATTAATAAACCCACAATTGCAGTTATTCGAGAAATGGGCGCTAGTGCAGCTTATTGGATTGCTTCATCTTCAGATTATATTTTTGCTAATAGATTATCACTAACTGCTAGCATTGGTGTAATTGGATCTTATTTAGATTTCTCTGAATTAATTGAAGAATATAATGTTTCATATCAACGATATGTATCAGGTGAGCTTAAAGACATGATTTCACCTTTTAAAGAAGATACCCCTAAAGAAGAAAGATTATTTCAAGAAATTATTGATCAATCACATGAATTTTTTATAATGGAAGTTGCTCAAAATAGAAATATGAGTAAAGAAGAAATTAGAAAGCTTGCAGATGGAAGAATAATGCTAGGCAGTCAAGCTTTTGAAGCCGGATTAGTTGATGAACTAGGAACCAAACAAGATGCTATTAAATATATAGAATCATCATTAAATATAACAGCGGTCACTGTTGAATATAAAGAAAAAGTATCGATTACTGAACTATTATACGGTTTTACTTCAAGCAAAGGCGGAAAATTTATAAACTCTAACATACCAATTCAGTTTAAATAAAAAGGGGTTAAAATGTTTGGTAGAAAAATAAACATATTTGAAAAAATACTTTTGCCAGTAGGTATAGCATTAACATTTTTAGGATTTTATCTAATTCTTTTAGCTGAACAATCTAGTTCATTACTCAATTGGATACGATTAGCTACTTTATTTTCATGGATGATGCTTTTATTCATTATAATTGTAACTGCAACTACTGAAGATATGAAAGAAGAACTTGCACTTATTCAAAAAGAACATGTCACTGAAATTAAAATACTAAAAGAAATATCACATGATCAATTAAATGAAATAAAATTACTTAGACAAGATCTACAAAAGCGTAAAAAATAATTTTATTTTGAATAATTATACTCATGGCTCAAGAATGTATTATTTGTGAAAACAATAATGCAAATTATTGTATAAAAGGAATGGATAATTATAGTTATTGTAAAGAATGTGCACTACAACAGTTCTCTGATGTGTCATTATTACAAAGACTTTAACCTATATTTTTCATTATAACTATTAATTTCCAAGTATCTTTAAATATCTATTTCACCATTTAATAATTGATCACAAGATATTGTGTATTCTTAAAATTAAACATACAACATATTGTATATTAGTAGAAAACGGTGGGGAAAGATGGGAATTAAAGAAGATTTTGAAGATTACATCAAAGAAGTTCCTAAAGAAGATAAATTAGGATTAAATGATAATCAACTTAGAATCATATATGCAAAATATTTAATGAGAGATCCAAAAGGTAATGTTATTGAAACACCTAAACAAATGTTTCAAAGAATTTCTAAAACTATTGCTATGCCTGAATCAATGTATAAGACAGATGAAGAAGTAGCAATAATTGCTGATAAATTTTATAACATGATGTCAACTTTGGATTTTTTACCTGGTGGAAGAACAATAGCTAATGCTGGAACTCCAGTAAAAAATTTGGCAAATTGTTTTGTTATTCCAGTTGAAGATAGTATGGAAGGTATTTTTGAAGCAGTAAAAAAAGCTGCTTTAATTCAAAAAAGAGGAGGAGGAGTGGGATATTGTTTCTCAACTTTAAGACCTAGAAATTCTTGGGTTTCAGGATGCAGTGGAGTTGCATCAGGTCCAATTTCATTCATGAGAGTATTTGATGTTATGTGTTCAACAATTATGCAAGGAAATAGAAGAGGAGCACAAATGGCAACATTCCATGTTTCTCACCCAGACATCTTAGATTTTGTAACAGCTAAAGACGATTTAACACAATTAACTAATTTCAATATTTCTGTTATGGTTGATGACAAATTTATGACTGCTGTTGAAAATGATGGACCTTACGATTTAGTTGATCCTCATTCAAATAAAGTAGCTACTACTCTACGAGCTCGTGATTTATTTGACAAAATTGTATATCATGCTTGGAAAACTGGTGAACCAGGACTTCTATTTGTTGACACAGCTAATAGATATAATACAGTTAGACATTTAGGGGAATTTAAAGCAACAAATCCTTGTGCTGAAATTTGGTTACTTGATCACGAAGTTTGTAATTTAGGTAGTATAAACCTAAATAAAATGACAAAAATTGTTGAAGGTAAAACACAAGTAGATTATGAAAAAATTAAAAATATTACACATCTAGGAATTCGCTTTTTAGATAATGTTATTGATGCTGGTGAATACCCAACACCTGAAATTGCTATGATGGCTAAAAAAACCAGAAGAATTGGCCTCGGTGTCATGGGTTTTGCAGATTTATTATATCAATTAGGTCTTCCTTATTCTAGCGAAGAAGGTAGAAAAATTGCTAAGGAAGTAATGAAAATTATTAATGAAGAAGGTTGGAAAGCAAGTGAAGAAATTGCTAAAGAAAAAGGTGCTTTTCCTGCAATAAGAGGTAGTGATTTTGAAAAACAAGGTAGAATTGTCAGAAATTGTGCTATAACTGCTATTGCCCCAACTGGAACATTAAGTATGGTTGCAAATACATCTGGAGGATGTGAACCTAATTTTGCTTTAGCTTATATTAAAAATAGTCATTCAATTAAAGAAACATTTACTTATGTTAATCAACATTTTGAAAATATAGCTAAACAAAGAGGCTTTTATTCTAAAGAATTAATGGAAACAATTGCAAACCAAGGCACTTTAGATGGAATTGATGAAGTTCCGCAAGATGTTAAAAAAATCTTTGAAGTTTCTTTTAATATTTCTGCAGAAGAACATATTTTAATGCAAGCAGCATTTCAAGAACATGTTAGTAATGCTGTATCTAAAACTATTAATTTTTCAAATTCAGCTACAATTGACCAGGTTAAAGAAGGTTATATGCTAGCTTGGAAATCAGGTACAAAAGGCGCTACTGTTTATAGAGATGGTTCAAGAGGAAATCAAGTTTTAAATATTAAAGAAGTTAAAAAAGAAGCTAATAAAGAAACTCCAAAAGTTGAAGAGATTAAAATTCAAGAAAAACCTTCTGAACCTATGGTCGAATCAATTTTAAAAAATAATGAACTTGAAACTGATGAATCCGTTGAAAATTCTACAGAGATGCCTTCAACAATTCAAGTTGCACAAATGACTGCAACTTCTGGTGATGCTTCAGTAGTTTTAGAACAGCCTCAAATTTTAAGTTCAAAACAAATGACTGATTGTCCAGAATGCAAAACAGATCTTGTTAAACAAGAAGGATGTGTTTTATGTCCTGATTGTGGCTGGAGTGCATGTAGTCATTAATTTTTTTCTTTAATTTATTCTTTAACGTACTAAAACTTTAAAAATACATAAACAATCTTTTTTTATGGGGTGTATTATGGGAGTTTCTAAAGTTAGAAAGAGAGATGGAACTATAGTTAGATTTAAACCTTCAAAAGTTTCAACTGCTATTGAAAAATCTATGCTTGCTGTAGGTATGGATGATGATAATTTATCTAAAGATCTAGCTGAAAAAGTCATTGATTACGTTAACGAAATCCATGATGATGATTATATAATTGATATTGAAGAAATTCAAGATATTGTTGAAAAAATTTTAATTGATGACAACCAAGCTAAATTAGCAAAAGCTTATATTCTTTATAGACAAAAAAGAGCAGAAATTAGAAGATTAAAAGAACATATTCTAGGAAGAATTGAAGATTCCAAATTAAATGTTAATGGACTTCTTATAGCCAAATCAAGATATTTATTAAAAGATGATCAAGGTAAAGTTATTGAAACTCCTAAAGAAATGTTTAGAAGAGTAGCTAAACATATTGCAAGTGCTGAAAGCTTATATAATACACATGAAGTTGATATTGAAGAACTAGAAGAAGAATTTAACGAAATGATTTATTCTTTAGAATTTATACCTTCAGGTAGAATTCTTGCTAATTCTGGAACAAAAAATAGTATGTTGTTTAGTAGTTTTGTTATTCCTATTGAAGATAGTATGAAAGGTATTTTTAGAGCTCTTTATTATAAAGCTTTGATCCAAAGATTAGATGGTGGAACAGGTTTTTCATTTTCAAGACTTCGACCAAAAGGAATGAAACTTTCAACTACTTCAGGATATGCGTCAGGTCCAACTGCTTTTATAAAATTATTTGATCATGCTAGTAGTTTAAGGGTAGCCGCAGGAAACAGAAAACCTGCTAACATGGGATCATTAAATGTTGAACATCCCGATATTATTGAATTTGTTACCATGAAAGACAGAAGAGAAATTAAAAATTTTAATATCTCAGTAGAAATGACTGACAGATTCATGGAAGCTGTCAAAAATCACACTCAATATCCTTTAGTTGATCCTAATACTAATGAAGAAATAGATAAGGTTGACGCAAATAATATTTTTAATTTAATTGTAACAATGGCCTGGAAAAATGGAGATCCTGGTGTTTTATTTATTGATAGAATAAATAGTGATAACCCTCTTCCATCAATTAGTAAAATAGAAACAACTGATCCTTGTGGTGATCAAATGCTCTTACCATATCAGGGAGGAAATTTAGGTGCAATTAATTTAAGTAAATTTGCAAGAAATAAAAAGATTAAATGGAAACAACTAGAAAAAGTAACTAAACTAGCTGTAAGATTTTTAGATAATACTATTGATTTAAGCAAATTTCCAGTTAAACAAATTGATGATATTGTTAAAGGAAGTCGAGCTATTGGCCTAGGTATTATGGGCTTTGCTGACATGCTTTATAAATTAAGGATTCCCTATAATAGTGAAAAAGCTTTAGAAACTGCTGACAAAATTATGAAATTTATTTCACAATCAGCAATGGAAGCATCTAAAGAATTAGCTAATAAAAAAGGTGTTTTTCCTTTTATTGAAAAAAGTATTTACAAAAATAAAATTAAGCTTAGAAATTCTTCATTAATTGCAATTGCTCCAACTGGATCAAGAAGTATTTTAGCTGAAACCTCACCAGGTATTGAACCAAATTTTGCATTAGGTTATACTAGAAAAATTTTAGGTAGTACTGAAATAGTTCAAATAAATAAAATTCTTGAAAATTTGCTCAAAGAAAAAGATATTTATTCAGAAGAAGTTGTTAGAAAAATTGTTAAAAACAGATCTTTAGATGAAATTGAAATTGAAGAAAATCTCAAAGAAGTGTTTGTAACTGCACATGATATAAATCCTGAGTGGCATATAAAAATGCAATCTATTTTTCAAAAACATATTGATAATGGAATTTCTAAAACAATTAATTTTCCTAAAAATGCTACAATGGATGATATTAAAAAAGCATTTATCATGGCTTATGATTCTGGATGTAAAGGTATAACTGTTTATAGAGAAGGAAGCCTACAAGAAGAGGTGATTTCTTTTGGAAAATAAAAAAGTCAATGATATGCAAAGCTTATCAGGACATAAAAATTCAAAAGAAACTTCTCGTGAAAAACAGTATACTCTCAAAATTTATACAAAAAGGGGTGACGGTGGAGAAACTTCTTTATGTAATGGATCTAGAACTTTTAAAGATTCATTAAGAGTTGAAGCATATGGTAGTGTTGATGAAGTTAGTTCATATATTGGTCTAGCTATTGTTAAAACTTCTCAAGCAGATCTTAAACATCATTTAATGGAAATTCAAAAAGATTTATTTTCTGTTGGAAGTAATTTAGCATTACCTGGAATTTTGGCACAATCTCAAATAGGAAAAACATCTCCAATTGAACAAAAAATTCCTAAAATTACTGATGAAATGATTACTAAATTGGAAAATTTAATTGATAAATATGATAAAGAACTACCTCCACTACACAAATTTATTTTATCTGGTGGAATTGAAGTTTCAACTTTACTTCATGTAGCTAGAGCAATTTGTAGAAGAGCTGAAAGACGAGTTGTTTCTTTAAAAAGAAGTGAAGAAATTAATAAAAATGTTCTAATATATATGAACAGGTTATCTGATTATTTATTTACAGCAGCAAGACTTGCCACTCATAGATCTGGAAAAGAAGATCATAAGTGGAATCCTAAAGGGTGAAAAACATGGATGAATATCTTAAATTATTAAATCATATTATGCAAAATGGGTCTGAAAAAGACGATAGAACTGGAACAGGCACAAAAAGTGTTTTTGGTTATCAAATGAGATTTGATTTAAACAAAGGTTTTCCTCTTTTAACTACTAAAAAAATGTATATTAGAAGTATTATACATGAACTATTATGGTTTTTGACAGGTAACACAAATATTAGATATCTAGCGAAAAATAAAGTTCATATCTGGGATGAATGGCCATTTCAAGGATATTTAAATTCAAATGATTTAGAAAAAGATTTTCCAATGTATTCAGATAGCTGGAAAGAAAAAAAAAAGTGGTTTATTAACCAAATAAAGGAAAATGAAGATTTTGCTAAAAAATATGGTGATCTCGGTCCTGTTTATGGAAAACAATGGAGAGATTTTGATGGTGTTGATCAAATTTCTTGGGTTTTAAAAGAAATTAAAAAAACTAAAGAAAATAGTAATCATCCTAGTTCTAGAAGACTTCTTGTATCAGCTTGGAATGTTTCGGATATTCAAACCTTAATTAAAGGAAAAACTTCAGCACCACCTCTTTGCCACACTATGTTTCAGTTTTATGTAAGAAACAATAAACTATCTTGTCAATTATATCAGAGAAGTGCGGATGTATTTTTAGGAGTTCCGTTTAACATTGCTTCATATTCTCTATTAACAATGATGATTGCACAAATAACTGAATTAGAATTAGGTGACTTTGTTCATACCTTTGGTGATGCACATTTATACAACAATCATTTAGAACAAACAAATCTACAATTAAGTAGAGAACCTAAAGAACTTCCAAAGATGATTCTAAATCCAAATGTAACGAATTTATTTGACTTTAAATTTGAAGATTTTGAATTAAAAGATTACAACCCACACCCTAGAATTAAAGCACCTATCGCCGTTTAATAGGAGCGCGGGGAACGGCGCATAATTTAAAAAATTAAAAAATAATTAAATGAGGAAAAAATGACTTTATCAATGATTTGGGCAATGGGAAAAAATAGAGAATTAGGAAAAGGATTAAAGATTCCTTGGCACATACCTAGAGACTTTAAACATTTTAAAAAAATTACTTCAAGGCATAGCATTATTATGGGACTCAAAACTTATGAATCTCTAGATAAACCTTTACCAAATAGAAGAAATATTGTTTTAGATTTCAAAATTCATGACATTAAAGATGTTGAATTTGCTACTTCAATTCCTATGGCAATTGAAATGGTCAAAGATGAAGATGAAGCTTTTGTTATTGGAGGAGCTTCAATATATAAACAATTCTTTCCTTTTGTCAATAAATTATACATCACTCATATTGAACATGAATTTGATGCAGATATTTTTTTTCCTGAGTTTGATTTAAATAAATGGGAACTTGTTAGTGAAACCAAAGGAATAAAAGATGAAAAAAATCCTTTTGATTATTTTTTTAGAGAATATGTCAGAAAATGAATTCAATTAAACTTGGTAAATATCAACATCCTAAATAAAAGCTCTGGCTTTTATTGGGATCCTAGAAATCCAAAGATTTCTATGATTTTAAAGGTAATTTTTACAATGTTTTAGGTGTTGCTAGACATAGTGAAACATTAGAAGAATATGTAGTATATCAAGGATTATATGATTCAAAAGAATTTGGGAAAAATCCAATTTTTGCTAGACCTATTAATATGTTTAATGATTTAAAAGAAATTAATGGAGAAAAAATTCATAGATTCAAATTTATTAAATAATTTATTTATGTTTTCTAATTACCTTAACTAAATTAATAATTAAAACAATAATCATAGCAAAAAATAAGGGAATAACAATTATGTTAAATTTCATTGCTTCTTTTATATCTCCATGAAGAAATCTATTCATTCCCCTAGTAATTCCACAAAAAGGACAATTGCATTCAAAAAATAATCCTGAACTTGGACAACTGCCTTTAAAAACAATTGGCAATAAAAAATATTTAAAAACACATCTCACAGGTAAATAGCTTAAATCTGAAACTGGAAGAATTGCAAGAATAATAAGTATTAAGGAAATATTAAAAACAATTGCCTCAGGTGTATTAAAACTAAGACAATTAAGAAAAAAATAATAAAGTTTTTTTAAGCTTTGTCTGTCACCCATTCTATTCCTTCAAATTTATGTTTTTGGGCAATTAATATAATATCAACAATCCACCAAATACCACAACCTCCTCCTGTAAGAAGTTTTAATATTCCCATACCTACTTGACCCATAATGAATCTATCTACACCTAGTGTTCCAAATAGGACTGACATAATGATTGCTAATGTCCAATTTACTTTTTTAACTGGTGTTGCATTTGAACTTTTTTGTGCCATTTTTTTAACCTCGTCCTCTTGAAATATATTATAATATATTTTTACTTTGTTAAATTAAGTATTTAAGTCTTTCTACACAAATCTCAATATCTTTTTAAAATAAACCAAATTACAATTGATCCATGAAACTAATTGATGTTCATTGTCATCTTGATAATTTTTTTTATAAAAATGATATAGAAAAAATTATAAAAAATTGTAAAAAAAATAATTGTATTGTTATTCCCGCAGGAATAACTCCTGATACTAATAGACAAGTTCTTGAATTAAAAGAAAAATATCCTGAAATTATATTTCCAACATTAGGCATGTATCCACCTGATGCATTAAGTAAAGATAAGGAATCAAATTCTAATTTAGAAATTAATTATGATATTGATGAAGAATTAAAATTTATTGAACAAAATGCTGATAAAATTGTAGGAATTGGGGAAGTTGGAATGGATGGTAAAGATGGAATTGATTTAGAAAAGCAAGAAATCATATTTAGAAAAACAATTCAGCTTGCAATTAAATTAGAAAAACCTCTTGTCATCCACTCAAGAAAAACTGAAAGTAAAGTTATTGAAATCTTAGAAGAATATAATTATAGAAAAATAGTTATGCATTGTTTTGGTGGAAATCATAAACTAGTTGAAAAAATTAGACAAAACCAATGGATGTTCTCAATACCAACAAATGCTGTAAGAGACGGTCATTTTCAAAAAATAATCAAAGAAACACCAATTCATTTATTATTAACTGAAACAGATTCACCTTTTTTATCCCCATTTAAAGAGCAAAAAAATGAACCAATTAATGTTATTGAAACTATTAAAATTATATCAAAAATTAAAAGATTACCTATAGAAGATGTCGCCAATATTATTTATAGAAATGCAACAAAAACATTTACCTTCAACTAATTCTTAAAAACTATAACTGTGTGAAATATTTTACTTTGCCTATTTAAAAAAGTAATATTAGTTTTTTTAATTAGTTTAGGTTTATGCTTAATATTTTTTAAAAATCTGTTAAGTTTAGTTAAGTCTGCTTTTCTAATTAACATAAAAACTGCGCCATCTTTAGTAATGTTATCTAAGGATTTATTTAGAACTTCTTCCCAATTATTTCTTTCAAATAAATCTGGAAATCTAATATATACCAAATCAAATTTTTTTATTCCTAGTTTTTTCTTTGCATTCTCCCACATTAATTCTTTACTTGCGTCACCCTTAAAACCACCAAATCTATAATCATAGTTTATTGAATGCATTAAATAAATAGGTAAAATATTACAAGCACTAACAATTGAACTTTTAATATTATAATTTTTCTTATGAAATAATTTTATTAAATCATGTTCTCCATACATACCACCAATACATATCACATAATTTTTAGATCTAGGTTTATATAATTTAAATAAAAATGTTTCAAGAACATATAAATCAATTTTTTTAATTGGTAAAAATAATGAAATTTTTTTTTTATATTTCATTAAAATCTCAAATAATTTAGGCATAAATAATAAAAAATAGAAACTAGATATTAATTACTTTCTCTTTTTTGAATCAATTTCAAAAAAACCTCTATGTGGCATAATAAAAATTTCATCTTCTTTTCCTTTGAATTTAATATTAATAAAACGTTCATCTCTTAGTTTAGGAATAAAATAAAATGAAATACATACTCTAATAACAACAGATAATCCAAAAACTAAGTGATAACTATTAATAAAAAAATCTTTAGGAATAAATTGCATAATTAGACCTCCTAACATCGAACCTGCAAAAATAAATACACCTAAAAAAAAATGATAATATGCATTTAAAATAATTCTAGATTTTCTATCTGTAGCATCCATAATAAATGTTGCTGTGCTTAAATCATAAGCTGCCCATATTGCTCCAGTAATAAACTGAAAAAATAAAAAATAAATTGGTTCTTTAAAGAATATCCAAAGTAATGGAAAAAAAGGAATCAAAAGTCCTGATATTGAAAGCATCCATCTACTTCCTCTTTTATCAATATGTTGTCCCCATGCTTTTAAAACAACCAAGCTTGATATAATTGATGCACTAGTGATTAGAGTAAAAGTCATCATATTCCAACCTAAATATTCAAGCATATATGGTGCAAAAAAAGGTCTAGATACTCCGAGTGCAAATTGAATTAAACTTGAGAATAAAACAAATTTGCCAAAATTAGTTTTTCTTAAATTCTTACCAAAATTGAGTAATGATTGCATTTTATTACCCATATCTAATGGCTTATCAGTATATCTTGCTCGAACAGTAGCTGCAAATGTCCTAAGAATTGCTTGAATAAAAAATATAATCGCAAACCCCATAAAAATGTTTATGTTCTCAAATAAGCTTAAAATAAAACCAAATAATAAATTTCCAAAAAAAGCAGCACCACTTGAAATCATATTCATATTACCAAGTATCTTTCCTCTTTTGTAAATAGGCATAATGTCACCAATTAAACTATTATAAAAAGGCCTAAGAAGTGATAATGCAATTGACTGTAAAATTATTATATTTAGTAGAAGTACATAATTATTGTTCCATAAAAAGGGAATCAATAAAATTGGAATCCAAAGCATGGCATCTAAAAGTGAAGTAAAAACAATTATTTCTTTTCTTCTTCTAACTATTTTCATTAAATCAGCAACAAATAATTGAAAAAAGCTTCCTACTAAAAGTGGAACTGAACTAATTAAAGCAATAAATGCCGGTGGTGCATTAAGTGCTAAAGCAAAAGGAATTATAAAAGTTGAATTGAATCTATTTTTAATAGCTGTTGTAGCAGAATCAGTACCATAAAGTGAATCTGTATATAGAATTTTTTCAGTTTTATTTAGACCACTAATTTTATTCTCTATAAATGATTTTAATTCTGATTTTTTTTTTGTTTTTCTCTTTGACATTTGCTATATTAATATAGAATTTAGTATATTAGAATACATTTTAATTTAAAAACTTTATTCTTTAATAGTTTGTAGTTTTGTAAATAAAGTAAAAGTATTGGAATGCATTACACTACTTTTATGATAATAAGTTATAATCAAAAATTTTATATACTTATTAAAAATTAAATATTTTTATCATGAAAAAAAAATCAATTGATACTCCACTTTGTGAAATTACATTAAGAAGATATGAAAAACCATATAACCTAAGTAAAAGAGAAATTGTCAGAAAACTATGTTTAAGTTTTGGTCTTTTAAATCCTGGAGATTCTAGAGATGTTATCGTGGATGTATTATATGTATTTTTACGAGCAAAAAAAACAAATGAATTTATTAGTAGTGAAAAAGTTAGAGAACTTGTTATTGAATTTAGAACTTCAGAAAAACTTGATCTAAATGGAAGTGCTGCTTCAAATATTAGAAGACAAATTCGTAGACTTCGAGAAGTATTATTAGTTGAAAAAATTAAAAATGATTATAGAATAACTGAATTTGGAAATTTAATAGATATTTATGAAGATAAAATTGAGAAATTTTTAATTCCAAGCATTATAAATAGAGTTAAAGAATATTTAAAAACAATTGACGAGGGATTTTAAAATGGTAAGTATTGACAATGTTAACGAATCAAGTTTAAAAAAAATCAAAAAATATGGATTTAGTGAACTCCCTATAAAATCTGAAAAAGAAATTGCTAGATATAAAGGAATTTCAACTCTTGTTCTATATAAAACTGGAAAGCTATTAATTCAAGGTTCAAGTAATAATATTAAAGAAACTAAAAAAATTGCTGAATATTTAGGTATTGGAAAAAAACCAAAATTTTCAGGAGTAGCTGTAGGAACTGATGAAACACTAAAAGGAGATACTTTTGGTGGACTTGTTGTTTGTGGATTTAAAGCCGATGACCAAATTAGAAATAATTTAAAAGAACTTGGTGTAAAAGATTCTAAATCAATGTTAAATCCTGACATAGTAAAATTAGCAAAAACATTAATTGAAAAATATCCAAAAAACTATCACGTAGAAAACTTATCTCCTAAAGATTATAACAAATTAAATGTTAAAATGAATGTCACCCAAATTATGGATTTATTACATAAAAAATGCTATACTAAATTAGCCAGAACAGCCGTCCATATTGTTGATAAATATCCTGGGTGTTCTGTAGGAAATATAATGGAGACTAAAGCTGAGTCAAAATACTATGAAGTTGCAGCTGCTTCAATTATCGCTAGATATTTTGGACTTATGCAAATAAGGACACTTGAAATGAAAGCAGGATTTTTTATTCCCTTTGGCAGTTCTAATGTAGAATCTGCCTTACTTGAAATTAGAAAAAAATCTCTAGATCCAAGTAAACTCGTTAAGATGAAGTTTAGAAATGTTATTCGCTTTTTTGAATAAACACTTCTCTTATAAAATATTCTAGACCTAATAATAAAAATATTATCCCCATAATACTTATAGACGCAGACATAATATAAATGATCAAGTGAATTTTTGCGTACTTAATTAAAACTGTAAGTCCAATAAAAACTAGTACCATGCCAATTCCTAAATAGTTAGGAAAATGATTTTGCTTTGTCTTTTCAAAAAAAGGTTTTTTATTTTCTACATGCCAAAATAAAAGCATTCCTAGTCCAATAATACTAATAATAATACTTCCAAAAAATGCTAAAACATATATTGAATTTAAATATGAAAATATGAGAATTTTCTGATTCACCATATTAAGTGTAAAAATCAAAAATCCTAAAAACATTATAAATATTGATATAAAAAGTGAATCTTCATGTTTCATAATAGAAGATGTTTACTTAATTAAGTATAAAAATCTTATTAATTAAAAAAAATAAAGAAGATATTACGAAGTATCATTTTTTGATCGATATTCTCTTACTTTACTGATCCCATCCTTAATCAAATACGGAATATTTAGTATTGCTGAACCCATATGGCCATTACCTTCTGATAAATTATTGATTGTTGCGTTCTCCAATAACAGGTCTTCTTTTTTTTCATAACCTGATGCAATAAAATTTGCAACACCATCAAAAATTAAAACTGCTCCTAAAGTTAGGTGATCTGTAGCTATTGCGCCTACACCTACTCCAACTTCAACAATTGAACCAACTGTTGAATAAGTTCCATCTCTAAAACCTTTTAATCGTTCTTGAACAATATCATTTACCCAATCATATTCATTTGATAAATATTGAACACTTTCAATAGGTAAATTACCTAAAACTACTCCTGAAAAAACTTCTTCTGCTATTCTTCTTCTTAATGATTTTTCTTGATTTTGATTATCCATAATTATCACCTAATCCTAAATCATAACTACATATATATAAATATTTCTATTTTATTGTCACTGTAAAGTAATAATATTTATATATTAGTTAAAATAAAACATCTACATGGGAAATGTCATAGCAAATTTGTCATCAAAAGTAAAGGAGCACTACAAAGATAATGAGAAGTTTAGAAAATTTGTAAATTATAGTGCTGCAACATTGGGTTCTCATCTAGCTTTTAAAGGTGTAGGACACTTGGCTACTATGATTACTGGAAATCCAGATTTTGCTGTATATGGTGATTTACTTGCAACAAATACTTCAGCTGCTCTTGCTTTTGTTGGTACAAATCAAATATTGCCTCATGGAAATAAATTTAGAAAATTACTTCAAGTAGGTATAGGCTTTTATGTTGGTGCAGACATGGCACATATTCTTTCAAATTATGCAGGTAATAATGATGTTTTACAAATGGGTCAAGATTTAGTAAACACTGTTAACCTAGAATATATTCAATATATGTTTGGAAATTCTTATCCAAGATTAAGTGGTGGAGTATTAGGTGCAACAACCACTGCTTTATTTAGTAAAGGTTAAATTACATATCCCATTTAATTTTTCTTCTATCTAAATTAAATACTGCTAGAACTTTTTCAGGTTTTTGTAAGACTACTTTTAAAACAATTGTCATAGTAATAATAAATAAAATACAACAAAGGATAATTATATCAGTCATAAGTGGAAATTTATTTAGTACCATAGCCATTGAGAGACCTAATGCTGGAGCGTGTTGAAATTCCAAAAGAGTCATAATAACAAATGAAGAAACTGTAGCTAAAGTTAAATTTAAAGAGGCTATTGTAGTAATCTTTGAAAATAAAAAACCAATAGCTGCTGCTAACATATAAGAACCATATACTTTTTTCTTTGACAAATTACTTCTTGACAAAATCATAAATATTGTTGCTCCAAAAGATGCAATTGTTATTCCATAATCTGAAACATTAAATAAAAGCATGATTACAAAACCACTAATTACAAAACCAAAAGCTAATAAAAAATAGGTCGCAAGTTTCCTCTTTAGTTCATTTTGGTTTTTATTTACCCCCATTCTATAAATTAAGAGTCAAGGTAGATATATAAATATTTCTATATTTTCGTATATTAATATGGAAAAATGTATACTAAATATTACAAAATTACAAAAAAATAAAAAGAATCTAATAGTTTCCTCCAAATAATGAATAACTTAATCACTGAAGAAAAGCTAAAAAAATACTTTTCTGTAACTAATGAAGCTTTACAAAAAGTTAAAGATAATTTTGACAATACAAGATTAGATCAAGCAAAAGATTTCTTTGATATGGCTTCTAGGTATTTTTCTGATGCAAATTTTTTTTATAAAAATAAAAATTATGTAAATGCTTTTGCAGCATTAAATTATGCACATGGCTGGCTTGATGCTGGAGCTAGAATTAGACTCTTTAAAGTTAATGATTCTAGACTCTTTACTGTAGACGATGAATCTTAAGCAATTGGAAGAATTAACCTATAGATTGCTGCCATAATTTGACTTACAATTAAAACATTAAAAAGTGCGTCTCCATATGAATGAATAACATTTTCTAGTAAATCCGGTTTAATTAATTGAAATACAAAAAAACCTAAATTCGCTCTAACTATGTATGTTAATAAAAAAGCCCACCAAAATGAAAAACCTAGTGACGCAAATATTGCGCCAAAAATTCCACAAACTCCCATGAACATAGCATTAACCATAGTTGTTAATTTCAAAAAACCATTATAAATTGTTCCAAACATTCCCGCCCCAAATCCAAAAATTAGTCCAATTTTCCAACCCCATACATATCCAAATAAAATAGCTGAAGCACTAACTGTTTCAATACTTATATGAGGAACAAATCTAGTTATTCGTAGTGTAGCTGTACCAAGGATAGTAAATACTAACATTAAAACAATTATAATAAAATATTGTCTTAAAATTATTAATATTACTAAACCAAACAAGACTAACTTGGTTTTTTGATTTAATATTGCATTTTTTTTCCTACGTCGCTTACGAACCATTGTAAAGAATTACTATAATACCCCCTGTAGTAAACAATATTTTATTGTCAACGTAATATAAAAATGTTTCTTAAGAGATTTATAAAGAAACAAAGATAAAATAAGACTACTACGGCAAGACAAAAAATGACTAAAAAATTCTTTTATTTATTTAAAATTTTTAAGAACATGTTCTATAACATCTTTAGGTAAATTAAGTTGTTCCATATATGTTTTTGCTTGATCTTTGTTTGCAAAACCTTGAGCTTTAATTCTGTCTTCCCAATGATATTTCAAAGCTTGTATAGTTTCTTCATTGCTTCCTGTTTTAGGTTTATTAAATCCTAAATGAAGTTTATTAAATTTTACTTCCATCCAAACAGTCGCAACAATTGCTAAAACTATTAAAACACCTATTAATATAGGTGTCATTGGACTAGGTTCAGTATAATCAATCATATCTGCTATAGCCATTCCTTTAATATTTTCAAGACAATCTTTTGATATCTTTCCTTTAACCCTATAATTAAAATTTGCAGGTCTATCCATTTCTGCAAAATGCCAAGCAATTATTGAGTCTTCCTTAATTATTTTATAATCTTCTACTTCAAACTCAATTTCATCAATATATTCTGCTAAACATTTAGGAATATATAAGTGATAATTTGCTTCACCTAGATTTTTTTGAGGATTTAAATTAATTTCAATATCAGTCATTCCAGATTCTTCATCATAACTAAAACTATATGATTGTTCAATGTGTTTTCCTGTTTCTTCACCTTTTAATAAATCTTCATCTGAGTAATATCCGTCACCTTCTTCTTCAAATGTGTCAATTGTATCATCATCAACAACACTATCTACTTGTTCACAACTGTCTTGATTGATCAAATGAAATATGATTGATTTTTGTGTATCTCCACATTTTAATGTTAAATCATTTTGTCCTTTTTTTGCTTTAATTGTGTCAGTTACACCTTTATATTGTCCTGTATTTAACTTATATCTACATGAATCACTTCCATCAAAATCATAATCAAGTTTAATATAAGTTTCATCGTAGCAAGTTTTATATGTAAGATCTGCAACAGGAACATTAATTTCTAAATTATAACTCTGCACAATATTATCACCACAATCTGCAACACATTCATTTCCCCATTCATTATTTTCACATTTAAATGATCCTTGAATTTGTTTTTTGTCTGCACAGGTTTTAATACAACTCTTAGTAGCACCAGTACTACAACAATTTGCTAAACCATCTTCTTGATCTATTTTTCCATCACAATCATTATCTTTTCCGTCACACTTTGTTTCTGTTACTTCATAATCTAATAAACTAGAATAATCACAAGAAGGAATAAACCCATCTAACCCACAAAATAATTCTAATTCAGCACATACTCCGTCTGGATCACAGCCAATTGGATCTCCTTCATTACATTCACATCCTTCAGCGACTTGCCCATTACAATTATGATCAATTTGATCACAAATTTCTTCTTGTCCTGGATACACTACATTATTTGAATCATCACAATCTGTTCCAAAGGTATTACATGCTCTTTCTATATTATTTCCATCAATAAATGAATTAATACAATCAATAGAAATATTAGCGTAATTATCTTTATCTAAATCACAAGTCTCATCTATTTTTCCATCGCAATCATTATCAAGTAAATCACAAGTTTCATTTTGTTTTATGTCTAAACAAATAAATTCTCCGCCTACACAAGTCTTTTTTTGATCTTTACAAATTCCTAAACCACTAGATGCTTCATCACATAAAGGTATATCTTTATCAGCAAGATCATCAATAACTCCATTACAGTCATTGTCATCTCCATCACATTTTTCTTTTCCAAAATTAGTGATTTCACATTCACATCCATCACTTGCGTCTTTGTTTGCATTACCATATCCAGATTCACAACTGATGTCACCAGGAGAATATTGACATGGATAAAAGTGAAGTGCTTGTTCAAAAAAAGAAGTGCAATCTTCAATATCAGCACAATCAATAAAATCATCACAATCATCGTCTTGATCATTATCACAAACTTCATTTTGTGCTGCTGGACATCCTTGCCATTGGCCGTTCACACAATCTGCTTGTCCTACACCACAAATTCCATGAAATATTTCTGAGCAAGGTTTAGAGTCACCAGGAGTACAAGTAAATCCTTCATCTGTTTGCCCATCACAATCATTATCTTTTCCATCAGGTATTTCAGTTGCACCATCATAAATAGTATTGTCTGAGTCATCACAATCTTCATTATTGTTGTTTGATGTTACATAATGGTCATCATTATCTAAATCTTCACCAATTTGAAATGTTTTAACTTGAGATGTTGATGTTCCAAAATTATTACATTTATTGGTTGTATCAATAGAAACTACTGATAAATTTGCACTATAATCACCTGGATTAGTTGTTTCCCATGAAACTGTAAAATCTTGAGGTGTATTAGATACTGCGTTTTTTCCAAATCTATCTGTAACAGTATAAGCAACTGCGTCAGAATCTCTATCAGTTATAGTTAATGTATAATCTGACATAAACATAAATACTTCAGCTAAAGAAGTATCTTGTAAATTACATTCATCAATATAAGTATAATCCCAATCTTGAAACTCCATTAGTTTTTTTCCATTAAAATTAACCCTATAACTTGTATCAGTTAATTCACTTTGAGAAACAGAAAAATCACTTATTTCACATCTACATGTATCTGGTGAAGGTGATAAAGTTATGGTCATTGTTTGCTCAACAGGAACCATTGTTGCTTGATCACACTTATTATCAGGAACAGTTGAAATCATTGTAATTTCATATTGACCTGGTGCAGTGTCTTTACTTGTTTCCCAGAGGAATTCGAAGTCGTGAGTTGTACTTCCACTTATTCCCCATGTATCAGTTTTAGGAAATCCACTTTCTGAAGTAGATGCACCAACTTTTTTTACATCTGCGAACATGTTTGTTGTTGCATTAATCCAATCGTTATATTCTGGAGAGGGATAATGAGATGTACCAGTGGAAAGTGCAGATTGGGTTGTTGCTTCAAGTTCAGTATCTGTTAAAATACTAATCGGAAATCCAGCTTCCGCGCAACTTTGAATTGCTTGTGTAAATTCTGCTTTGCAATTTTGTGCTATTTTCAAAGAGTTAATTGTATAGTCACTTTTCCTTCCTGTACCTGAAACTGCAAATTTTACTCTTCCGGACAAATAATTCGAGGGAAAAAATCTTAGTAAATATATACCTGGCTCAGCAAGTGTAACATCATAAAAACTATTACCACCTGAAGATTTTCCATTTGGAGCTAAAGAAGGAATCATTGAAGTAACATCAACACAACTCTCATCAACACATTTCCAGCCAATTACAATTACATCTGTAACTGGTTGATTTTGTTCATTCTCCCAAATGAATTTTTTATAAATTTCTGCATAAGAAAAACTAGAGATTAATATCATGTAAAACAAAAATAGTAGTGATAAAATAACTCTTTTTTTTAACATTACAGAAAACAGTATTTTAAAACTTTAAATATTTTAGTATTTAAATTAATCACAGTCCACTCCTTCTGTACAATCATCAATGATAATATCATCTCCAGGATCTACCGGAGGATCTGGATCTGTGATAACAACTGTTGTTGTAGATCCATCATCAGCTGAATAAGTTACAGTGGTTGACCCATCATCAGCAACATTTACTAAAGGAACTGCAGGTTTCAAAGTTAAAATATCTGGGCTTGGTTCAACTTGGATATATACATCATCCCCGTTTATTGCTGCAATAGGTAATTCTATTCCTTCAAGTTGGCATTCAGCATATTCATTTGAAGACATTTTTCTAAGAACTTTAAAATCAGCCATATTTCCTAAACCTGCTATATCAAACTGTAATTTATCTTCTAAAACCTCACCTACAAATTCAAGAGGATTAGCAAAATCATATTCTAATGCTCCATTAAGTTTCATAAGTACATAATCTATACCGGGATTTAGAACCAATGCTGGATTAGTATATGTAAAGGATCCTGCTGCAGGACCTGCATTATCGTCACCTGTTTTTTGAAAATATAATGAAAAATGCCATCCTCCATTCAACCACTCTTGTTCAGATCCCTCAACAGGTTCGTATGTTGGTGATGGTGTAGCAACTTGTGTAGCAACTTCTGTAGGTCCTACTGCTTCTGTTGTTGGTGTTGGTGTACAATATGGTGGTGGTTCAGGAACTGGTTCAACTTCAGGTACAATTGCTGTCGGATCAGGTTCTACACTTTCTATTGGAACACCAGCAGTATCAATTTCTGTATCTGGAGTTGGTGCTTCATGAATTTCAACAGGTCCTCGTGTTGGAGTTGGTTCTGGTTCTGCTACGGGTTTATATCCTTCAGGTTGAGGTGTTTCACTTGGTGCCGGTGCACATCCAGATTGTAAATACAATGTAAGTAATATAGTTCCTAATGCAGCTACTCTATGTCCTTTTCCTTTAATATTTCCTAAAAACATTGCACCTACAGGTGCTCCAGCTCCAGCTCCAGTTCTAATTGCATAATCTTTCCCTAGTTCTGCAGCTAAATCTCCTACATCCATTTGACCTACAGTTTCTGCATTTGCATGCATTTGTTCAGTTACTGCATCAATTGTTAAATATCCTGCATATAATCTTGCTATGTTAGTTAATCCATGAACCCATTGATCTGCTTTTTCATTTTTAGATTTTATAAATTGATTTGATGCAGCATCAATTAATGAAGATCCTGCTAAAATTCCTGCAGCTAATTTACTATAATTTAAAGCAATTCCTGCTGTAATTAATCCTGTTGCTGTTAAAACAAATTCATTTTGCGCTGCATCAGCATCTGCTTTTTTATTTCTAAGTTTATCAAATAAAACTCCTGTTGCAGCTGTATTTGCAAAATATAATAATGAATTTGCAGCAGCACCTATTAAAGGTGCATATTCAGCCACAGCTTCATTTTGTCCTCAATATTGTTGACCAATTGCAACACCATTTGTTGCCCAAAGACCTAGACCAATTGCTTTTTGTGTAGCATGTAAAACATAAGGGTTAAGAAGAGTTCGCTCTGCAGCAAAATGAATTTTTCCTCTTGCATTTACTAATTGCCTATAAATAGGTAAATCTGTTTCTTTTCCAAGTTGTCTTGCAACTTGATTTCTTAAATGTGATGGAATTTTTGCTTGATCTAACGCACTAGCACCAATATAAGCTATAGCTTCATCAACTGTTCCTAAACCTTGTAAATCTTGAATCGTAACTCCTAGAGGCAGAGTCATTCCTTCAGGTATTTGCCCATCAATTATTTGTTGAAATTGTGGCCTATATTCTTGAACTCCTTGCACTAAACTATAAACTTGATCATGAAGTGCTTCTTTAGCAGCAATTTCATTAGGAGAATTAGATAAAGGTCCTAAAATTGCTTTTTTTGCCGGAGTTTTCCAATCGTATTTCATTGTGCTTTCTAGAGTATTATCTCGTTCTATATATTTTTTTCTTTGGAATGATCTTGTTCCCCATGTAGGGGCGTTTAGCATATTTTGTACCTCTGGCACGTATTTTTACAAATATTAGTGGATTTGAGTATTTAAATCTTTCGATTTTGTTGTCACTATGAAATTACAATCACTTATTAGTTGAAAAAAGTTAAACTTTTATGTTTTAGTATATAAAAATTACTCCTAATTTAAAATAAATTCAAAATAATGTCTAAACCAATCAGTTTACTATTATTTAGAAAAGATTAATCTACTCAAGCAAAACTTTAAATAATATTAGTGCGTAACTCTTCAAGAATGGGAAATGAGATAACTATTGGCGGACAAGCTGTAATGGAAGGAGTTATGATGCGCTCTTTAGATAAATATGCAATAGCTGTTAGACAACCTGATAAAAAAATTAAAATTAAAAAAATTAAAATTAAAAAAAACAAAAATAAAATTGCAAATTTACCAATTATTAGAGGATGTGTTAGATTTATTGAAACAATGAATATTGGAATCAAAGCATTATCTTTTTCTGCTTCAGTTTCACAAGGTGACGAAGAAGAATCACTTTCAACTTTGGAATTAATTTTTACAATAACTCTATCAATTGCTATGACTATTTTACTATTTTACATTGCTCCATTATTTTTAACTAGATTTATTACAGATAAAGTAGGAATTTTATTTAATATTATAGACGGTGTATTTAGATTACTCATTTTTTTTGCTTATTTATTATTAATTTCATTAATGCCTGATATTAGAAGAATCTTTCAATACCATGGAGCTGAACATATGACTGTTTTTGCCTATGAAAATAAAGAAAAACTAACAGTTAAAAATGTAAAAAAATATACAACACTTCATCCTAGATGTGGTACTAGTTTTTTATTATTAGTATTTGTCTTATCTGTATTTTTCTTTACATTAATTAAAGTTGAAGGTTATTTTCCTAGATTAGGTTTAAGATTGCTATTATTACCTTTAATTGCAGGCGTATCTTATGAAATTTTAAAATTTGCTGGAAAACATACAGACAATATTTTTGTTAAAATTTTAATTGCTCCTGGACTTTTACTTCAAAAAATTACAACAAGAAGGCCAACCGATGATATGTTAGAAGTAGCTATCAAATCACTTAAAGCTGCTCTTTCTTAAAAATTCATCTTTAGTTATTAAATTTTCAAAATTCATTCTATCAACATTATTTTCAAGTTTTCTTAAATCATCTTTATCAGCTTTTAATTTAAATTCTCTAACATTTGATAAAAAAACAGACTTAAAGTTTTCTACACGTCTTTTTAAATCACTTACCTGATTTTTAAAAAAATGAATTTCTCTTTTAATTTCAGAAATATGTGTATCCCATTCTAATTCACGCATATTCATAAAAGCAGATCTGTCTTTACTTTCTTGCTCTAATGCTTCAACCCTAACTAGAAATCTAAGTAGATCTGGTTCTAAATTATTTTCATAATCATATACAGGTGCTTGTTTTTTCATTATTAATTTTTAATCTAAAGAAGTATAAATATTTTATTATCTTAACAAGGATAAATCTCTTGAATCATTTTTTTAGTTATAACTAAATTTTTAAAAATTGTTTCACTAGTTTTAACAGCAAAATCTTGGACTGTTTCAGGCAAAATTTCTTTGTAATCACTATAACCTTGCCTTTTTTTTACAAAACTAATTATTTCATCAGATTTACTCTTTTCATCCATAACACTTTTTTGAAATACTCTAAAAGGTGCCATCATTTCTACACTAACAATTGTCTTTAATAATTTTAAAAGTGATTTACAATATCTTAAAACTCTTTGAGATTCAAATCCATAAATTGCAGATTCTTTTTGTAGATTAGATAAATACGCTTGATCAGGTACATATAAATTTCCATCTTCTAATTTGAATGGATCATTATTACCGATTATACCAGGGATAATTTTAATAAAATTTTTTTCAACATATTTAGAAACATTATTCATAAGAGTTGAAAGAGCAACAACTTTTCTAATTGAATTCATATCTGGTCCTCTCATTTCAATTGTTCCATGAGGACTAATCTTTATTGGTTTCCATGATGAGTCTAGTAATGACGCACCCTTTCTTTTAGCAAAATCCGAAAATGATGAGTTATTTGCTGCAAGAAGTTCTTTCCATTTAGAAGTTCTATTTGTAATTGTTTTAATAAATGAATTAAAATCAGGAGAATATTCATTCAAGTTCCCAAACTCAGGATGATTTGCATAAAGTGAATCTGGATATTCAAAACTTTTGTCCCCCCTATAAACCATAATTCTTGAATCTTTTCCCATTAGTTTTCCTTCAAAATAAGGACTAGATTGCATTAATGTTGTAATTGCAGGATCTAAAGCAATATATAAATTATACAAACTAAGAATTTTTTGTTTTTTTCTATCATTTAAATCAGGATATAAGAACAAAATATTTGGATTAAACGAATTTCTAGGAAGCGAATAATGATAATGAAAACCAATACATTTTCCTGCATTGACAAAATTTTTCTCACCAAGAATATTTTTCTTAACATTATATCTACTTTCAGTTCTCATCTCATTATTATTTATGCCTGGATAAGTTCCAAAATTATAGATTCCTAAATCATTTACATCTAATTCATATAAAAAAGTTTCAAAATCTTGAATATATTTAATAAAAGTTTCTCTAGATGATCTATGAGGAAAACTAACTAGTTCCAACATTGATTTACCACATTCCAAAGTGATATCTGTTTTAGTTAATTTACTTTTTAAAGCTTTAACTATACTGTCTGCTTTGTTAACAAGTTTTCCCTCTCTATCTACCAAGAAAAATTCTAATTCTATTCCAAACATCTTAGTGATACTAGGTAAACCATCCATATAAGGAATGAATATAACCTGGATTAAAAAGGTTCCGCAAAAAGTAGGACAATATATTATCTACAAAATATTTATATACTACAAAACCATATATGTAAATAGGCCTGATCAAGATGAGGGGGAGGCTAAATTTAATACAACAGGCAAGTGCCTTAGGGAATTGTTAAAGCTCATAAAAACTTTGACACACAGGAAACGTAAGTGACTGTGTTTACCCATACTTTACCTCAGAAACTCATGATACACAGGCTTTTTTTAATTTTATAATAAGAAAAAAATTATTTGTCAAAAAACAACAAACCTATAATTTAGCTTCTTGATCATGCTCAAAAACCTTACTTATTAGTCAGTCGGTTTTTGACATTTGAATGATACCAAATCCAATTAATCTAAATCGTGTTCCCATTCTTCGTGATATTGTTACTCTTGCACCAATATCAGCACAAACAGGTAATTTTAATTTACATTCAACAACATCTTTGCTTAATTTAGAGATTATACCTACAGTTGCAGCACTATTTACATTAAGCATTAACATTTCACCCATTTTAAGAGCATCAACTTTAGTATCTTCTGCACTACCTACAACTCTTTCAAGTAAATTAGTTTTTAGTTTTAAATTATCCCACACAGGAGGCAATTTTCCTGGATATCCTACAACATTCCCTGTAAATCTATCAGATTTAACTACTGAAGGATCTAAATTTGTAAGCAATGCCACAGATCCACCTGGTGTTACTTCATCAACAGTTGAACCTCCTGTCATCATACTAACAACTTTAGTTGTTATAGGTTTCCAAACTTTTTTATTTGCTTCTTCATATACATGCCCAGGCCTAATTTCAACTTCATCTCCTTTTTTAATAATCCCTTGACCTAAAGCACCGCCTAAAACACCACCTTTAAGATTTTTAATTTCTTGACCTGGTTTATTAACATCAAAGGATCTTGCAACAAACATTCTAGGTTCAACTTTTAAATTTCGTTTAGGTGTTGGTATGTTTTTTTCAATTGCTTCAATTACATACCCTGTATTAATATTATGTTGTGCAGAAATAGGAATTATTGGAGCATCTTCATAATCTGTTCCTTTTAAAAATTCTTTAATTTTATTATAGTTTTCAAGTGCTTTTTCTTCTGTAACTAAATCAATTTTATTTTGAATTATTACAACATTTTTAATTCCACTAATTTTTAATGCCATTAAATGTTCTCTTGTTTGAGGTTGAGGACATTCTTCATTAGCTGCAATTAAAAGCATTGCTCCATCCATTAATGTTGCTCCTGCAAGCATAGTAGCCATCAAAGATTCGTGACCTGGAGCATCTACAAAACTAACTTTTCTTAAAACTTTATATTCTTTTTTTTGTTTTTTAGCATCAACTTCAGTCATTAATTCTTTATCTTTAGTTTTAACAAAAACAGAATCAGCATAACCTAGCCTAATTGTAATTCCTCTTTTTAATTCTTCAGAATGAGTGTCTGTCCATTTTCCTGATAGACATTCAGTAAGTGTTGTTTTTCCGTGATCAACATGACCAACAAGTCCAATATTAACTTCTGGTGCTAAAATTTTTTCTTTTGCTTTTGCCATTCAATCAAATTGAAAACTCAAGACATTTATAAGAATTATCCTTTAATTACTCCTATTGGCCTAACTTTGGCAACTAAATTGCTAATTCCTGCTTTTTGAGTAATTTTTACTACTTCATCAATATCTTTATAGACTTGAGGTGCTTCTTCAGAAATACCTCTCCATGAAGCACTTTTAATAAAAATGTTTTTATTTTTTAATTCTGTTTTGATTCTTTCTCCTTTAAACTCTTGATTTGCTTGATGTCTTGACATAACTCTTCCTGCACCATGAGCTGTACTTCCAAATGCAATATTCATTGTATTTTTTGCTCCTACCATTACATATGATGCTGTTCCCATACTTCCTGGAATTATTACAGGATGACCTACTTCCTTATAATCTTCAGGTAAGTCGCAGTGATTTGCTGGAAAACATCTAGTTGCTCCTTTTCTATGCACAATTAACTTTTTTTGTTTTCCATCAATTTCATGATCTTCAATTTTTGCTATATTATGTGCTACATCATAAACCGTACTTATTTTTACATCACCAAAAACTCTTTCAAAAGCTTTTCTTACATTATGTCCTATAACATGCCTATTAGTCCATGCATAATTTGCAGCACATGCCATTGCCCCAAAATAATCTTGACCAAGTTTAGAATCAAAAGGTGCGTATGCTAAATCTTTTTCAGGAAGCTTAGCAATTATATCTGCATATTCATCTTCCATTTTTCTTAAATAATCTGTACATATTTGATGTCCAAATCCTCTACTTCCACAATGAATCATAACAACTACTTGACCCTTTTTTTCAATTCCAAATATCTTTGCAATTTTTTTATCATAAATTTCATCCACAAACTGTATTTCTAAAAAATGATTACCTGCACCAAGTGTTCCTAACTGTTTTTTACCTCTAGCTTTTGCTTTTTGTGAAACACAACTAGGTTTTGCCCATTCTAATAATCCATTAGATTCACAATGCTTAACATCTTCTTCAATACCCATCCCTTGTTCAACTGCCCATCTAGGCCCCATAGTCATAACTTTATTTAAAGTCTCATCATCAATTTTCAAAGTTGATCCTCTGCCTATACCACAAGGAACTCTTTTAAATAATTGATTTATCAATTCTTCAATTTTTTCTCTAACTTTTTTTTCTGTTAAATTTGTAGCAAGAAGTCTAACTCCACAATTAATATCAAATCCTATTCCCCCCGGTGTAATGATCCCTTTTTCTAAATCAAAAGCAGCTACTCCACCAATTGTAAATCCATATCCTTGATGCATATCAGGCATAGCATATGCAAATTTTTGTATCCCTGGTAAAGATGCAACATTTGATACTTGTTGCAAAGACTTATCTTGTTTAACTAAATCAAGCAATTTTTTTGATGAAAAAAGTTTTCCAGGTACTTTCATTTGACCTTTTTTTGGTAAATCAAATTCATAAGGTGTTATTTTCTTTATTTCCATATAAATCTAAGAAGTTAAGACCTGTTTAAAAAAATTACCTTAAACAAATTGTTTATAATTGTTAATTTGAAAAAAATCATCTTGATTTTACATATTTACAACTATATTTTTAAAAAACTTTATATAGGATTAATACATCTTAATATATTGTAAGTTATACCAGTATACAAAAGAGTAT
This sequence comes from archaeon, assembly GCA_018657065.1. GTDB lineage: Archaea > Nanobdellota > Nanobdellia > Woesearchaeales > GW2011-AR15 > GW2011-AR15. Next base: position 52,187 of record JABHXU010000008.1, read on the forward strand.
ATTAAAATGAGAAATTCTATAAAGAAAAAAGTTGATTTCATATCATTAATAGAAAAAACTTCATTTTTGAAAATCTTCTTTGTTTGGATTATGTTAATTATTGCTTTTGGTTTATTTTATCATGTCATTAGTGGAACTTCTGGAACATTGATCAATGCACAGGGAAATAAGGTTACAGGAATGTTTGATTATGTTTACTATAGTTTTATCACTGCAACTTCAACAGGTTACGGAGATATTATTCCTCAAGGTCCAGGTATGAGAGTAATGGCAATAGCAAATATCATAATTGGTATGCTTATGATGGCAGTTGTAACTTCAAAATTAGTTTCAATTAAACAAGATAGACTTTTAGAAAAAATTTATCATTTATCTTTTTCAGAAAAAATAAACAGAAATATTTCAGGAATTGCACTTTTTAATGCTGAAAGTGATAAAATTATTGAAACACTTAAAGAAGAAGAAATTGTTGATAGAAAAAATTTATTTGCAATTAGAATGTCTCTTTCCACCCTAAAAAATAATTTAGTTGATTTAAAAAGAGAATTTATGGATGAAAAAAGAATCATAAAAATAGACAAACTAATTGTTGAACAAACTCTATCAGGTATAGACCAATCATTTGAAAATTTAAATCATATTATTCAAACATTAGACAAAAATGAGGTCTCATTTAAAAATCCTAAATTATTGGAAGATATTTATGAAATAACAAATATTGGAAGTCAACTTGTGAATAAAGCAAAAGATGAATTTCCAGTTTTCACTTCTAGAATTAAAAAAATATTTCACAATATTACTGAAGTCAGAACTAAAATTATGAAATTTAAAATTGTTGATTTAAGTAAAGATATTGAAATAAATGTTCACTTCCCTATTGCAAATTAAATAATTAAGTTTAAAAAACTACATTATTTTAGAATAATTTATGACTTGTCCAGATTGTGGTTCTAATGAAAAAAATTTAGCATCAGATGGTGTATACTGCAAAAAGTGTGGTTTAGAACTTGATGAACTTGTAACATTAAAAGATAGAGGAAAGACTTTAAGTGTAGTTCAAATACCTAAATTAATTTGGAAAGCCAGTTCAAAACATGAGTTATTTGCTTTAAAATTAGGATTAAAACATAAAAAGTTACATCCTCTTTGGGAGCAAAGATTAGGTTTTACTGTTGATTATTTAAAGCCTGAACACAAACAAAAAGCTCTTCAATTAATTAATCTCGCTTTTGATAAACATAAACCTGAATTAATTTTAGCTAAAAAAAAATTGGATACTAACTGGCAAGAAATTAACAATAAATTTTTTTTTGAAATTGAAAACTTAATGAATTTTAAATGGCCAAATTATGACATTGATGTATTTTTGAGTCTATGTGCTAAATATGGTTTTCATAATTCATCTAAAAATTATATAATTTTACAATATTCACTTGAAAAAATTGGAAACTATGTCATTGCTCATGAATTATTTCATATTATTTATCGATCATATGTAAATAGATTTTTTAAAGAAAAATTTACTCCTATTGATGATAAAATGTTAAAAATAATTGCTGTATTTGTCCTCTTAGATTATTTGAACTGTTTTTCTGAAATGAAATTTTCTATGGATATATTCCAAGATGAATATAAACAAATTGCAACGAGATTACTTGAAATTTGGAAACAAAAAACTTCATTTAAAGAATTCATGATTAATTCTTATAAAAGTCTAGGCCATAATAAAAAATGGGTTAGTTATTGATAATTTTATTTTTGACAAATATAAAAAACAGGTGGATGTTTACGAATATCGTTCTTAGAAACCTGATAATCACCATTTACTTCTAAAAGATTAAAATTTGTTTTTTGAATAATTTTTTTAACTTCACGAACTGAAGGTATATGAATATATTGCCTAGTTTTGTAAGTTTTTTTATTATCACTAGTTTCTCTTTCAAAAAATCTATCCCCATAATCAATTTCTTCAATTTTAAATCCCATAGGTTTTAACAAGTAAAATCTACCCCACTGTTTAATCCAAAAAAATGTAAATTGTCTAGATAAGACCCTAGGATGTGTTGTAAAAATAAAAATTCCCTCTTTTTTTAGGACCCTATAAATTTCTTTAAGTGCATTTAATCGTTTTTCATTTCCAGGAATTTGCGTCCAACCTTGATTTGAAAAAATAGCATAATCAAAAGAATTATCTTCAAATTTTAAATTTGTAGCATCGCCAATTTTATAATTAATTTTCAATTTTTTCTTTTTTGCAATTTTCTTTGCATTTTGTATCATGTTTGGAACTAAATCAATTCCAGTAACATTAAAACCTTTTTTAAACAAAGAAATAGTAGTTCTTCCTGTACCACAACCAACATCTAATAATTTACCTTTTTTTATGAAATATTTATTTATAAAATGTTTTTCAGAAATCCATAAACCATCTTCTGCTTTTTTTGAATATAGTATTTGTGCATTTTTTCCTGAAAATTCTTCAATAATTTTCTTTTGCAAATTATTACTCATCAAATTAATAAGACTAAGAAAATATATTAATGTTTAGATTTAAAAAATGAGCCTGCGAGGATTACAACCAACTGATACCGGTTGACATGTCAGAAAGCAACTGACAAATTGACTAGCTTTCTGATCATCCTTGAAATCTTTGATTTCTATGAGCTAGCGTTTGCTAGATATAAAATCTAGCTTAGAATAAAAAATGAGCCTGCGAGGATTTGAACCCCGGTCATCCGGTCCGAAGCCGAACGCACTATGTGCACTATCGTGACCAAATCGTACACGATATCCAGACTATGCTACAGGCCCATGTAATTTAAACTAATTATTTATATATATATAAAATTTAAGAAAAAATTATTTCTTGTTTTTAGACATAAGTATTTCAATTGTACTTACTCTAACTTGTTTTCCTTCTTTATTTTCAAACTCTTCACTATTAATATTTACATCATCTACTTTAGCTTGACCTTCAAGAAATCTTTTACATGCTACTTCAGCAACATCAACTGCTCTACTAATAAATTTTCCCCGAGCTTTGATAATAACTTCAGAAGCATTTTTTGTTGTGAACTGCATTACAACTCCAGTAACATAGTTCATAAATGGTTTACCACCTATAAAGATACTATTATCTTTGTCTGTCATTTCTTACCACCTCAAAGTGTTTCTCTAGACTTAACTCTTCTAGTAACATAACCGGTAATAATATTTCTTAATTTTTTTGATGAGATCTCTGCGTGTTTTTCAACAATTGCTTTATTTTGATCAAAATCTTCTGTAAAATCATCAAAATGATTATCTACTAGTTCCTCTGTAATTCTTTTAGCTGCTTTAGTTTTAATACGTCCCATAGGGTCTAAAGAAATCGTACCTTGTTTATAAATATTATTGAAATAGGGTTTATTTATCACAAACTTAATAAATCATCTTTTTTTCTCAGAATATTACGCGTCTGTGATCTAATGGCTATGATCCTGGCCTTCCAAGCCGGGTATCCGGGTTCAAATCCCGGCGGACGCATAACTTTCTTTAGGATTTGAACACACGGTCACTATCGTTCTCGTGCCACTCGCTTTGCTCGATGGAATCCCGGCGGACGCATATCTTTTCTTTATATGAACATAAACATTAGAAATCAAAGGTTTTAAAACTTTTCAACTCCTAGAATTAAAAAACTTTATAAACGTCCATTAAATCCAACACTGTATATTTTGAGGTGTTTTTATTATGGAAAACCAACAAAGGCCTTTAGATGCCTTAAACCAAGCAAGAAACAAAAGAGTCATTTTAGACTTAAAAAACGGTAAACAATTAATCGGAGATTTAAAAGCATTCGATATTCACATCAACGTAGTTTTAGAAAATTGCGAAGAAAGAGTGGATGGCGAAGTTAAAAGAAAATTAGGTAAAGTCTTTGTTAGAGGAGACACAATTATCATAATTTCAACTGAGTAAAAATGTCAAAAGGAACTGCATCCCACGGAAAGAAATCTGGAAAAAAGACACATATTAGATGTAGAAGATGTGGAAACAAAACTTATCATATGAGAGATAGTGTCTGTAGTTCTTGTGGATATGGTAAATCCTCAAAAACAAGATCTTATGCTTGGCAAAAGAAAAAATTACTTACTCATTCTTAATTTTTTTATTAATTTTTATAGCAAAATATTTAAAACAATCATTGTTCTTCCTGAATTATTCTTAGCATGCGGAGTTGCCGGAGCGGTCAAACGGGATAGGCTTAGGACCTATTAGCTTAGTGCTTACGCAGGTTCGAATCCTGCACTCCGCATATTTTTAAATAAAATTTCTCTAGGATTTAAACGATCATTTATTAAAAAATTCAAAGATAAACTTAATATGCAATGATAACTTTTGTATATATTTATGTCACGTTATCCTAAAATTTCTAATACGCCAAATAAATTTGATAGTCTAGGAAATAAACTTTGCAGAAATTGCGAAAATAAAATTGCAGAAAATAGAAGACATTATTGTTCTAAAAAATGTATGAATGAGTTTAATAGAAACAATTCTTGGTTTTGGGTTAGAAAAGATGTTCTTAGAAGAGATAGATATACTTGTCAGATATGCAAAAACCGAATGAGAAAAATATTTCTTGATGTTGATCATATAATTCCTATAAATATGGCAACTCATCGCAATCCTTATGACAAAAACAATCTTAGAACACTTTGCAAAGAATGTCATAAAGCAAAAACTAAATTAGATAGAGAAGTATTTTCAAATTAATTATTTCTTAATCTCCTTCTCAAACTCTTCAAAGTTCATACAAATTTCACTGGCAAACTGATACATAACATCCCATCTTGTTTCAGGTTCCTTATCAAATAAAATATAACCTTTATTTCCTACACCAACTGCATAGCCAAGCTCAAGATGACCTAATTTGCTTCCTGGCTGATAAAGAATTGTTATTCCACATTCTTTTAAAAGTTTAGGATCAAAATCCTTTGGACCAAGTTTATGCCAATCTTCAATCACATCAAAACCATATCCTCTTATCTTTTCAGCCATTTTCGAAGCTTTTTTTATTGTTTCCTCGCTTGTTACATCTCCAATCAAACAAATTTTCTTTTTGTCTCCAGAATGAGTTAATTTGTCTTCAGATAAAATTTTATTCTTTGAATTTTCAAGTTCTAATTTAAGTTCATTTTCTAATTCAGTCACGCTAGAAACAACTTTTTTAGGTAATTTGTAAATTACTTCTCTTTTAGTAGAATCATCATCAAATAATACATAGCCTCTTTTTCCTTGACCTATTGCATAGCCTAATTCAAGATGTCCTGATTTACCACAGGGCATATACATTACAACAGCGTCACTTCTATCAATATGAAATTTATCAAATTCAAACACATGAGTTGCTGACCAATCTTTTAATGCTTCTCTATATGTCAACCCTCTTAATTTAGAATATTTTTTCCAAAAATCATCTGCTTCAGGTCCAGGTGAAATCCATGAATCAAATATTTCCACTCCTGGAAATTGCTTTCTTAGATGATTTGATAAATCAATAACTTTCCAATTTTTTAAACTTCCAATAATATAAACAGTTTTCATATTGTCGCCTCCTATCATAGAATTTTAATTAATAATCTTTCAATATATCAAAAATAACATTGTAACTTGGGTTATCCCATGTACTTCCACCGAATGCTCTAAGTGTTGCCTCAGCTTGAGAATGAGACCAGCCTAAATTTTTCATGCCATAATACCCAACAAACATTCCAGTTCTATGAACTCCATATGTACAATGTACATATGATTTTTGACCAGAAGATGCAATGTTAATTGCATTTCTAACTCTACTGATTAATTCTGCTTCAGCTGCACTTTCTCTAGGATATCTAATATAACCTCCTAATGCAATACATGTATGGCTTAAACCTGCTGCTTGCGCATTTGCAGCTGCATTAGGATCTTCACAAGCCAAGTCAACAATAGTTGTAAATCCTTGTTCTTTTAATGTTAGAAAATCATCTGCATTAGGTTGTCCACCTACAAAAATTGAACTTGTTAAGGACCTATAAGTTAACCACATGTCACTATTACCACTACCACCTCCACCTAACCCTAATCCCCCCATAGTTCCTGAAGCAGATCCTCCACTAACACCAACACCTAAATGATTAGCTACACCTCTTTCACCACCAGGATCTGATGGTGTGTTTACAAGTAACGGTGTTCCTCCTTGATCAGCAACTAAAGTTGTTGAACCTCCTCCATCCATATTAACTCCATGTGTTGCTTTATGATGAACAAATATTTCTCCTAATTCTCTTAAATTTACTCCTTCACTACTTTCTGCTCCTCTACCATTAACAACAACGATATACATTAAATCATTTTTTTCATCTAATCCAATACCTGTTCTTGGATCAGCTACTGCGTGCCCATCTTCAATCTTATCAGGACTAAATCTATCTAAAACCCCATTTTCATCTGAAACTGTTTGAAAACCTGTAACTGCATGATAAGGGTCAACAGAATTACCAAATCCAACTTTATTTTCTTTACTTGCAACAAAGGTAGCATCATTAATTTTAAGATCAGGACTTGAATATACATCACCAGATGACATTGCATAATATCCTACATTCTCATTCCCTCCACCATATTCAAAACCTCCACCATTAATAGCTAATACTAAATCATTAACTGGTCCGTACATAGATAAAAATTGTGATGTTTGCATTAATGTTTCTTGTCTAGGTGTAACAAAAAAATTTGGATCTTTTGTTAAGTCAATTTTTACAACATAATAAACAACGTGTCTAGGAATATCAATTTCTGGATTAACTGAATTATCAACTTTTTTCATCTCAATTCCAGGATATAATTCTTGGAAATCACCTGGAGGTATATCTAAAAATCCACCTGTTCCTCCACCTAACTCTGAAAATCCGCCTCCTCCATCTGAATTTAAATCATCTGGATTTCCTGATACAGATATTCCTTCTCCTTTAAAATGTAAGTAACCTGAGGCATAAGCTTTTTGATCTTTATTTAAATTTTCAACTTCAACTATTAACGTGTTTTCGTTAGCAACCAATTCACCTTTAGAATTTCCTTCTAAACTCCAACTACATTTATCTTCTTTACTACAATCTCCAGTAGCTTCACTAAGGGATTTTAAAGTCTTATCTTCTTTACCTATCACATACCAACTATCAACACATGCATCACCACCATCTTTAAGATCAATTATAAATTTTCCAGAACCTCCAACATCTTCAAAACTTGGATAACCATAAGTGTAAGGAGTTGCAAAAAATCTAGTTTCTTTTTCAAGAGTTCCTTTAATATTTTTATCATCTTCTATTGGTTCATACGAAATTGAATCGGATGGAATATCACAAACATTTCCTGTACATGATAAAGATGTACCACCTATAAACATATTTTCATAACTAAGAAGCATTTTATCAATTGGACTATACCACCAAGATGGATTTTTAATTGCAGACAAACTCTCAGAACTACAAGAGTCAAGACCATAGTAACATTCTAAAAGAGCTTCACCTAAAGTTAAACAAGAATTCCTACATGTGTCATCTCCTGAAATAGTATATACTTCTTTTGTGTCTTCATCCCAATCTTTAATCATACTATCACAAGTTCCCTTATAATTATATATCATTGAATCATCATATTTAGTACATGATGCATTTCCCATAGCTTCAGGAATTAAATGCAATCCTTCCGGATTTTCTCCAGTATCTGGATTATTTCTCCAATACGTGTCTTCTGAAGGTTTAATTAAATGTCTATATACATATCCCATAAAATATGGTTCAGGTTTAGTTGATCCACCACAAGTCACAACAGCCATAGGTGTAAAATGTGAAACTTGAGCACTATAATAATAATAATTTTCATCTTCATCAAATCCCAAGCTTGGATATGTTCTCCATATATCTCCTAATTCATCATAATAAGCTATTTGTGGTGCAATTTTGGGATATGCTAAAGGTAATTCTTCTTTTCTTAATCCAATAGTAACTTTTAATGGAGGATCAAATATTGCTCCACTAGGAAGCCCTTCATAAACAATATTTCCTAAAACAACTTCATTACTTAATTCGTTAAAATTTTTATCAAGTAAATTAAATGCAATTTTTTCAATAGGTTTTCCATTTTCATCAATAGCAACAGTATCTTCACTAACTGACACAACCATATTTTCATCACTAGAAAAAAATGTAGATCCTGCAGAGATTGATCCCTCAATTTTAAAACTACTCAATCGTTTTAAAGAATATTGAAATTCTTCAATTTCTACTGAAGTATTATTTCTAAAAATTTTAACTGGAAAATTTAGATCAACAAAAACAACTTCTTCATTAATCAAAACATTTGATGATGGTTTTCCGTATTCAACATTATAATCTTTAATAAATGAAAAATTTCCAACACATGAAACTAATTTTAAATCTACATAAGAAGCAACAGCATTTTCTGAATTAAAACCAAACAATTCAACAGCATTTGTTGTAGTATGATCTAAGCAAGTATCAATATAATATTTAGTATTTGTTTTTTCTAAAGATAACCCTTCACTAGGTGCTTCAACCCCTCTAGGAAGTTTATAAGCTAAGAATGACACTGAAATTAAGATAATAAATCCAATTAAAACAAAAATTGAAATACTATGAGCCCTACCCATACATAATTTCAGAAGGTTTCTACTATATAAATTTTAGCAATATTTATAAACAAAAGTTGATTCTTTTAAGGAAGAGAGAGAAGAAACTGGAAGTTTGTTTCTCAGTGGCGGATTAATGAAAGGAAAACCACTATTACCTGTACTTCGTACAAAGAAAAGATATATTGTCTATGAAACAATATCAAGAACTAAAACCAAACACAATGAAGTAGTTAATGCGATAATAGAATCACATAAAAATTGTTTTGGAATGTTTGGACTCGGTAATGCAGGAATAATGGACACTAAAATATTTAAAGAAAATAAAGGAATATTAAAGGTCAATAATAAATACTTAAATGATCTTAAAACATCAATTGCTATGATAAATAATATAAATGGAAAAGAAGTCATAGTAAATATTATACTTGTATCGGGGAAAATAAATAAAACAAAATTAATGGTTAACAGAGGATATGAAAAGCAACAAACACGTTGATTACCTTTTCAGTACACCTCATAAAAACACTCGGAGGACAATAAAATGCAACCACTACAACATCAAATGATGGGATATGATAGAGCAATTACAATGTTTAGTCCTGATGGTAGATTACTACAGGTTGAATATGCAAAAAAAACAGTCAGACAAGGAAGTACTGCTATAGGAATAACATGCCAAGATGGAGTTGTTCTTGTAACAGATAAACGAATTGTTGATAAATTAATTGTACCTAAATCAGTTGAAAAAATTTGGCAAATTGATTCTCATATTGGTGCAACAGCATCAGGTATTATTAGTGATGCCAGAGTTCTTATCGAAAGATCTCAACTTCAAGCTCAACAACATAGAGTTACATATGACTCACCAATTGACATTATTTCAATTGTTAGAGACATTGCAAACTTAAAACAATTAACAACTCAATCTGGTGGATACAGACCTTTTGGTGTATCTTTACTAATTGCAGGTGTTGATAATGGAAAAGCAAAATTATATGAGACAGACCCAACTGGAATTTATTTCCAATATAAAGCCTGTGTAATAGGTGAAGCTGAACCTGAAGTAGAAGAAATACTAAATAAAGATTACAAAGAATCTATGAAAATGGATGAAGGATTTAAGTTAGCAATTAAAGCACTTAAAAAATCACTTGACAAAAACTTTGATCCAGAAAGAATAGATGCAGCTTACGTTTCAAATAAAGATCAGAAATTTAGTAGGCTAACAAAAAACGAAATTATGAACTACATGAAAAAATGAAATCATTCAAAACATTCGACAAGGAAAAAGTATCTTTCAACTTAGCTAAGCTAAAAAAAGGCGGAGAAATGTTTGAAGTAATTATTGATCCTGACAAAATCCTTGAGTTCAAAAAAGGAAAACTTAAAGCAAAAGAATCTGTAATGTATGAAAAAGTTTTTTTTGATGCAAAAAAAGGTTTAGAAGCTTCAAGCGAAATAATGAACAAAGTGTTTAACACAGAGAATGTAGTTGAAGTAATTGATGTAATACTTAATGACGGTGAAATTCAATTCACTCAAGAGTATAGAGAGGAAAAACAAAAAGAAAAGTTTAATAGAATTTTAGAGATTATTTCTAGAAATGCTATTGACGCAAAAACAGGACTACCTCATCCAAGAAATAGAATAGAAAGTGCTATGGAAGAGGCTCGTGTTAAAATTGATGTATTTAAAGACGCAGAAGAACAAGTTGATGACATTGTTCATAAACTTAAACCAATTATTCCTATAAAACTTGCAATGAAAGAAATTCAAATAAAAATTCCAGCTCAATATACTGGGACTGCATATGGAGTTGTTTCAAAGTATGGAAAAATATTAATGGATAACTGGTTAAATGATGGATCATGGCTATGTTCTGTTGAAATTCCAGCTGGAATTCAAAATGATTTTTTTGATGCATTAAATAGATTAACACAAGGTACAGTTGAGTCCAAAGTTTTAAGATAACTCAGAATCAAAAGATTCTGTGGGATCTGAAAATTCGAGCAAAGCTCAAATTTAAAGATAAATTATGGTGAAAAAATGGAAAAAGGAAAACTATTAATCAAAGATAAAGAAGTAGTAGTCCCTGGAGAAGTATTGGCACAAGGTATGTCTTATTTACCTAGCCAAGGCACTTACAGAAAGGGAAACGATGTTATTGCCTCAAAATTAGGCTTAGCAAGAGTAGAAGGAAATGTTGTTAAAATCATTCCAGTATCTGGGAGATACCTACCAAAAAAAGGAGATGTGATCATTGCAAAAGTCACAGACATCAATATTGCTGGATGGACTGTTGATACAAATTCAGCATATAGAGCTATGCTATCAATGAAAGATGCCACATCTGATTTTATTAGAAGAGGTTCTGATCTAACAAGATATTTTGACATTGATGATTACATGGTTACAAAAATATTTAACGTAACCAGTCAAAATTTAGTTGATTTAACAATGAAAGGACCTGGTTTAAAAAAACTTGAAGGTGGAAGAATAATGACTGTAAGTCCTTCAAAAGTTCCTAGAATTATAGGAAAACAAGGTTCAATGGTCAGTATGATCAAACAAGCAACTAGTTGCAACATAATTGTTGGACAAAATGGAGTTGTTTTTGTAAAAGGAATTAATCCTGAAGATGAAATTTTGACTGTCAAAACAATCAAAAAAATCGAAGAAGAAAGCCATGTTGCTGGATTAACTGATAAAATCAAAGAATTCCTTGATAAAAAGAGTAAGAAAAGGTGAATGATTAAAATGGCTTATAAAAAAAGATTAGATGGTAGAAAATTTGATGAGCTAAGACCAATAACAGCAGAAGTTGGTGTTATCCCTAATGCGATTGGTTCTGCATATTTTAAGATTGGTAAAACTGGAGCTTACGCTGCAGTATATGGACCTAGAGATTTATATCCTAGATTCTTAAAAAATCCTAAAAGAGGAGTCTTAAGATGTAATTACAATATGATGCCTTTTTCGGGCGCTGGTGACAGAGTCAGACCTGGTACAAGTAGAAGAAGTAAAGAAATTAGTTTAGTAACTAATCAAGCTTTACTACCTGTTGTTAACCTAGATGATTTTCCTAACTCAGTTGTTGATGTTTTTGTTGAACTAAATGAAACTGATGCAGGATCCAGATGTGCTGGAATTTGTGCAGCTTCTATGGCTTTAGCAGATGCAGGAATTGAAATGAAGGATTTAGTTGGTGCAATCAGTATTGGTATTGTAGACGGACAAGTAGTTCTTGATTTAGATTACCAAGAAGAAGCATATAAAGACGGTCATGTAGCTGATGTTCCTATGGCCTATATCCCTAGCATGGACAAAATTTCATTATTACAATGTGATGGAAGAATCAAAAAAGATGATTTGCTTAAAGGTTTAGAAATGGGTAAAAAAGCAGCTAAACAATTAATTGAAATCCAAAAAAAAGCATTAAAAGCTAAATTTGAGGTGCCAAAATGAACAAAGGCAAAAGAGATCACGTTATTCACTATCTAAATAATAATATTAGATATGATGGAAGAAAAAAAGAAGAATACAGAGAAATCTCTGTTGAAACAGGAGTTATTAGAACAGCTGAAGGTTCTGCTCGAGTTAAATTTGGTGAAACTGAAGTTATAGCAGGAGTTAAATTTGAAGTTGGAAAACCTTATCCAGATAGTCCTGATGCAGGTACTATGATGGTAAACGCAGAACTTATTCCTATGAGTAGTCCAGATTTTGAATCAGGTCCTCCAGGAATTGTTGCTATTGAACTTGCAAGAGTTGTTGATAGAGGAATTCGAGAGTCTGGAGCAATTGACTTTAAAAAACTCTGTATTAAACATGGAGAACTCGTTTGGACAATTATAGTTGATATTGTACCTGTTAATGCATTTGGGAATTTATTTGATGTTGCTTCATTAGCTGTTATGTCAGCAATTAAAAACGCCAAATTTCCTGAACTTGATGGGGAAAAAATTGATTACAAAAAATTAACTAAAAATAGTATTCCTATGGAAGAAGAACCAATTTCAGTAACTGTTCTTAAAATTGGAGACCATTTAATAGTTGATCCAATTCCTGATGAGGAAAAAGTCCTTGACGCAAGACTTACTGTTGCAACATTAAAAGATGAAACAATTGTAGCTATGCAAAAAGGTGGAGAATTGTCTTTGTCAACCGAAGATATTAAAAGTATGATTGAAATCTCAATCAAAAAAGCAAAGGAAATTCGAAAATTCCTAAAATAAAAATGAAATACACAAAATACGAAAAAGCCAGGATGATTGGTGCTAGAGCACTACAATTATCAATGGGTGCTCCTTTTATGATTAAAATTAGCAAAAAAGAACTAGCAGAGGTTAAATTTAACCCTGTTAGAATTGCTACATTAGAATTTAATAAAGGTGCATTGCCTATTAATGTACTAAGATCACATCCTGACACAAGAGTAAAACAGGAAGTTCAAGGTTAAATTTATTAAAATTTTTATTTTTTATATTTACTATGAACGCACTAATAGTTTACCACAATAAAAATAGTATTATTCTACCTTATATTATTTCAAAATTTCCTAAATATACTGCTAAATCTAGAGTAAAATTAACTATTGATGATTATAAAAATAAAGAAATAATTATTGTTATAGGTGGTGATGGAACTTTTTTAAGAGCAAGTCATCTAAATACCAACATTCCAATGTTTGGTATCAATCCTAAACCTCATAGAAAGGTTGGATTTTTTACAAGAGCTAATAACTTAAATTTTAAAAAAAAAATTGAATTAATTCTAAAAAATGATTTTTTTATAACTAAAACACTCAGATTAGAAGCAAAAATTAATGATCAATTGATTAAAGATTTATGCTTAAATGAAATATATGTAGGGCATCATAAACCATATTATATGTTTAATTATGATTTGTCCATTAATAAAAAAACTGAGTTTCAGAGAAGTTCAGGTGTATTGATTGGAACTCCAAGTGGATCTCATGCTTGGATTGCTTCAGCTGGTGGGAAAAAATTAAATATTAAATCTAGAAAATATCAATTAATTGCTAGAGAACCTTACATTAGTAGATTGACATCTAATTATAATTTAACTAAATTAAATCTAGTTGAAAAAGATATTGTTAAAATTAAATGTAAAACTAAAAGTGTTTTAGTTATGGATTCAATTGGAAAAGTTCATAAATTAAACCCAAAAGATATTGTTGAAATTTCTGTATCAAAACACGATTTAAAAATAATCTCTTTTCAAAAATCTTAAATACTCGTTTTCTAAATTAATAGTTATGACAGAAAAAAATCAGATATATAAATGTGATAAATGTGGAAATATTGTTGAAATTCTTGACAATGGAATGGGTACATTAGTATGTTGTGCTCAACCTATGAGATTGTTTAAAGAAATTGAACAAGATGCAGGACAAGAAAAACATGTTCCTGTTGTTGAAAAAACACAAACAGGAATAATAGTTAAAGTTGGTGATATTCCTCATCCAATGGATGAAGATCATTATATTCAATGGATTGAAGTAATTGCAAAAGGCGTTATTTATAGAAAACATCTTCATCCAGGTGATGAACCAATTGCAGAATTTCCAATTGCAAGTGAAATGTTTACAGTTAGAGAATATTGTAACAAACACGGTGTTTGGAAAACTAGTAGTTAATTTTTTTTATTTCTTTAATTACTCAAATTCATTCCAACTAACTTCTCTACCTGGATATGCAACTTTCTTAAATGGCCATTTTTCATGAATCCATTTTTTTACAGAAGAAAATAAAATTTTATCTAATCCATTTGCTATTTCACTTTTCCTAACCCACATAATAATTACGGCGTCATAATTTGGGTTATCAGATGGATAAATATACATACATCCAAGACATTCAGATTCATCTAAATTCATCATAGTGTAAGCGAATGAGGTTCTTCTTTGAAATTCTTTTTGATGCCATCCTAAATCAATCAAATCTTGTTCATAAGATAACTCTTTAGTTGGCCAATTATGATTAGGTCCAAATGGTTTTGTTTTTTGTAAATGATCTATACTACTCATTACAGCATCATAATCTAATTTAACATCATTTATTGTAAGCATTCTTAAGCGAAATTTCTCAGTTTCTAAACTTTTAGGAATCTTAAAATCTCTAGGAACAAATATTTTTTTCATTTTAATTATAATGATAAATTAAGTATTATTAATGTTTTGTATTAATCATTTAATTTTTTCGTTATTGTAAAATCTTTCTTACTAATTCAGGAAACTTTTCAGTTCCCATACCAGCTTGAGTATAATGCCCTTGATTTTTTAATTCGATAATTTCTCCTCCGAGTGCATTATGAAAAATTATCAAACTGTCTTTACCTTTAGGATCTTCGTTATCAGAAGTAAACATAATAATTTCTTCTATTCTGTTTGAAACAGTTTTATCAATATCATAAGTATAAAATTTTTCTCTAGAACTATCTCCTTTATCATTAACTTTCCAAGGTGCAACAAGAATAAGTTTGAAAATTTTAGTTTTAGTTTCTCCAAGCCAACGAACTAAAAATGCACAACCACAACTGTGACCTACTAAAATTGTATTTTTATCAACATCATATTTTTCAAATTCAGATTTAAATTTTTCATAATCAGGTTGCCAAGGAGAAGGCATTATTGGAGTTTTTGTTTTTATTCCTTTTTCAATAAGTTGCTTTTTAGTCCAAGGAATCCAATGTTTATTATAGGATGAATCATCAGAAGTTGAAGGACATCCATGAATTATGATACATTTCTTTTCCATAACAATTAATGATTGTTAATAGTTTAAAAGATTTTCTTAAGATAATATCAAAGATAAATTACACATAGCATTAGAATTAAATAAAAGTTGTTCAATTAAATTTATGAAGTTTTATAGACGAAATAGCTTTAATAAATTTATTATTTTTTGTATCTTGTTGCGATATAATCTATTATGATACCATAAAGAATTCCTGCAAAAAATCCTGGCATATCCTTAAATGATGTTGCAAGATAAAATGAACCACTTATTATAAAACCTAGTAGTGCTCCTCTTAACAAAATTTTAGAAATTCTTTTAGTTTTGATAGGCGATGCTAAACCTATAACAAGACCTATAATAATTCTATTTACCCAAGTTGCTAATATGAATAACTCATTTCCTACAAAACCCATCCTTAAACTTATACCAATAATACAAAATATTCCAAGTATTGCACTTGTTACAATAGATATGGTTAATCTTTTATTTTTCATTTATTAAGTATAGAGTATTAGCATATATAAATTTATAGTAGATATTAATGTGCCAATTATAGGGTAAAAATAAAAAAGAAATTTCTATTGTTAGTAACTCAAATCTATTGTATATAATATTGGGATCCCTGTTAAATACTTTTACTCTACGAAGTGTGGGAAAATTGCGTCCGCAAAGTAAAATTTCCATTTCCAATAAATTCGAACGTAGTGAGTCTATGTGTGCGTAGCACTGGGGAGTTCAGTTCCTTCAAAAGAGCGAAGCGTTACATCAAGAACAAGTATCAAGGGACAATTTTTTTAGAAATGAACATCATAAATAGATTGTCTTAATTTTTATTTGATTTCAGTAAACTTTATGTTTGATTTCATCTTATGTAATCATAGAATATTTGATTTCAGTAAATAAGATATATGTTCTCACATTAAGATATATTAAACTAAATGGAGGTTTGAACAATGGAAACAAATAAAAAAATCATAATTGGAGTTTTTTCTATGTTATTGGTAGGAATAGCTCTTGTAAGTGCGAGTAGTTATTTTAGTATGAATGAATTACATCAGAGAATGATGGCATCAGACGACTTTGAAGCTATGCATACAGCAATGATTAGTGGTGACTTTGAAGCAGCAGAGAAATATCATGAAACACTTGATTTTGAATGTCCTATGCACGAGCTAGTAAAAGAAGGGGATATTTCTACAGATGAATTCCAAGTAATGCACCAATGGATGATAAGTGGTGATTTCCCACAAGAAAAGCCTAAAGAAATAAGTAATGCAGGTTGGCAATTACATAAGAGTCACCATCCAGAAAGTTATAAGTAAATAATAGGGTTTGAAAAATGTTACGATATGCTGTAAAAGAATTAGTCAAAAGAAAAAAGAAATATGCTCTGAATATACTAGTAATAAGTTTAGTGGTAGTTTTACTTATTACATTAACTTCTCTTAATACAGCTTATAAAGATGCTTCAAAACTCCCATTTGAAAGCATTCATAGTAGCATAATTGTCCAAAAGAATGGAAATGTTGCAGAGAATACTACTGGGGCGCTTGTTTCATGTTCTTTAGCACCTATAAAAAAAGATCTCATAAGTAATATTAAATCATTAGACGGTGTTTCAGAAGTGTCATACGGCTTGTCATTATGGGTTTTTGATGAAGATACTTTTAAGCGAGTTCTTGGAGTTAATTGGGATGATTCTCTTGGGAGGAAAATAAAATCCAAAATATACGTTGGTTCTTTGCCACAATCTGATGAAAAAATAATTGTTGAGAAAACATTTGCTCAAGAAAACAACATCATATTAAATCAAAAAATAATCATATCGGGTGAAGCATTTATTGTTGCTGGACTCAGTGAAACATCTGGAAAGGATATTGTTTCATCAGACATCTATGCAAATCTTAAACCAGTACAAGAGATGGCGTACAACTCAAAGAATCTCCAAGATACAGAAACATTTGATAGATCTGATATTAATATAATCTTTGTTGATGCAAAACAGACAAAAGTGGCTGATGTATCTGAGGAATTAGATTCTTTACTGAATAAGCAAGACTCTTTTTCAGGAAAAACACCAACAGGACAAAAAATTGGATCTTATTCCATTTATACTCCTGAATCATTTGAAAATCAAATAAGTTCAATATTCAACATATCTGACAAGATTGTTTTATTGTTAACTATTGTAATATTAATCGGTACTGCACTCATTCTCTTTAAGAGCATGGCTCATGCAATCACTGAAAGAAAAAAAGAGTTTGGAATAATGAAAGCAGTAGGATTCACAAATAAAGATTTGAAAAAACAATTAACACTAGAAATATTAATCCAAGTAATAGTGGGCTTTTTAATTGGGATTCTAATTTCACTAATGGTGCTTTTTGCATTGTCAGGATTAACAGTTTCAGTAAATATTCCTTGGGAATTAAATCCATATCCCCATTTTTTAGCAAGTAATCCAAGTTCTGTTAATACAATACAAACTTATCCATTGCCAATACAATTTAATCCACAGCAGGTTATTTTGCCAATGCTAAGCATATTAATAATAAGTTTTCTCACCATTCACATATTGCTTAAAAATATAGGGAAGCTAAAGCCAATGGAGGTATTAAAATATGAATGAACTAATTACAGTCAAGGAATTATCAAAAACTTTGGGAAAAGTTAAAGCAGTAAATAATATATCATTTTCAATAAATAATGGGGAGTTAGTAGCAATTCAAGGTCATTCAGGTAGTGGAAAATCGACTCTTTTAAGTTTATTATCTGGGCTTGAGAAGCAAGATGAAGGAGAAATATTATTTGATAATATGAAAATAGGGAATATGAGTGAGGATGATCTTGCTCTTTTTAGACGTAAAAATGTAGGGATAGTTTTTCAATCATTTAATCTTATACCAACACTCAATGTTGTAGAAAATATTGCTCTGCCATTATTTCCAACTAATATCAATAAAAAAGAAATGATGGCAAAAGCACAAAAAAGTGCTGAATCAGTTGGACTAAAAGATCGTTTAGATCATTATCCTAATGAGTTATCAGGTGGAGAGCAACAAAGAGTGGCTATTGCTAGAGCTCTTATTAATGATCCAAAAGTCCTTTTTGCAGATGAACCAACTGGAAACCTTGATTCTAAAACAGGGAAAAAGATTCTTGAATTATTACAGTCTCTAAACAAGGAAATAGGATTAACTGTTGTTATGGTAACACATGACGATTCCATTGCCAAAGTGTGTGATAGAATAATTAAATTGAAAGACGGAGGGATTCAAGATGAATAAATCAATTTTTATAATGCTATTTATCATAACTATAATGTTTCAATCAGTGTTAGCAATAAGTGATCCTGTGGAAGTTGTTGTTTTAGGAGTTGTAACTCACGGACCTATGCAACCAACAGTAAGAGCTATTGAAGAAGTAACAGCAAAATATGGTTCGCAAGTAAATACTAAGTGGATTGATTTTGAGAGTGATGAAGGAGAAAAATATGCTCAAGATCATGGACTAACTACTCACATGACTATTCTTATTAATGAAAAATATGAATATGATATAAATGGAAAAGAGATTGTTTTCCAATGGTTTGAAGGAGGACAATGGACAAAAGAAGATTTGGACATTGTTATATCTAATTCTTTGAATCCAACAGAAACAGTTTCTGTAAGTAAATCAGTTGGAGAAAAATCTAATCTTAACATCTACTATATTATTGGAATAGTGCTTGTTGCACTCATCGGTGTTGGTTGGTTATACTTCAGAAAGAAGAGGCAATAATAATGTATTTTCCTTTTGTATTAAAAGAGTTAAGTAAAAGAAAATCAAGAACACTCACAAATATACTTACAATAGTAACTGTTGTGATAATTCTTCTTTTAGTCTCTGGAATAATGAATGCTTATTCAACAGCAGTTTATCAACCATTTGAAAGCATTAATTCAGATCTCATACTGCAAAAATCAGAAAATACAACAAAGATAAGCAATTCTCAAATAAGAATACCTTTTGGAAAATCACAATTTACCCAAGAAGAAATACAAGAAATATCTGCTTTAGATCATGTACAAAGTATTTCAAGTTCACTTATTATCTGGAATTTTAATAAGAAAGGATTCATATCAATTGAAGGATTAAAACCAAATTCTGAAATATATGCTAGTAGAGCATCTCAAAGTTATAAAGGAAGATTTCTAACAGATGACGATGAGGATAAAGCAGTAGTTGAAAAGCATTTTGCTAAGTTCAATCATTGGGTTATCGGTAGCAATATTTCTTTAGGAGATAAATCATTTGAAGTAGTTGGTACATTAGGAAATGATGATAATGGACAAATATTCTCATCAAATGTTTACCTGAACGTAAATGATGCACAGGATCTAATAGTAAATAAAGGATTTAATCAAATATATCTCAAAATAGATGAATTGTCAAACGAAGAAGAATTAAAACTTCAAATAAAAAATATAAATGAGAATATCACAATCATATCAAGTAATTCTATTTCTGCAACACTGAGCAACACAGTAAATATTTTTCAAAAATTTCAGTATATTGGAATAGCAATAATCCTATTCATCACAGTGCTTATCTTGCTTAAAGTCAATAGCTTAAACATACTAGAGCGAAGAAAAGATATTGCAGTAATGAAAACAGTAGGTTGGACAAAAAAAGCAATAACTAAACAATTATTAAGCGAGTTTATCATTCAGACAATTATTGGATTTGTAATTGGAGTTCTATTAAGTAAACTAATTGTTCTAG
Source organism: archaeon (assembly GCA_018657065.1). Taxonomy (GTDB): domain Archaea; phylum Nanobdellota; class Nanobdellia; order Woesearchaeales; family GW2011-AR15; genus GW2011-AR15. Next base: position 72,389 of record JABHXU010000008.1, read on the forward strand.
TAATTGGAACAATACAATTTGATATCCCACTAGGACTAGAAAGTTCTACAATTTCATTTAATGTTTACTTACCTGCAATTATGATTATAAAATATTTATTTATGCTTGCAATTACCTCATTAATTACAGTCTATTTTGTTGTTAAGAAAATTTCATCAATGAAACCTTCTGAAAACCTAAGATCGTATTAAATCAGGTTGTTTATAAACACATTTATAAAACAGCAAGAAATATATAGTAAATAGGAGTAAATTGAGTAGAGTGAAACGTATGGAAATATCAAGAAACAAAATACTGATTTCAAGCGGATTAGTAGGTTTATTAACAATCATGATAACGGTTTTTTCTATTTATCACACCCAACACTTAGGTAAAGCATATTTACAGTATCCTTTATTTCTTTATGGAACAACAATAATATCATTGGCAATTGGCGGATTCATAGTTTATTTATTTGAAGAAAAGATCAATAAACTACAATTGAGTAAACTATTGGCAATATTACCTAATGATGAAAGAAAAGTATTGAAAATTCTTTTTGATAGAAAAGAAATTGAACAAAAGAAACTTACGACACTTGCAGAACTTAGTACTGTAAAAATATCGCGAGTTATATCCACCTTAGAACAAAGAGGAATTATCGAGAAAAAAAAACATGGATACACTAATTTGATAGTTTTGAAGCTATGATGTGAAAAATTGTCCCTTTACTAATTATTAATTTCTTGACGAAGTCAAGACTATATGTCCGATAGGACGAACTCCCCCTTTTGTTTCTTTTTCCTAAAAGAAAAGAGAACTTAAACACAATTGAACTTAACATCTAAATTAAGTAAAGTTTTTGCGAAGCAAAAATTTGGGAGAGAAAAAATGAGAAGGAAACCTTTAGAGTAGAGGCTCATTTTTTCGAACTACTTAATTTTATGTTAGGCGAACCGACCCCTACGAAGTGGGGGGA
>JABHXU010000017.1 GCA_018657065.1 archaeon
CATATTAAGACAAAGGCTTGCAAGATTAGTTAGAAAAACTTGTGCTTTTTCAAAAAATTTTGAAATGCATGAAGGAATACTTAGGTGGTTTATCCAAGATTATAATGAAAATATTTATCAGTCAAATTGATCCACCGCCTATTAACAAGAATGATAATTATTTTTCTTTAAATTGTGATGAAAACTTATCTAATGAATATAAAGTAATTCATCCACCACCACATGTTTATTCTTATTATGCAAAAGAACTGACAAAATTTATGGAAGAAGAGGGAATTATTAATGAATAATAAAATTTGGAAATATTTTTTAATATTTTTTACTATAGTTATTGTTTTAGAACTAGGAATATATGTATCAGATTATGATACCAAATTAGTTAAAAAATCTTTATTTTATTTTGATTATGATTTACCTAATCACAAAATATCAGAAAATAACGAATTACTATACGAATTACAACCATATACATTTCATAGTTACGAAAATAATAGGAAAGTTACAATAAATGAATTTGGGTTTAGAGATAAAAAGAGGACAAAAGAAAAACCTGAAAATATAACAAGAATAATTATTGTAGGAAGTTCAAATACATATGGTTTTGAAGTTAGTGATAATGAAACTTATCCATTTCAATTAGAAAACTATCTTAATGAAAATTATCAGGGAAATTATGAGGTTTGGAATGCAGGAATTTCTAGTTACATGCTGTCTCAAGAACTTGAATTATCAAAAAGAGTTATAAAAAATTATAATCCAGATATTTTGATAATCCAATTAGCTAATGAAGGTAGAAGATTTTTTTTAGAAGATTATGACACTACAGTTTTTTTAAATAACAACAAAGAATTGTTTCATGAAAATATTCCTTTATTAATTTCCGGAAATAATTTTTTTCGTAGTATTCATCATTTTTTTATTGAATATTCTGGAATGTATAGGATAATTTCAATGAAAATTAATCAACTAATTGTTAAAATAAATTTAGAAGACAATTGTGAAAATATTACCTGCCTTAAACAAAAATATTATGTGAGATATTATTACTATGGTGATTATGTTTCTCAAAAAAAACTTAATGATTTTTTAAGTGAAGATTATGATTTTGAAATAATCTTTTTTGATCCTGTTTTTGTCACAACTTTTAACATTGATTTAACAAAAAAAAATATTCATTATTTTTATTTGAATTCTTCAAACAAACCTGAAGAATATATGTTATTACATCCACCTTCGCATGTTTATGCTTATTATGTAAATCAATTAGGAAATTATTTAGAAACAAATAATCTTATAGAAAAATAAATTTCACTTCTTTTTTTTAATTAATGAAAAACCAAATATCGTAGCAATACCTAAAACTACAGCAGATCCAAAAATAATCAAACACCTATTACAAACGTCGCAACTTTGATCAATGCTACAAGTCATCATTGTTGGGTCTCCAAAATTAAGAATACTGTGGTTACATTGAACAATTGTTGCAGTTAGAATTAAAATTAGTGAAATAAATAAAATAATATTTTTAATCTTAAATAGATCTTTTTTTGTATTAACAATAAAAAACGATTTTAATAAAATTATAAACATTAAACCTAAAAATATAACAGAAACAATTAAATCTTGATGATGAAATGACATTATGGAAGTTGCAAGGTATATTCCTGTTCCAATTAAAATTAGGCTCATTAATTTATTAATATTATGAAATATTTTTCCAGTTTTTTTTGCAAAATTTAAAATCTTTCCTGAAAAAAAAGCGAATAAAATTGATGGACTAATGATACCAATTCCAAAAAAAACTATATCAATAAAAATACCTTTTGAAGTAGCTATCATTAAACTTAAATAAGGAAGTGTACAAGGACTAAAGCTTAACATCAAAGCAAAACTACTTCCTAGAAGAAATGAATTTTTAATTAATGGAAAATTAAGTGGATTAATTCTGTTAAACAAAGCTAATATTCCTAGAATACTAAAGAGTACTCCCATTCCAACTTTAATTCCATTTGCAATTGATGATGAAAAAAGACCAAATAATAAATAACCAAATAATACAAATGCAATAATAAAACCTAATATGAATTTACCATAATCAAGAAAATGTTTTTCTTTATTAAAAAATCTATATAGAACTATAGGAAATAAAACAATTACACAAGGAGTAAATGCTGCAATTATTCCTGAAGCAAGTGATAAAATTATGTTCATAAAGAAAAGGTACTAAGAACTTCTATATATTATTTTGTTTGAACCCTTAAACATTCTTAAGGTTTACAGATCCCTAAAGAAACTACAATGTTATTCGGTTCATCACTAATAATTGATGTAGCAAGGTATGCTTTTTCTTTGAAATCAGTACAACCACCATAACTAAATTCAATTTTTTTATCACTACTTTTTTTCGCATAAAAAATATAGGGTTTTTGCCATTTATCTAAAGTTTCACTAAATATTTTTTTAATTTCAAAAGTAGCATAATCGCAGGAATTTGAACCTGGACATTTACTATTATCATTAAAACAATCTTGAATAATTACTGAAAAATCAGGACCACATTGAGTATCCGTTCTCATTAGAATATTTAATACAGATTGAGAAAGTTGTGAATCAATAATGTCATTTTTATTATCAATATTTTTATTTGAAAATAGTATAAAAAATATTATTATTACTAAAAGAATTACAACTAATACAAGTCCAATTATTTCTGCTTGTCCCTTATTAGCTGTAGATTTCAATTTCTATCACTCCAAAATTTTTCTTTGCTTCAAGAGCATTATATACAATTACAGGATTAAAAAAGGTTTGAGTAGAAGTAAGGTCCTCAGGAACATTATTGTAAATTTCAGTTGTTTGCCAATCAGTTTCATATTCATTAATTGTAATTTTTGCGTGTCCAAATAATTGATTATAATATAACTGATTTTTTGAAACAGTATTAGCAAAAGAATCAATTGCTAGTTTATCATAACAATCTTTTAGAATTACATTTTCAAAACTACATCTTAACTCAGGTAAATAATCCATTATTTGTGCTTTTTTATATTCAGTTAATAAAACAAGTTGTTCAATTTGTGTTCTTGCGTTTGCTTTATCTTTTGCTACAACAACAACAAGTACAAAAAATAAACTTATGAATAAAAATAATACTATGAAAACAGTTTGCATTGTTTCTAGTTGTGCTTTCTTTGATTGTATTTTTTGTAGTTTCATTTTAATATACAGGTGGACAGCTTAATTTTACAAGCACTTTATTATCCTTAACTAAAACTATTGCATAATTATACAACTCATTATAATGTGCTTTTGTGTGTTTAATATCTGTTGTTAATCTAATTATTTCATTTAATCTTACTTTTGCATTGGAGTAAGGGCATTGTTGAAGAGAAGACAATTTTTCAACTCTATCTAATCTAGTTTCTGCTACTTTTTTAAGTTTTTCAAATGCTCTTTTCATTCCACATTTATATCTAGTTGGATCTTCTGAATAAATTGCTGCAATTAATGAAGCTTCATCAACATAATACACATCCCCAATAGGGACAAAATTATTTCCTTGTTTAATATAATAAGTAACTCTTCCAAAATCATAAATTCTATATTCATTTTTAAAACGGCTCTCAAATAAATCACCGTTTGAAAAACTACTAAATCCTGGGTCAATAGGTGTAATTTGAACTAAACTTACATCTTTATCATCAATATTTTTTAAACTTCCAAGTTGAGATACTCTAGGATTCTCTTCAAAGGTTATATACCGAATTTTATCATAATTTTCATTATCAATTTCTCGATAATTTCTGACTGTAGTTTTATCAATATTTGAAGGAAGACTAGTATTAAGAGCTGCCATTTCCGGTGAATCTTTTAATACATATTTAACTTGATTACTTGTAATATAAGTAAAAAATTCAGATTTAAATGGAAGCTGAAAATACTTACTATACCCTAACATTTTTCCTGAAATCGTATCTGGAGAAAAAATTACATCTCTAATTTCAACGTGTCCTATTTCTGATTCTTCAATAGTGTAATAACCACAGGTAAATTCAAATCTTGCTCCACCGAGTTCTACTAAATTTTCAGATTGGACATTTAATTGAGTTGTTTTTAAAATTAAATCAGTATATGTCTTAACATCAGTAACATATGATTCAGTTGCAGTTCTTTTTAATTTAGGAACTATAGAAATACCTGCTAATAGAATTATCCCTCCAATAATTAAAATATATATCCAATTAAATTGGATGCTCACCTGCCCTTTTTTCATGAATGTAAAATATTGTAATAATTTAAGTTATTAAATTTTTGTGTTAGAGATTATAAAGAAAACTTAATAAACCTATTAATTTCTATTTTTTTCATGCGTAAAAAATCTCAAGTAACAATTTTTGTTATTTTAATTATAATAATTCTAGTTGTTGCTGGATTTATGTTTTTTTCAACAAACAAAGCAAGAATTGATGAAATTAGAGTTTCTCAAGACACAAATCTAAAAGAAATAACTCCAGTTAAAATTTATATTGAAAATGTAATTAGAGATTTAATGATTGATGGACTTTTTATTTTAGGAAAACAAGGTGGAGTAATGTATGAAACAACATGGCCTTATTGTAAACAAGAAGATCCAGTTTATACAAAAGAGCATAGAATGTGTAATCAATCAGGAACATATGATTATTTGAATTATCCTAAATATTTAGAAAATACTCCTTATTTGCATCAGAGAGTTGGTGTTGGAATTAATGAATCAAGATTTGATGAACCTGATATGGTAACACATGCGAGTAAAGAACCTTTGCAACAACCTTATGCTTATCCTCATTATGGACTAGAAAAAGCAAGTGGATATTTGTATGGTTCAAATACACCTTTTCCAGTTATAACAGGTATGTCTCACCCTAAATCAATTGAATATCAATTGTCAAATTTTACTGCGGTTCATTTTCCTTCAATGCTTGATTTTACAGATTTTGAAAGAAGAGGTTATGATATTGAGGTTCAACCAGGATATCCTAGAGTTACAATAAAAGTAAATGAAAATGATGTAACAGCTAGAGTTTATTATAATGTAACAGTTGATAAATCGGGAATAAGATATGTTTATGATGAATTTTTTGTTGATATTGATTATAGTTTTAAACGACTATATTTGTTTATTCAAAAGTTAATTGAGAAAGATACAACAACTTTAGATAATATTATGGATTATAAGATGAAAGATGATCTAGGGGAAACAATTGGTGAAGTTTATAGATTAGAAGACGCAAAAGGTCCGCCTAAATATGATTATGACATGATTTATGTTATAGATAGATCTTTTGACTGGCAATTAATGTATAATAGAGGAGACGATTATAATCCAGAACCTGAATACTACACATTTTATTTTTTAAGAGAGAATAGACCTGCGGATGCGAGTACTGTTTATTTTGAACCTGCAAAAGTCATTGCAGGAGATCCAATAACTTGGTATTGTCCTAATTTCCAAACAATTGGGCAATTTTTTGATCCAGATGAAGATGATATGTACACACCTGATTTTCCTTTTACAAATCCACAATGGTATCAGTGGTATAGTCGAGGGGATTTGTTGATAGTTAAAAATGTTGAAAAAAATGTAAAAAGTTTAGTTGGTGGCGATGTTTATTATGAATGCCCTGTAATTGAGGAAATAAAATTTCATAATGAACCGGACTCAAGAGATAAGGGACCCTCTTGGACTAAAATGTTAGGTGCTTGTGGTAATAATCAATACTACAAATCTTCTGGCACAACTGAAGAAGATGTGGGAGATGTGATTATCTTAAAAGTTGGAGATCAAATGGATTTTCCAATCGGAGCAAAATTTCCAGCTCCATTAAGATATCCTGATTCACCTATTCTTGAGCAAGGTTTTGGTAGGTTAAATGATGTTATTTCCTTTAGACCTGTTCAGTGTGAAAAAGGGTTACCTCTTTGTGGAGACTCTCGTGAAACCTGCGGAGGAGAAGATGGAGGAAATTACTGGAAATTCAACAAGCCTGCAAGTCCACCTCAATTAGAAGATCATTGTTTAAAATATTGTTATAAAAAACAAGCAGTGTACACTGGACCAGGTCCGAATGACTATAGTTGTGAACCACTGAAAGATGGCTGTATTGAGTATGCCGTTATGAAGTGGCATGTTGATCACAAAGGAGAATGTGTTCCATATTATGATATTGAGGAAGGTCCTATAAGAATTGAGCCTGTTGGATATTGTGATAAGTCTTATCCTCTTGCAGGGTCTGGTTGTCATGATGTTGAACAAAGCATCTGTGAATCCTTTGCTTTTGATGAACCAAGTCCCGCCGATCACTCAGCATCAACAATAGGAAAAATCGTTTGCTGCGCAAATCATGATGGAACATGTCAAGATATTTTAGAAAGTGAATGTGATCCTGAAAAAGGATGGACACTTGTTTCAGATGCTGATTTTTGTAATCAATTAGAAGAATGTCAAGTTGGTTGTTGTAGTATAAGAGGATCAAAACAAATACTTGCTAAACAAAAATGGGAATGTACTTCTTTATGTAAAGATTCTGGGCAATGTGATTGTGATACAGCAACTGTCAAAGGGTTAGATACATGTAATCCAATGGGAGATGGATGGGACTGGGACCCAAATATTGCAGCTTGTCCTCAAGCTTACAATTATATAAAAAAAGGAGATTAAATTTTTGCACTTTTTCTAATATGTCAGAAATAAAATTCAGATCATGATCAAAAGAAGTTTGAATTGTTTTATCAAACTTTTTTGACATAGAAAAATACTGAATTAAATATTAGAATAATTCCTAGCATTAATATTGCCATATAAATAGAAAACAAGTCAGCAAAATATCCCATAATAGGTAATATTACAATTTTTCCTAGTGATTTAGATAATTCTAAAATTGATCCTAAAGTAGCTCTTTGTTTAGAATGAACTAAATTATGAAATTCATTATTTGCTATTGGTGATCTAATGTTTTCAATAATTATCACAACAAAAAATAAAATTACACCAACAATTGAAACATGACCTAAACCTAAAACAAATAATGGAATAATTCCAATTATTGACATTAAATTAATTGTTTTAATTGTTCCAAACTTTTTTTCAATTAAATGTGAATACCTTACTACAACAGCAGCTAAACCTAAAGCAATTGAATAAATTATTCCAAACATTTCTATAGGAACTTTGGCGTCAATCATGTATGGTTGAATAAATTTACTTAGTGCAGCAACAATAGCTGCAAAGACCATTATATTTGCTGTAATTTTAAAGAGTGATTTATTTTTTGATATTTGTTTTATTGAACTTATTCCATGTTTAAAAGAACCTTTTAAATTATTTTCTTTATGAGAATGTTCTTTAATTTTTACCCAAGTTATTGAAAGAAAATAATTAAATAATGCTGGAACTGCAGCAATAAAAAAAACAATATTATATCCAAAAGATTTTGCTAAAAAACCACCAACTAATGCAGCTAAAGATTCTGAAATTCTTGCATAATATTTTTGTTTTCCTTTTACCTCAGTATATGTTGGGTTTTTTGGATTTTGTTTTAAGTAATCAAAAGCATATGCAGTTTCTGTTCCTGTTCTAAAAGAATTACCTAGTTCGTATAATAATTGTGAAAGTAAAAACATCCAAAAATTATTTGAAAAACCAAATAAAACATATGATAAAAATATACCAAATTTTGAAATAATTATACTTCTTCTTTTTCCATATAAATCCGCAAAAATTCCCGTAGGAATTTCGATAATTAAACTAAAAATAGATCCAATTGTAAATATCCAAAAAATTTCTTTAAAATTAAGATGGTGGAGTTGTAAAAATAAGATTAAAATTGGAGTAAAATATGTTTGATTTTTTAAAAAAGAAGTTAAATAAAATTTGGTAACTTGTTTCATGATTAATGATTGATTTCTTTATCACTAAATAAATATTCCTTTAATTCTTTTTCAAAATCTTTATCATTTCTTCTAAGCCATTCAATTAACATTGCAGCATGTTCTTTTTCTTCGTTAGCATTATGGATCATGATTTTTTTTAATGTTTCATCTTTAGTTGCATCTGCTCTTTGATGATACAAATCAACAGCTTCAAGTTCTTCTCTTAGAGAATCAATAGCTCTTCTTTTGTTAAATGTATTTTCAGATATTTTTGAAATTTCTTCATATGTCATAATTAACACCAATTAAGTAAGATTGAATTTAATCTTATAAACTTTTACTTTCTAGTTTTAATCCAAATTTTTTTGAGTTGTCTATGAGAGGATATTAGGAAAATTATATAAACTCTTAATCTTCTTTAATAACATAAAAAAAGCTGGTGAAACTGTGAAGAAACTGAAATTATGGAAATTTATTCTAGTTATAGTAATTTTTTCTCTATTTTCCATACTTGTTTTTGCTGATGACTCTGATGGTGATGGACTAGAAGATTCATGGGAAGGAGCACATTTTGGAAATTTACTTCAAACAGGAAATGGAGATCCAGACGAGGATAATTTAATTAATTCTTTAGAAGAAGATTTAGGAAGTAATCCTAATCAAGTAGACTCTGATAATGATGGTTATAGTGACGGAGTAGAACATCAGTATGGGACAAATCCAGTTGACGCAAATTCTGTTCCAACAGGAAGTTTAATTGAAATTGATTTAATTGCGCCAACATTTGGAGTGTCTGCAGCGTCCCCATTTGATTTAGTTGTTGAAACAAATAATAAGTCTTTATGTAAATACAGTACAGAATCAACAAAAACATATGAGGGGATTGATAATTCTAATCAATTTTTAGCAACAAGTGACGGATACACACATACAAAAGATAATTTTCCTTCAGCATCGTATGTTGAAACTCCAGTTTATATTTTTTGTCAGCTTGATGATGGTTCATCTCAACCATATGCTAATGATGGTTTTCCAGCACATTTCATGTTAAGTGTTGATAATTCTGAACCTTTGATGCTAGCTGCATATGCAGATCCTAATCCAGTTATTGAAAGTTTGGAAGTAGATTTAGTTGCAGAAACAGATGATGATACTGCGTGTAGGTTTTTACCTTATGATTCGAATATGTCTCAAATTGAAGAGATGTATGACGATATTAATGAATCTGAATTTAATAAAAAAACAATTTTAACATTAACAAAAAATACAAATCCCAAAATTGAAGATAGAAAAGACTATTTGTTTTTTGCAGCATGTATGAATAAAGCAGAAGGAAAGGTTGTAAAAGAAATTTCATTTTCAGTTGATTTATCTGTTGGTAGTGATGTTAATGAAACTTCACCTTCAGGATTTATTAATGTTGATTCAACACAAGTTAAAGTTGTAACAAATAAAGTTTCAACATGTTATTATGATAATACTTATGAAGAAGGTGTGGCACCTCAATATTTGAATAAATTTCCTCAAGAAAATCAAAAAAATCATTATATTTTAAGAAGTAATTTAACAAGTCAAACTTACAAAATTCCAGTAATGTGTAGGTTCACAGATGCTACAACAATTAATACTTTAGTTGAATTTACAGTTGATGTAACTAAACCTGTTTTTGATAAAGTTAATTTTGAAACTAAACAATGTAATAATTCTTACATAAAAACAGATTATTCTGCACAAGACACAAATAATATTGTAGAATACAAAGTTTCAGTAGTTGATGAATCAAACATTGTAAAGTTTAATACAACTACTACAGAAGAATCCTATGTAATTAATGGACTTGATTTAGATCCATTAAAAAATTATTACGTTGAAGTTAGAGCTAAAGATGGAGCTGGAAATTATGCAACTAAAAAATCAACACAAATAAAAGTAATGTCAAGTGAGGATCCAATTTGTTCAAATGAACCACCGAAAATTGATGTTAAAGCTCAACTAACTGAATTATCTGTAAACATAAATTTAGAATGCACTGATGCAGATGGTAATTGTAAACCTAAATATTATCATTTAATTAATGAATCATGCAGTAGTTGTGGAGATTGTGAATATATCAAATATTCTTTAGTACCAATCTCAATAACAAAGGATAGTACTGTTTGTTATAATATATCTGACAACAAAGGGTATATTGTTAAAAAATCATTTGATGTTAAATTCTTAGAATGCACTGAAGGAGACAATTGTTGTAATGGAAAAAAAGCACAAGTATGTGTTGATAATTGTACAGAGGTTACAATTTTGGATTGTGATGCAAATAGAATTGATACAGATGCAGATGGTTTGTCAGATACAAAAGAAACAGCATGTGGACTTGATCCTAATGATGCAACAGATGTTGATTTAGACAATGATAATGATGGAATAACAAATAAAGATGAATGTAATCGAGGAACAAAAATTGACAGTGATGATTCTGACGAAGATGGATATACAGATAAAGATGAAATTGATGAAGGAACAAATCCTTTAGATGCAGAAGATTATCCTATTGATGATGATACAGATACAGATGAAGATAGAATTCCAGATAAATATGAACTAAAATATACTTTTTTGAATCCAAAAGATCCTAGTGATGCTTCTGCTGATGAAGATGGAGATGGATTAACTAATTTACAAGAATATAGGTTAAAAACTGATTTAGATGATGAAGATTCCGATGGGGATGAGTTTACAGATTTTGAAGAATATGAAAAAGATACAGACCCAAATGATGCAGAAGATTATCCTAGAAATTTTATTTTACCAATTTTGTTCTTTTTACTAGGAATGTCTGCACTTGGAGGAGGTCTTGTTTTAATATACAAAAATCCATTTCCTAAATCCACAAAATCTCTTTTAGGTAAATCTAAAAAACCTTTTGTTAATTTTAATTCAGCTCAAAAAACAATGGAAACACAAAATAAAAATATGTCTGTTCAACCACCAGGAAGTTTGATGCAACAACCTTTAATTCAATCTCAACAAAGAGGACTATCTCAACCAGTTATCAATAAATCTAATCTAGATCATGAGATAAGAAAACAAAAAGACATGATGAAATTAAAAGAAATGTCTTCGGTATTTGATGAATTTGCAGAAGATTCTTCACACATGAAATTTGATGAAGAAAAGGCAGAAAAAAGAGTTGAAGAAAAAGAAGAACAAGAAAAGAAAAAAGCAAACAAAGTTTTTGATAGACTTGAAGATATATCTGAAGAAGATGCATTTGAAGAAATTGAGAGGTTAGGAAAAAAATGAGGAAAAAAATTCACACTTCTAAACGCGCACAAGTTTCATCACAAGTTTTTACTTATATGATGGCTGCAATTATAATTGCAGCTATTGTATTTGTAGGATTTAATGGTATAGCTAAAATTTTGAAAACATTTCAAGGAGCACCACTCGAAAAATTCGAGTCAGATCTAAGAAAACAAATTTCTTCAACATCAACAAGTTATATGTCTGTAGAATTATTTGAATTTACTTTACCAAGCAAATATGACGAAATATGTTTTATCGATTCTTTAAATGTGGGTTCAATTGAATCTAGTGTAGCAGAAAACTCAGTCATAAAAAACAAAATTCAAAGTAAAGTAGAAGAAAATATCTTTTTGATTCAAGATGGAGATGTTCTTGAAGCATATTATATTGAAGATGTTGATGTTTTAGATGATTATGTATGTGTAGAAAATCAAGGTCGTTTAGGTATCTGGTTTCAAGGAACAGGAAAACATGCATGTTTAAAATTAACTCAAAATGAAGCATGTGAGTAAATATTTTTTAAAAATTATATTTTGAAGAATGAGAAGTAGAAAAGCACAAGTACAATTTAACTGGATGAACTGGTTACGCTCGGTTCACACGCAAAATTAAGGACTATTTCACAAAGTTCAATAGTCCGAAAAAGTATAAAAATGAAGAGTAAAAAAGCACAAGTAGAAGTACAATTTAACTGGATTTATGTAAGTATTGCAGGAGCAGTTATTCTTTCAATATTTGTAGGAATTGCTTTAAAGATGAATCAAAATTCTAAAGAACAATTAGCTTCTGAAGCAATAACTTATTTTGATGAGATATTTACAAGTGTACAAGCATCTGAAAATACAGAAAATGAAATATCGCTTCCTGGACTAGATCTTGAAATTGAATCAGATAATCCAATATGTAATCATTATTCAATTGAGGGAACAGATCGTAGTCAAATATCAATTAGATTTCTACCGTTTTTTAGTCCTAGAATTATTAAAACCAGAATATTATCATATGCACTAGGTTGGGATATGCCTTTTAGAGTTAGTTATTTTATTTACATGACTAGTCCAGGTGTTGCTTATGTTTCAGTAGGCAATAATGCTATTCGAGATGAGCTTCCTGAGCATTTAACAGTATTAGAAGTTAATGATGCTAGTGATTTAGAGAATGAGAATTATGATAGAATAAGATTTTTTACTTCAGAAGATCCAAGTTCATTTAATGTAGACGACACTGTTGAGAAAAATAAATTTGTTTCAGTAATTAAGATTAATCAAGAAGCTAATGAAATCACTTATTATAAATTAAAATCTGGAGAATTTGAAGAACAAGATACAACATATTATTTAGATGATACTACATTACTTGCTGCAATTTATGCAGATAATGTTGATTCTTATAATTGTAATATGGCTAAAGCAATTGAGAGATTACATAGGTTTAGTACAATGCTAAAAAATAGAGCAAGTGAACTTAGAGGAGCTGATTTATTGTCTTTATGTTCTCCTGATGCATATAGTCAAGCAGAATCAATGTTAACACAAATGGAAGAAGCAACAGAGTCAACTAAAATGGATGCAAGTATGGTGTCCCAATTAAAAACAATACGAGAACAATTATCAGTTTTAAATAAAGATCTAAATAAAAGATCTTGTCCAACAGTTTATTAAAATGAAAATCCTAAAATCGAGAAAAGCACAGTTACAATTAATGGAAAATACCTTTGTACTACTTATACTTTTCATAGTTTTTATGATTGTGTTTTTAGTTATACTTGTAATGAACAAAGCTCAATCACAAAATAGGTTGGCAGAAATCCAAGAAATTGAACTAATAAAAAAATCTCAAGTTTTGAATTTTTTACCAGAAATGCAATGTTCAGACAATAATAATCTAGATCCAGATTGTTATGATTTAATTAAAATCCAAAAATTTAAAGATTATGCTGTTACAGATACAGAATATTATCACAGTATGTTAGGATATATACGAATTGAAATTGAGCAATTTGATCCTAGCCCAGATGTTACAACTCCACCTGAAAAATGGGAAGTTTACGATTTTAAACCTGAAAAAGAAGCAGGTGAAAAAGCTATCCAGTTTCCAGTATTATTACGAGATGTTGTAGATAATAGTGATTACTTTGGTATAATATATTTAAAAATTTACAAATAAAAATGACAAGAAATAAAAAAGGTCAAACAGAGATAATAGGTTTAGTAATTATTGTAATAATAATAGTTATTGCTGGATCCTTTTTTTTTATTAGAGCTTTAAGACCTAGAGAATCTCATCAATCAAAATACGAAAATCCAAAGTTAGCTCAAAGTTTTTTAAATACATTAATGAATACAAAAACAGAAAAAAACGTTATTGTGTCAGATATTATTAAAGATTGTTATAGTCCGGCAAAGAATGATTTGTGTGGTTCTTCAACAACTAGTGATTGTTGTAATTATGCATATGCAACAATATCTAATGCACTTGACCATACTTTAGGTACTTGGCAAAAAGAATATAGGTTAATAGTTAGAAAACAAGGTTATGCTGATAAAATTGAAGATTTATTTTCAAGTGAAAAATGTCATAAAGGTGCTCCTCAAGGTCAACCAGGATTTTATTATATTCCACCTTCACCACCAATTGTAGTAACTTTGATGATTTGTGATGTTTAAATTAATCGTAAGTTTTATATAGCAAAAATCCAAATATATTATTAAAATGGAAAAAAAAGCCCAATCCTTATCTATTAATACTATTGTTGTAGCAGCAATTGCACTATTTGTAATGGTCTTATTAATTGTTGTTGTTGTTGGAAATATGTCAAAATTTAGAAAAAACGCTGATGCTTGTGGAGCTAATGGTGGAAGATGTATGGACGATGATGATGTTGAAGAAAAATGTAGTGGAACTTATGATCGAACACGTAGGGAATATAATTGTTATGATTTTCGCGGTGAAATTGAAGAAGGAAAAGTATGTTGTGTGAGCACATGAAAATAAAAAATATTATTTCAAGAAAAGGACAGTCATTATCTATTAATACTATTGTTATAGCAGCAATTGCACTAATTATTCTAGTTGTTTTAATCGCGATTTTTGGTGGACAAATTAGGAAATTTCTTTTTGGTGCGAGTTCTTGTAGTGGAGAATGTACTGAAAGAGTAGAATGTGATATTGGTTATAATACAGTTTTATCTGGTACAAATTGCGATGATAAAAACACAGAAGGAATGGATAGACAGTATGAATATGTATGCTGTATTCCTTTAATAGATAGGATAACCTAGCGAAAAACATATAAAGAATTTTGACAAATATTCTATATATGGCAGATTCTGTGATAAATGATAATTTATTAGTACTAATAATGATGTTACTTTTAGTTATAGTAATGGTATCATTTTTCATATATAATATCAAGCCAGTTTTACCATGAAAAAAGGGGTCATAGCAGTCAGCACAACAATTGGATTAATTCTACTTGTAGTTTCACTTTTAGCATTACTAAATTTTGTAATTAGTGGTTATGATAGAGTTGATTCAAGTTATAGTAATGAATTATGTAAAGCAAGTGTTATAGCAAACTCAAAACTTAACACACCTTTATTTGGTGAAGGTGCTTGGCCAATTCAGTGTCCAACAGTATACTATTTTTTTGGTTATGAGGGTTTTTTTATTGAATCTGGTGATGTTAAACAAGAATTTTCATATGACACTAATACAAGAACATTAAAACCAGAAAATAAAGAATTTGTTAAATGTATGAAGGATGACGCAATTAAAGATGGTGAATTTTTAGAAAAAACAGATGTATGTAAAATTCGAAATATGAATTTTTTGATGGCACAAGCACATGCACAATGTTGGGAACAGTTTGGAAGGGGTCAACTTTCTATGTTTGATAGGCTTGATACTGAAAGACAATGTGTTGTATGCGCAGTCTATGATTTTTCAGATGAAGTACAAAAGAAATTTGGATCATATTATGTGGAAGACGTCGTTGAAGAAGAACATAGTTTTGACTATATGATGCGAACAAATGGACCACTTGGTAGAGATATTACTTATGCTGAATTAGCAAATGACCCTCTTGATCCCTATGAACCACCATATTACACTTATAGCTTTGATGAATCTTATGCATCACTATTTATTGCAAATAATGAAGACTATTTTGGACAAATAGTTGGACAAATTGAAGAAGTTATAGGAAGTTTAGTAAAAATAAATGTTGGTGAAGAATCAAGATACTTCCTTAATACAAATGAATTTATTCCTGAAGCAGGAGTAGTTAGAGAGTGTGATTTGCTTGTTGAACAATAAAGGACTTGAATTTGATATGATGGGATGGGTTATACTTGGATTAGTTGCACTGGTTGTAATAATTGGTCTAATAATAATTTTCATGAACTCTTCATTTAATATAATTAATTTATTACCGTTTTAAGAAAATGCCAATGGATAATGCTGTAAAAGCAATACTTGTAATCTTAACTATAGTTGCAACTATAGGAATGTTTGCGTCTTTAACAAGCCCAGCAGTTCGTGTTTTAATGGGATTTGCTGATGAGAGTACACTGGATGATAATTCTAAGGATGAATACATTTATTCTAGACAAATGAATGAGGAAACAATTAATTCAATTAATGCTCTTTTGTTTTCAATTAATTCTATTGCGCATTATGATACAAATCTGA
The DNA here is from genome assembly GCA_018657065.1 of archaeon. GTDB lineage: Archaea > Nanobdellota > Nanobdellia > Woesearchaeales > GW2011-AR15 > GW2011-AR15. The sequence goes on from JABHXU010000017.1 coordinate 15,907, forward strand.
AAACACAAACAGAAAAAGATGCTTTTACAGATGAAATGTTTAGTGTAGAACAAGAAAGAAAATTTGGTGCAACAACTGTTAGATATACTTTATCGAATATTGAAACAGTTTTTATTGAAGATCTTAATTCAGATGAAGGAAGAGAGACCCTAATAGACGCACTTATTAGATGCCATTACATGTTTGAAGATAATGGGAAGAAAAAAACAAGATGTTTTGGAATTGAGTCAAAAGCTGCAAGTTTGAATTTTGGAGAGCTAAAATCTTTTGCTACAAATTTTAGAGAAACAAATAGTTGTAATGAAAATTGTAAAGAAACAATTGATACTTTATTTAATCCATTAGCATTAGCAAGCGATAAGCAAGTTGTTGAGATTGATGGATCAATAGGAAACAATTTTGTTATTTGCGCGGAACCTAGTGCAGGGGATATTTCTCATGTTTGGACAGATAGAGTTTATTTATCTCCGAGTTTGTCACATCATTCTTGTGATGTGGAAAGAGAAGCAAGAAACGATGATGTTTTAGGAATGAAAATCGAAGACTTTTACTTAAAGCAAGATGTTGGTCCTATTTCAACTCTTGAAAAATTTGTAAAAGGATATAAACCTAATATTTTGTATTATCAAATGGCAGATCCTGTAATTGCACAAGATTTTGAAGCAGCCATTTTTACATTTGATGTTTGGGATGTTATCAAATGGGAATTAATAGGAAGTGCATTATTTGATTTTATACCTGCAATGAAACCAGTTAGAAAATTCGCAGGAGCATGGTTAAAGTCTACAGGAAAAGAGATTGTACAAAGAGCAGTAAAAGAGGGTGCAGAGGCAACAGCTGAAGAAATAGGACAACAGTGGTTTAAAGAACTGTTCCAAGAAGTTGGGGAAAAATTAAGTAATGCTAAAGGAATAGGTGGTGTATATAATGCACTTAAGAGTGTTATTGAAAGAGTTCAAAATGTTGTTCAAGGAATAAAAAATATACCTTCTTCTGCAATAAATAAAGCAGTTACGGGATTACTTGGAGAAACAGGAGAAACAGCAACAGATAGGGCTATTAGAGTTATGACAGTGAAAAAAGAAATTAGAAGATCTTTGAAATTAGAAAATATGTTTCAAGGAGAGTTTGTAGACCAATATCTTAAAGCAGCAGGAAGATCCACATCGGAACTTCAAGAAGAGTTTGTTGAAAAACTATCAAAGGAAAGTTTTGACAGAATGGCAAAGGGGCAAAGTGGAGAAATTACAGAACAAGAATTTCAAGAAGCCTTTGAAGATGTATTTGGACAATATAAAGATGAGATGGGAGAGTTTTATGAATATTATTTAAAAAATCCTCGTATTGTAACGGAGAAATATAATAAAGAGTTCATTGAGAGATTTTCTGGAGATTTAGGAGCCCAGATGCTTAAAGAGATTAGGATTAATTCTAGAATTTGGTCAAAGTTTGAACTAAGACTTAACAGAATATTCAATACAGGAATTGGTCCTGAAGAACAATTAAAAATAGTTCGAGAACTAATGGAAGAAAGTCCGGACGAAGTTTTTGGAGAGATGTTAAGCAGTAGAAATGATATGAGAAGATTTCTGTCTAGTTTTAGTTTAGATCTTGATGCATTTACTAAAATCCCTGGTCCTGAAGGAAAAATGTTGTTGGGAGCAGGAGATATTGATACATTTATTTCAAAAGTTGATGAATTTCCACTTTCTGCTAAATATGGGGCAGCTCTTGAAACACATATGAAAGATTTAGGAATTAAAGAAATTGTGGGTAATCCTCTAAAGAAAAAAAGACACATACTTATACTTGGTTTATGGTTCTTAAGTGCAAAAGAAGTTAGTGATGAAGAAATATTTCATCCAATAGGAATTAATTCTTTTGGATATAAAACCTCTATTAGTACTCCTGCGATTTTTGATGACTACTTGAGAAAAGACTGGGATTATAATAAAGAAAAGAAAAAAAAGGATGAAGATAACAAATATCATGATTACTTCTTACATTATGGAGACAGTGTGATTCCAGGAGTTAATGATAAAAAAGAAGAAGAGGAAGAGGAAGAACCTAGTTATGAAGAACAAGTTTATGTAACAGAAAAATATACAGGAACTATTCCAGCACTTAGAAATTACTTTGTTGCCTTAATTAAAGACCAAAGAAGATTCTGGTTTGATCAACCTCCAGATAGATTTTATTTAGTTGCACCATGTAAAGCAGATGTTAATGTTCAATTAACTCAAATTGAATGTTGGGGAAAACCTCAAGAAGCTAAAAAACCAACAAATTTGATTTCAAGTTTATTTGCTAAAGAAGCAAAATATGCTACAGGAACATTTAATCCATTACTTGATAAAAGAGAAGAGCATTTTGATGGAAAAAACCAAATGTTATATCAAGTTGATGAAAATAAAGACATAATTAAATTATGTGATAAAAAAAATCTTTGGGAAGGAATAACTTTTGATGATCCTTATACACCAATGACTATTACTGTTGATCCTGTACTTGATAGATCTCTTGAAATGAACTATTGTTATGAAGGAATTGATGAACAAATGATGGTTGCAAATGTGTTATTAAATTATGCAATTCCAATTGCCGGTGGTTTAATTGGTGGAGCTGCTTGTGGTGGTGTTCCAATATGTTTATTTGCCTCAGGAGCAATAAGTGGAGCAATTGGTGGAACTGCTTATATGGCACTTGAAACAGGTGCAGTTGATAAAGTTCCAGGTCTTTCAACATTTATGAACACAATGGGTATTCAGACAGCAGGTTATCATTGGCCATATCATAGTTCAAGAGGTCACTAAAATGAAAAAAAAACTATTAATAACAATTATTGCAGTTCTTGTAGTTTTACTTTTGATTTTTTCAGGATATGTTGTTTATCAAAAAATTAAACCTCGAGAAATAAAACATGATTATTATACGATTGAACCTGAACCTTGGGTAGAAGATACTCCTTTTACAGATGAAGAAAATGATGTGAAAATTAGTGTATCTAGAGCAACCAGATCTAAGAGTAAATTTGATATTGATAAACAAGAGATTTATGATAAAGGTTTAAAGACTTTATTTAGTAATGGACTTTACAAAGGAATGCCACTAGGAATTGCTAAAGCAATATTAAATGAATCAACAGAATTAATTATTGGTCCTGAAATGGATCCAGATGATGGGGTTGTTGAAGCATTTATTCTTGGAAAGTATGAGGAGGATGAATTTGCATTTTACATTTTCTTAGATGAAGATTGGAAAAAACAAATACCAGATACTAATATTTTATATGCAAATGATTTAGATGAATCTACAGTTAGAAAGTATGATTTTACATCATATACAAAAGGTATTTACATTGATAAAGTGAAAGGTGATTTTGACTGGTTTTTATCAAGTCCTAGAAAGGGAGGAGTATTTGTTGGTGAAATTAATAAAGAAACACTTGATATTGAAGATTTACGGTTAACAAATTTAACTATAATATATGTAAGGTGAAATTAATGAGATCAAAAAAAGCAATGGAAATGGAAGTGATTGTAAAGGCAATTTTAGCATTATTAATATTGGCAGTCCTTGCTGGACTAATATATATTTTTGTTGTTCAAAGGGGTGCAGGCGGAGCAGGAGTTATTGTAGATGAAACAGCAGAAACAGGTGACGGAGTTCTTTCAGATTTTATGAACTTAATAGGTAGAAAATGTGATGAAGATGCAGATCCTAGATGTGGAATGACAGGAAAACAAAGAATTTGCGAAGAAGGAAAGTGGGTAACAACAGATGATCCGTGCGAAGAAAGCTGAGTTAATTACTGCAAGAGTATTAGTTGAAATTATAATTTTTGTAGTTGTTTTTGTAATAATAATAAAAGGAAGTGCAACACTATGGAAATTATATGTTACTAAACCTCAAACAGTTACAGAAAACTCTTTTGTTTTACTTCATAAACATATAAAATATTTTGATGCTGAGACATCTGATACTTTTCCACTTCAAGTAGATAATAAACATATAATTAAAGGATATGATAAAGAAGATCCTAGTAAGCCAGATTTATGTGAAGAGGGATCTTGTTTGTGCATAAATTTAGCTAATGGTAATGTTCTTAGATGTAAGCAAATAGAAAGTAGTATTAATGAAGACATTAGATTAAGTTCAAGTTTTGAAATAAATCCAAGTGAGGATGTACAAAACTTCTATTTGGAGAAAGATTCTAAAACAAGTCAAATAAGTATTCACAATGGATAAAAAAGGGGAGATTGAACTACCATTAATTTGGTTAATAGACTTAATTTTAATAGTCATTCTTATTTTTTTTGTCTTTGATCCAGCACTAGATAGGCAAGCAGAAAATGTACAATTCTATAAACGTTTTTCAGCTAAAAATTTAGCACTTTATATTGATGCAGTTTATACAGCACCTTATCCTTTGAAGGTATATTACAATGAAAATACTCCAACATTTACCTATGTTTTTGAAGAAGATACAGTATATGTTTTGGAAGAAACTGAAAAACTGAGAAATAGTGTGAGTTATAAATTTATTCCAGATCAAAATAAAAATTTTAGAGATAGAACAATTGAACCAAACAATAAAATTGAAATATCAGATTTAGAAAGTGGAAAAATCATATCAAATATACCTATTGCTTTTATTTCAACTAATAATAGAATATACCCAATTTCAGTAGTTAAAACTTCAGATATAATAAAATAAAATGAACAAAAAACAAAAATCAAAAGTATTTAAATTTCGAAAAATAAGGCTTTCGAAAAAAAGCCAAGCATATAATATTTTAGAATATTATTTAGTTAGAATTCCTTTTATTTTAGTTCTTGTAGCTCTTTTTGTATATATGGCCTCATCAATTGAATCAAATGCATTAAAATCACATGATGTTAGAAAAGAAATAATCCAAAACAGAATTTTTTATTCACCTAATTCAATTACTTATTTTGATGAAGATTCTGGAAGAATTTATCCACATATTATTGATATGGAGAGATTTAATGAAATTCAACTTGATCAAGCATTTTTTACAAAAGAAAATAAAGTATTAACTGGAAAAATAGATCTTACAAATATTGATCTAAACATAACAAATACATCGTATATTAATAGAGATCAATACGAACGATGGAAACACTATACAAAATTTAGTCAATTTGATAATTTTATTGAAAAAAAAGTAGTCTTAATTTTGCATGAAGGAATAATATATAGAGGAGCAATAAAACTTAATTTTGTGATACCTAATGAATAAGAGAATGAAAAAAAGAGGACAAGTAATTAGCTTTTATGATATTATGGGACTTCTTATTTTTGCTCTTGTAATGTTATTTTGGATAATGGTGTTATCTCCTCCAAAAAGACAAGCTGTTGAAATTAGAGAACAAATTCATTATTTTGATGATGAAGACATGTTGATGGCAATTTTAAAAACACCAATAGGTGAGAACACAGTTCTAGATCATATTTTTTTAGAAGATTATGAAACAGTTAATAGAATGATTAATGAATCTTTGTATCCAGTATTTGGCCCAGCATGTTTTGAACTTATTGTTAATGGTGCAAAGTTTACAGAATTGCATTGTAAAAAAATACTCACTGAAGAATTATTAAAATCTGAGATTTACGTTCCAAAAGATAAAGAGGGATCTATACTAATTAAGTTAAATGTCCCAGGTTACACAAATGAATAAAATGAAATTATTAAAAAAACAATTTCAAATATTTTATTTAAAAAAAAAATTAAATAAAAAAGCTAAAATATTTTTAATTGGAGTTAGTGTTATTTTTGTAACCTATGTTATGTTTAGATTATATTTAACTTCTCAAAATAAAGTAAATAAATTTGAAGCACTTGTTGGTGAAGAGCAATTAAAAATTATTGAAACATATAAACGAGGAGAAAAGTTTTTATTTTTTTTAGATCTTTCTGCTCAAAAAGCATTTTATGAGTTTACAACAGGACTTATTGATGGAACCTCACTAAATTGTGAACAAAAAACTACTGAAGGATATCCAGTAATAAATAGTAATTGTAATATTAAAGAGCAAACAGAAAATAATTTTAATAAAATTATTAATGAATATTTAAAAACCTTTTATGAAGAGGTTCCAGATCTTACTTATTCACTGTTTTTTTTTGAAGAATCTATTGTTGCTAAATCAGTTCCACTTAGAATTGGTGTAACTGGTGAAGATAGTTATAATTTCGAATTAGAAGAAATAATTTATGAAGAAACAGAAGAAAAACAAGAACCAACAACTCCAACTCAACCCTCGAATCCAGAGCAACCAACACAGCCAACTCAGCCAACTCAACCGTATAAAAGTGAGGGAAAATGTGGATTTATGGCAGATTATGCAAAACAATATGTAGGATGTCCATATTCACTTACTGAAGTTTATATTCTTCCACCAAATGGATGTTGGAGAGGTGGGTTAACATGTGCAACTTTTGTTGGATCAGTTATTGTTTACACATTGGGATGGAATCATTATCCGTATGGTCATGGTAGAGAAAAATGTTCAAATAGTGCAGTTTATCAGTTAGGAAGAGACCCAAATATTTTGCAACCAGGTGATATTTTTGCAACTGAATATTTAAAAAGAGATGGTGGTTATACTGCATGGGGGCATACAGGAATGTATGTAGGAAAAGGGAGATTAATAGCAGAGTCTTATGGAGGACCATTTTGTTATAGGCAATATATTCCAGATAATAATGGTGAACATATTTTTATTCATTCATATGGTTGGCAAAACATGGGACCACCTGGAGTTTGTTATGATTCCTTTAATAATTTATTTATTAACAGTAGATTAATATTAACTAATTTTTGTAGACCAAAGGTGTGTGCATAATGAAAAAAATAGGGATAATAATTTTGACATTAATTTTAATTAATAATGTGTATGCATATGATGTTTTAATTCAAACTAGTGAAATTGACGAGTTAGAAGTTTTATCAATTCATCCAATAACTAATAATTTTTTTTATTCAACTTACTATGATGAATTTAGTGAAGAAACAAAATACTTGTTTAAGTTTGTTAATGATAATGATGTTTTAGAAATAAAGCCAAATAATAAAATATACACTATAATTGAATCAGATGTTTTGACAGAATTTGAAACATTTCAAATTGTAAAAGAAGGAGAAGTTTTATCCGAACACAACCTTAATTTTTGCAATAATAATGGTAAATGTGAGCCCTGTCAAGGTAGTTATTGTGTGCATCAAGAAAATGAAATTAGTTGTTCTGATTGTAAACAAAGTGGTAAGGACAATTATTGTAATATATTAGATGATGAAATATGTGATTTAGATTGCACACCTTATGAATATGAAGAAGAAAATGAATATGAAACTTGTTATGAAGAATTGCTTTTTAGGGATAGTTGTTCAGATTATTTAGGAAAAACCTGTCAAGAAGATCAAATATGTAATGGAACACAAATTATTTTAGAAGGTAATAATGAATTATGTTGTTTAGGAAAATGTGAGCAATCACAAGATATAGATATTTTTTCAAAATCATGTTCTGATTTTTTTTGGGAAGAATGTGGGACAAATGAAGTTTGTGAAGGTAATGAAATTTTTCTCCAACACGCAGATCAAACATGTTGTACAACTCAATGTATAGAAGGAGGAATTGATGATCCTAATCTTAATTTAGAGCCAATAAAGAAGGATTACACAAGTATGGTTATTACACTTTTTTTAATTTTTATGATCTTAGTTTTAATTTGGATTATTATTGATAAAAAAATAATTAAAATAACTTTTTTGATATTTTTATTTGCAACAGGAGCAATATTTTTTTTATCAAGTAAGTCAGATAATCAAATAACTGCAAATGTTGTTTCTCAACAAGAACAAGCAAAAATGATTTGTGATGCTGCAGAAGCATATAATATTCCAGATTCATATTTACTTGCAATTGCGTATAAAGAAAGTCGTGTAAATCATTTTGATAAAAATGGAAATGCAAAAATTGCTGGAGATTGTGGAGTTGGTATAACTCAGCAGCAATTTACACCAATAGCAAATTGTGATCAACTTAGAAATGGTAAAGTTAATTTTATTTGTGGTACAAGCAAAATTGATGGTAGACAATTGGATGCAACTAAACTTCGAGATAATATTGAATGTGGAGCAATTGAATTAATTAATAAATGCAATTATTTAAGTTGTATTGGAAATCAAAAACAATATTATTGCGCAAATTCTGAGATTAATATCCCTCCTAAAAATGTTATGTATAATGATTGGGATATAGCTATAAGAGCATATAATGGGTGGGGATGTGGTTCAAATTATTATAGAAATTCAATGGGAGTAAATAGTCCAGAATATTTAGATTTGTCATTTAGAATCCAAAGTTATGTTGAAAATTTTAGAGAAGTTGAAAAACAATTTCAAGGGTATTGTGATGGTGTGGATCCTAGTGAATATAATCAATTAGAACAACCCAGTATAGAGCATAAAAGACCCTCAGCAGCTAAAGAAATAGATATTCCTGAAGAATTGCTCGAAGGAGAACAAATTGGATATTATTATTTAAACCCTTCAACTAAAATAAAAACAAATATTGATTTATCTAGTATTTCTAAAGAGCTTGCTTACGGAAATGATCTAGTAACATATGTTAGTAATTGTAAAGAGAGTGGAAGTAGTTATTCTACATGTGTTCAAAATAAATTAAATGCAGATAGTAAAACAGGTACTTGGACCTTACTTAATATTGATACGAGCGGAGTTGGATCATTTAGTCTTAATACTGGATTTACTTATACTGATGACCTATTGCAAGAAAAACCTTTCATTATCAAATTTGGATTAAATTTGAACAAAGCAAGAGCAAGACAAATAAGCTCTTTTGAGTATGATGAAGAAGTAGGAGATGCTCCAGAAATTATTAAAACAAAAGAAAGCGAAGAGAATGAAGAATCACAAGAGGAGATCACACCTTCAGAAGAATTAGAAACTTGTTCAACTGATCCAATAACTGTTGTTTTATTTGGAGATAGTATAACTCAAGGACATTATGATTATGGAAATTATTTACAAGATTATTTTAATGAAAATTTTAATCAAGAAGTAAATGTTAAAATAATAACAGGTTTAGGAGGATTAAGAGTTGATAATGAAAAGTCTAAAGAAGAATTTAATAACCAGATTTTACCATTGAAACCAGATTTTGTGTTAATGTGGTTTGGAATGAATAGTTTAGAAGATAATCCTAATATTCACCAAATAACATATCAAGAGATGATTGAGGAGATGTTAAGCAAAGAGATCACACCAATTCTTTTAACAACTTCTCCAACATGTTCAGCGTTTACTAGTAGAGATTTTTCATATCTTCAAAACATTGTGCAAATAGATAAGAATTTGGCAAATCATTATGATGGAGTCTATTTAATTGATGTGAGAGAAGAATTGAATAAGGTTATTGGGTCCAATTGTGCAAATTATTTTTCAGATGGATATCATATTAATCCTGAAGGTCATAATCAATTTGCAAATATAGTTGTTAATCAATTTACTGAATGGAAAAACAATAATGAAGGACCTTTTAGTTGCCAATAATCTTTATAAATAATAATTCATTTTGAAAATTCATACATTGGGGGTGTAGAATTAATGATAAAAATACCTAAAGACTTAATAATTTCTAAAATTAAAGAAAAAACTAATCTAAGTGATGCAGAATTACAAACAAAAGTTAAAGATAAATTAGATCAACTTTCTGGTCTTATTAGTGAAGAAGGAGCACTTCATATTATTGCTAATGAATTAGGAGTAAAAATTCTAGAAGATCCAGGAAAACTTCAAGTTAAAAATGTTTTAGCTGGAATGAGAAATGTACAAATAACAGCCAAAGTTGTAAAGATATACGAAGTTAGAGAATTTAATAAAGATAATAGAAAAGGAAAAGTTGGAAATTTTTTAATTGGAGATCAAACAGGTGTTATGAGAGTAGTTGCTTGGAATGATAAAGCAGATTTACTGTCAAAACTAAGTGAACAAGATACAATAAAAATTGAGAACGGATATGCAAGAGATAATAGAGGAAAAACAGAAATTCATTTAGGAGATAAAACTGTTATTGATATTAATCCAAGTGGAGCAGAAAAAATTGAAGTTAAATCAATAAGTGAATCTGAAAGAAAATCTATTAAAGAATTAGGAGAAAGTGAGCAATCTGTAGAAATTTTAGGGACAATTGTTCAAGTTTTTGATCCTAGATTTTTCACTGTAGATCCTGAATCAGGAAAGAGAGCAGTTGAACGAGAAGGTAAATATTATTTAGGAGATCAAGAGATTTCAGCTATTGATTATTCATATGTAACTAACATATTTTTAGATGATGGTACCGAGAATATTAGAGTTGTTCTTTGGAAAAATCAAACTCAAAATTTATTTAATATGAGTCATGAAGATATCTTAAGTAAACAGTCAACAGGGTTTGAAGAAATTAAAAATGAGTTATTAGGAAATATTGTGAAATTAAAAGGTCGAACAAATAAAAATGAAATGTTTGACAGAATTGAATTTATTGCTCAGTTTGTTGATATTAAACCTGATCCTGATGAAGAGATTTCTAGATTAAATAAAAAACTTGAAGAAGAACCAGCAGCAAGTTCTACACCAGTAGAACCTAAACCAGTCAAAGAAGTAGTTCAAGAAGTCAAACCAGTTCAAGACAAAGCTGTTGAAACTATTGCTAGTGAAGGAATTAAAGTTCAAACTGCAGGATTTTCTCAAGAAAAAATAGATGTTGAAGAAACACCTCTTGTTCAAGAATCTGAAAAAGTAGTAGCAGATGAACCTATTTTTGAATCTTCTGAAGTAGTTCAAGAAGTTGAGGAAGTGAAAGAAACAACATCTGAGGAAATCTTAACTAATGAAGAAATTCCAAAAACAAGTACTTCTGATGATGATTCAAAGCTTGAAAAAGTCACTGACAAAAAAGAAGAAGTTGTTCCTATTGATTTAGATGCAGCTAGTCCTAGTGAAAAACCAAGTGAAGAAATAGAAGAAATTGATGATATTGAGGAATTAACAGATATTGAGAGTATTTAATAGTACGCGACAGAATAATTTAGTATAGCGTACTGATTATCTAACTATATAATATCCTACAATATAATCCTTAAAGGTTTCATTTTCAGAGAAATTATAATTGAATTAGATATAGTCACAAATACTTTGCAATAAATTTTATTCTTTTTATTAACATATCATCATGCCATAAATTTAGATAATACATAGTTCCTATAATTCCATGTGATATTCCTAGCCAAAATAAATTTCCAAATAATAAATAACATGTACCCCATAATGTTCCCATAATAAAAGTACCAACTAAGAATTCGACACTTTTGCTTCTAGTATGAAACGTAAAGTAAAAAAGAGCACCTAAAAGAATTGAAATAATAAAATTTCCTGTTAAATTATACACTGTTTCTAAAAATACAAAATTAAAAAAAAGTTGTTGTAAAAAACCAAAAAAAATGTACAAAGCTAGTAAAAATACTAAATATCTAAAATTATAATTAAAACCTTTTCTAAACTTTTTTATGAGTTGAATAAATATTGCTGCAAACACAGTAATAATAGTTGCGCATAAACCTGAAATCATTATTGTTGTTGGGTTATAAAATAATGTGCTTCCTCCAACACTTATGAATCTAAGGCCTAAAATTATAAATCCTATCAAAAGCATAAAAACAGTATTAATTGAATCAAAATTTTTTAAATTAAAATATATAAATATCATAGATATTGATAAAATAAAAATTATTGCGTATATTATCATTCTTTTTTAAAAAAAGAGTGTATTTTTATTTTTACCGGGGTCAAAAACTAAATCACTGGACACACTGGACATTTTGGTGTGAGATTTAAATAGATGAAAGGTTTTTCTATTATTAGCTTATTAACGTAAGCCCTCCCATCTCTGGGACATTTTGTCCATAATTAAGGAGATGTTGAAATAAAACGCGAAAGCAACGGAGGTTTCTAGAATGGAAACAAAAAAAATAATAGATAGTTCTGAAAAGAACACCCCAGAAAAAAAATTTAGAGCAGGAGCTGTTTCAGCTACAATTTGGAAAAACGAAACAATCAAAGACAATAAAGTTGTTGATTATAGAACTATTTCTTTTACAAGAAATTATCAAGATGCTAATGGTGAATGGAATACAACTAGTTCATTGCGAATAAATGATTTACCTAAAGCTAGATTGGTTATAGATAAAGCATATGAATATTTAATGTTAAAACAAGAAAATAATGAATAATCAGGGTGATACTTATGAGTGAGAAAAAAGAAAAAAAAGAAGTTGAGCAAGAAGTTGAGCAAGAAAAAGAAATGACTGTTATGGATCTACCAGGAGTAGGTCCAGCAACTGCAGATAAATTATCTGTGTCAGGTTTTGAAAGTTTAATGGCAATTGCAGTAGCAACGCCAGGGGAACTTGTTGAAGCTTCAGGAGTAGGTGAAGCAGCAGCAAAAAAAATTATTGCTGCAGCTCGAACAGCAATGAGGATGGGATTTGAATCAGGAATTGATATTCTTAAAAAAAGAGAGAAAGTTTTGAAAATTCCCTGTGGATCTAGTAATGTTAACACATTACTGGGTGGTGGATTTGAAACTGGTGCAATTGTTGAATGTTTTGGTGAATTTGGTAGTGGTAAAACACAAATAGCACATGATTTAGCAGTTCAATGTCAAAAACAAGATCCTAAAGCAATTGCTGTATTTATTGATTCAGAAAACACTTTTAGACCTGAGAGAATAATTGAATTTAGTAGAGGTGCTGGTCTAGATCCTGAAAAAGTTTTAGGAAATATTAAAGTTGCTAGAGCTTATAATTCAGATCATCAAATGTTGCTTGCTGAAAAAGTTAATGATTTAGTTACTAAACAAAATTTAAATGTAAAAGTAGTTATTGTTGATTCATTAACAGCGCATTTTAGAGCAGAGTTTATTGGTCGTGGTACCTTGGCAGAAAGGCAACAAAAATTAAACAAACATATGCATGAGCTATTAAGAGTAGCAGATACGCATAATGTATTAGTTTATGTAACAAACCAAGTGATGGCTGATCCAAGTGTGTTTTTTGGAGATCCAACTAAATCAGTTGGGGGAAATATTGTTGCACATGCATCAACATTTAGAATCTACTTAAGGAAGGGTAAAAAAGGAAGTCGAGTAGCAAAATTAATTGATAGTCCTAATTTGCCAGATGGAGAAGCACCATTTATGGTTGAAACTCCTTGTATTAGAGATTTCTAATTTTTTTTAAATTTTTATTTATTTATTTAATTTTATTATATTATTTTTAGCTTGCAAATTTCTAAAATCAGGGTCTAGAACTAAAAAAGTATTGTCTTCAAAATATTTCTTTATAATAGGTATTCCTTTACTAATCATTGAACTAATTTTCTTTTTAACACTATTTTGCGTTAAGCCTAAAGCTCTGGCAATTTTTCTATAATCAAATAAATCTCCCATATTTTCATAAAGTAGCTTAAACACTTCAGCTTCTTTAGGTTTTAAATGAATATTTTTTAGTTGTGCAAAATCAGAAGATTCTCCTCTTGCTTCACTAATATTTACTGTTAAATCTTCTATTTTTTCATTTAATTTGTTGATTTTTTTCTCTAGTTCTTTTACATAATTTGACGTAGAATTAATTTCATTAGTATTTTCATTAATTGCATCAAGATGGTCGGTCATTTCCTCTTTAACCTTAGTAAAAGCAGTTTTTATTTGCTCATCTTGATGTTTTTTCATGTAAATAAGAGTAAGTATTTTATTTTTAAAGATTTTTGTTTACCTTATGAATTCAAAAAAACAACTTGCAGTGGCACTTTCAAGGCTACAAAGTTTTGAAAAACCTAGTTTTAAACTTGAACAGTATCCAACAGATTCAGAAATAGCAGCAGAAGTGCTCTGGTTTGCATCTCAATACGGTGATTTAGATAATAAGGAAATTGCAGATTTAGGATGTGGCACAGGAATACTTGGTATAGGAGCACTGATGCTTGAATCAAAATCTTTAAATTTTGTTGATATTGACGAGAGAGCTCTACGAAAATTAAAACAAAACTTGCAATTAATGGAGTTTAAAAATTATGAAATATTTAATTTAAATGTAGAAGCATTCAATAAAAAAGTAGATGTAGTTATTCAAAATCCACCTTTTGGAGTAAAAAGTGAGCATGCAGACAAAGTTTTTTTAAAAAAAGCATTTAAGATCTCGAATGTTATTTATTCTTTTCATAAAACAACTTCAGAAAAATTTATCGATGCAATTTCAAAAGATAATGGTTTTAAAATTACACATTTTTTTAAATTTGATTTTCCACTTAAACAAACAATGGATTTTCATAAAAAAAGAATTCAAAAAATTGAAGTTGGATGTTGGAGAATGGAGAAAATTGAGAAGTTATAAATAGCAGTAATTCTCTTCTTTGTTTGTGGACGAGTCAAAGCTTGTTGTAAAAGGGGTGGGTATTTCTTATAAGGCATTTAGTTTGAGCCATATTAGTTTTAATTTAAACCAAGGAGAAATACTTGGACTTGTTGGAGGTTCAGGTAGTGGAAAATCTACAATCATAAAGGCTCTTGTTGGAATAAAATTACCGGATTCAGGAAGTGTGAAATTTACAATAAAAGGTAAAGAAATGCCATTAAATGATTATTTAGGATATTCTCCACAACAAAATTCATTATTTCCGTTTTTAACAGTTGAAGAGAACATTCAAACTTTTGCCAAATTGTACAAGGTGGATAGTTATACAGCATATAATAGGATGGATGCTCTTTTGAAAAGGTTAAATCTTAGTAATCATAGATCAAAAAGAATTAACCAATTATCTGGAGGAATGAAAAAGAGAGTTGATTTAGCAGTTTCATTAATTCATTCACCCAAATTCATTATATTAGATGAACCATTTAATGGACTGGATATTTCTCTTCAAAAGTTTATATGGGATTTATTATTAGAATTAAAAGAAAAAGGAAAAATGATAATTGTTTCTAGCCACATGCTTTCAGATATTAGAAAATATTGTAGTAAATTTGGTTTAGTTCATAAAGGATATTTTTACAATACAGAGCAGATTGATGAATCACTTAAAACAAGTAAGCATCATAGTTTTGAATCATTTTTAGGAAACTTATTTGAAAAATCAATGAAGAATTAAAATGAAAGCAATCCCCTTAATTTCAGCAAATTTGAAATCTTTTATGAGAAATTGGTCTTCTGTTGTTTTGCTTTTGGTTTTTCCTTTAATTTTAATTGGAACAATTTTTTTATCTTTTAGTCCTGACGGAATAACTCAGATTCCTGTTGGTGTGATTGACCCATTAAGTCACCCAGAATCTTTGCAATTTGTAGATGCATCTTCTGATTTTTTAGATGTTAGTTGGTATAGTTCACTTGATGATTGTATAAAAGAACTTAAAACCTATAAACAGTATTGTTGTTTGGAAATAATTGGTGGAGATTCATTTATTTTAGATGTTCATTATGATAATACAAGAGAACCAATAATTTGGGAAATTCTTGAACGAATAAAAACATCCGTTGATATTTTAGAAGCACAAAAATCTAAAGAAAAAGCAAGTGAGATTTTAGGAGAATTTGGTTCGTTAAGTGGTCAAATATCGAAATTTGAAACTCAGGTTGATTCAGCAGATGATGTTATTGATGAATATATAACAGGAACAGATAATTCTATTAACACACTAAGAAATGCTCACACAGAATTGGATCAAAGCCTTGATCAAATGGATCAAGATATAAATGACATAAGTTCAACAAAATATAATTTAGAGTATAAAAAAAATACATTATATTATAGTACAATTAATAGTTTAAATGTTATTGATTCGTATTTAAATTCTATGACGGTGGCAGATACAGATATTTATATGTTAAACACATTAAAACAAGAGTCGGATGATTTAAGAGATGAAATAGAAGACTATAATGATGAAGCAGAAGATTCATTTAGTGATGTAGATAATAAAATTTCAACTTATAGAATGACTAGTCAAAAAGGTCGAACATATTTAGTTGAAATTGATGAAGGTGTGGATACTATGTATACCACAAAAAATAACCTTTATGATTATAAATTTAAACTTAGAAATTTGGGTGATGACCTTTCTAATACTAGACATAATTTAGATAAAGTAGGAACATTAAATCCTGAACTTATAGCGTCACCAGTGAAATTGTTAACCAATCCTCAATATGTTCCTCCAGTTAAATCATCATATCTTGCTAGTGAAAATATTTTTGATGATATGATGAAAGGAATAAATCTTATTGGTCTTCAAACATTGTTTCCTAAATTACTTTTACTTATTGTTATATTTTTATCATTATTAATTTCAACTTTTATTTGTTTAAGTGAAATTAATTCACCTGCAAATGTTAGAGTAAGTACAATTAGATGTGTTTCATTTCATGAATTTTTTGCAACATATACTTCTTCACTAATTATTATTTTCCCACCAATTTTAATTGTTTTAGTACTTGGTTACACTATTTTTGAACTTAGTATTCCTTTTCTTTGGGTTTTTATTGCAATGTATTTGCTTTCAACAACATTCATAATGCTAGGAATGTCTCTTTCTTATTTAGTTGTCAAAGAATCTATCACAATGCTTATTACAACATTTCTTCTTATGTTTTTATTATTTTTTTCAGGATACATTCTTCCAATTGAAAGGATGAGCACTGTTTCGAAAATAATAGCAGAAATTTCTCCAGGAAAAATTAGTTTAGATTTATTTAACCAACTAACATTTTACCATCAATCTATTCAGACTGTTATGATTGGATTTTTGATGTTATTTGTATGGTACATTTCTTCAATGTTAATAACTTATATTATTAAAATTCTTAGAAATTTGTAAAAATCGTAAATGCGATTATTGCATTTACTAGTTGGTATGCTATACTCATTTTAACTGTTGCATATCTTAAAGTAATTTGTATACTGGTTGATTAAACAATAACTTTTAAATACTGCACGTCTTTTAATTTACCATAGATTCATGATTATAAAAAGAGAGGTGTTAACATGAACAGAAAATCAGCCTATATTCTATGGTTTAATCAACTTGGTATTGAAGATGTTCCACTAGTTGGTGGAAAAAACGCGTCCTTAGGAGAAATGTATCGGATGCTAACAAAAAAAGGAGTTAATATTCCTAATGGTTTTGCAATAACTGCTCAAGCTTATTTTTACATATTAGAAAAAGCAGGAATTAAGCAAAAAATTCAAGATGTTTTAAAAGATTTAAACACACATGATATTAGAAATTTACAAATCAGAGGAGCAAAAGTAAGAAAATTAATTAGAGAATCTCCTATACCTTCTGATTTAGCAAAACTTATCTATGATAATTATAAAAAACTTTCAAAACAGTATAAAACAAATGCTGTTGATGTTGCTGTAAGAAGTAGTGCAACTGCTGAAGATTTGCCAGATGCTAGTTTTGCAGGACAACAAGAAACATATCTAAATATTAGAGGAGAAAAAGCTTTATTACAATCATGTAAGGATTGTTTTGCATCACTATTTACAGATAGAGCAATCTCATATAGAGTTGATAAAGGATTTGATCATTTTTCTATTGGATTAAGTATTGCTGTTCAAAAAATGGTTAGAGCTGATAAAGCATGTTCAGGAGTTATGTTTTCAATTGATACTGAATCAGGATTTAAAAATGCAGTATTTATTACTGGAGCATATGGTTTAGGAGAAAATGTTGTTCAAGGAGCAGTTAATCCTGATGAATATTATGTGTTTAAACCAACACTAGGAAAAGCTAAAAATCCGATAATAAGTAAAACAGTAGGATCAAAAAAAGTTATGATGGTTTATACAGATAATAAATCAGTCAGACCTGTTAAAAATATTCCTGTACCTGAAAAAGATAGAATAAAATATGTTTTAACTGATAAAGAAACGTTGTTACTTGCTAAATGGGCTTGTGTTATTGAAGATCATTATTCAAAAAAAGCAGGATACCTAAAACCAATGGATATGGAATGGGCTAAAGATGGTCAAACTGGAAAACTTTTCATTGTTCAAGCAAGACCTGAAACAGTTCATAGTCAAAAGAAAGCACAAATGCTTGAAAGATTCGTATTAAGAGAAGAAGGAAAAGCTCTTGTTAAAGGACGAAGTGTTGGAGAAAAAATTGGACAAGGAAAAGTTCATGTCATTAAAAGTGTAAAAGATATTACTAAGTTTAAGAAAGGAGAAATTCTTGTTACCGAAATGACTGATCCAGATTGGGAGCCAATTATGAAAATTGCTTCAGCAATTGTTACAAATAAAGGTGGAAGAACATGTCACGCCGCAATTGTATCTAGGGAACTTGGAATTCCTTGTATTGTGGGAACATTAACAGGAACATCTCTTCTTAGAGACAATATGAAAGTAACAGTTGATTGTTCACAAGGAAGCGAAGGATTTGTTTATGATGGATTTTTAAAATACGAAGTAGTTAAAACTAATCTCAAAAAAATACATAAAACAAAAACCAAAGTTATGATGAATATTGGTAATCCTGAACAAGCATTTCAATTAAGTGATATGCCTTGTCATGGAGTTGGTTTAGCCAGAGAAGAATTTATTATTAATTCTTTTATTAAAATTCATCCATTAGCTTTACTTCATTATGATACTTTAAGAGATAAAAAAGCTAAAAAATTGATTGCAGAGTTAACTAAAGGATACAAGGACAAAGCACAATATTTTGTTGATAAATTAGCTTATGGAGTAGCAACAATTGCAGCAGCATTTTATCCAAATGATGTTGTTGTTAGATTAAGTGACTTTAAGAGTAATGAATATGCAAATTTAATTGGTGGAAAAGAATTTGAACCTATTGAAGATAATCCAATGATTGGTTGGAGAGGAGCATCAAGATATTATGATGATCATTACAAAGAAGCATTTGCATTAGAATGTGTAGCTATGAAAAAAGTCAGAAATGAAATGGGATTAACAAATTTAGTTGTAATGGTTCCATTTTGTAGAACTGTAGAAGAAGGTAAAAAAGTAATTAAAGTAATGGCACAAAATGGTTTAAAACAAGGTGTGAACGGTTTACGAGTTTATGCAATGTGTGAAATTCCTGCTAATGTTTTACTTGCTGAACAGTTCTTGGATGTATTTGATGGTTTCTCAATTGGAAGCAATGATTTAACACAATTAACATTAGGATTAGATAGAGATTCTGAACTTGTTGCTCATATTTATGATGAGAGAAACGATGCAGTAAAAATGTTAATTGCTAGTGTTATTAAAGTTGCTAATAAAAAGAAAAAACATATGGGTTTTTGTGGAGATGCACCTTCAAGTTTACCTGGATACGCAGAGTTTTTGGTTAAATGTGGAATTGAATCTCTTTCAGTTACACCTGATGCAGTTCTTAAAACATTACTTCATGTTGTTGATACTGAAAAAAAAATGAAGAGAAAAACCAAAGATAAGCGGAGCTTATCTGGGCACAGAAATTCCAAAGAAATTTCTAGTGAATCTTCATCAAAAAAACCAAAAAAGAAAGCTATTAAAAAAGCAGTAAAGAAGGTTGTTAGAAAAACTGTTAGCAAACCAAAAAAAGTTGTGAAAAAAAAAGCCAGAAGAACAACACATAGATCTAAAAGTGGAAAAAAACTTTACGCAGTTAGAGGTAAAGATGGCAAAATTAAAGACATCCAGACTTATAAAAGAGCTCATGCAGCAGACATTAAAAGAAAATCAAAGGCTGAAAAAGCAGCATCTAAAAAAAATCCTGTAAAAAAAAGTTCAAAAAAGAAAAGGTGAATTAAATGGTGAAAGTAGCAATCAACGGGTTTGGAAGGATTGGAAGACAAGTTCTTAGAATTGGTCTGAAAGAAAAAAAACTGGATTTTGTTGCTGTTAATGATTTAACTGATGTTGAAACATTAGCATACCTTTTCAAATATGATTCAGTTCATGGAACATATCCAGGAAAAGTTAAAGCATCAGGTAAAAATTTAATTATCGATGGAAAAAAAATAAAAGTTTTATCTGAAAAAGATCCTAGTGTTTTACCTTGGAAAGAATTGGGTGTTAGTTATGTTGTTGAAAGCACTGGAAGATTTAGAACTAAAGAACAAGCGTCCCTTCATTTGAAAGCAGGTGCAAAAAAAGTATTAATTAGTGCTCCAGCAAAGGGTAAATCCCCAGTAAAAACAATTGTTATAGGTGTAAATGATAAATCTTACAATAAGAAAAAAGATCATATAATTAGTAATGCCTCTTGCACAACTAATTGTTTAGCGCCAGTTGTTAAAGTGTTACATGATAAATTTAAGATTAAACATGGATTTATGACAACTGTTCATTCATATACAAATGATCAAAAAATTCTTGATTTGCCTCATAAAGATCCGAGGCGTGGAAGAGCCGCCGCTCTAAATATTATTCCAACAACAACAGGTGCAGCAGTAGCAACAACTAATGTTATTCCATCATTAAAAGGAAAATTAGATGGTATGGCAATGAGAGTTCCTACACCTTGTGGATCAATTACTGATTTTGTTTGTGTAGTAAATAAAAAAACAACAGTAGAAGAAGTAAATAAAGTAATAAAGCAAGCAGCATCTAAAGCATTAAAAGGAGTATTAAGATATAGTGAAGAACATTTAGTAAGTTCAGATATATTAAATGATTCTTGTTCATCTATATTTGATTCATTATCAACAAAAGTTATTGATGGAAAATTATTAAAAATTGTTTCATGGTATGATAATGAATGGGGATATTCAAGTAGATGTGTTGATATGTTGAAGATTTTGTAGAAATCTTCGACACACGGAAATTTTTAATTTCCTTTGTGTTGAAAATAATGTAATAAACTTCTTTAACACACAAAATTATTCTTTTTTTTCCTATACTTTTTTAAATTCCATTGAATTTTTTTATTTTATATCTTCTTAATATAGAACTAAAAATTATTACAAGAAGGAACCATAAATAATCAAATACTATTTTAAGTTAGTATTCAAAAGTAATTAGAGTATCAAAGAAAAAATGTTAGACATTAAGAAAAATCCAAATAAGAAAGAATTGAGGCAATCAGCTAAAACAAAAAAGGAGATTGTAAAATATATAAAAAATGTTGAACAAGATTTAGAAAAAGAAATAGAAGTAAGAAAAATAGACAAACCAAACTTTTCAAAAGATAGTATTCATAAATCAACAGACCTTTTTGGAAAAGGATTTAATTATTTTATTGATCTAGAAGAAAAATTTACTCAAGATTTTTTATTTGGTTATCTTCCTGAAAAAATTAAAAAATACATTAAAGTTATTATCCCATTTTTGCTTATGCTTTTTGTGTTAGTATTTCCTATGAATATTGATCCGCAGATTAGAAAAGCATTTGCGTTATTTATTTGCATTTCACTTTTATGGGCTTTAGAATCATTAAGTATGATTGTGACAGCTCTTTTAATTCCTGTTTTAGCTGTGATGCTTGGACTAATTAAGAATTCAAATCCATTTGATTCATTTTCTAATCCAATAATATATTTATTGCTTTCAGGTTTGATTTTAGCACAAGCATTTAGAAAACATGAACTAGATAGAATGCTTTCAGTTAAAGTTGTTGCCATGTCAAACGGAAATATGAAAAAACTTTTGTTTTTTTTAATGTCAATATCAGCGTTACTTGGAATGTGGATGTCTAATACAGCTACAATAGCTCTAATGATTCCTGTTATTTTATCAATTTCATCAAAATTAAACGGTACTTCTGATAAAAATTATACTCCAATGCTTCTACTTAGCTCAGGTTTTGCAGCAGCAATTGGTGGAGTATCTACTATTCTAGGAGCAAATCCCAATGCAATTACAGCGGCCTTTTTGAGCAATACAATAAAATTTGAATTTGTTGATTGGTCAGTAATAGGATTTCCAATTTCATTAATTCTATTTTTGATAACTTATGTTATATTTTTAAAAATTTATAAAATAAAGAGTGAAAAAATTTCTATTGGAGAATTAAAAAAAGAAGCAAGAAAATTAAAATTAAATGATGATCAAAAAAAAATTTTAATAATTTTTATTCCTACAATTTTAGCATGGTTGTTTGGTGCAAAACTTTTTTCTTTTTTGAATCTTCCAATTGATTTTTTTAGAACAGAAGTAATAGGACTCTCTGCAGCAATTTTGTTTTTTGTTTTGAAAGTTCTAAAATGGGATGATGTTAGAGGAATTCCTTGGGAAATCTTTTTACTTGTAGGAGGTGCTTTAACTTTAGGACAAATATTAATTGATACAGGCGCGGCATCATTTTTAGCTATTAATTTATTTGCAAAATTATCTTTTTTGCCAGATCCAGTAATAATTTTAATTATTGTAATTTTTGCAATGGTATTATCAAACTTAGTAAATAATTCTTCAACAACTATTATTCTTGTACCAGTTTTAATACAATCTTTTTCATTTTTAGCTATTGATATAAGACTTATGGCAATGGCTGTTGCAATGGCAACAGCAGTTTCCCCATTGACTCCAATAGCAATACCTTCATTTTCATTAATTTATGGTACTGGTAAAATCAACAGAAGGGAAATGATAAAAACAGGATTTAAAGTTGCACTCATTTGTGGTCCTGTTCTAGCAATTTTACTTTCAGTGATAAATTATTTTTTTATATAATTTTATGAAGTTCTTAATTTACTAATTTTTTTTCACAACACCGAGTTATTTATATATAGATTAAATGTTAATTTTTAATAACTAGAATAATTATTAGTTATAAAGGTGATTTATTATGGCAGTATTTGATAATGTAAAAAAACAATTAGACAAAGTTCAAAAAATTACACAAATGAGTGAAAATGAAATTGATTATCTAAAAAGACCTAGAAGAGTTTTAGAAGTTAATTTTCCAGTTAAAATGGATTCTGGAGAAATAAAATATTTCACAGGTTATAGAGTTCAATTTAATAATGCAAGAGGTCCAACAAAAGGAGGAATTAGATTTCATCCTCAAGTAGATTTATCTGAAGTCAAATCCTTAGCATTTTGGATGGCTCTAAAAACAAGTGTTGTTGATATTCCTTATGGGGGAGGAAAAGGAGGAATAATTGTTAACCCTAAAGAATTGTCAAAAGGAGAATTGGAAAGATTATCAAGAGCATTTATTAGAGCAATTCATGAATTTGTTGGTCCGACTATTGATATTCCAGCACCAGATGTTTATACAACTCCTCAAATAATGGCTTGGATGCTTGATGAATATGAAAAAATTAAAGGGGAACATTTACCAGGATTAATTACTGGAAAACCTCTTGAACTTGGAGGTTCTAAAGGTAGAGGAACAGCAACAGCTCAAGGTGGAGCATATTGTTTGAGAGAATATTTAGAATTACAAAATAAAAAACCAAGTCAAACAACAGTAGCAATTCAAGGATTTGGAAATGCTGGAAGTTTTATGGCAAAAATTTTAGATTCTTGGGGATATAAAATTGTTGCAGTAAGTGATTCTAAAACTGGAATTTATAATGAATCAGGATTAGATGTTCCTAAATTATTAAAACATAAAACAGATACAAGATCTGTTAGTGGTTTTGCTAAAGAAATTAGTAATGAAGAGTTACTTAGTTTAGGTGTTGATGTTTTAGTTCCTGCTGCATTAGAAAATCAAATAACTAAAGAGAATGCATCTAGTATCAAAGCAAAAGTTATTGTTGAATTAGCAAATGGTCCGATTACTCCTGAAGCTGATACAATTTTGGAACAAAATAATCTTGTTGTTATACCTGATATTTTAGCAAATGCAGGTGGAGTAACTGTGAGTTATTTTGAGTGGGTTCAAAATTTATATGGATATTATTGGACAGAAGAAGAAGTTTTAGAAAAACTTGAAAAAATAATGGTTAAATCTTTTAATGAAGTTTATAAAACTTCTAAAGATCATAACACAAGTCTAAGAAATGGTGCATATATTTTAGCAATAAAAAGAATAATTGATGCAGAAAGACTTAGAGGGAATATTTAGATTTTTTCAATTTCTTTTTTTAATTTTTCAAGATCATCAAATTTGTTTTTCTTTTTAATCTGTAATTTTTTAGCACTTTTTGTAATGGGTTTGGGTTTAATTACAGGATGTGATTTTTTGTAAATAAAAATAATACTTCCAATTAAAATTAGTGAGGTTAGAATTATAACTGCTCCAAATTTAATTAAAGGTGAAATATCTTGAACTGTTAGTTTAGGTTTTTCAATAAATGCTTTAAAAGCCAGCTTAATATTATTTTTATCAATAGGCTCTGAAATATCTTGACCAATAATTCCAAAATATCCTAAATTATCAAGTGCACTTTGAAAATAGAAGTAAGTATAATCTTCTCCAATATACACTGTTTTAATTTTTTCCCATTTGCCATTATAATTTATTAAAAATATATCTTCAAAACTGGCATCTTGGTTAAACACCCAAGTTTTAGGAACTTTAAACCATACATTTACATTAGATATATCTTCATAATTAATATTTTGAGCAGATACTTTTACATATTCAAATAGATAATTTGAAAATATTTGTTTTTCAACTTTCAAATCATTTTCAATTTTTTTAATATATAATGTGATATTATTTTTTTGATTTTTTATTTTAAGTTCTACTTTGTAAATGGCAGAATCACTATTATTAATTTCTACAAAGATTGTTTCATTTTCTTTTACATAAAAATATTTTTTTGATGCACTATCAGTAGAGTTTAAAGTTTTATTAATGTTAGAGATAACTGTAGTTGAACTACTTCCACCACTGCCACCACCACCTGAAGAACCTTGTTCTTCACAAGAATCACAAGATCCACCACAATCAATTCCAATTTCATCTTGATTCATTAAACCATCAACGCAAGATTCACAAGGATCACAAAATCCACCACAATCAATGCTTGTTTCATCCTGATTTAAAATACCATCAAAACAAGTTGGATCTGTTAATGTTAAATTTAAAGAAAAACCTGTACTTTGTGCATGTACCAAAGAGAGGCATAAAAGTACCGTTAGAATGATTGGTTCGAGTTTCATTTTTTTAATAATTTTTTAATAATTTGTAAATTTTTTCTAAACAATATAAATATTAAACCTATAGTAATTAATCCTATTAATACATAACTAAAGTTAAATGTTTTTCGATTGTTTTTATTTTCTTCAAATAATGGAACTACACTTAATTTTCTATTTAATTTTAAATTAAGTTGAACATTTCCATTACCCTCTTCTAGAGGAATTGCATAGTAACTTATTTCATATATAGATTCTTTTGTTACATTTATTGGCATAGTTATATTTAGAATAATATTTACTTTTCGAGTTTTATTTCCGACAATGTAACTTTCTTTTTTGTTAATAATTTCAACTATATCACTACTAATTACAAAATCCATTTTTAATTCATTAGGATCATTATTTTGTAATTCAACAACATAGGTTTTTGATTCACCAGGTTTAAGCAACATAGTGTTATTAGGTAGGTAACCTGAAGCAAGTCCAAAAGCATTAACTTGAGTTAATAATAACAAGAAAAAAACATAGAAAATTAATGATTTATTTGCCATATTAATTATTTAAGAATTATAGATAATAAATTTTATGTTTTTAAGAGAACACTTCAAGTAGCCAGCTAGTTCCAGATGTGTAATTTTGATTACTTAATCCTGAAGAAGGAACATCTACCCAGACATAAAGTGAGGCGTTTGTGTCAATACCATTAAAGTCTCTACTTAGATTTGCGTTTTTAATAATTACTGGAGTTTCATTAACCAGTGCTTGACCTAAAGCATCGTTTGTAGCGTTAATTGTAAAACTTGAAGCACCAATATATTGATCTGCATTGTCTTCACCAACTAAATCATAAGCAGTAATATTTACAACTGTGAAATTTTGGTTTCCTGTATTATTTATAATAAAAGGATCATTTGAGGATCCAGTTTGTTGACCTAAACTAACATCACCAAAAGTAAGACCACCTACATTTGCAGTCATAGCTTGAAGAGATCCATATGAGAATGTTTCTGAAAGATTTTCATCACTACCTGCAGATAAATCAAGTATACTTGCGTTAATTGTCCATGCACCATCAATATCATAATATTGTAAATTAACTGTACAATTTAATTGCATAACTAATGTATCATTATTGTCAGTGTCTATGAGGTCGTTATCACCATAAAACCTATATGCACCTCCAACAATACCGCCTGTAGATTCCCATACAGGATCATTGTAGACTGTACCATTGTTTTGGTTATAATAGTAGTCCTTTACAGTTGCAGATTCATCACCAGAATGCGCTTCAAATGGAAAATTAAGTGATATAATTGAGTTATTATTTTTGTACCAATTAGTTATATTATTTGTTGAATTAAATGCTGTAAAATTGCAGATAAGGTCATCAGTTGTATATGTTGTAGATGGGATTATATTAGGAGTAGTTATGTTTGTTTCAGGATCTATAGCAACATCACTAACAGTCATGTTTTGATTGCTAAATTCAAACAACAATGTTGCATATCCAGCTTTAATCATATAATTACTTAGATATCCAGTTTCATTACATTCATAATCAACAATTTTTAATTTTTCAATGTCTAATGAAGTGTTACTATTCAGGTCACTATAATTGTAAATAGTATTGTTGAAATCAATAAGTTCTAATTCACTTAACAAGAATTCTTCACCACATTTCATTGTTAAGAATTGCATTTCATCAAATGTATTTTCATTATCAATTAAGAATTCTGACCAACCTGCGTTTGTTGAACTAATGGTTAAATTTCCTATTCCAGTTGTATTAAATGCAACTATCCAAGTTTCACCATCTCGTAAATAAGTTATTGGATTTAGAACGGTTATAGAAATCTCAAATGTTTGGTTAGATAAATGAGGAGTTATCCATTGAAGTTTATCAATTAACCCATTATTATTTGTGTCAAGATAAATAATTTCTTCAAATAATTCTTTTTTATTTTCTTTAATCCAATAAACTTTAATTGAATCTTGTTTTGATTCAATTATATTTGTGTAAGTTAAAACATTTTCATAGTGGATATCTGAGCTTACTGTTAATTGTTTTTTGTAATTATTTATTGTTTTTTCTTTAACTGAAGGAGCATCAGTGAAATAATTTAATTCAACTAGATCATTACTATTTTCAATTTCAATTGTTATATTTTCATTTATGTTAATAGATTCATCTGTTCTAAATGCATTTAGTTTTTGATTTATTTTTGTTAGTTTATTAAATGTGTTTTTAGCATCTTTTTTATCTACAAGACCTTCTAGTTGAGTTGATTGTCTTTTGAGATTATTATAATCTAATATTTTATTTGTTTTTGCAAGACTTGTTTGTTTTCCATTTATATTTGCATTTGTTAAACTTCTTGAACTAATATTAAATGCTAATTTAGGTAAAATTGTTTTATTTGTTTTTGTTGTATTAATTATTCTTTTCCATTCAACTGGTTTATTTATTTCAACGGTAGAATAGTTTTCTGAAACTACTGCTTCGTTAATTAAAGTTAAATTTAGAGTGTCATTAATAGTAGTGTTTAAAGTTTCATTTAATGTAACATTAATAGAAATATTTTGAGTCAAATTTTCTACAATTATTTCATCAATAAAGTAAGAGTATGAAATTAATGTTAAATTCAAAGTTACATTATTAATTTCAATTTTTATTATTGAATTATTTGGAAGATTTAGATAGCATGATTCTTCACAATAGTTGTTAAATGATTTAATATTTATAGTATAGTTTTGACTTATATTTTCAGATAAATTTGTCGTTATATTTTGAGGTAATATTTCAATAGTTTCATTAATTTTTTCACTAATATTTTCTGAGAGATTTAATGTAATGTTTTGATTAATTGTACTTTCATTAGTGCTTAAATTTAATGTTATATTTTGTGAAATGTTGATGTCAATAAATGAGTCATTTGTTATATTTTGAACAGTAGAAATATTTGAAACAGATTTGTTAATACGTGAATCATTAATTGAAATATTTAGAGTCAAATTAATTTTTGGAGTAACATTTTGAGAAATATTAATTTTAATTGTTTCATTGTCAATGATACTATTATTTACTAATTCCATTATTGTATTATTTTCTATAATAGAATCATTTTCTGTTATGTTGTTTTCAATAATTTCTTTTACAAGATCTCCACTAATATTTGTTTGATTTATATTAGTAATTGCGAGACCAGTAATTAAATTTGATTTAGATTTAATTATATTATTTGTATCAAGGATTAATTTTTCATTAATGAAAATTTTTGCAAAACCAGTTCCTGCTACTTGTCCAGATATTTTTAATGAAGTAATATTACCTAGGAAATCTATATCTAAACTTGAATTTTTACTATAACTATTATTTAATTCAATGTTATCAATTGATTCTTCTCTAATTACTTTTCCTATGAATGTTGGTGAAATATTTATTAATGTTCCAACAAAAAATAAAGTCAAAATCAAAATTAAAATCTGACTTTCTTTTGATTTATGTTTTTCAAAAGGTGATCTCATCTTGAATCACCCCTTAATTTATTTTTAGGGGTACCAAAAATCTCTGATTTTTTCGTACCTTTTTTCTTAAGAGCTCTACTATAATGTGTCCAAATCGTTTTAGAATCTCGTTTTAATAAACTAGCTATTTGAATATTTTTTAATCCAATATTTTTTTTAAGATAAAATACAACTAATTCAGCTATAGAAAGATTTTTCGAGAAAAGATTTGTTAATGGAATAAAATATTTTGATTCTTTCTCACTAAATTTTTCAATTTTTTTCTGAGTTGATCTTTTATAGGTTAACCAAATAACTTGTCTATCTTTTCCTAGAAATTTTCCAATTTTTGAAAAGTTCAAACTATGATTTTCATATAAATATTTGACAATTGTTTCAAATGGAGTTAAAGTTTGAGAAAAAATTGACACGGGAATCTGAATTTCACTTTTCTTAACTAATTTTTTTTCGTAATTATTTATTGCAGATAATATTAAGGAACGTTCTTTTTTAGAATAAACACTAGAAATGTACTTCTTTAAATCTTGAAGTTTTTCTTTGTTTGTCATGTTTTGTAAGATTATTTTCTCTTAGTTTACTCTAAATTAATCTACTTATGTAATGTTTTGTAAGAAATATTATTTAAATGTTTTTGTTCTTTGAAAAGATTTATTAGATGGAACTATTATCGTGATGTAATGAAGATTGCAATTATAGGTGCTTCCAAGGATAAAGAAAAATTTAGTAACAAAGCAGTACGTGCCTATAAAAAGAATCATCATGTTGTTTTTCCAGTGAATCCTAATGAGAGAGAAATTGAAGGGTTGAAATGTTATAATTCTGTTATGTCTATTCCTCTTGATGTAGAAGTTGCTTCATTTTATTTACCTCCTGCTGTTGGGGAAAAAATTATTGATGAAGTGATAAAAAAAGGAATAAAAAAAGTTTTTTTAAATCCCGGAACAGAATCTGACGAAATTATTAAAAAATTAAAATCCGCAAAAATTGAAATTGTACAAACATGTTCAATTTTGGATATAGGAGAAGATCCTGAAAAGCTTTAAATATAGTAATATCTTTTCATAGTAATTAGAATGCCGTTATGAACAAAAAGAAAGTTGTTTCTTTATTCAAAAAATATTCAAAATTTATTTTATTATCTTTTATAGTACTTATTATGGGTTTTTTTTTTATACAAAAAATTAATGATATTTTCAATTCTTTTAGTATTATCAACTTGGCTTCACATTTTTTCATATGGATTAAAATTTAGATTAAATTTTGGCCATGTGTTTTTTTTATCAATGTTAATTCTTAGGAATATAGGTGTTGTTGAGGCAATTATTTTTATTTTGGTTTCAGAATATTATCCTAGATTTGCAAACACAGATGTGGATTTGAAATCTTTAATTTTAGTTCCAATTGAAATTTTATTAGTTTTATCTCTTTTAATTATAAAAGTTGAAATAGTTAAAATTGGAATTGTATTAGCAATTATTTATCATATTATTTCTTTTATTGTGGCAAAAACATTAGGAGACACCTTAGTAGAAATAATGGAGGAAATTGGAGTTTCTTTTGTTATGAACATTGTATATTTTGTATCATTATCAGGACCAATGATAACATTAGTTAGTATGGTTGTTAGATAATTAGATTTATACAAGTTTTAGTTCCGAAGTTACTTTATCCAAGCCTTTTAGACGCTTCACATAGTTACGCTAAAAGCATAGAAAATCAAAGATTTTCGGGCTTTGAAAATTTAAATTTTCAAAACATTGGTGGAAAACTGGTGTGACATGCGCTTATTTTATAAGCTTAATCTCACTAAAAAGAATTAAACTAATTTTAAATCAGAAGTTATTTCATCTATTTTTTCTTCATCATCAGGTCCTATAGCAAAACAGGTTCTTGTTCCTGGAGCAATAACTGTTTTACCTGCGTCTGTAATTAATGCAGTTGTTAATCCAGAATCTTTAGCAATTTGATTATATTTTAAAAGTGTTTTTTCATCAGGAACTTTAAGTACAATTTTTGCACTTCCATTGTTTCGCCATTCTTTAACTAAATCTTTATCACTTCGTAAAACTGCTTCTACACTTGCGTGAGCTGCCTGAGCAGACATTTTTCCTTTAGGAATTTTTAGATCTTGACGAATTATTATTGTTTGTTTTAATGACATACCTTTGTAAGTAATTTAAGTCTATATAAAATTTATTATGAGAATTAGGTAATCTTTCTATTTTTAACATAGAAACCCAAATTTGGAATATCGTTTCCAAAACCTCTTAGATTTAAATTAGCTACATTGACATCATAAAGTTGAGAAGCTCCACGAACATCACCATTTGTGTCAAATAGTCCCATCTCACCATAAGTAATATCAAAAAGTTGAATAGGATCAAGATTGTACTCCTCTGCAGTTTCACCTACAGAAACTTCCATTAAGGTATTTAACGCATTGTTTGAAGTGTTTGCGTTAATAGGTAACTTTACTCTTTCATGTAAATCTTGAATATATTCGTCCTTAACTTTTACAATTACGTATCGAGCTCTATTTAAACCCAAATATCCTTCTGTTGATCCTGCACTAATATCATCAGATCTTTGGTTTGGTGTTGCTTTTGTTGGTTCATAATAATCATTAATTGTTAAAACTTTGTCTGAAGCTTCACTAACTCTCATTCCAACAACTGTGGGGTTGTCTCCAAGAAGGATAGCATTGACTAATGACTCATATATACTACTAAATATAACTGCTTTAACACCACCACCATAATAGTCTTCTCCAAATTTCATGTTAAGCCATTTATTTTCATCTACTATTTCTAATGCAGTTCTTAGGTCATTGCTTCTTCTATCAGTCATTGTAAAACCATTGTTCATGAAAATTTTTTTTTCATCGGTAGAAAAAACAAGAGTGCCTTCACGTTTGTCATTTTCAATATCAACATGAGTAAAAGGATGGGGAAGTGTAGTTGGTTGTTTTGTACCTTCTTGAAGTGCATAAATAGCATAAGGTAAAGTAGATTGGGTATCTTTTGAAAAAAAAGAGTCTGTGATGTCTCCAATAGTTCTCGTATTAGGTCCAAACTGCCAATAAGTAGTTGAATCTTCTGGAAGAGTATTATCTCTTAAAAGAAGTGCAGAATTAATTGTTAGGCCCCCATCTTTATGGTTTTTATCTGATTTTGCGTCACTATAATTTAATTTAACATTTTGAGGATTCATTAAACTATTAAACAGTAAAGTGGCATGGCTTGCAACAATGTATCTTGACATATCACCGATGTCTACACCATAATCAACAGGTTGTTGAAATAAGGGATTTAATTCTACTAACTTATCAATTACTTTTACTGGTGGATTAAGTTGTGGACCTTGGACTGGACTTATTTTATGTTTTCTATTCTTTTTCTCTTTATAAATCTTTTCATTTTTACCACTCTTTAATGGTGAAAATAATTAAATACCAACATTTAAGTATAAAAAACTCCTATATTATAAGGGGAAAATGTCTAGAGTCAAAAGAAAAAAACAAAGAAAACATTGGAAATATTCCAAAAAATTTAGTCGAGAACCTGCATTAGTTGGATATATTTTTCTAGCTGTTTTACTCGTTTTTACAATGATTTCAAAAAATCCATTACTTTTATTTTTAATGGTAACATTATTTTGTTCAATTATTAATTATCAAACTAATATTACAACAGTTAGAATTAATCCAGAACCTGAGTTATTTTTTAGTTTGCTTTTAACTCGAGTTATTGGATTAAAATATAGTTTAATTATGCTTCTTATTCCTACATTATTTATTGATATCTACACTGCTAGGTTAGATAAAGATACCTTTGTATCTTTTATTTTAACAATTATTATTAATCATATTATGTATATTTTTCCAACATTTAATTTTGTAATTTTAGGAGTTACATTAGTTTCAATAAAATTTATTGCAGGACTAATGATAAATATGGCAATGAATATTTCAATTCAAGAAATTTTTTTTGAACATATTATAGGATTTGTAATTAATTTATTGACTTTTCTTGCTTTTGGCAATATCATTTTAAATCTATTCATTTAACTAGTTTTTATGAAACTAAAAACAGGGGATGGATCTGAAACATTATATAGTGAAGAATACAGTGAATATTATCATTCTAAATCTGGTGCTGTTCAAGAATCTGTTGAAAAATACGTTAAACCTTGTAAAATAATTGAATTAGCAAAAAAAGGATTTATTTCAATATTAGATATTGGTTTTGGTTTAGGTTATAATGCAATTGCAGCAATTGATATGGCAAAAAAAGCAAATCCAAAAGTAGAAATTGAAATTCTTAGTTTCGAAAAAGATTTGCAGCTAGAAAAATTAAAGGATCTTAAAAATGGTTTAAAGAATTATGATATTATAAAAAAACTTGAATATGATCCAATAACAAAGAGTTATCATTATGAAGATAGTAATATTTTTTTAAGAATAAAAATTGGAGATGCAACTAAATTAATTAAATCAGTTCCAAAAAAATTTGATGCTGTTTTTCAAGATGCTTTTTCTCCTTCAAAAAATCCAGAATTATGGACAAAAGAATATTTTACAAATATTTCAAAATTAATGAAGAAAAATGCAATTTTAGCTACATATTCTTATGCAAGAAAAGTAAGGGAAAATTTAGCATTAGCTGGATTAGAAGTTTATGATGGTCCAATTATTGGGAGAAGAAGTCCATCTACTCTAGCACGTAAAATTTAAAAGATCCAATTACTCTAATTATTGATAATGGTAAAAAAAGGGTTGAATTATAATAATTTAATTTCTCAGCATTTAAAGATTTTAAAAGGTCTTCAGTATGAATCTGGTTTGTTTGCCGCGTCAGATAAAAGTGTAGGAACTGGGTATGATAAATCTTGGCTTAGAGATAATTTTTATGAATGTTTAGCTTTTGAAGTGATTAATGACTGGGATACAGTTGAAAAAACATACAGTGCGCTCTTAGAGATTTTTTTAAAACATGAAAAAAATATTGATAAAGCTATTGAAGTTAAACCTCAGCATAGACATCAATATATTCACGCACGGTTTCATCCAGAAACATTTGATGAATTTTGGGAAGAATGGGGAAACAAACAAAATGATAGTGTTGGAGCGATTTTATTTAGAATTGGAGAACTTGAACATCATCATAAAAGATCAATATTAAAAGAACCTAAATACTATCGAATTGTCAATAAACTTGTTAAATATTTAAGGAGTATAGAATACTGGCATGATGAAGATTCTGGTATGTGGGAAGAAAATGAAGAAATACATGCTTCATCAGTAGGTGCTTGCGTTGCTGGTCTTAAAGCTGTTAAAAAAATACCAGGCATTGAAGTTCCAAATGATTTAATTGAAAAAGGAAAAGAATCATTAATGAAATTATTACCTAGAGAATCAGAAAAAAAATTTGTTGATTTAGCTCTTCTTTCTTTGATTTATCCATATAATATTATTACTTCAACACAAAGAGAAGAAATTTTGAAAAATGTTGAATATTTATTGCTTCGAAAAAAAGGAGTAATTAGATATAAGAATGATTATTATTATAATAAAAATCCTGATGGATATAGCGAGGAAGCTGAGTGGTGTTTTGGACTTAGTTGGTTAGCAATAATTTATCTTAAACTAGGAAGAATCAAAAAAGCAGAATTCTTTATTAAACAAATGCTTTCAATTGACACAAAAAAAGGAGTTCCAGAATTATACTTTTCTAATACAAATAAACCCAATGAAAATACTCCGCTAGGCTGGGCAGAATCATTATTTATTGTTGCGCTGCATGAATTAAATGAAAAACACTTAGTTTAAATTTACTTTATTTATTTTGACAAAGATTTCTACATAAATTATATCAGAGTATAGAGGATTTTGTGTTATAATTTTTTCAGAATATGTTTTTCTAAAATAGGATCTAAAGGTTTCATAGTTGTTTACTTTGATGTATTCATAGATTTTAGTATAATAATTTGAATATTTAGAATCACTATACACAGGAATAGAACTTGATATTAAAATAATATCATGTGATAATAAAAAATCAAGAATTAATTTATCATTAGTTAGATTGATGAAAGGATTATATTGATAAAGAAGAATTGAAAATTTGTTATTATTTTTTTGTAGATAATATCCAAGTACATCGTCTTCATAAGGTATTCCACCTAAAGAAAGAATGGAGTTACAATTAAAACAATTGTTTTGAATGTTTACAATTATTTTATTTAGATTATTTGAGTTGCTTAGATAGAATCTAGGAGTACCTCTAGAGTCAATTTGAGTTAATAAGTTGTTTGAGATTAAAATATTGTTTATTTTTTCTTGAAATGTATTTGTTGTAGTTGTATGTGGGATAGAATAAAAGATAATAAAAAAAAACAAAATAAACAAAATGAATCTTCTAACACTTTTTTTAGTTTGATTAAGAAATACTGAAAAAATTATTGAGATAGGTAGAATTAATCCAAATATAACATAATAGTTTTTTGTTGGAAAAATTGAAAAAATTATCAGTGGGACAAAAATTAGAATTATCCAAAAATTAGAAAATAACTTTTTTGTTTTATGAAGTTTAGTTAGATACCAAAGTATACTTACGAAAACAAAAATAGATAATATTAGATTCATTTGACCAAAAATTAGTGATTGTAGTTGGGTCAAATAAC
The DNA here is from genome assembly GCA_018657065.1 of archaeon. Taxonomy (GTDB): domain Archaea; phylum Nanobdellota; class Nanobdellia; order Woesearchaeales; family GW2011-AR15; genus GW2011-AR15. The sequence continues at coordinate 51,229 of JABHXU010000017.1, forward strand.
TCCAATTGAAATCAGGAGCTAGATATATTTTTAATATGCTTAATGTTCTTCGTATATACCACATTAGAGATATTGAAATAAAAATAAATCCACTTAAAAAAAAATTGTGGAAATTGTTTTTATGTTTTTTATTTAAGTAGGTAAAAAGTACAATTAATGCAATGATTAAAAAATACAAAAAAATAGAATTTGAAAAGAAAGATAATGTGTGAAATAATGTAAAGAACAGGAGCAAAATAAAATTTTTTTGAATTAGTTGTTTAATGTTTTTAAATGTTAAATTTTTGTAATTTAAAAATATAGCAAAAATTACATGCGATAAAACATAAGGTGCTGCAGTAGGTTTGGTTAATAAAAATAAACCTAGAGAAATACCATAAAGAATTGAGAACTTTTTGTTGTGAAACTTTTCAGATTTTATCAAAAAGAATATACTTAAAGCATTAAAAAATAATAGTAATATTTGAGGATAATAAAACCTTGTAAAAAAAGTAAAAGAAGGAAAACTCAATAGAATTAATAGTGTATAAGTTGCCACATTTTTGTTATAAATTTTTGAAACACTAAAATAAACTAAAATAAGAGTTGTTAATGCAAGCTGTAAATTAAAAAAATAAAACACACTTTCATGCTGAAAAAATAGCATTAAAAAAAACGAGATAGTTTCAAACATAAAACTCTTATCAAATGTATCAATTGAAAATCTAATGTCTGTTTTTTCTTCATATAGTAATTGAACAGCATTTGTTAAACCATAAGTTTCTTCATTAGTAAGTACTTCTTTGTTTGAAATAATCCAATAAACATTAGAAATAATAAACAACATTATAAGTAGAGCTAGGAAGATAAAAATACTTTTTGGATATTTTCTTGAAATTCTTTGAGTTTTTTTTTGATTCATGGTATATATTATTTTTAATTAACAATAAACACCAAATCTTTTTAATTTTTACTTAATGAAACTTTTATAAATTTAGTATTTATCTTTTTATTTAAGCCCCTGTAGTGTAATGGATAGCACGTAAGATTGCGGCAAGTGGTGCGTCGATTGATACCGCACCGTGTACTATCGAACAGGTTCGACAGTACTAACTTTCAAAATTTGCAAAAATCTTGAAATCGGAGTTCAATTCTTCGCTGGGGCGTATTATTTTCAAGTAAAAAGAAAGTAATAAATCCTTATCCGTACATTTATAAAGGCATAAATCATTATAGAGGATAGGTGAGAACTTATGGCAGTAAAATATTTTATGAAAATACCTAAACCAGTAGAAGAAACAGATAAAAAACTTGATAAATCAGAAAGTAAAGTTATCTTAGATAATTAATTTTCTTTTGAAGGTAATTTTTTTGTTAGAATCTTTAATTCTTTGAAGTAGTGTTTCTTAATTTTTCACTATAGCTAATCTTTTATAAGGCATGAAGTTAACCTTATATGTATGTCTCTTGAAAAAAGTAAGCCAGCACCAACTTTAAGAAAAATATGGAATAAATATAATTTATTAGAAGATGAAATTACTTGGGTAAAAGAAGAAACAAAATTTTTTGATAAAATTCTTCCAGTATTATCTAACAAATACTTTTTAAAATTTTTATTATTAATTTTTATTTTAATAATTTTAATAAGATTTTTTGCTGTTTTTATTACAATTGTTTTTTCTTTAATTACAAGTTATATTAAATTTAAAAGAACAAAATTTGGCTTTCCTATTGAAATAGAACCTACATATCTTTTTTCAATTGTTTTAATGCTTGCATTTGGAGTTCAATATGGACTTTTTTATATTTTAATTCCAGTAACTGTTCCTTTTTTAATGGCTGGACCTACAGCAGGAACTTTTGTTAATATTTGGAATAAGTTAGTTGTTTTTTTTGGAGTATATTTTTTCCAGTATTTTTTTCCAAGTAGTAAGTTCTTAGTTTTAGTTGCTGTTGTTTTAGTTTTAATTACTGATATTACAGGATATTTTTTAAGAAAAAAATTTGGACAACCTTTACCTGAAATTTTAATAGCTGTTTTTTCAAATATGTTTTTAAGATATGTTTATTTTTCTTTTTTACTTGATATTGTTGTTAAACTAATTTATCGATAGTAAAATAAGGATTTAACTACAAAAGTAATTAAGTATTTTTTAATTTTTGTACCCAAAAAAACATTTTTAAACATGATAATTCTTACTTCTTTTAGATTACCTTGATATAATACTTAATCTTGATGTTTTTAATAATGTTTTTTTTTTCAAAATTTTAATATATTATCTAGAATTTTTGATAAATTAAAAAAAAGAATTAAAAACTTTTTAATTATAATGTTGCAAGTTCAACATTATTAAATTTTCTTTTATAATATTGCATATAATTTACTTTTCTTTCTATTGCATTTAATACTACTTTAGTAAAATTAAGTCCTTCAAGTTTACTAGCAGTACCTAGACCACCAGGAGTAAAGACATTAATTTCTAAAATTTTAGTTCCAACAATATCTAAACCTACAAAAAACATTCCATCTTGAACTAATTTAGGTCTAACCATCTCAGCAATTTTTAACATTTCTGGAGTTACCGTAGCTGGAGCAATAGTTCCACCTGCGTGAATATTACTTCTTAAATCATCTGGGGAACGAATTCTTCTTGCTGCAGCATATTTACCTCTATGTTTAAGAGGAACACCATTAACTAGGAAAAGTCTAGTGTCACCTTCAGCTGCTTCTGGAACATATTCTTGAGCAATAACATATCCTGCTCTACTAACAGTGTCAATAATCTGATTAATATTAGAAATATCTGTTTTTTCAAGTAAAAAAACATTTTGTCCACCAGATCCTGAAATAGGTTTTACAACAATTTTTTCAAATTTTTTTGCAAATGCTTTGATTTCCTCTCTATTTCTAGTTATTAAGGTTTTAGGTCTAAGTTCTTCAGGAAATTCTTGAGAATATAATTTGTTACTTGCTTTAGATAATCCATTTGGATCATTTAAAACAATCACACCGTGTTTTGTTGCAATTCTTCCAAAATTTATACCAACATTTCTAGCCCATGCTCTATTTGATTGTTCAGAAGCAGGATCATTCCTAAGCATCAGAACATCAAGCTGATCAATAGATATTCTTTCAATAATATGTTTTTTTGGATCTTTTAAATCTTTTAAATGTACATCAAGAGATTTGTACTTTTTACCTTTAACTTTTCTAGCGTGTGCTTTTATTAGATCATCTACATCATATGAAAGTCCACCAACATCCATAATCCATACATCGTGGCCTGCATTAATTGCAGCTTGTGATAATCTCATTGTAGTGTATCTAGGACGTTCTGTTTCAAAATCATTTATTAAAAAACCTATTTTCATTTTTTCACCTATATGTTTTATTAAAGTAGTAGGATTCTTGATGTAATTTCAAAAATATTTTACTTGGGTCATTTAAACTTGGGATATTCATTATTGTATTAATTTGTTTAATGTTTATTTTTCCATAATGTAAAAGATGCAAACAACTTGCATTTTGGATGAAATTTTTTACATCTATATAACCTTTTAGGTAAACATAGTCTTTTGTAAATGCTCCAGGTTTAGAAGTATTACATAATCCTCGTTTAGCACGTAGAGTCATAAGCCAAGAACTTTCTTTTGAAAAATAATTTAATAACTCATTATATGTTTCTCTAAAACTAGTATTTAATGCATAATGAACAGCAAGAACACGTCCAGCATATCCTTTTAAAACTCGTTTGGATAATCCACCAATTTTTTTTCTTTATATAAAGCAAGGCCTTCTTCAGTTGATTCATATTTAGCAAAACCAATTGAAAACATTTTATAAGGTTGCATTTCTCCACAAACAGATCTTAAAACATGTCCATATATTTCATGAGCTATTAATCTATCAACTTGTATTTTTGTAAACATATCATTTTTTTTAATATAGACTGTTTTGTTTGTTGGGTTTACCATAGCTTTTGCTAAAATTGGTGCTTCAAGAACTGTCCATTTATTTGAAAATAAAGAAATTTCATTTAAAAACAATTTTTGAACAACAGAACTAGGTATTGAACCTTTAGTAGTTTCACGGGTTTTGCTTGGAACTCTAGTGATATAGATTTTTGCTTTTTCAATTAATTTTTCATTAGGAAAACCATATGCTCTCTTTGAAAAATTAGTAAATTTTTTTGTACCCAAGAATTTTCGCATTAATAATTGTGCTCTTAATTCTTTTCCTTTGGCTTTCATAAGTTGATCAATAGGTCTATATCCATAAGAAATGCTTTTTAATAATTTAAATGAATATTTAACTGGATTATAGGTGAATTGTGGGTTGTATGTTTTTGAAGCAAAAAATTTAGATTTTTCACTATTTAAATTAGATGGATTAAAATGTTTTAAATCAATTGTTCTTGAAATTTTTGCAAGTTTTTTATCTGCTATCATTTATTTGACTACCTTGTTATTTTCAATATGTTCTAATGAACTTTAGTTTTAATATTTATTGTTTATTTTTAGTAACGAAAATATAATATGATGTTTAATGAAATAGAATTTTTTATAATAAGAAAGTTTAATTTATTTTTCTATTGATTAAATATTTAAATAGGCTAAGTAAATATGAATTTATGGTACTTATTAATTTTCTAAGAAAACTTGGTATTTTTAGATTTGGTATGAAGAAAGGTAAATATACTAATGGAAAAAATAGACCTACGGAATTTCAAATGAATAGTGTTTATGATGAAAAAAAAGATTTAATTAGTTCTAAAAAATAATTTTTCAAATAAATCATACATAAAATACCTTTAATTTTAGCATAACTGTTTTTTTTTGAATTATATAATGTTGAGGATAAATATTTGAAAATCAATCTAGAATTTTTTTTATAATCTTTATATATACATTGCACTTAATCTTTTTTTATGAATTATGTTTCACTATCAGATCTAACAAAATTAGTTAATGAGAAAGATAGTGAAAGAATCATAGATATTTTGATAAATTTTAAAGAACGCTGGAATGAGCTTATTCCTAAGTTAAAAGAAAAACAAGAAGTAAAACTTCAAGGATTAAATCTAAAAAACAGTGGGCTCTCGGGATTGGATTTATCAGATATAATTTTAGCAGATACAGATCTATCAGGATCAGATTTATCAAATACTGATTTAAGTAATACGATAATTTCAAGAACAAATTTTTCAAATTCAAATATGTCAAATTCAAATTTATATTCTGCAAGAATTACACAAACAAATTTTTCAGGTGCAAAAGTGTATAACGTTAAAATGCTTAATACTGTGATGACCGGAAGTGTAAATTTATTTGGAGTATACGATAGTGAACCTGAATATGATACACATCCAGATAAAACTAAAGAAGGATTTATTTTACTTGAGGCATTGGAGCATTCTGGCGAGGAAGAATCAAACTATTACTAATTCTTTTTTCGATATAAATAAATATTACTTCTTCTCTCAAATTATTTAAGATATTTAGGGGTGAAGTTATTTTGAGGAAAAAAACACTATTAATTCTTTCGATTTTTTTGATATTATTATTACAACTAACTTATGCTCAATATTTTGGTGGAGAGTGGAATGAAGGTGATTGTAAAAGCACAAAAGATCCATTGTATCTGGAAATGCCTAACACCATTCACGCAATGATTCCAACAACTGTTAAAGTATATATCAATGATCCAATTGTCAAAGAACATGCACAGTATGTAGAGATTTTTGCAGGAAATTCCCATGTATATTCACTTTCTGGAAATGAGTTTTCAAGAAGTTCAGGTGGTAATTTTAGAGAGACTATGAAATATAATGGAGAAGATACAATAGAATTTGGTTTTAGACCTCAAGACAGAGTTGGATTGTCTTCATCAGTAATAGTAACTTTCTACATAGTAAAAGAATCACCTGGATTAGAATGGCCAGATACAAGTGATGAAGAATCTCCTTTTTACCAATATGGATGTCATCATGAAAGAAATAGTATAATGTGTAATAAAGAAGATGGTTGTATGATTTGTCATCATTCTATAGGACAAGTTAGTAAAGACTTTATAATGAGCGATACTGATGAAACAGTATCAATTCCAGATAGATTGGATTTTATAGATGAAAAAACAGAAAATAATTATCAGTCTGTAGCCTCTCAATATTTATCTTATAATGAGAAAAAAAAGTATATAAGTGAACAAGGAGACGAATATGAATCAAGTGATATTTACAAAATTGAACTTACAACACAGGAACTTTGGGATACATTTGAAGTATATAAAGAAAATGATCTTGATGGATATATCGGTCCAAAAGATAATATAAAAAATACTGACGTTACTACTAATGATCTTTCAGCGAGTGGTTCTGAGCTTACTGGGAAAGCATATGAAATGGTTTATAATGGACCGCTCAATCCACAGAACGGAGCTGACTTTATAGATATTTATTATCAATTATTTGCTGAGATGTCGCCAAAAGGAAGCGGAGTTATGATAGTTAAAGCAACTAGACAAACAGTTTTTGAAAAAGGCACAGGTTCAAAAGCAGAACTTAATGCAGTCAGAAGCGATGTTCTAAATATGCTCTCAAGCTACAAATTATCAAAAGGTAAAGTTATTGATAATAAAGATTATGATTATTTTTCTTTTAAATGGTATGTAAAAGGAGAATCTAAAGAAGAAGAAACAACTGAAGAATATTATGTAGCTGGTCATATTAGTGATTATTATGATCACCCATTATCTTATATGAAGATAATAGCAAAAGTAGATAATATTGAATATGAAGGATACACTGATGACGAAGGAGTTTACATGATACCATTAACAGGACTAGAACTTAAAGAAGGTGAAGAAAAAGATGTTGCTTTATTTGCAATGTTTGATTATTATAGAAACGGCAATAATTATTTTGATACTTATTTTAGAAAGCCTAATGGCCAATATAGTCAAGTAATTGCATATAAAAAAGATAAATTAGTCTATGGAGAACATTTACAAATTGATTTTAGAATGGATGGTGAAGGAAACTTTTTTACTTCATTTGCTAGTAAAGCCGATATAAAACATTATTCACTTATTTATTTTCATACAGCTGAAGCAGTAGAATTTGTGTTAAGTACATTAAAGGAAGATATGGATTATAAACTTCCAGTAACAATTTATGTAGGAAATCAACATAAAAAAACATTGTATTCACCAGGAGATTCAAGGATTCTTATATCAGCTGCTCAAACCTCTCTTTCTGATTCAAATAGGCCTGACAATCGTGAATACCATGAATTCATGCATGCGCTTATGTATGATATATACAATGCATGGCCAGCAGGAAGAATGGAACCAGGTGTTAAGAATCATGATGGTTTTTTGAATAACAATACAGCAGATTCTTATTTGGAAGGTTTTGCAGAGTTTATGTCACTAGTTATATCTGATTATAATAAAGAACCAAGTCCTAGCATTTATGCAGGTTTTGGAAGTATGGAAAAAAATTATAAACCTTGGGATGGTAGAGGGATGGATGAAGAATTTGCTGTTGCATCCTTGTTATGGGATATTTACGATGATAGAAACGAAAACGGAGATTCAATTACATTAACTTTGGATGAAATCTGGTCTGTTTTGAAAGTTAAAAGAAAGGATTTTTATGAATACTATAAAGCATTTAAGGCAGAATTTCCTAAACAAGCAGATGCATTTGATGAATTATTTAAAATGCATGGATTTTTTTATGATACAAGAGCAGGGAATAGTAAATATGATCTAGGTGAACCATGGAAATATACAAATGCTCAAAAAACTCAGTATAGATTCATTGATCTTTCAGGTAATATTTCACTAACAAAAACAATTAATTATCAGCCTGGGTTCATTATAGGAAAAGCAGCAAATTACGATCGTCCGGATAGATCATCAGCAGTTAGAATTCCAAATGCATTTTTAAAAGTGAAAGATGATGAAGTTGATTTTTATACAATTAAGGTTATACATAAAGATAGTAGTCTTGACTATGAATATTTTATTGAAAGAGCTGAAGGAAAAATCTATATTCAACCATTACCTTTGGATGACAATGTTGAAATAATTGTAACTCCTATGTCAAAGGATTATAAATCTGAAAATATTTTTAGTATTAATAGTCAAGATATGAATGAGATTATTTCTTCTGATAAAGAATTTGATGGATTTTTTGCAGAACATGATTTTGATTTAAAATCAACAGGTAATAATGTTGATGACAAATATATTTTATTTGATGATACAGTTCCTTCTTATGAATATGAAGGAGATTTAGGTGAAGAATATGAAATTAAAGAATCAAAAAATAAAGGATTATCTGGGATAAACTCTGAACCAGGTTTTAAGTTTTCTTTTGGCAAATTTTTTTGGTTCATTATATTTGCAGCATTTGGATACTTTTATGTTGCAAAACCAATTATTAGAAAAAAAGCAAATAATATTTTTAAAAAAATAATTGATTTGATAGCAAAAGGAATTAAGTGGTTCATAAAATTTGGTATTCCTTTTATTGTTAAGATAATTAAATGGATTGTTAGAGGAATAGTAAAATTATTCAAATTGGTTTTTCATCATAGTAAAAAAGCATATCATAAAGCAAAACCGCATGTTAAATCTGCGCATAAAAACTTAAAGAAAAAAGTAACTGATATGAAAAGTACTAAAAGGAAAAAGAATTAATTTTTTTTTTGATTTATTCTAATAAGACTCCTACTTAGATTTAATTGATAAATATCTAAAAATTTATATTCTAATTATATTCTAAAAATTATATGGAACTAACACCAGAATTACTCGGAAACAGTTTTGTCATTATGTTAATAACTTATATGATCGCTTTTGGGTTTCAAATATTTATGATGTATTTGAACTGGAAACAATCTAGAGTTAATAATCAAATGGATGAACTAATTAATGAAGTAAAAGAAATTAAAAAAGAAATTAAAAAAATGAAAAAGTAATTTTTATACTTTTTCTCCTTTATTTAAACCAAGTAGAAATTGCCATAATGGTTCTTTTTTAGGCACTTTACGTTCTTTTTCCACTTCGCTTTTCTCTACAACTGTTTTTGTTACTGTTTTATCTTCAAAGACTTCTTCATAATTACATTCAGGTGTTGTAGGTCCTTTAACAAGTGTATATTCTCCTTTAACAGTGTCTCCAGATTTACAAATATCACTTGTGAATTCATATATGTATGATGTTCCTGATTGAATTTCAACTTCTTGTTCTTCAACAGGGAAATTTTTTCCATTTACATTAAACGTATATTTGTAAGTCCATTTTCCAGATGTATCAGCCATATTAGTGATTTTTATTTCAGCGTAACATCTATGATCTTTACCATAGGGATCAACAAATGGTGACAATGGGTGAGGTTCTTCTCTAACCTCTGCAGGTAAATCTACACATACTTCTTTTTCACCTAATGAAACTTTTTCAATCTCTTGTTTTTCTACTTGCGTTTCTACTATTTCAGTGTATGTTTCTAATGCTTCATAAGGAACTCTGATTGCAACTAGTAATAGTAGTATTGCAATGAAAATAACAGGTACTGAAACTTTAGCTTTTAGATGATCATGAACTGTTTTTTTAGTTTCAGGTTTTTTTTCTTTTGTAGTTTTTGTACTGGATTTCTTTTTTTTTTGCCATGAATAGGACCTCCTCTTAAGATAAATATTACTTATTAGTTATATAAATTTTATTATTAATTTTAGTTAATATTGAAGTTTAACTCCAGTATATCTTTAGTAAAATATATAAGTAAATATATATTTCGCAAATTATATTTTGAAGTTCGAAAGACAAATTATTTAAACCCAAAATATTTTAGGTAAGTCATATGGCAAAAGTAGATATTTTCAATGTATTATTTAGGGAAAAACCAGCTAACATGTTAGTTGAAATGAGAAGAAATTCTAAAAAAGAAATCTATGCTTCTAATTTAGCTAAAACAGTAGATTGTACATATTCTCATGTTGTAAAAATTTTGCAGCAAATGCAAAAAGCAGGTTTAGTTAACTTTGATAAACAAGGAAGATTAAAACTTTTAACCTTAACAAAAAAAGGTGAAGACGTAGCAAGCCATATTGACAAAGTTTTAACAATTCTTAATGAGTAGAAAATACATGTTACTACTTTAAAATGCTCTTTTAACGAAACATTTAAATATAAACTGCCTATTTCTACATAATCAGGTAATACTTTGTGGGTATTATTTCAACGGGGGTAGTTAACGTTTATTAACAATTAACAACGTGATTATTCTCTATGCAAATCGTGGTGAAATTTGCATCCTAAAAAAAAGAGGTTCTTAACTAAAAAAGAGTGTGACATAATAGATTAAAGTATAGTAACGCAACTGAAAAATCAAACAGCGTTACTAATAAGCAAAAAAATTTGCTAAATAAACTTTAGACTGATGTCGGGGTGAAACTCATATATAATTAGGGGGTGTAGAAGATTTACACATTCTTTCAACACTTGATGGATATTCAAGTAGAATTGAAATAGCAACCTATGAAAGGGGTGCTCAGTTAAAAGATAATTCAATTACTAATGAGAGAATTGTTATGTTTGGCGCTGACGAAGCAACTTATTGGTCAGATGAAACAGAATTATTTTTTGAAAGATCAGTAGTTTGGTTAACAGAATTTGTAGATACAGATGGTGACGGAACACCAGACTTCGAAGATAATTGTCCTTGTTCATATAATCCAGGTCAAGAAGATGCAGATGGAGATGGACTAGGAGATATTTGTGATAATTGTCCAGTTAATTATAATCCAAATCAAGCAGACAATGATGGAGATACATTAGGAAATGTTTGTGATATCTGTCCAGATGACACAGGTAATGATGCAGATAGTGATGGTTTTTGTTACCCAGTTGATTGTGTCGACACAGATAATACTATTTATCCAGGTGCGGATGAAACTGTTTGTAATGGAATAGATAATGATTGTGATATCCTTTTAGATGAAGATTACGAAGAGGTTTCTTGTGGAGAGGGTGATTGTTCTGGAATGACTTCTTGCGAATTTGGTGAAATTTTTTGTAAAAATCAAGAAATAAATCAAGCAGGAAGTGATTGTGGAACTTGTTGTCAATGTGAAAATGATAATGATCCTCAAGAAGTATATGATGGAGCTCAAGATTTAGATTGTTCAGGTAATAATTTGCCTGGAATTTCAACTTGTAATAGTGATCCAGATAATAATCCAATGACATATGATACTGCTGTTGGTTTTATTAGTGAATGCAGTGCAATTGATGTGTGTACAGAGGGAGAATATGAATTTAATCATGAATGTGATGTAGACTCTTGTGATGCAGAATGTGAAGATGGAAATTTCGAAGATGGAGATGGATGTAGTTCATCTTGTATTTTAGAAATTTGTGGAGATAATATTTTACATGAAACATTAGGAGAAGAATGCGACGATGGTAATACAGTCGATTTAGATGGTTGTGATGCAAGTTGTGTTATTGAATACTGTGGAGACGGTATTGATAATGATGCAGACAATGAAGAATGTGATGATGGTAATGATGTCGATGACGATGCATGTTCAAATTTATGTGTAACTAATTACTGTGGGGATTCAATCACTAATAATGGTGAAGAATGTGATGATGGTAATAACGCAGACGGAGATGGATGTTCCGCATTATGTTTAGATGAATATTGTGGAGACGGTATTGACAATGATGCAGACAATGAAGAATGTGATGATGGTAATGACGTAGATGACGATGCATGTTCAAACTTATGTGTAACTAATTACTGTGGGGATTCAATCACTAATAATGGTGAAGAATGTGATGATGGTAATAACGCAGACGGAGATGGATGTTCCGCATTATGTTTAGATGAATATTGCGGAGATGGAATACCTCAACCAGGTGAACAATGTGATGATGGTAATAATGTTAATGGAGATGGATGTGACAGTTTATGTGTTTCAGAAGTTTGTGGGAATGGTATACCTCAATTTGGTGAAGTTTGTGATGATGGTAATTTAGATGATACAGATGCATGTTTAAGTGATTGTACGGCACCAGTTTGTGGTGATAGTATTGTATGGTTTGGCCATGAAGAATGTGATGATGGTGCAAATGGGATTGATACTGATGAATGTACAGATTCATGTACTTTAACTTATTGTGGAGATCAAACTCTTCAAATTTGGAATGGAAATAATGAAGTTGAAGAATGTGATGATGGTGCAGATGGAGATGATACAAATACTTGTTATGATGATTGTTCATTTACATATTGTGGAGATTCTATAGTTCAAGATCCAAATGGATACGGAGTTAGTGAAGTTTGTGATGGCAATTCAATAGTTTGTGAAAACTTTGAAGGATATGCAGGAACAAGAGAATGTCAAAGTTCATGTAGAGGATTCGAAGATTGTCACACTGATGAATATTGTGGAGATTCAATTACAAATGGATTAGAAGAATGTGATGATGGTAATAATGTTAATAATGATGGATGTGATGCATTTTGTGTCATTGAATATTGTGGAGATTCAATTACAAACGGATTAGAAGAATGTGATGATGGAAACAATGATGATGGTGATGGATGTGACGCAAGTTGTTATGACGAAATTTGTGGAAATAATATATTGCAATTTGGTGAACAATGTGATGATGGAAACAATGATGATGAAGATGGATGTTCTTCTCAATGTGTTATTGAGTCATGTGGAGACACAATTGTTCAACTTGGATTAGGTGAAGAATGTGATGATGGTCAAGGAGATAACACTGATTCATGTCTAGATACATGTATGGACGCTGAGTGCGGAGATACATTTGTATGGGATGGACAAGAAGAATGTGATGACGGAAACACAATCGATTTAGACGGTTGTGATGCAAGTTGTGTTATTGAATACTGTGGAGACGGAATAATCAATAATGTTAATGAAATCTGTGACGAAGGTATTGATAATGGAGAACCTCTTCATTGTGACGCAGAATGTGGTGGAATAACTCTTCCAGTTTGTGGAAACTCTTATCTTGAAGAAGGAGAGGAATGTGATGATAGTAATGTAGAAAATAATGACGGTTGTAATTCCGTTTGTGTCCTAGAAATATGTGGTGATGGAATTGTTCAGGATGGTATTGGCGAAGAATGTGAATACGATAACCAATGTAATGATCAAGATTATCATACTGCAGACTATTGTGTAGAATGTGGTTGTGAAAATCCAATTATTTGTGAAGATGAATGTCTTCCAACTAGTGAAGATATTTGTTCAGAGGATAGTGACTCAATCTTAGAATGTAGAAATGATTTTGATTCAGATCCATGTTACGAATATGGTCCTAAATATGATTGTACAAATAACGAAGCATGTACAGTTATAGATCTAGATGAAGCATATTGTGGATCTTGCCAAACAAATTGTGGAGGAAAATGTTATTACACTCAAACAATTTATGGTGAATGGTCATGCGGCGAAGGAGATTGTTTATACACACCAGTAATTGAGTTTATTGACATTGATAATGATTACATTGATGATAGATGTGATGATTGTATTGATCTAGATAAGGATGGTATTTGTGACCATGAAGATACTTGTCCAGATGTTTATAATCCAACAAACGTAGATACTGATGGAGATGGTGTAGGAAATGCTTGTGACTATGATAGAGATAATGATGGGTATGATGCATCAGTAGATTGTCATGATTGGGACAAAGATATTAATCCAGGTATGAAAGAAATTAAGGGAGACGGGAAAGATAATGACTGTGATCCACTAACTTCAGACAAAGAAATCAAAATTAGAAGTCAAGATTTATTGCTTGGAACAAAAATCATGAACGAAGACACAGCAATTGATGATAGAGAATTAAGAGTAGCTGTTTATGTCAAAAACAAAGGAAGTAAAACTGCTAAAAATATTAAACTTAAAGCAACACTTCTAGATGAATATGTTTCTGACGAAACAATTATGCCAACTCTTAAAGCAGGAAAAACTAGTAGAGTAATCTTAAATATTCCTCTTTATGGTGGAGTAATGCCAGATGAATACTACTTAAGAACTACATTAAGTGTTGAAACAGTAAAAAAAGCAAAATATAGTCAAGTGTTATTGCACTGATTATTTCTTTTTTATTTTTATTAATTTTTTTTTGATTTTTATAAATTATTTAAGTGCTCCTTAGAATTCTAAATTATCTAAAACTTGAGTTGCTTGTTTAATAAAATCTTCTTCTTGATCTTTTGAAATAATTGCACCAGCAGCGTTTTTATGTCCACCACCTTCACCTTCAATTTCAGTTAATATTTCTTTAACAATATCTCTTAAATCAATGTCAAATTCTCCTTTTATTCTAACAGAGACTTTGGAATTGTCTTTATCTCTAGCCATTGAGATAATAATGGTTTTGTCATCTAGTTCTTTATCATTTGAAATTATTGAAGCTAAGGTACCTATGATAGTTGGTCTAATATTGTTTTTTGCATTAATTAAAATATATTTTTTTGTTTTAATTATTTTATCTTCATTGTCTTTGTACCATCTTAATGAATCGCTAACTTCTTTTCTATATTGAGCAACTGTTTCTAATGCTTTTGCTTTACTATATTTATCATTTAAACAAGCACCAATACCATATGAAGCTTTATCAAGTCTTCCACAAGCATTTAATAATGTTGATAACTCTTTTAAATCTTTAAATTGGCCTTTGTCTTTTGTTATTAATCTTTCAGTAAAAATATCTTGAGGATTTTCTAATTCCTTTCTTTTCATAATTATTCCACTTATTAGTTTTTGTTTTTCTTCATCATTTAAATCAGCAAATGATTTCCAATTTTCTCCAAGTTTTGGTTCAATTCCAATACTCTCTAAAAACATAACTGCATCAGATTCATTTTCAATTCCAGGGAGTTCAATATCACCATAAATCATATTTCTAATTATTGGTCGAGATTCAATACCATACCAATTTAGAGTTTTTTCTTTTTTTAATAAACCTAAAGATAAAGCAATATCTAAGATCTCATTATGTAAAGAAGAAAATTTTGTTTGAACATCTCCAATTGCACCTAAAATTGCTAAGTGAGATAAATCTTTATTTTTTGCATTTAAAGCTGTTGCAAATAAATATACAACACCAGCGCCACTAATATCTTTTGATCCGTCAATACCATATTTATGAGGATTAATTAAAGTAATATTTTTTGGAATTTTTAACTTTTTATCATATTCGTGATGGTCTAAAATAATAATTCTTTTTTCTGGAAAAAATTTAATTATATTTTCTAATTGTCCAGCACCTAAGTCTGTGAATATAAAGATATCATAAACTTCTTTTTTTAGAATTTCAAGCTCTTCTTCACTTAATTGTTTAATAATTGATAAACAAAATAACTTGTTTTCTCGTTTCAAAGCTTTTGAAATAATAGCAGCAGAAGTAATTCCATCAGTATCTAGATGAGAAATAACCCTAATAACATAATTTAGGTTTTTAATTTCTTTAGCAACTTGTGCTAATTCAGATTTCATAATAAAATAAAAGAAATAAAAAGTAATTATAAACTTAATGTAAGTCTATTTTTACTCAATTAATAAACTAACTCTCTTAGGATTATAATTCCAATCTAAAGCTAATTTTCCTGAATTTTTATAGTATTTAATTAGTCTTCTAACTTTTGATTCTGTTAGTTGTAAACCTCTTTTAGCAACAACATCATGTTTGTTTTGTTCTAAGTGTTTTTGAAGTGCAACAATTCTTTTTAGAAGTGCTGTTAAATTTTCAGGTAAAGTAGGTAATAATTTTCTTTTTTCCAAAATGTCTGAAATTGATGATTTTGTAATTGATTTAACATCTGGGATACCGTATGTATCTCTTAAAACCATACCAATTTTTGAAGTGTCGTTCCCTTCTTTAGCGATTTTAACTATTAAAAGTTCAACTTCTTTAGGTTTATAATTCATCCACGTATATTTTTCTTTTTTAAGTGGTTTTGTACTTCCTGATTTTCCTTTTTTTCTTGAATGCATTCTTGCCATGTTTAATACCTCTGGTATTCAACAATTGAAAATCTTTGATTTTCATATTATTAAATTACCTCATCTAGTTTTTAATTCATTAGGAGAATAAGCTTTTATCCTCCAGCATAACCATGTTTTTCAACAAAGTTATCTTTTGTTAGAGTCTAGGAGATAAAAGATATTTAAAAAGATTACTAAAAATGAGCTACTGTAGCTCCATCATTATTTGATGAAGTCATATTTTTTACATAATAAAGTTGATTTAGAAAAGACCTAACATAGTCTTTTAAGACTCCAGTACCATGACCATGAATGATTGTTACTTCTAAAAATCCTTGATCATGAAAACTTTTTAGATTTTGTCTAAGAATTAAATTTGCTTCTTTTACTGTTTTTCCATGGATGTCAATGACTGGCAGTTGCTGCATTTTTTTTAAAAAAAGTAGCCCCTCCAGGATTCGAACCTGGGTCCCCACCTCCAAAGGGTAGGATGATTGGCCACTACACTAAGGGGCTATAGAAAGCAAAGAATTTCGGGTAATTTAAAAAAGTTTCTTTATGAAAAGAAAAAATAATTTAAAAGAAAAATACTATTTCTACTTTTTTCTTCTTACGTACTCTGCACCACCAAGTCCAAGTAAAGCAAGAGTGCCAACAGTTGCATAAAATTTCCAATCAAACCCTTGTTTTGGATCTCCCATTAATGCATTTGCAGTGTTTGAATTTGAACTTGTAGCGGCTAGAGCATCTAAATAAGATTGGTTGCTAAGCAATAGTGAATCTTCACCACCCCAACCTGTTTGTAAGAATTCTGGACCATATACAGTTTGGATTCTTTTTAATATCTCTGTTTGATCACATCCAATTTCAGGATTAACTACAAAATACAAACCATTAGAACCCCACCATGGCTGATCAATTTTGAAAATTGTTTCAGCAGTTGAACCTTCTCCTCCAACATGAGCATCAATAGCTTTTTGAAGGAAATCTTGATGAGTTGATAATGATAAATTTTCCACTTTATTTGAGTGTCTTAAAACAGCTATATCATTATCTGGAAATTCCTCTCCAAATGGAACACCTAAATTATAAGTGGCTGCAGATTTAATTTGGTTCTGTGTTGAATCACCTAAATAATTCTGGGCCCCTCCTTCAGAGTATAAATTAACATCTGTAACTTCAAATTGTGAGTTAAAAGCAGAGGATTCTATTGAGTGATCTGTTCTTAATGCTTGACACATGTTGTCTGCTTGTTGATACGCACTAGCAGAAGCACTACTTGATTGTGATTGAAAATAACCTTTTGCATTTTCAATCATTTGAGGTACACCCAAAGCATTTGCAGCAATTAAATCAAAACCTGCAAAATTTAAAGCTTGATATGCTGCAGGAGTCATTGTGAATGCAGCATGGTTTGCAGCCATGTTTACTTTATTAGCAAGGCTTGTACCTTCCATAACTGCAAAATTTTTCATTGCGACAGCTTTTTCTTTAAAGCTTAAATCTTCTTGAGCTAGAAATTCTGCATATACTTCTCTTCTTACTTCATCTAAAGTTGTAGTAGCAAGACTTCCTCTAGCTAAATCATAAGTTTCATTAACTCTTTGAGGTAATTCTTGAAAAATAAATCTTAATTGACCTAGAGTAAAATACTCTGCCAATTGCACTGTCCCCCTAGCAACATTTCCAATTGCTCGACCAGTATTGACTATCCAACCAGGCAAATTAAGTTCAATAGGTTGATGAGCATGAGTTTGATTCCAGGTTATTGCATCCATTTTAGCACTGGATAGTAACAACTATTATATAAATATTACTGAATTTATAATTAAGAGAATAGTTTTAACATATCTTCCTCAATAAAATGAAGTTTTCCTGGAACTATTAAACAGTGCAACGGTTCTCCTAAGTCTTTTTTTAATAAGTCAGATAGTTTAGCATATTTTATTTTAAAATCAGGATTTCCTAGTTTTGAACATCCAATAAGTTTCATATCTTTAGAAATAATATTTTCCTTTCTTTTGTCTTCAATTTCTAGTAATTGTTTTAATGCAATATCAACAGTCATATATTTGTTTAAATCTTTTTTAATATCGAGTAAAACTAATGTGTGAAGTCTTTGAGAAAGATTTTGTTTAATTACGTCATATGGAGTTTCTGGCGTAAAACTTTTTTCAAAAAAAGGCATTGATGTTGTTTTTCCAAATTTGTATAATTCGAGGCCAGTTTGACCTACAGCAGTAAGAATTGAAGTATTATGAATTATTTTTATTTCAATATTTTTTTCTTTTGCTCGTAAAAATATGTCTGTATGAGTTGTTGCTCCAAAAACATCGCCAACAACTAAAAACGCCACGTTTTTTAAAGTGGCTTTTTCTAAAATTTCTTCAGCTTTTTTTTCTACAATTTCTCTAGAAGCTAAAATAATATTTTTTTTATAAAACTCTTCTAGTTTTGAGACAGGAACATTTAGTTTAGATGTATAATCTTCCAAATAGATATATTCACAATTTTTTATGGCTTCTAATCCTTTAATGGTTATGTCTTTTTCATCATTAAGACCGAGGCCAATCATATATAACATAAAAAGAAGGGAAAACTAGGTTACTTTTAATTATGTTGGTTCACCATCATAGACTAAATGCACATCAAAAAATTTGATTAATTTAGGAAATTTTTTAAAATTTATAAAAAAAAAGAAATAAAAATTGCCTCTATCGTAAAACTTCGGGGGTGATTTACAGATAGAGGCAAGAAGGCACCACACAAAGACTAAGGGGTGATCTTGAGTTTATCTGCCTCCATGAGGCTTACCTGACAATTTCTATTCCTAATTCCTCAGAGACTTCTACCATCTCTCGGTTTGGTTGAGCATTGACAGATTTACCAAGTATCCATGGGCTTTTAACACCAGTAACAATGGTCATGACAGTTAATTTACCTTTCATTTCTTCCATTATTCTAGCTCCCCAGATAACATTGGCATCCTCATCGAGACTTTCTGTTACTAATTCTCCAATCTGATTTATTTCATCTAGAGTTAAATCTGGTCCTCCACATACATGAATTAAAGCTCCCGTTGCTCCTTCATAGTTTATATCTAATAGTGGATTACTTAAAGCACCTTTAACTGCTTCTTCAACTCTGTTGTTTGTATCTGATGCACCTACTCCAATAGCGGCTACACCACCGTTTGTCATAATTGCTTTTACATCTGCATAGTCTAAATTGACTAACGAAGGTAGAGCAATTGTTTCGACAATTCCTTTAATCATTGTTGCAATTAATTCATTTGCGACAGCAAAAGCTTGTCTAATTGGAAGATTTCCAGCAATTTGAACTAATCTATTGTTATCAATTACAATGACAGTATCACTAACTTTTCTTAATTGTTGTAGACCAAATTCTGCTTTGTCTACTCTTGCTCTTTCAATTTTAAAAGGCATAGTTACAGTTCCTATAACAATTGAACCTAGGTCTCTAGCAACTTCTGCAATAACGTGAGCAGCTCCTGTACCTGTTCCTCCACCCATTCCTGCACAAACAAATACCATGTCAGAACCTTTTAAAGATTCTTTAATATCATTCATTTGCTCTTGAGCAGATTCAGTTCCTCGTTCAGGGAAACCACCACAACCAAGTCCTCTTGTAGTTTCGCGTCCGATTAAGAATTTTCTATCAGCTTCAGTGACACTTAAATGTTGCATATCAGTATTACATGCAATAATTTCTGCGCCTTTGACGCCTTTTTGGTAAAGCCAGTTTACCATGTTGTTACCAGCGCCACCAGCACCAATTACTTTAATTGTTGCTTGGTGGACTTCCATTCCATCAAAATTTTGATCCGAATTTTTTAATGCGTTGTCCACAACGAAATCCATTTTTTCTATACCCCCCAATGTTAATTGGTCTTTGCGTGTAGAGCATTATATGTATACTAAAGCATATAGTTTAAACAAGATAAATCTTTAAATACTTGTTTAAAGGTTACTCTACATTAGAATTAGCCGTTCGAAATCGTTTAGCCGACGATATTGTTCTTATTTTAGTCTATTAATAGTTGAAGCAATTATTAGCCGTAAAAACCCCAATACGTACATAAACTGTTTTCTAGTATTTAAACATAATTATATTGAGAAATATATTTTGTAGAATATAGTAAAAAATATTTTCTAAAGATTTATTCTTTTTTTCTCTTCTGAATAATATCTTTTGCAGCGTTTACAACACCACCAATAAGTCCACCAACTTTGTCAAATATAAGTGGGTTTTGCATAACTCTAGCGACGTTAGAGATCTTGTTTCCATATTGCTCGAAGAAGGTTACATTTTCCATTGTGAAATGTGAAGGAGCAGGAACAATTTCATCAGGATATCCTATAGGAAGTACAGCTTGAGGTCTAACATGCCCAGGCATTCCAAGTATTCTTTTAAGCACATCTTCATCAAATGCTCCAACCCAGCAGCTTGCCATTCCAAGTGAATGAGTTGTTAAAAGCATATTTTGAATTGAAGCAGATACATTTTGAACTGAGAAAAACATTTCTCCTCTTTTACCATAGAATCTTTTGATTTTTTCTGTATCACTACAAACAACAAGAAATACAGGTGCTTCAGCCATCCAAAGTTGCTGTTGACATACTTCTGCAATCTTTTTTCTAGCATCAGGATTTTTAACAATAATCATTCGCCAATTTTGTAAGTTTCCAGACGAGGGAGCATATCTTCCAGCGTCAATAATTACACCTAAAAGTTCCATAGGAATATCTTGAGAGGTGAACTTTCTGACAGATCGACGAGTAGCTATAGCTTCAAAGACAGTCATCTTAATTTGATCTGATAGACTCTTATCTTTAGGCTTTTTGTCTTGATCCATAAAAAGTTCTTAGTCTATCTCCTTTAAATATTTTGTTATGGTCTTTATGTTTCAAAAATGAAACAGTGTTTCAAAAATGAAAAGATTTATATATTTCTCCTCTAATTAAAAAGAATTATGGAACCTTCTCAAATTCTTGAAAATCTTTTTGACAATAAGATCTTAAAAATCATTAAACACTTTTTAAAAAACGAGGATAAAGAATATTATTTAAGAGAAGTTTCTAGACATACGAGGGTTTCCCCAGCATCAACATATAGAATTCTAAACAAACTTTATGCTATGGATTTACTTCTAATGCGTGAAATTAAAACAATGAAATTGTATAAATTAAATATTAACAAAAATGTTGAATTTATCAAATCAATTATGGAAATAGATGTTTTGCAATACTTTATTGAAAATATTTTAAGAATTCCAAATATTGAAGAAATACTTTTACTAGGCCAAAAAGGTAAATCAAAATCAAATGTTTTGTTACTTGGAACTAATATTGATGTTGCAAGTTTAAAATTAATTATTGCAGAGATTAAACAAAAGTATGATTATACAATCAATCAAATGTCTCTTTCTAAGGAACAATATGAACAAATGAGTTCAATGGGACTTTATCCAGGAAGTAAGAAAGTTTTGTATAAACGGGTTTAATTCATGAGCTCAAGTATTTCATCTACTGTACCTTTGAATGGGCCAGAACTTTGAAGAGATTTTGAAGCAACGTGCTGCAAATTTTCCCCTATTCTCAAGATCTTTATAATGTTGTTGTTCGGCAGCAATATAACCAGCCATATAACTGTCACCAGCACCAATTGGATTAATTACTTCTACGGGAAAAGCAGGAACTTGTATTTTTTGAGAATTTGTATAAATTAGTGATCCTTTTTGACCTTGTGTTACAATAATTGTTTTAGCGCCAGAATCTAACAATTTTGCTGCACCTTTGTCAGTTTGTTGTTTGCCAGAAATTATCACTAATTCATTAGCATCTAAAAAAACATTATCAACATATGGTAATATTTCATATACGTCTTGATTAAATTTTCTTATAAATTCTCCAGATTGAGGGTATGTGTTTTGCCCTTCAATATATCTAATCATTCCTTGAGGCGCAAGAGAAACAGGAGTTCCGTTTAATTTTTTAACTAATTCTAATCCGATTTGACTATGAAACATTGGTCCGAGAACAATATGGTCAAGATCATCTAAATCTGAAGTAGAAATATCTTGAGGTAGTATTGAATTATCATAAACAATTGCTTGGTCATATCTTTTATCAGGCTCATTTTCAGGAGTAATATTTGTGTGAGTTGTTGTTCCCTGTTTTAATAAGTGAATTATGTTTCCTTTAAAAGATTCTGGAAACTCAGGTACAGTTTCTCCACAAGATCCAAAGATTGTTACATCAACACCTAAAGAATCTAAAGCACATCCAGAATAAAACGTAACTCCTCCAGCTTGTTCTATTTTTTGATTTCCATAAATATTTACATCTTGGATAATTGGACCAATAACTCCTACTTTCATAAATTTGCAGTTAGAATTTAATTTATTAACTTATCTCTAAACTTCACTTTTGACAATTTTAATCATTTCATTGACATAAAGTAATGTCTCCATAATAATTCTATGAGATTTTTCAATATCTCCTAAAATTACACCAAATGATTCAATTTGAATTAGATCTTCTTTAACTAATTCTTCAATTTCAGTTAAATTTTCTTCTTCAGGCCAAAATTTGTTCATTATTCTTTTAATGAGTTTTTCTAGTTCTTCAAAATGGGCCAAGCTATCAACTTTATGTTCTTCTCTAAGTAACGATGGGTGAAGCATTTTTTTTGCTTTAATATGTTCATCAACAATTGATTTAGAAACTTCTTTAAATTTATGAAATGAAAAATATAATTTTTCTTCAAGTTGAGCTTCTTTATGATGTTCTTCAATTAATTTTTCAGTCATTTCGTGAAGATATTCTTTTTTTTGTGTAGTTATATGTTTTTTTTTTGCTGCTTCTTTAAGTGTGTTTAAAATTACACCCATAGTTATTAAGACATTGTGCTCTTCTTTTAGAATTGTTAGTGATTTGACCTCGTGCTCTCCCATAATATTTTTTTTGATAATTAGCTATTTAATTTTTTCCTTTAGATTTTTATATGAGTAACTAATTTGATAATGAATAATGGTTTCTAATGAGCGTAAAAAAGAGTTGTTGTTTCCTTATGATATTGTTAGAGATGAACAAAATAAATTATTATTGTTAACAGATGCAACAATTGAAAATAGAAGGAATCTTATTGTTCATGCACCTACAGGTCTAGGAAAAACTGCAGCTGCGCTTGCCCCTGCATTAGCTCATGCAATTAAAAAAGATCTCACAATTTTATTTTTGACTTCTAGACATACTCAACATAAAATAGCAATTGACACATTAAAAGAAATTAAAAATAAATATGGGAATAATTTTGGGAGTGTTTCAATAATTGGAAAAAAATGGATGTGTTTAGTTCCTGGAGTCCAAACATTATATGGGAAAGATTTTTTAGAATATTGTAAAAAAGCTAGAGAAGAGCGAAAGTGTGATTTTTATAATAATATTAGAAAAACAGCAACAAAGTTCACAGATTCTGCAGATATTCTTTTAAAACAAATTCATAATAAAGGGCCAATGGACACTAAAGAAGTAATTAATCAAGGAGACATGCATAAAATGTGTCCTTATGAAATCTCTTTAGGTATGGCGTCTAAAGCTAAGGTAATTATTGCAGATTATTATTATTTATTTAATGAACATATAAATCAAAATTTTTTAGCAAGAATCAACAAAGATTTAGATAAATTAATAGTAATTGTTGATGAAGCTCATAATTTACCTTATAGACTTAAAGACTTAGCGTCAGAATTTTTAACAAGCGTAGTGGTAGATCGATCAATCAAAGAAGCAAAAAAATTTGGTTATGATAATACTGTTGAAATTCTTGAAGAAATTAAACATACTTTGGATAAATTATCTCAAGGTATGAGTCCTGGAGATGAAAAAACAATTACAAGAAATATGTTTGAAGGATCATTAAATGATAAATATGATTATGATCAATTGATTGGAGATCTAGCTCATGTTGCAGATTCAATTAGAGAAGTAAACAAAAGATCCTATATTGGTGGAATTGCAAACTTTATGGAGATGTGGCAAGGAGATGAAGAAGGATTTGTAAGAATTATATCATATAAACGAGGATCTAGAGAACCGTTTATTTCACTTTCATATCGATGTTTGGACGCTAGTGTTGTAAGTAAAGAAATTATTAATAATACTCATTCGACAATTTTAATGTCAGGAACACTTTTACCTACTTCAATGTATAAAGAATTGCTTGGTGTTGAATCTGTTCAAGAAGTTGTGTTTAAAGATCCATTTCCTAAAGATAATAGGCTTAATTTGATTATACCTAAAACTACAACAAAATACACGTCAAGAAATGAGAAAATGTATGAAGAAATTGCAACAACTTTGGCTGAGATGGTTAATAAAATTCCAGGAAATTCCGCAATTTTTTTCCCAAGTTATTTTTTAAGAGACCAAGTATTAAGACATTTTGATGTTAAATCAATTAAAACAGTTTTTTCTGAACAACCAGGTCTAGGAAAAGATGAAAAACAAGCACTTCTTGAGAATTTTAAATCATATAAAGATATAGGTGCAGTTCTTTTAGCAGTGGCTTCAGGGAGTTTTGGAGAAGGAATTGATTTACCTGGAGATTTACTTAAAGCAGTAATTGTTGTAGGTCTTCCGCTTTCTCAACCAGATCTTGAAACAAAATCTTTAATTGAATATTTTGATAAAAAGTTTTCAAAAGGTTGGGATTATGGTTATTTGTTTCCAGCATTTAACAAAACTTTGCAAAACGCAGGTAGATGTATTAGATCTGGTACAGATAGAGGGATAATAGCTTTTTTAGACGAACGATATGTCTGGAAAAATTATAGGAGATGCTTTCCTGAAGATTGGGATATGGTAGTTAGTACTAATTATATGGGCATGATTGAAGAGTTTTTTGATAGTTAGATAATAATAAATATTGATCTTTATTACTTTTTTTAATGGCAACATATGATGATTTTATAAAACTAGATATTAGAGTTGGTGAGATAACAAAAGTTGAAGATTTTCCTGAAGCTAGAAACCCTACATACAAATTATTAATTAATTTAGGAGATGAAATAGGAATAAAAAAATCTTGTGCTCAGCTTGTCAAAAATTATTCAAAAGAGGAATTAATAGGTAAACAGGTTTTATGTGTTGTAAATTTTCCTCCTAGGCAAATAGGTCCAGCAACTTCTGAAGTATTAACTTTAGGTGTTCCTGATGAGAATAATGAATGTGTTTTAATCCAACCTAATAATAATGTTCCTTTAGGTGGTAGATTATATTAGAATTATTTAACACAAACTTTATATTGATTCTTTAACTTTTTTTATTTTATGAAACGATGCGATTGGGTACCTAAAAATAACCCACTATATGAAAAGTATCATGATGAGGAATGGGGATTACCATGTCATGATGAGAGAGAACTTTTTGAATTAATAATTTTAGAAGGAGCACAAGCTGGTTTAAGTTGGGAAACAGTTCTTAAAAAACGTGAGAACTATCGAGCAGCTTTTGATAACTTTGATGTAAAAAAGGTTGCCAAATATGATGAAAAAAAAGTTCAAGAATTATTACAAAATGCAGGTATAATTAGAAATAGATTAAAAATAAGATCTTCTATTTTAAATGCTCAAAAGTTTTTAGAAATACAAAAAGAGTTTGGAAGCTTTGATAAATATATTTGGTCATTTGTTAATTATAAAGTTATTAATAACAAGTTTAAAACAGTAGGTGAAATTCCTGCAAAAACTGAACTTTCTGATAAAATTTCTCAAGATTTAATAAAAAGAGGAATGAAATTTGTAGGTAGTACAATTATATATGCATATATGCAATCTATTGGTATGGTTAATGATCATACAACTGATTGTTTTAGATATAATAAAGTTTAAATTGTTTATATTGGAAGTTGAATTTTGAATATAACTCCGCCTTTAGGATCATCTTCAACCCAGATTTTCCCTTTATGAAGTTCAACAATATGTTTACAAATAGAAAGTCCTAGACCAGATCCTTCAATAGCTTCTTTTGCATTAGCTCTTTCAAATCTATTAAATATCAACTCTTTGTACTCATTTTTAATTGTTTTACCTTTATTGCTAATTGAGAAAAGAACTGTTTCTTTAGACTTTTCAAATCTGATTTTAATATTAGTTTTAGGTAATCCATATTTTATACTATTGTCTATGACATTATGAAATACCTCTTTAATCAATGGAAGACCTTTAAAATGAAAATTTGTTTTTGAGATAATTAAGTTAATATTTCTGTCCTTTAATTTTAAATAAAATTCTTTTTTAAGTTCCTTAAACATAGAATCAATATTTATTTTTATGGACTCTTTTTTATATTCATTCTGATCCAATTTTGAGTATGTTCTAGCATCATTAATTAATTCAGACATATTATTAGAATCATTAATTATTATATTTGTATATGAAATAATTTTTTTATTTTTGGTTTTTGGTTTAATTAAATTAGCAAAACCTCTAATTGATGCAATTGGATTTTTTAAATCGTGATCCATGATTGAAATAAACAGATCTTTTAATTTGTTAGATCTTGTCAATTCACTAGTTCTTTTTCTAACTTTTTCAATTAATTCAATGTTCCAATTTCTAAGTTGAAGAGATTTTTTTTGTAAATCTCCAATAAGTTTAGATAATAACCACATAACAACAAAAATAAATAAAGCGCTATTAAAAAATACTACACCACTAAGCAGTCTAATTCTTTCAATATTTAGAGGTAATAATGTAACACTAAGGAGATATGAAATGAAACTTATAAAGAAAAAAAAAGTGTGGATATAAATTACAATCCAAGTTCTTTTCATATCTTTTTTTTTAACTTGTTTTAATAATTTTAGGGCTCGTTGAATAATAAAAAAAAGGAGAATTAATGAAAGAAAAGTCAACACTATATCTATATACATATAATTGTAAAAGGTTTTTAGAGTATATAATGATTTTGAAATTAGTTTTTTTTAAATTTATTTTTCTGTAAATTAGGCATAAAAATGAAGTGATTTCTGAAAGAACTAATATACAAAAATGTATACTAAGATAACTAAATAGTAACCTTTATATACTAGTTATACCATTATTCTAAAATATGGTCATACTGTTCGACCAATTCAATTTGCCAGAGGACATATTTGAAATTGTTTTTGCAACGCAACAACAAGTCATCGTCTCAAAGCTATTGATAAGGCATATGAAAGAGAAAGGTAGCGAGATCGGGAAGACAGAGATGTCTTTATTCGCTACAAAACTTCACGAAGGTGAATTAGTTACAACTCTAAACACACCAGAGTTTAAAGGCAAGAAGGTAAAAATTAGTTATAATAAGAGACAGTTTTACGACAGGATCTTAACTCCGATGAAGAGTATGGGAATTGTCGATTATGATCTCTATAAAAAAACATACAAAGTTTCAGAACGGTTCAATAAAAACATGATGAGAGTTGGTTTAATGTGGCTTCAAGAGCTGCGAAAACCACCTTTAGATTTTCAGGTTGTAGATTAAAAAGCTCCCCTGCCTGAATTCTTATACCCCACCCCAAAAAGTTAGGGGAGCATCAAACCCCTTGAAGAAATCAAAAATCTTCAAGGATCATAATTTTATGGCACCCTGTTGCCCTTCTTAATACCCCTCCCCCAATAAGAATTGATAGGGTGCCTTCTTTCTTTTAAGTTTTACCATAAAGAGAAGTTGGAAATCCAAAAGTTCTTAGTTTATTGAAATGATCGTAATAATTAATACCTTTTTTAGGAGGTGCAGCAAGTAGATATTTTATATCTTGAGTAGGAAAATTTCTGAGTTGGTCTTTTAATGCAAGTTTTTTGTCTTTATGTTTTTGAGAGAAATATGTTCCAGCAACTAAAGCAAGAGAGATACCTATTTGAGCGGGAGTAATTTTTTGATTTGTAAAAAGATTTTGTAAAATTGAAAAACCATTAATAGCAAGACCTGCAAACATAGTATAATCTCCAAAATTATATCTTGGATCTCCTGCAAAAGATTCAACAAAATCATTATGACAATTATGATTTATAGACCAAATCATATAAGATATGTCTTTAGTAAATTCTTGAGGTTGAAGACCTATAGATTGCCATTTTTCTTGGAATTTTTTTAATAGTTGTTGACTATGTTCATCATTGAATATGTGGTTTTTAAGAGGAGAGTATTCTTGTCCTAAATATGTAAGAAATTCAGTAGGATTCTCACTTACAACTTTTTCAATTGTTTTGTAATGAATAAAATGTTTTAACTCATGCTCAAGAATTCCAGTTTGTACAAAAAGAGGAGCCCAAGAAAGAAGTGTAACTGTGGTATGATTTTCTTTAATATTTAATGGAGAAAATTGAGCTTCTTTACCTCTATCAATTCTAATGTTAGTCATAAAATATTCTTTATCAATTCCAAGCAGTTCAGAATATTCAGCTGCTAATCTATCTAAAGTTATTTGTGCTTTTTCTTGGAATGACATTATAGACGAGAAAAAGATCTTATATTTAAATGAATTCTCTAAAAGTTGTTATGTGTCAATCGGATACTGTATTTCTGTGAGAGTATCATCTTTTTTAACTTGGTTCTCATTTGTTAAAAATAATAATCTATCAGGTAATTTCAAATTCAATTTATTTTCTTCTGCAAACTTGTAAACCCTTTTATAAGATTTAAGAAAATGATCCATTTCTGAAGGATGGCCTTGATGAATTAAAGAAACAATTTTTTGAGCTGGTAATTTTTTAATTTCATAATCTCCTTTTTCAAATTTACCGCAAACAGGTATTGCTATTTCAATATCAGCATTTTTTTCTTTATATCCTTCATCATAGCAAAGTAAAGCAATTGGTCCTGTAATTTTTGCATTATTTTTTTCAATTGCTTTCATCAAGTGTTTTACTAAAAAAGATATTGATTTCTCATATGTACCTTTAACTCTTTTACTAATTGCTCTAATTTCTGGAAGTTCCTTGATAATAGGCTTTTCTGCTTTCATAGTGAAAACTTCGTTTAAATTTTTTTTAAGTAATATTTTTTTTGCTTTGTTTAATTCTTGAATAGTAGAATTTGTTTTTTTAATTTGTATTTCAAAAAGTTCTTCTATCTCGTCTGTTTTTTTTGAATTAATTATTTTTTTAATATTATTTAGACTAAAACCAAGTCTAGATAAAATTCTAATTTCAATTGCCTTATCAATTTGGTTTAAAGTGTAATACCTATAACCAGTTATTTCTCTTTTTATAGGAACAAGTAATCCTTTTTCATCATACAATCTAAGTGCTTTTTCTGTAAGTTGTGTAAGTCTTGAAAATGCACTGATCTTAATTTCCATATTTTGCGTTAACATAATTGAATATTTAAACACTCCTTTCTTACCATGGGTGAGACTTTTTTAATAACTTCAACTTCGTTTAAAACTTACTTCTGAGTATTTAATTAACATTTGTCTACCAATTTTTATGAAAAATAAAATTATGACTATAATTACACTTTTGTTGATGCTTACAACGACTGTAGTTGCAACTAAATCTTTTGGAACTACATATATAACAAGTGCAAATCAGTATTATACTGTCTTTTTTGACGAAGAAGGAGAAGCTTATGTTGCATTACGGCTTGATATATTTAATAAAGATACTCAGCCAATTGAATTTTTGAATTTAGAAATTCCTGGGGATCATATGATTATCTATAAAATTATTCAGGAACATAGTTATGGGTATGAAGAAATTCAAGCTAAACCTACTAGATTAGCTGATTCAGTCTATTTAACTCTTGATATTATGCCAATAGTTAAAGGACAAAAATCGACTTTTTTAGTTTTTTACAAAGTAGAAGGATATGTGGATAGTTTTCTAAAAAAACATGATTTTGAATTTGAAACTATTAGAATTCCATATTTAACTAACGACATAAAAGTAACAATTGATGTTCAAGAAGGTCTTGAACTTAAAGGAAAGGATTCAAAAGTCAATTATATGCCTGACTTTAATATGTTAAATAAAGGCGCAGCACTTGAAGCAGCAGAATTTAGAAAAATGTCTGATGTTATGATTAGAGATTATGGATACACAAAAAACGCGAACATGCTTGATCCTTATGAAAGTTTTTCAGTTACAGGAACATATGCAAAAAATTGGTTTTATATCCATCTTAACCTAATAATGGGAATTGCTTTTGGATTAATTGGTTTTATTGCAATTTTGATGTTTATTTTATTTGTTAAACTGATCGTGAAATAATTTTTCTTTTATTTTCAAATTTTTTAGAGGATATTAATTATCACTGTTATTTACTTTAAATCTTATTCTTTTAATATCTTTTAAGATTCCTTTACCATATTCTCTTTCTTTTTCATTAGGAGAAAAAGAAGCTTCAACCCAATCTCTAAGATATGGGCTATTGGTTAGTTCAGTAAGTTCTGCAATTGTTGGTCTTGATATTTGTGGAGTTTTAAATCTAGAATCTCTCGTAACTATTTGACTAATTTCATTTGGAAATGCTTCAGTAATAATGTCTATTTCTGCATTTTCAAACAAAGCAAAAATAGAATAGATGTTTTCATGATCTCGAAGCGAAGTAACTAAGGTTCCTGAAGGAAAATACATTTGCACTTTTTCAACAAGTGGAGAAATAAATTCAAGCATGTCAGATGAATCAAAACTAGGATATAATATGTTTTCCCCAATAAAATAAACAGTTTTATCAGGATAATTATTAGGATTTTCATTAAATAATTTTAAACCTTTTTCTAATTCAGATAAATATCCTTCAAATCCAATATATATTTTTTTGAAATCTTTTGCATGATAAATTCCTGAGAAATCACCAGAACCTATGTCAAGTATAACTTTGGGTGTTGGAGTTTCCATTATAGCAATTGGAATTTCAGTAGGAAAGGACAGTGCATATTTTTTAACCATTAAAGAGTAGCAAAATTACATAATATATATAATTAATTAAATTTTTTAATTCATTTTTGTTCTTATTGCTTTAAATTTATATATTTGTTTTACTTATGTCATACACACATCATACAAGTATCGCCCTAGAAACATTTATATATTACTTATGTACATGTTTTATCATACAAATATCATTTAAAGTACAAAAAGTGACATAGTATACAAAAGTGGTACCGGACCGAATGAAAGTTACTGTAGTTAATGTTAGACTACCTAAAAAAATAGTAGAGTGGATAGATTCTCTTGTAGAAAAAGATATTTATAATTCTCGTAGTGAAGCGATTCGTGATTTTTCTAGATCTTATGTAATTGACAACAGGGGTGAGTCTAATAACTGATAAAATTGTTAGTGTTAGAATGCCTAAAGCTTTAGTTATTGAGCTAAAAGAAGTAGCTTCAAAAAATCATTATTTAGATGTTAGTGAAACTATTCGTTCTCTTCTTAGAAAAAGATGGTTAGAGCAAAAAAAGCCACATAAAGCTAAATTAAATCAAATTAAGCAAAATCTTTCTGGAATTTCTGATCCTAAACAACTTAGGGCATTAAAACAAACAATTAAACTTTTGGAGGAAATAAATGAGATTCAATAAACAATTATTGTCATGGGTAATTTTGGCAATTATTGTAGCATTAGCTTTCTCATTTAGTGATACAGGAGTAAACGCTTCAGATAATACAACTAATCTTACTGTAATAAATTCATCTTTAGAAATTTGGGACACAAATTTTGTTTATGTAAATGAGTCAGTGACAATATATGCTAATTATAGTTATGAAAATGGAACTATTATTGGAATAGATATTTGTCAATTTATTGGAGAATACATGTCATTTAACATGACTTCAGGATTATATTATTACATTGAAACGTATGATACTCCAGGAAATTATAGTTATGATATTTATTGTTATAAAGAAGGATACGCTGAAAAAGAGGAGTTTGGAATTATTGAAGTAATTCAAAATACAACTCAAAATGAAACAAACATAACAATCATTGATGAAGATAATGATGGATATAGTAGTGAAACAGATTGTGATGATAATAATGCTAATATTAATCCAGGAATGAATGAAGTATTTTATAATGGAATTGATGATGATTGTAATCCATTAACAAATGATTATGTATTTTTTAATGTAACAACTAGTAGAAGTTCTTACGCTCATCAAGAAACAGTTTCAATTCATATTAATGCCCTCAATCATTCAGATACTTATATTACAATTAATACTCCAACAAACGTTTCATATGTTTACATTTTTGCAAATGGAAGCTATCCAGCAACTCAAGAATTTTCTCTAACAGGCATATCAGGAATTTATTCAATTGATGCAATAAATTATTATGAAGATTATACTAATACAAAATCTGTAAATTTTACAGTATCTAATTCTATGGCAGTTAATATTGTAACAAATAAAAATACTATAGAATTAGGTGAATCAATTAATTTTAGGGCAGAAATTTCCGGAAACATTGGTGAAGCAAATCTTATTTGGAATATGGATGATGGAAATGAAGAATATGATACTGTTTTTGATTATACATATGATAATCCAGGAACTTATAATATTGTTTTAATTGTAACAGATCAAGGAGGAAACCAAGTAATTAAAACTAAACAAATAGTAGTTAATCCAAAATATTTCTTAGAAGTAAAAGTAGTAGATAATTCAACAGGAAATATAATTTTGAATTCAACAGTTGAATTAGATAATGATGAAAAAGAAGTAAATTTATCAGGAAAAGTTGAATATGAAGTAACAAATATTACTTATAATTTAGAAGTGTTTGCAGAAGGGTATTATAGTTATGATGAAAATATAAAAATCAATAAATCTCTTGATTTTATAGTTAAACTAGTTAAAAATCCTAGTGATATAATTCCCTCAGTCTCTTTAATATCTCCAGGAAATAATTCTGATGTTTCAAATCCAGATTTTAGATTTAAGTTTACAGACAATGGCAAAGCAAAATGTACTTTATATGTAACAGAAGGTGATGGATGGTGGCTTGACGTTAATGAATCTGATAATTTGAATCCTAATACTGAATACATGTTTAAACCTGAACTAGGGAAAGGTAATTATCATTGGAAGGTACAATGTAGGGATGAAGATGATAATGTTGGAAGTAGTAAACAATATTATCTAAAAATAAAAGAAAGTACGACAAGTACTCAAAACATAAATAGTGAATCAGAGACAACTTACAATGTAATTCAAAATGTGTATAATGTGATTCCAGATTTTGACACTTATAGTCCAGATGAGAAGAAGATTGCAGAATATCTTAAAATGGATGTTCTAATAAAAGATGCTCAAAGAAAATTAGAAATGGCTAATAGAGATCTTTTTAATTTACGAAACGAACCCGACACCCAATCAATAATTGACAAAAGAGATGTAATCTATAATGACATTGATAAAATTAAGGATGATACACCTTTATCTGTTAGTGTAATAGACAAGGCAGATTTTGTAAAATATCCAACAGATGAAGAACTAGAAAAATTATTTGAAGATTATATAGCATTAAAAGGAATAGAATTAAGCAAAAGTCAAAGAACCAGTCTTCTTGAGAAAAATAAACTTTTACAAAAAAAAGTTAGTGTTAGAACTTTGGCTTATTTAGTAGAAATTCAATATATTTCTGGAAGAAGCGAAGAAATAACATTAGTTTCTAGAATTTTAAGTACTGATGAAACTGCAACAGATATTATGTTTGTAGAATTTGTACCTAAAGATTTAATTGAAAGCGTAAATGAAATTGTGTTTATAACACCTGTAGATAATATTTTACAAGAGGATCCTGTATTTGAAATTCAACTAAATAAAGGAAAAGAATTTTTATATTATGTTAAAGAAACAATTGAACTAGATAAAATTCCTAAAATAGATATTGCGGCAATTAGTACAATAATAACACAACAAGATTCAAAATTAACAGGTTTTGTAGTATTTGATAATTTAGGTTTTTCAGAGTCAAATACTAAAATATTTATAATTCAAATGATAGTTGTGTTTATACTACTCGGAGTATATTTATTTTTTTATTTTACTTCAGGATCTCAATTTACACTACCTAGTTTTAGTTTTAATTTTTTGAAAAAATCAAGTCCTGTAAGTCCAGTTGCAAATTATGGATCCACTAAAATTAAAGAAGTAGTTTATAAACCAGCTGTTCAAGAATCAGTTGTATCAAATATTCCATTGGATGAAGCACATAAAATTGAATACATGATTCAAGTTATTGGTAAAGCTCATGCATTACTTAATGTAGATTTAGAAAAAGCAGCATTATATTATCACGAGGTTAAGTTCTTATATGAATTTTTACCTAAAGGTGATCAAGATCATGTACATAATAAAGTAATTAATTTAGCAGATGAACTTAATTTAAAACATGTTCAAAAATTAGTAGATAAAGCTGTAATTGAATTAGCTCATAATAATAAGGATAATGCTCATGAAATTTATGATCATATTGTTGAAGAATTTGAAAAATTATCAGAAAGTCACAAACAAAAAGTTTACAAAAAATGCTGTGAAATAGCACTCCACTTAAAATGACAAAGAAAAAAACTAAAATTGACATAGACACAATTTTAATGAATGTTTTAGTAGTTTTACTTATCTTAATTTCAACTATTTCATTAGTAATTATAAGAGATTATGTGGGGATGGTTGCTTCACATGGTGCAAGGGGAGGAAGAATAACTGAAATAAATGTTGTTCATCAGGCACCAGCCACAATTTGGAATGGAATATTTGGAATTGCAATTCAAGCAGCATTGGATACTCCTTGGTATGTATTTGCGAATAATGGAGAAGTATCTGAACTTAACCCTATTTATCCTTGTTTTGAAATTGATAAAGTTCATGAAATTTATTCCACAATTTTAAATGAAACAGAACTTATATGGGCAAATGTTACAGTTGGAAATACAACTATGTTGGATAACTGGGTAGGAATTTTATCAAATGATACCATGTCAGCAACACAGACATTTAATGACACAATTTCTGTAGAGTTAGGTAATGTTACTTTTAGTAATGTTCCTGCTATTTACATGAAAGAATATAATGAACCAAATAGTACAGAGTTTCCAGTAGGAATTTTACAATACAATGGAACACCAATTATGGTTACACTAATTAACACAGATTACATAACTGGATTTAGACCTGATAAATTAGTGAACTATGAAATGATGGTTCCAGTACCATTTAATTCAACAAATTTAAAGTATTATTTATATGTAGATCCTTATGATACTTGTCCTTATGGTTCAGGTGGATCAGCAGAAGAAATAGGAAGAGGAGAAGTATATGGATATGTAACGGATACGGATACAGGTCAATTTTTAGAAAATACTTTAGTTGCAATTGATGGAAAAATATATGTTACAAGTTCAGATGGATATTATAATATTTCTGAGGTGGCTGAAGGTGAACGATATATAGTTGCAACAAAGCTTGGATTTGGAAACTATGTTAGAAATTTAACAATTGTTGAAGATGTTTCTTTAGAACATAATATTTCCATGGATATTGTATTTGATCAATCGTTTACTGGGACAGGTTCAGGAGTAGGAACTGGTGTAGACGATCCAGGAACAAAAACTAAATCAGGAGATGGTCCTGGTATAGGTCCTGGTATAGGTCCTGGTATAGGTCCATTTATTGAAAAACCAGAAAATATTGGTGTTGATAATTGGATGTCTCTAGACCGACTTAAGAAAAGAATTAGATTAAATAATTTTTTTACTGAACATTTACTTGTGTTTAGTTTTAGATCTGAACCTGCAGAAGTGAAAATTCAAATAACAGGTGACGCTGCAGAAATAATTGAACTTTCAGACACCTCTGCAACAATTGAACAAAATGAGTATGCAAATTTTTCAGTAAGAGGGTATGGTTTAGAAGAAGGTCAGTATAATGGGGAAATTGTAGTTAGTGGGGATTTTAATGGGACAATTCCAATTGAAATTACAGTTAGTGATGAAGAAAGATTACCTGTAGAAGCACTTTTAATTCAATTAGATGTATTAACAAGAAGACCTCTTCCAGGAAAGAACTTTAAATTTAGTGTGAACCTTCAAAATTTACTTATTGATGAGAGATATGATGTAAGATTAGATTATTATTTAAGAGGTATTGAAAGTGAAACAGCTAATAATACATTATATATAGGAAATGAGACTGTAAGCTTAAGAACAACAGAAACAGTTATTGAAGAATTTGTAATTCCGTCTGAATGGCCTAAAGGTGATTATTTCTTAATTATAGAAGCAAATTATTTTGATATGTATTCAAGAACTACAACAGTTTTTGAACTATTTGAGCCAATTCAAAATTACAAAGTATTTGGATTAGTTGAACTTTGGAAAGTATTAACTGTTTTAGGAGTTTTAGCTTTTATTCTTGGTTTAGTTTTGTATATTAGACGTGAAATTAATAAAAGAAAAAGATTCCATGCAAAAGTAGAATATAAATTACTTCCAAAAAAAGGACCTAGGTCATTATATGTAGGAAAAATCGCTGAAACAGAAAATGATACATATTTTGATATGGATAAATTAACAGTCCATAGTATTGTTGCAGGATCAACAGGAGGAGGTAAATCTATTTCTGCTCAAGTAATAATTGAAGAATGTTTAATGAAGGATGTAGCAGTTATTGTTATTGATCCTACAGCACAATGGTC
This sequence comes from archaeon, assembly GCA_018657065.1. Classification (GTDB taxonomy): domain Archaea; phylum Nanobdellota; class Nanobdellia; order Woesearchaeales; family GW2011-AR15; genus GW2011-AR15. The sequence continues at coordinate 87,973 of JABHXU010000017.1, forward strand.
TGGAATGTTAAGAAAATGTCAAGATCAAAAAATGATGTCTTATTATCCTAGATTTCATTTAACAAAAAAAAGTTCTAGAGCATTTAATGGAAATGTTAGAGCTATTATGAATCCACTTGAAAAAGTAGATTTACTTAAATTTTGGAAACCTGGAGAAATTCAAGTTATTACAACAAGTACTCTTGATCCAAAAGGCATGGATATTTTTGTTGCAAATACAGTTAGACAAGTTTTCAAATCAAATCTAAAAGAGTATAGGGGTTTACGATTTATGATGGTTTATGATGAAGTTCACAGATTGCTACCTAAATTTGGTGGTACTGGAGAAGGATTTGTTCAAATTGAAAGGGCTTGTAGGGAATTTAGAAAGTGGGGTATAGGCGTTATGCTTATTTCACAGGTTTTAGCAGACTTCGTTGGACAAATTAAAGCAAACATTAACACTGAAGTACAAATGAAAACAAGAGATGAAAGTGATTTAGCTAGAATTAAGGATAAATATGGAGCATCATTTATTCAAGAACTTGTTAAATCTCCAGTAGGAAGTGGCATGGTTCAAAACTCATCATGGAATCGAGGTTTACCTTATTATGTTACTTTTAGACCAATTTTACATAGTGTTGTAAGATTAAGTGATGAAGAACTTGAAAAATATAACAAATATAATTTGATTGCAGAAGACCTTGAATTTCAATTAGATCAATTGGAAGAAACAGGTAAAGATGTGTTTGATTTAAGACTTGAATTAAAATTATCAGTTGATAAAATAAAACAAGGCGGTTTTAATATGGTTGAAATTTATTTAGAAGGATTAAAACCACGAATTGAAAAAATATGGAAAGATTTAGGCCAAGAACCTAAACATAAAGAAGTAGAACTTGTTAGTGAAAAAGAATTAAAAGCGTCTATTGATGAAGCAGAATCTGAAAGTAAAAAAGCTAAAGAAGCTGCAGCTTCAGCAGTAAGTGGTGATGAAGAGGAAGGTGCAAAGTCTCTAGGATTAAATGATGATGTAGCACCAGATCAAATGTTAAAATTAGTTAATGGAACACTTGTCATTAAGTTAAAAGCATTGCTTGATGAAGTTAAAGTGTTAAAAGAACCAGAATTTAAAACTCATGTGGATGAAGGAAAAAACGATTTATCAGATTGGATTAGAACAGCTATAGGAAGTGATGCTTGGGCAGATTTAGCAGATCCAATTTTAACGAAAGGGGATTATATTAAATTTTTAGAAGCACTTGATTCAGGTAAAGAAAAAACATTTAAACCAACAACGCCAAGAAAAGAGCCTTATTCTAGTAAAAAAGAAGTTCCTGTTGAAGAGAAAAAAGAGGATGTTAAGGGAGAAGGAAAAGAAGAATCTAAGGAAGATAAAAACGAGGAATCTAAATCTGATGAAATAAAAAAAACAGAAACTAATTCTGAAGAAAAAGTTCAAGAAACAAGTAGTCAGGAAGAAAAAAAAGAAGATGAATCAAATCTAAATAAGAATCAAGAGATTCAATCTGAAAATAAAGAGCAAGAGCTTAAACTTGCACAAAATAATGAAAATCAAAAAAGTAATGAATCTCAAGAAGAGCAAAAAGGAACAAATTTTGATTTGAATGAAGTTAGACAAAAACTAGCATCATTACAAAACTCAGAGGAGAAAATAAATTATTTATTAGAATTAATAAATAAAAATCCAAATAATAATGATTTATTGTTTTCATTAGCATCAGAATATCATAGAGCTCAAAAATATGATGAAGCTGAAATTAATTATAAAAAAATTTTAGAAAGAGATTCTGGAAATTTCAAAGTTATGTATTATTTGGCAAGTTTATATAGCACTATGAAAAAATATGATGAAGCTCTTGAATTGTTTAATAAGGTTAAAGCAATTAAACCAGATTATCAAAAGGTACAACAATATTTAGATTCAATAAATAAAATAAAACAAAAGGCAACACAATGATACCTAAAATTTCACCTACACATTATTTTAAACTTAGTAATGGTCAAATTATTAAACATATTAGTGAGTTGCCAGACTCTATAGATCGAATGCCCGTTGAATTGTTTAATGAGTATGTTAATTATAATAAGAATGATTTTGCTAAATGGGCATATGATGTTTTTAGGTTTAAAGATTTAGCAATATTATTAAAAAGTGTAAAATCCAAAGAAGAATCTTCAAGAATACTTAGAGCATATTTACAAAAAAAATCTCAAAATTATAAAATATTAAATTCTCAAGAAGTAATTCAAATAAAAAAACAAGAATCTAAAGAAATTTCACAAAACAAAACAGAACAGGAACCAAAAAGATATACCTGGAATTCACAAAAACCAATTAAAGTTCAAGAAAAAAAAGAAATAATTGAACCAGTATCAAAAAAAGAGATAATTCAAAAAGTTGTGATTGAAGAAAAAAATGTTCAACATAATGTAACGCAAAAAAACGTTTCTGAAGCAGATAAATATTTTGATGAAAATCCTGTGTTAGTTAGTCAAATGGTTGATACAAAAAAGAAGAATATACAATTAGAAAAAGTAGAGAAAATCGAATTTACAAATTTAGATATGCCTGAAAAAGTAATTGAATTGTTTAAAGATACGTATACAAAAGCATATGAAAAGCTTGTTTTGCTTAGAAAAAATGGATTTGACACTAAAATTGTTCAATTGATGCTTTTTAGAATTCCAAGTAGAATCAAAATCTATGAAGCTGCCAAAGAAAAAAAAGAAGCAATTCAAATTAATAGATATTTAAACGAAGTAATAGATGAACTTAATGCAATATATGAATAAAATATTTATACTATAAGAGGTAAAGAAATATAATATGTTTATTTTCAAAAAAAAATATCCGCGAGTTGAGGATGCAGAAAATGAAAAGGATGATGATTCATTTAATCAGGAATCTCAAGAGGAAAAGAAACCTGATATGCCTGCAACAACTGATAGAGTTACACAAGCACTTTCTGCAGATATTATAAAACTTAAAGCACAATTTGATCAGTTTGCAGAGCTTAGAAAACTTATTAATGAAAGATTTACACGAATTAATGAACAAACAGGTGAACTTCGTGGAATGATTATGGATTCTAATAGAACCATGCAAGATATGGAAGTTAAAACAGCTAAAGCCGTCGATTTGGTCGAAGCAGTTCATCCAGATAAATTAATGGTGGATGTTAGAAAACAAGACGCAAAAATTGAAGCATTAAAAGCAGGTATAGAAAGTAATGACACCATTATGAAATCTTTAATGGATCAATTAAAAGAGATGAGACACCAACTGAATTCATTTACTGGAATTGAGGAAATGGTGAGTTTAAGTAAAGAAGTAAAAAAAGAATTAATGGAAATTAGAAAAGAAGAAGCAACAGTAAAAAGACATGCAGATAAGATTGAAGGTATATTTATTGAAACACAAAAAAAATTTCAAGAATTTGAAGCAGTTACAGATAAATTAAAAGAATTACAAAAACAAGTTTCTCCTGTTGTTGCTCAAGTAGATCAAAATAAAGTAAAAATTCAAACACTAGCCCCAAAAAAAGATGTTGAAAATTTAATTTCAAAATTAAATGATTTTGAAAAACATGTTGGAAATATTATTGATTTATTAACAAAAAGATCAAATGAATTGCCTAAGGAAATTGACAAAAGATTTGAAAGACTTGAAAAAAGTATGAATGATTCATTTGAAAAGCATTTAAAGAAAGCTGAATTTATGAATAAAATAATATTAAAAATTGAACAAGATGCTCCAAGAATTGCAAAAGAATTGAAATTATCAGAGAACTTAAAAGACGTTGATGTAAAAAAAATAGAGTCAGAGGCATCACAAGAATTACAAGAAAATGTTGAAGAATCTGAAAAAGAAAGAAAAGGATTCTTTGCAAAAATCTTTGGTGGAAAAAAAGAAGAAGAGTCAAAGGAAGAATAAAAGTCAAAATTAGGTAAAAAACGAGGTGTAAAAAAATGTCAGAGTTTGTTATATTTATGCATGTTATTATTTCAATTATTTCAGTAGTTTTATTTGTAATGTTATCACTAAGATTTTTTAAAGAATCAAAGGCATTAATTACAACTAGGTTAACTAAGGTTTTATTATTTTTATTGTTCTTTTTATTTCTTGATGGTTTTTTTAATACTATGACCTATTTTGTTGGAACTTTTACGATGTTTTATTCGACAGAAATTATTCAAATTATATCAAAAGTAGGAGTATTTGGGTCTATTGTATTTCTAGCACATTTTGCATATGATAAAAAATTTGAAGAATTAAAAGACAAAGAACATTCTGTTCTTGAGTTAAAAGAAATTAATAAACAATTAGAAATTAAAACTCTTGAAATGGAAAGATCTCAAGCTATGCAAGAAAGAAAATTAAAAGAATTAGAACGATTCAATACTATAGCAAAAGAGAGAGAAGCTAAAATGATGAAATTATTAAAGAAAGCTGATAAGATTGAAAGAAAATTAAAATAATTTTTTAATTTTTTTCTCTGAATAATAGTCTTACTGCATATTTAATGACATCTGTTCTTGATGTAAAGTCTCCTTGAGATTCTTTTGCTAAATCATCAATTTTTCTTGCTAGACCTTCTGGTATTTTTACTGTGATATATTTGATTCCAGTTTTTTTCCTCATTGTATAACTCCCTAAATAATTATACTTAAAAGTTTAGACTACAAGTTTATATTTTTTACTAATAAATTTGTTATTGGCTGGTAAGTACAAATTTAAATTTAATTGAAAAATATGAATATTATTTATCCTATTTTGATATTTATTTATCCGAGTATAAGATTTTTGTTTCAATGCACGATTTTTACATGATTTTTTTATAATTTTTTAATACATTTTGAATGTAAAACCTATTAAAATAGATTTATTTTCAGTTATTTAACCTTTTTTTATCCTAAATAGTGATAAGTTTATCCGATTTGTATCATAAAGTTAATATAAACTCTTTTTCGGATTAAAATTAAGAAAGGGGTGAATAAAATAAAGATTATTAGCTTTTACAAATTCATAAGTTGTTATTGCTAAGCATTCAGTTACTTTTCCACCAACTTCACGTACTGTATTAACCGCAGCAACACTACTCCCACCAGTACTAATATGATCTTCAATAACTAAAACTTTTTGTCCATGTTTAAGCAATCCTTCAATTTGGTTTTGTCTACCATGTGATTTTACTTTCCCTCTGATGTATATCATTGGTTTGTCAAAATAAGCAGCTAACCACGCTGCCCAATGAATTCCTGCAGTTGCTACTCCTGCAACTACGTCAAATTCTAAATTCTGTGATTTAATTATTTCAATAAATTGTTTAACAATTTTTTTACGTTCCTCTGGAAAAGAAATCACTAACCTATTATCAATGTAAATCGGACTTATTAATCCTGAAGTAAAAGTAAATGGATTATTTGGTTGTATCTTAACAGCTTTTAAGGTTAGTAATATTTCAGCAATTTGTTGTTTCATAAGTTAATCACCTAATTTAATTAAGAAAAAAAAATAATATATAATTATTGTTATTTGCACTAATCAGCAACTGCTTTTGAAATCAATAACCCTATTGCCGCAAGCAGTGAGGTATGTCGCACAAATCAAAAGTGTATCTATTAATAAAAATAAACTCTTTAACAAAGAAAAATTTAAATACTTTATTCAATAAAAATTAAAATAATAGAGGTGATTTTATTGAATAAAAAAATAATTGTTTTTCTAATGATATTAACTATTGTTTCGTCAATGGTATATGCATTTAATTTAAGAGATATTTTTACAAAAACAAATAAAGAAGCTGTACAAAATGACAGAGATTCTTTTAAAGAAGCAACTACAAAAAGTAATTCAAGAGAAAAAACAGAGAATACAAATAGGGAAGTTAGTAAAGAAACTTCAAAAAGAATAATTGATAATGATGATGATAATAAAGAACAAAGTGCAACATCTAGAAATACTGAATATTTAGTTGAAACATATTCTAAATTAGGAATGTCAAATCCTGAAAAATATGTTAGTGAAGTAGGAGAATTATATGCTAATGAAAATTTATATATGTTTCCTGAGGCTGAATATTCAAATGAAGAAGATACAGATTATAATTATGAAATACCTATGTCTTTTAGTGGGCATTTTATAATACCTAAAATAAAATTATTAGACTTTCAATTCTTAAGAAATGAAGAAGGTAAACGTGAATATAGGATTCATTTCATGTTACAATCTGATGGTGGATTCTATGATAACAGAGTTATGGACAATAATTATTTTGATGAATCTAATCAGATTCCTACTAGTCCAATGAATAGCTTTAGTGTTTATTTTGATGACAGGGAAGAAGCAATGATGCTTTATAATTATGTAATTGAAAGTTTAAAAAGTTATCAAGGAAATAGTGATTTGGAAATTGACCCAGAAGACACTAAGATTAAATTCTCAACTAAAAATAAACCTTCAGTATCTGAATATGAAGATTTTAATGGTAAATTAAAAACAACAGCTTCAGCATGGGTTTATTTAACTAAAGACAGCTATGACACAATTATGTATGTTGTTGACCCAGAATAAAATTATTTTTTATTTTTTTGTTCCATTAACAAATGTCATAACACCTTTTCCTTTTGTCTTAAAACCTTCAAAAGGCGTCCATTTAGATTTAGAAATCATTTTTTTTCCTTTAATAATACCTTCTTTTTCTAAATCAATTATTGTTAGATTTGCTTCAAACCCTTCTTTAATTTCTCCTTTATTTTTCAATCCAAAAATTTTAGCAGGATTAACACTCATTAATTTTACAAATTGTTCTAATTTAATTTTCCCTTTATTAACAGAACTTAACATTAAAGGAACGCTCAATTCAACACTAGAAAATCCAGAAGGACATTTATTATATTCTTGTGATTTTTCTTCAAATGTATGAGGAGCATGATCACTACATATACAGTCAATATCTCCATTTATTAAAAATTCCCATAATGCTTTTCTATCTTCTTTAGATTTTAAACTTGGATTAACTTTTGCTTTGTTACCTATTTTATTATACATTGAATTATCTAAAAATAAATAATGAGGACAAGAATCACACGTTATTTTTAATCCTTTATTTTTTGCTTGTTTAATAAGTAGCATTGATTCTTTTGTACTAACATGAGTAATATGAAGCCTATTACCATATTTTTCAGCTAATTCTATAAGAAAATTAACAGCTGTGTATTCAGCTTTATTATCTCTAATTAAAGAATGAAAATTGATTTCATCAATTGAATAATTTTTTTTATTTAATTTAATAATATCATTTTCTTCAGCATGAGCTACTATTAAAATATCTTTATTTAAATTTTTGAAAATTTTTTCAACTTTACCTGGATTAATTTCACCAGTAGTTTCACCATAATATAATTTAACATATTTCAAATCAGTTTTATTAATTTCTTCAATGTTATGTTCAGTAATTGCAATATACAATCCAAAATTAATTAATGATTTTTCACTAACTAATTTTTCTTTAAGTTTTAATTTTTCAATTGTTGTTATTGGTTCATTATTATTAGGCATATCAAGAACAGTTGTAATCCCTCCAGATAACGCAGCTTTACTTCCACTTATCCAATCTTCTTTTTCTTCTTGACCAAAATCTCTAAAGTGAACATGGATATCTATCAACCCTGGAAGAATGTGTTTATTTGAACAATCAATTATATTTTCAGCGTTATTTAATTCATTATCAATCTTAGAAATCATATTATTTTCAATTAAAATACTAGTTTCTACAAATTTATTATCAAGAAAAACTTTTCCTCTTTTAAGCAGTAAACTCATTTTTTAATAATAATTTTTCTTCCCAGAACCATCTCTATGATATTTACCAAATTCTGTTACTTTTTTAGCAGTTTCTTTATCAATGCACGGTCCTTCAACACACATTCTTATACCCATTGGATCAACGCAACAACTTCCACATATTCCATAACCACATTTCATGTATCTTTCTAAAGATAATTGACAATCCACTTTAAATTCATCACAAATTTCAACAACTTTTTTCATCATTATTTCAGGACCAACTGTATAAACTATATCTATATTACTATTGTTTAGAACTTCTTTAAGTTTATTGGTTGTAAATCCACTAAATTCAAATGAGCCGTCATCAGTACAATAATGTCTTTTAATTGAATCATGATATTCTTTATCCATATATAACAATAATTCTTTAGTTTTTGCACCAATAATTAACTCAGATTTTATTATGCTTATCTTTAATTATACTATACGCTGCAGTAGGAATACAAAATGCAAAAAAAGATAATGATTATAAATTGCCTAAATATACAGATAATGTTGTGATAATTTTAGTTTTTATCTCTATTTTAATTTCATTGAAACACTGGATATTGTTTTTAACTACATTTGGGATATTAGTTTTAGGACTAATATATAATTTTATATCTAGGTATTTTTTGTTTATGGACGTGACTGTTGTGACAGCAACACACCATGCAATTCCAATGTTTAGTACAGCATTACTACTAAAACTTAGTTTTATTGAATCAATTAAAATTAGTATATTTGTTTATATTGTATATTGGTTGTTTGTTCATATAAAGAATTTAAAAGGTATTGGAGAAGATAAGCAGAGAAATTACAAAACAATTGGTACTGTTTTTAATGCTCCAAAAAAAATAGGATTAATTTTTTTTGAGCTTTCTTTTATTTTGATGTTTATGGGTTATTTTCTTTTTAATTTTAAAATAAGTTATTTATTTTTTATTGTAGTCCTATATATTCTTAAAACAATTATTACTCAAAATATAATTCTAGGAAACTGCGAAAAAGCTCTTAATTTTCTAAGATTTATGAGTGTTTTTTTTGTTTATTCAATTGTATTACAATTTAATTTATCAACATACACATTTTTGTTTTGTTCAATTCCAATAGTTTCTTCAATGGTTGTTACATCAAAAGAACTTGATTTCAAATTTATTTCAAATATTAAATTTTGGACTGAGCAAAGTAGCTATCAAAAATGAAATATTACGATGTGATTATACTTGGATCTGGAATAGCAGGTTCAAGCCTAGCATATCATCTTAAAAAAAATGATTATAAAGGGGAAATATTGGTTTTAAGTAGTAAAATAAGAGCTAATTTAGGTTATAACCATAGATTAGTTTTTAAAAAAGATATTGATGAATACAATTTACCAGTTGCAAAAAAATACAAAAAAGTAAGTGTAGGAGCTTATGACAAATCATATTTTACTTTGAATCACGATGTTTATTTTATTAATTATAGTGAAACTTGTGATTTTTTATTAACTAAAAGTGGTGTTGAACAAAAAAATGAAATTGCATTAGATATGACAAATAATATTTTAAAAACTAATAAAACAAATTACAAATTCAAATATTTGATTGATTGTACAGGGTCAGCTTTTTTTTTAAGAAAAAAATTAAATTTTACACTTCCTCATATTTACTGGCTTGTTAAAACTTCGATTTATAAAAATTCAAATGAATTTGATAAGGACACATTTTATTTTTCTTTTTCCAATGAAGAATATTTTGAAGATGTATATCCAATAGGAGATAAAATTGCATATGGCGAATGGGTGTATACTAAAAGTACAAATTACAATAACATAATTCCTAATAAAAAGAATTTTTTTAAAAATAAGGCAAATAAACTCCAACCTTTAGAAGTGAAATATGCAACTTTTCCTGTAGCATTATCTCTTCCCTTAATACATAAAAATTTTGCATTCTTAGGAGATAGTTTTGGAAATGGACTTCCGTCAGTAGGTAGAGGAATAACCGTAATTTTAGATTCTGCAAAAATTCTTTCAAAAGCAATTAAAAAACGAGATTTAAATTATTATGATAAAATGTGGAAACAAAAATATTTAGAAAAATATATTAAAATTATTTCATTAAAAGAAAATACTCATTTTAATAATATGTTTATTAAAAAAATAAAGAATTATCCCGGAATTAAAAAAATACTATCTGAAGTTAAAAAAAAACCAGAACATTTTATTAACATGATTACTGATAAAGGTGATCCTAATTTCACAAAAGATTTACAAAAAATATTTCCAAAAAGAGTGGTTCTTTGGCAAGCATATCACTATTTTAAAACAAAAGTAAGGTATTTTTTCATGGACAAAAAGAGAGTGTAGCGGAATTAGTATTATATCTTTTAATGTTTTCAAATTTTATTTTTTTTGCATAAATACAATCTAGAAATCCTAATATATGAGAAATAAAATAATTTTCACTTTGTTTTGAAAAAGGAATTTCATCAACATTAATAATTAATTTTTTTCCTTTGGTTATATCTACGTGGCCCCATCCAAAGGCACTATATATGTGTTGTAATTTTTGGAGACTTTGATTGTTATTTTGATTATTAAATAATGTTTTTCCAATTTTATTTGTTGAATTTCTAATAGCTAAATTCAATTCATTTTCTAAATTATTATCTTGATATTTTTTTATTATTAAATCTAGGAATCTTGGGGAAGTTGGAAGAATTAAAAAATTTTCAAAAAAGTTTTTTCCATCTTCATTAATTTTAATTTTTTTAAACTTAACAAAATCTTGAAATGAAAATCCTTTTGTTGGAGTTTTTTGTTTAAGTTCATATGTTTCTACGTTGTTTAATATTTTTTGTGGAATATATTTTTCTTTAATTTTAGGGGAGAGAAATATCTTACAATTATCGGGACAATTTTTACATAACGCATTTGCTTCAATATTTTCTTCCATAAAAAAACTAAATATTCCGCTCATTAGACCGGCAGTCATTGATGCATCAGCGGTTTTTCTACAATAGGCATTACTTTTGCCTGAAAGCATAAGAGTTTTGTTTTTCATATCAAATTTAAAAGTATTTAAGCCAGACCCACCTGACACTTGGAGATTTTTAATTATATATTCTAAAATGTTAGGAATAAGTGATTTAGGGATTTTTTTATTTTTTGAAAAAGAGAAATACATTGTTCCAACATCTTTGCCAATTTCATACCACAATTTACTTGTTTTTTTTTTGCCAATTTTTTTAGTTGTAGTTTTATAAATTTCAATTATTATATTTTCAAAATCAAAGATAATTCTTTTTAGACTACTATGTTTACTATATTTTCTTGTTGTTTTACTTAAAATAATACCTGGAGTTTCTATTAGTGCAACTTTAGGAAAAAATAATTTATTAAGAAAATAGTCTTTTATTTTTTTCATAATTAATCATCATCTTCAATTAAAATTCCTTTTTTAGAAATTTTTAACATTAATGATGAATCAAATTGTTTTGTCCAACGCATTTTTGGAACAAAAGCTCTTCTTTCAATATTTCCGAGTGAAATGTAATCTAAATGAATTAAACCATCAACCATATAACTAACATAATGATTCAATTGTGAATTATGGGAACTACCATTTTCTAAAAGTAGAAGTGTGGTCATGTCTTTTTTTCTAAATGAATAAAAGGATTGAGACAATATTTTTCTAATTTCATAATTTACTTTTTCAGATTTATCAAAATTCAAATAAGAAAAAAAGCAATTGAAGCTATCAACAACAAGTCTTTTAATTTTTTTATCTTTTGAAATTTTTTCTAGTAGAGTTGGATAAACTTTTTCAAATTCACTGAAATTTAAACAAATTATTTTGATTAATCCTTTTTCTTCGAAATCAAAAAATTCTTTTCCAAATGACATAGAATCAAGAGTTCTATCAATATTTGTTCTAGGTTCTTCTAAATTAATATAAACACTTTTTTCATTATTTTTTGCTCCTTGTAATAAAAATTGCATAGCAAAAATTGATTTACCTACACCTGCTGGACCTTTTAATCCAATAATACTTTGTGTTGGTAATCCTCCCTGGACCATGTTGTCAAAACCATTGATTCCAGAAGGTATTCGCTTAATTTTCATGGTATTTTTAAAATTAATTATATTAATAAATCTTTACTTATATTTTAATTTTATCAACATAAAAAATATAGACAGATTTTGCACTAGTATCGATTTTTTGACATGTGACTTCTTTACTTTTTTTAATATCTTCGCGAAATTCTCTAGGTATTAAAAAATATTTTGTTGCATCATTTTTTCCTCTAAGTGAGATTCGTGATTTTGTTTCAGCTGCTTTTTCACTAATAACATGAATACCATCTAAATTTCCTTTAAGTTGGAGCGCTTCATCTCTATCAATAACTACTTCGTATGTAATTTTACCATCTTCCTGAACTTTTGAACTTAATATTGATCCCATCTAATCACCATTTTTTATTTAGAATTCTATTATTTATATATTTTATGCGAAAAGGGATAAAAAATGTTAAAATATACCCTTTTTTTACAAAAATTATCCGATATAATGATATATATTAGAATATCTGGGATAAATCTTTGATGATCAAATAAATTATGGCAAAATATATAAACTTTTGAGATCTTAAACATTTTAAAGAGGGGAAATTAATGAAGAGTTTTCTAAGAACAGTAGATCCAACAGTATTTATTTCTCTGAAGAGTAAAAATATCACTTCATTAAATGATTTAAGTGGAAAAACTATTGCCAGTATTGGAGCTCAAAAAACAATAATGAAAATTATATTACAAAAAAATGGTTTCAATCATAGAAATTCTGAATTTATTCCAAAAAAATATGGAATCAACTCTCTATATGATGAAAATGTAGACCTTTTATGAGGAGTATCCATTAATGAATTAATTGAAATTCAATCTAACAATTTAGATGTTAACATTTTATATCCAAAGGATTATGGATTTGAGTCACAATATAATGTGATATTTACAACAAAAGAGTTAGTGAAAAAGAATCCAGAATTAGTTTTTTCCTTTGTTCAAGCAACACTAAAAGGATGGCAATATGTGTTAGATAATCCAACTAAGTCACAAAATTTTGTTTTTGAGTATGATTCAGGTTTAAATGTTAGGCATCAAGAATTTATGTTTATTGAATCTTTAAATTATATTAATCCTGAAAAATCAGTAGAATTAGGAACAATGACTAAAGAAAAATGGCAAAAATTGTACAATGAGTTAGAATCAATCAATGAAATTGAACAATCATTTAATGTTGAAGAAATGTTCACAAATGAATTTATAATAAAAGAATAAGAAAACATGGCTAAAAGAATATTAAGCAACATCAGTATTTCAAAAAAATTGATTTTGATATTCTTAGCTATAGTCTTGTTTTCAACATCAATTAGTGGATATTTGGGTTATTTAAATAGTAAAAAAATAGTGGAAGAAAGAATTCAAGATCAATTGCTTAGTGTTTTAGTTTTAAAAGAAAATAGTATGGAAAATTTTTTTAAATTATTAAGAGAAGACATTGAAAATTTTGCAGGAAATAAGGAAATTAAAGCTTATTTTGAAGAATTTCACTTTTCAACTAATAAGGTTAATCCAGAATTGGAAGAGTTAAAAGAAGAAGAAATTGAATTATATTTTCGAGAAGAACTAATCCATCATGCACATTTTTTAGAGATATTTTTATTAGATGTAAATGGGAAAATTGATATTTCAACAGAAGCAAATCAAAAAGGAAAAATAAAAAGTTCAGATGATATTTTTTTGAAAGGAAAAGAAAGAACATATATAAAAAATATATATTACTCAGTTTCCAGGCAAGAACCAACATTAACAATTTCAACTCCAGTCTTAGCAGAAAATAATAAAGTTTTAGGAGTTCTTGTTGGAAGGGTGAATTTAAATGAACTATCAGCTATTTTAGAAGAAAATTCCGGATTAGGTAAAACAGGTGAAACCTATCTGGTGAATAAATTTAATTATGCAACAACAAATTTATTAGAAAATAGCGATAAAACATTGAAAACAATTATTACAACGGATGCAGTCCAACATTGTTTAAATCGTGAGAATGCAAATTTGCATGATTCACCTTATTTTATGTCTGGTTATAAAAATTACAATAATGATCCAGTTATAGGAAGTCACAGATGGATCGATAATAGAGAAGTATGCATAATAACTGAAATTAATCAAGCTGAGGCTTTTACTCCAATTTATAGATTAAGAAAAATTGTTATTTATATCTCTTTTATTTTAACATTTGTTACATTTATTATCGCAATAATATTTTCTCGAACAATTAGAGATCCAATTCAAAAATTGCAAAAATCAGCTGAAAAAATTGCAACTGGAGATTTGGATTCTTCGATTTTAATTGAATCAAATGATGAGATTTGGTATTTAGCAAAAACATTGGATGATATGAGAATTAAATTAAAAGAAACATTGGATGAAATTAGAAAACATCAAAATGAACTTCACACAGTTGTAAATGAAAAAACTGAAGATTTAAATAAAAAACTTCAGGAACTTGAAGATACAAAATTAGCAATTATTAATATTTTAGAAGACACTGATTATGCTAACAAAGATCTTATGAATACAAGAGACGCTTTAAAAAATAATATTAAAGAATTAAAAGCAATGGATAAAACTAAAGATGAATTTTTATCTATTACTGCTCATGAACTTAAGACTCCATTGACAAGTATTAAAGGTTTTATCGGATTATTAAAAAACGAAAAAGTTATGCAAAATATGGTCCAACGAAATAAATATTTTGATATTATTATTGAGGATACAAAAAGACTTGGGCAATATTCAGCAAAAAACCAATTATTATATGATGAAACAATAAGTAAAGTAGTTGATGTAAATCCATCAGATACTGCTTCAGCAATATTAAGATATAATACCTTTTCTGAAGAATTTGAAGTCACAGTTCATTGGCCAGGATTTGGATGGTTCCCTAGTTTTAATAATCAAGATTTTCTTTATTTAAAATCTTTTGAAGGATATTATTTTGATCAAACAGGAGGTGCGAATTGGACACATGATCCAGAAAAAAATTAAACAAGTATTTTTGTATTTTTGTATGATTTTTTTAATCATAGGATTAGCTAAAGCAGTTCCTGTTCCTTTTGGAATTGATGGAACTGTTTATGGTTTGAATGGTCAAAGAGCAAATACTAGTGTAAATGTTCAAATTAAAAATCTTAATACAAGTTTTGTTGTATCTGGAAATTTAAGAGTTGATGGGTCTTATTCAGTATCATTAATTGGAGAATCTGGAGATACAGTTATTGTTAGCATATGGACACCTTATAATTATGCAAATAAAAGTTTTATTATTGAAAATGAAATTCATGGATTTAATTTGAGTTTAAATTTATCTTATCCTTTACCACCTAAACCTATTCCAGAAGAGGATGTAGGTCATGGTGCAAGATTTAGAAGATTTTTAAGAAGACCTAGAATAATTATTGGATTAATTGATTTACTAGATGAACCAGCACCAGAAGGATTACCTTATAGTTTAACAAATTTACAAACAGGTGAGGAAATTTTAGGAGAAATCCAAGAAGGGTTTAATGCATTTGCTGAAGTAATAGAAGGAAAAGAAGGGGATTTATTAGAATTAAATGTGGGAGAAGATTCAGTAAACCATAGAAATGTATTTCCAATAACGGGAGAAGTTACAAGAAACGATGTGAATTTGAATGTTTCCAAATTTGAGTATGATTTAATCAATGTAAAAAACAAATATGGAGTTTTTGCTTTGATTGGTTTAAGTTTAATTATAGTACTTATTGCTGTAAAATATGTAAAAAAGAAAAAATGAAAAAAACATTAATTTGGTTAACAATAGGATGTTTGATTTTAATTAGTGTTATTGCTCCACCTCCAACAGAAAAAACAATAAAAGGAGAAATTAGACAGATAAATGGTATAGATCAAGTAGAATCAGGTCTAGAAGTTTATATTAATAATACTAATACAACCTACAACAAAACAACTCAAACGTATGGTCCTCCTGTAATGCCTGGATTATATTCTACGACAATATTGGCAAGCGAAGGTGATGTGATTTATATTGAATCACACAATGCAACTAATTGGGGTTATGTGTATGGTATTGTAGGCAAAACTCAATTAGATATTAATGTTAATTTAAACAGGACAAGAGCATCTGAAGCTATTGTTTTAATTGAAATTCCTCAAAATAATTCTAATTTGAATACTTCAATGGATTTAAACGTAACAGTAGATATAACTATTGTAGGAGGAAATGGAATTAATTGCGAAGCAATACTTAATTTTAGTGTTGGAGGAATTTTTGGGTTAGAAGAAGGTGAAACATATGTTCATGATTTAGGAAATGTAAATAGAGGTGTAACGGCTACAGAAGTTTGGCAAATAAAAGGACTAATAGATGGAGAAACAAATATTTCAGTGCACGCTGAATGTGCATCAGATAGGCGTATTTTTGAAGATAAAAATACAGATTACGTTTATAATTTAACAAATTTAGATGTTAGTCCACCAATAATTGAAATACAATTCCCTGTTAATAATACAAAATCAAATAATCCTATTTGGATCTATTATAATGTTAGTGAAGAATCTAGTTTAGAAAATTGTACTCTGTCACTGAATGATTTAATTGTGAATTTAACAAATGCTCCAAATAAATTGTTTTTACTAAATTTTTCAAATTTACTTTCTACAGGAGAAAATAACGCTGAAATAAATTGTAGTGATGATTCCTCTCGTTTTAATATGGGGACATCTGGAATTTTTAATTTTAGTTTGAATAATTTTCCATTTATTTCAAGTATTTTTACAGATAATCCAATTAATTTATTGGCAGCAAATAATAAAACAGTATATTGTAATGGGACAGCCACAGATTTAGATTCATTTAGTGATATAGTTAATGTCAATGCATCACTTTTCTTTAAAGATTTAAATCCTGAATCAAATGATAATCGCTCAAATAAATATTCTAACACAAGTTGTACTCTTTTAAATCCTAGTGGAAATAATATAGATTTTATTTGTGGGTTTAATATTGAATATTACGCAAATAATGGAACATGGTATTGTAATGTTAGTGCAATTGATTTAATTAATAGTACAAATTCTTCAATTGACTCAACTCTTGTGAATGATTTGCTTGCTTTAAGTGTGACAGATATAATTGATTTTAGAAGTTTAGAACCACTTCAAATAAGTCCAATTGATGTAGCATCAAATATAACGAATTTTGGAAATGTTCCTATGGATCTTAGTATATATGGATATGCTATGACAGAGGGAGATGATTTGGCTTTAGACTGTGTCAAAGGAACTATAGGGTATGAATTTGAAAAGTTTTCAATGTTTGAATATCAAAATTTTAATATCATGCAAGCAATAAATAATTCAGCAAATGCGGTTTATGTTGATTTTAATCATACTCAAAAGGTTTATGGGGCAGCACAAAATTCCTTTAAATCTTTGTTTTGGAAGCTCCAAATTCCTTTTGCAACTGATGGTCAATGTAATGGAAAAGTAGTTATTTCGGCTATTACTAATTCTTAATTTTTGAAGTTTTTCATATTTTTCTCGACTTATGAATTAATAATTAATTAAATAATTAATTTGTTAATGTTGTTAGGTATTAAAATATATTAAAAAGAAAAATATATAAATGAGTTAAAATAATAATTTAAATTATAAAAGGTGAATAACAAATTACAGTGATAAATTATAATGAGTTTCTATTTAATTCCTTTTTATTATTAATTATTGTAAATTATTATTTTATTTTAATAATTAAAGAAACGAAATATTTAAATACTAGTTGATGAATTAATATCATTAATATACAAAAAAATATACTGATCGCTTGAAATCATCAAGCTTCAGAACCGGACACATACAAAAAATCAACAAAAATCGTTGATTTTTAAGATGCTGAAAATGAAATCATTTTCAAGCATAAATAAAAATGGGGAAAAAGGGGTAAACATTGGAAATTGAGTCTTTGTTCAGCAGCACTCGGTGGGAGATATTAAGAGAGCTATCAAAAAGAAAATTATCTCCCATGGAGCTTGCTTCATCCCTTAATACAACTTCTGCAAATATTTCACAACAATTAAGACTTTTAGAGTTAGGAGGATTAGTAAAAAGTGAGAAAACCTCTAATGTTGACAAAGGTAAACCTAGAGTTATTTATTCTTTAGCTGGTGATAATGCATATTTAATTTATGCTGGCCAAGATTTTGCTAATAAGAAACTTGTTTCTTTATCAAATTATCATAAGTTTATGATGAAATCTTGGTTTTTAGATAATACAGAACATCATATGTTAATACCTAGAGTCTATGAGGAACTGCAACCTTATCTTAAAAAAATAAAAATAGTTGCAGCTAGCAGTGGTTCAGGTCTTAATTTGTATATTGTAGGACAAAAATTTAATTTATCAATAGAAAAAGTGAGGATTAACTTTGTTTCTATTGAAGATTTGAAAAAGAAATCAGATATAGTGATTTTACATGGTGATATAGAATGAATACATATGTTAAATTTATCGAGAAATTAGCTTTTAATCAGCTAAAAGCAGCATCTTGTGCTGCTGTTAGGAGGGGTATGCAATGAAATTAGTAGGAAAAATATATTAGTTTTGACACTCACATTAATGTTAATAGCAACAGTGTTGGGTGCACCAGGAAATTCTACGATTACTGAAGGAGCTTCAGAAAAAGGACCAAGTAATCCAACAGAGGATACAACAACTGCAGAAGCAGGGAATATTACGCATTTAGATATTGATTGGACTAGAAGAACTGAAGTTTGGCAAGGTTTTTATGGAAATGTATCAGGATCTATAAGTTTACAAACAGGTGGAGGAGATGTGTTTTATGAATGGAATGCGACTACAATGCAAGGAGAAGTACTTGCAACAAGAGATTCCATAACAGATTGGAGTGCAATTAATTGTACCAATTCAACTCACTGGGAAACTGAGGAATCTGCACTAAGTATATCAACAACGTCAGTAGAAGGAATCAATGAAACTTATGACACAACAACACATGCAGAATTTTCTATTGGTTCAAAAACATTTGATGCAAATACTTGTAGAGCAGTAAGACCATTTGTAACCGGTGGAGTAGAAGGAGCATTTTATAATATTATGCTTAACACAGATGTTGACACAACAGTATATACAGCAATATTAGCTGAAGATACAGCAGGATTTGACTCTGCAGAGGTTGACTTTGAACTATTAGTTCCAGTTAATACGGCAACAGGACAATCTACATATTATTTTTACGTAGAAATTGCTTAAAAATAGATAATAAAATAGTAATATAGAGACACGAAGTTAGATTATATAGTAAAAGGTGGAAAAAATGCTTAAAAAAACACAGCAAAAGGACATGGGGATAATAATGCTCACCCTAATGTTTACAGTAATAGTACTGAGCGTTTATGTAGTTGGAGACCCAACTGGAGCAGCTCTTACTAATCTATCCACCTCACAAAAAGCAGCAACCACACCTGATTTTGGAAATCACAGTAAGGGTGCTATTCATACTATTAGACTTGGTGCAACTCAGCAAGACACTAAATGGAAAGCTTATGTAGGAAATGTTACTTCAGCTTTCGTTTTAGATGATGCTGATGATTACTCTATTTATCAATGGACAATTAATAGTTTTACTGGTCAAGTATACATAACTAGAAATAGTTCAGTTACTTGGAGTAATGTTGGATGCGCAGTAGCAGCAAATAAGGAAACTGAAGACACAACAAATAGTCACACTAGTACTGCAGAGGATTCATTAAATAGTACCTTTGTATTACAAGCACATAAACAATTTTATGTTGGAGCAACAGATATAACTGCTAACAATTGTTTTTCAATTGCAACGAACATTAATGACACTGCACAAACACCAAGTGGTACACAACCATTTACAGAAGTATTACTATGGGATTCAGATGGAAAAATGATCTACACAACTTTTGTTGAAAGTGATGTTTCAGGATATAGAAATGTTACAGGTCAAGATACTTATGATTTTCAAGCAATAGTACCTGAATCAGGTAGTGCAGGAGATCCAGCATTTACTTACTATTTTTATTTAGAACTGACTTCAAGTTAAACTTGAATTGTTTTAATTTTTAATTTTTTTAAATTATTTTTTAGATTTTTTTGTGAAAAAAAAGTAAATTATAATTGGAGTAAGTAAATAAATTAACCAAGAGATTAACTTACCAAGAGTTGTTAAATGTAGACTTGGAAAAAGTAAGTCTAGTTCTAAAAGATTGATGAAATTCAAACTAGAAAAATCTTTGATTGTTATTGAATATATTAGAAGTAAAACCATATGAAATAAAGCTGAAAAAATTATAAAATATTTAATGGAATTTAAGAATCTATTTTTGTCCATAATTGTTTGTTAAAAATGTCTTATATATAAATTTAATAGGCTTATGATTTGATTTTATTATGTAATGAAATTATTTAGAATTCTCAATAAGTTCAATATCAATATCGCCAAAATGTGCTTTTTGAAATAGTTCAACTTTTCTTTGATGGTCTAAATGAAGAAGAGGAATAAATGTGAACAATTTATCTTCTTTAGTTTCTTGAGTATCATTAACAAGTAAATTAAAAGTTAATTTCGGAGCTTTTTTTCCTAGATCAATAAAATGGTTAGTTATTTTTTTGTATACCTCTTTGATAACTAAACTAATGTCTCTTTTTCTTTCTGGAGCTCTCATTTTTACTTTTTCTTTTATCTTTGGCGGTCTTCTTTTGTATACATGAAGTGCTTTTTCAAGTGCATTAACTAAATCAAAAACACTAACTTTTCTTTTTCTAGGTTGCGGTGTTCTTGGATAAATACTTGGTTTATCTTCTAAATTAATTGCACCAGAACCTTCATAATCAACTAAATCTTCAAATAATTCGTCAGGTTCAGGATCATTTGCACTAGCAATTAATGAGTCTAGAGCACTGATATCTTCTTCCATAAATCTGTATGATTTAACTCTAAGTAAAATTGCTGCTGCTAATAGAACCTTCCCACTAATTTTTAGATCCATTTCTTTAAATTTTTTTAATTTTTCAAGAAATTTTGCAGATAAAAGTGAGACATCAATATCCCAAGGATCCATTTTTTCACTTGAAACTAATTCGTAAATCAAAGCTTGCCACGTTATTTCATCAGAATTAAATAAAATACTGAATACTTGGTCATTAGAACTATTAGTGGCTTCTATCATTTTTAACATGTATATATTTGCTATACTAGTATATAAAGTTTTTGAGTTACAAAAATTTTATGCTTGAAAATATTTGATTTTCATTGTATAAACGTTTTGTATACAAAGAGTATTTATCGACTAGAAGTTAATTAAATTTTTTTTGATATTTAAACTTAATGAATCATTATCTTTCATTTAGTTCAGGATTAAGATATTCGATTAGAGTTTTTTCAAGTTGAATACGAAAATTAGTTTCTCTAAGGAGTTTTTCTGTGAACGCTGTTATTATATGTTTAAGTGGAATTAAATTTAATTAAGTGAATTGATTTTAACTTTTTTGTACTATTCTTGTTGACAGAAAGTCATTTTATGTTTATTTTTGATGGTTAAATCTTTAGTTAATACTGTGCCAAAGCATTTCAAAATAATTTTTAAAAGATTTTGAAATTTTTTGACTTTTAATTACAGTTGCAAATGGAATATCATTCCATACTATAAGCGCTACTTTGTTTCCATAAACCCAGGTTGATGTGGGTGAAGCAAATTTTTGAGGAATAAATTTAAAAATTGCATAACCTTTTTTTACGGTTATATGTTTTTTTAAATCTTCTGGGACAATAACTTTAGAATCTATTTTGCATCTTTTTTTTGTTTTTGAAATAATAAAAAATCATGTTTCATAATGTCAGCAAATTCTCCAGTTGAACCAAATGAAACATAAGAGTTGTATTTTAATATTTCACAGAGAATTGATTTAATTCCTTTTTTTCCAACATATATAGTTGATTCTTCAGAATCATTTGATTTTTGGTATTTATTTATTAAATCAGGAACAATTAAATCTACTAATTCTTTTTTTTCATTGATTTGATCTTTGAGTAGTTTAGGTGAATTTGCTTTGAATAATTTTTTATTTGAGGAGATTGAATAGGATACTAATCCTTTTTTTATTAATCTTTCAATTATTTCATATACTGTAGTTCTATGTATTTTGGATCTTTCTCCAATTTTTCCAGCCATTGAGGGTCCAAAATTAATTAAAGTAAGATAAACTTTTGCTTCATTAACATCTAGGCCAATTTTTACTAAATTTTTAATGTCCATATGTTTAAGAAATTTTTTTTTAATTTAAATTTTTTTATTGTTGTAGGTATACCAACAACAAATATTAATGAATTATATTACTACTTTAAAGTGAAATTATTGTAAAAAATGAAAATAATTGATCAAATTCAAAAGGCTAAGGCACGTTATAGTATAAGACAAGCAGAGAGAGAAGAAAAGGAAGCTTGGTTAAGAAAAACAAGAAGGGAAGGATTAGTTGGAATTGGTGGATTGTTAGGTGCAGTAATGGCTGCACTATATGTAAAAGTCCCTACAAAGGCAGGTTTTGAGGAATATGAAGATCCTCATACTATTCTTAGTATTTTAGCAGATGAATATATTTTAAAGACATTTGACTATTTTGTTTTGAATGAGACAGGTAAACCTCTTGTAAATGTAGCTGAACATGTTTTAGGAGAAGAGATTAGAGATTTACGCATAGCAATTAATGATGAATTAAATTTTGCTGTAACTATTGGAGAAATTACACCTGGAGGAGGGAATTGGAAAGAAGAATATTTTTCACATTTAGGAAGTGTTGCAACTTCAAATTTTCTAGCTTATTTGGGGAACTTTGAAATAAATAATCTTAAAATAGCGGCAAGAACTGCAATTTCTCAATCACCTGTTGATTTTTTGTTTGATATTGCAGATTTAATTAGGGGTCAAATAGATGGAAAAGATTCTTTTGGGTATGATTTAAATGGAATAGATCATAAATTGAATTATGCATCTGTTGCTTTAGCAATAGCAGGAATGGATCACGGAGATGATCTGGCGGATATTGCAAGAGCAGCTAAATATGTTGCTACAGAATCTGGAGAAAAAATTATTTATGCAACAAAAGCGGGAGAAATTTTTGAAATTGTTGGAGATACTGTAAAGTCTGTAGGAAATAGTGAATTAGATGATTTAACAAGAACAACGCTATTAACTGCAAAAGGGAATGGAAATTTGATAATAGATGTTGGAACAGGAAAACAAGTAGCTACATTAGGTGTAGGTACAATTTTTCAAGGAATAAATGGAACACCTACAATTTTAACTATAGATCCAAGTTCAAGTGTATGGAATAATATTGCTAAAAATCCAATGAATTATTTGGCACAGGTTCAGTCAGGAGTAGTTGGCACTAATACTGCTGTTGAAAGTTTAGAAGTAGTTGCAAGAAATGCACCTTATTCAAGAGCTATGTTTCCAAATAGAGCGTTGGCATCTATGTGTTTAGATCCTAATGAATTAGGAAGTTTTGCAAAATATGGATCTAGATTTCAAACGACATATAATCTTACACCTATGCTTAGAGGTTTTAAATTTGGTCATGCACCAAATGAGTGGGTTAATTATGTATATAATTTAAATGGAGTTCAAAATGTTTTAAAATTAGCAGGTGTTTTTGAAGGAGAAGTAAATACATCTAGAACAAGACAAATATTAGGTGAGTTTGTTGAAACTCAAAGATTTCGAAAAGGAAGTGGTGGAATTCCAATAGTTGGACCACAATATCAACAATTTTTAGATGCTTTAACATCAGGAGATAATATACCGAATTATTTTCATTCATTGGGCGTTCCAGGTTTACGAACAGCAAGAAGATTAGTAGATAATGAGATTGGTATGCTAAATACGCATTTTGCAGCTTTAATTAAGTCAGGATCTACACCTTTACCTCAATACATAGTTGAGATTACACCTTAAAAATTAAAATTAATGGAGAATAATAAAATGACACTAGAAAATTATTTTGTAGTTGATTACTTAAATATAAATAAGATAATATCTGGTAATTCTGCAAGTTTAGAAATAGA
This sequence comes from archaeon, assembly GCA_018657065.1. Lineage (GTDB taxonomy): Archaea > Nanobdellota > Nanobdellia > Woesearchaeales > GW2011-AR15 > GW2011-AR15. The sequence continues at coordinate 112,007 of JABHXU010000017.1, forward strand.
AGTAAGTATTTCAAAAAAACTAATTAATGGAGAACAAAAAAAGGGAATTGAACTAATACTTGGAGAAGGAACAAGTAACCAATTTAGTTATTGGTCTGAACTTCCAGATGAGTTAACTGAAAATAGAGATTTAATTGAAGTAGGTGATAATTACTTAATTCAAATAGTACTTGATAAAGATAAAGTTCTTGTTGATTTTTCAAGACAAGATGAGTCCTTATATCAAAAGGAAGAGGGTCAAATATATAACGAAATGTTAACTTTAGCTCCGAAAAAAGAGTCATTAGCTGATAAATTATTAACTATTGTCAGTTTAGGTTTGCAGTATCAAACTAGTTATCTAACGGAACTAGGTCATGCACCACCTTTTGTGGGATATAATCTAAAATCAAATATATCAATTAAAGATTAATTTTTTGTATATAAATATTATTTAGTTAAAAATAGTTTAGATAATTATTAATAATAAAAAATATAAAAAAAGTAGTGGGCCTGCTCGGACTCGAACCGAGGATCCTCTCCGTGTAAGGGAGACATCATAGCCACTAGACCACAAGCCCTATATGAAAATAAAAAAAAATGATTAATGCGCTCTTCTCTTATTTGAGTCAGCTCTTAAACTTGGTCGTACTTTTTCAGCACCTTTACCTTTGTTTCTTAAACCTCTAGACTTTCTTCCTGCAGAAGTTAAACCTCTTTCAACTCTGTTTCTATGAGCAGGTTTATGCATCCAACTTAATTCTTTTCTAGATTTAATAACTGGGTGGTGTTTATCAACCAAAATTATTTCATACCAAATATTATTTCCATCTTCAGCAACCCAGTATGAGTTTAAAACTTCACAGTTTGGGTATTTTTTGTTTGCTCTTTCTTCGGAAATTCTCTGATAATTTTTTGCAACAACCTTTTTTTGTCTCTTGTTTTTAGGTCTTCTACCTTTTTTGATAAGAGGTCTCATTCTTCCTCCTCTAGTAACCCTTTGTCTAACAAGAATAAATCCTTGTAAAGCTTTGTATCCAAGTGATCTAGCTTTATCAAGTCTGGTTGGTCGTTTAATTCTAACTGTTACAGGTTCTCTTCTCCATGTAACTAATCTTTGCTTCCATAGCTCTGGCATATTTTTCTTTGGTTTTTTCCAAAGTTCCTTAATATATTTGTATACTCCCATTGAGTTTTCACCTATGTTTGAGATTCAGGCTTGCTAAAGTCCTACATTTCTCAGAATTTAGGGAATTCAGATCTGTTTAAAAAGATTATGATAAAAACTTAATTTTTGAGGTCGTAGAAGATTTAATTATAGGTTTTTAGAAAATTATAGCAATCTTTTTAAACAAACATTTACTTCTTTTTCTTGCTGAGGATAATAATCCTTGGGATGATTCCGTGTCAAGGAACTTAAGATAAGTTCTCAGTTATAATATTAGGTGAATAAAAAAAATGGCAGAATTTAAATTAAGTATTGGTGATCCTAAATCTGGAAAAACAATACAAATTGAAGCTAAAGACGAGAGTGCAATAGGTTTTTTAAATAAAAAAATTGGAGACAAAGTTAAGGGAGAATTAGTTGATAAACCTGGATATGAATTTGAAATTACAGGTGGATCAGATTATTGTGGTTTTCCAATGAGAAAAGATCTTGAAGGTCCAATTAGAAAAAAAATCATGATTACTCAAGGTGTAGGTATTAGAAATAAAGATCATGGAATTAGAAAAAGAAAAACAGTTTGTGGAAACACAGTTCATGAAAAAATATCTTTAATTTCATTAAAAGTGGTTAAAATAGGTAAAAAACCATTAGTTGAAGTTGCTCCTGAAACTCCTGTAGAAGGAGATGCTCCAGCAGCAGAGAAAAAAGAAGAAGCAAAACCAACAACAAAAAAAGAATAATTTCTTTTTTATTTTTTTAAATTTTATTTCTTTCTTTTAAACTAATAAATTTATTATTACCAATAATAATATGATCTAAAATTGGAATTCCAATGATTTTTCCTGCAATTATTAGTTGTTTAGTAATTTTTATATCTTCTAAGCTAGGCATAGGATCTCCTGAAGGATGATTATGTACTAAGATTATTGATGCAGCAGCACTACTAATAGCAGCACTAAATATTTCTCTAGGATGAATTAAAGTTGCATCTAATATTCCTATAAAAATTGTTTTTTTGGAAATTAATTGTTTTTTTGAATCCAAAAATAAGCCAAGAAGAATCTCTTTATTTTTGTACTTAAGGTAGTTGAGGAGATGGTATACATCTTCTGGGCTATTTATTTTTGGATTTTCAAAGTTATGATAACTTGAAAGTCTGTTTGCAAGTTCAAAACTTGCTATGATTCTACAGGATTTTGCTATTCCTATTCCAGGAATTTTGCTTAATTTATGAGGTGAGAGTTTGGATAATTGCAATAAATTATATGATGAAAGAAGTTCTTTAGATAAATCTAAAACATTTTTTTCTTTTATTCCTTTTTCTAAAAGAATAGCAATGAGTTCATAATCACTTAACGAAGATACACCAAATTCAATCATTCTTTCTCGAGGAAGACTATTTTTTGGTAAATTTTTTAATTTTAAATTACTCATGTATAGCAATTTTATTAATAATGTTGTTTATATATTTTTGCAAAAAAATAAAAATAAATCTTAATTAGTTAGTTTTATGAATTTTTGTCCAAAATGTAAATCTCTTTTAATTCCTAGTTCAGGAAAATTAAAATGTAGTAGTTGTTCTTATATTTCTAAAACTAAAAAGAAACATGAAATTAAGGAAAAAATTGAAAATAAAAAACTTGAAGTAATAAATGAGAATACTCAATATGGTGATTCAACTGTTCCAATTGTTTGTTGGAATTGTGGACATAGGGGTGTTTATATAAAAGTTAATTTTCATAGATCTGACGAAGCTCCAACAAGGTTTTACAAATGCGAAAAGTGCAAAAAAGTGTGGAGAAGTAGTAAATAAGATTTTTAATTAAATATCTTTAATAATAAAATTAGTTTATGTTTTAAGGGGGATGAAAAATTTCAGAATTACTCATTAATATTCAATTAGGCATTTGGGTCTTAATTGTAGTTTCAACTGTAGCAATTCTAGCTAGAAGAATTAAATTACCATATACTTTAGGTTTAATCTTTATGGGGTTGATTATTTCGTTTTTTCAGTTAAATCAATATGTTGGACTAACTGTTACAAAAGAACTTTTAACACAGATTGCTCCGGAGATTTTTTTTACTATTTTTTTACCTGGATTATTATTTGAAGGTGCTATGAATTTAGGTACTGAAGATTTGTTTGAAAATATTAAGTCAATTAGTGCTTTTGCAATTATTGGAGTTTTATTAAGTGTGTTTGTTGCAGGATCAGTATTACATTTTATTTTAAATGTTCCTTGGAATATTAGTTTATTAATTGCTGCAATGATTGTACCAACAGACCCAATTGCAGTACTTTCAATTTTTAAAAAACAAGGTGTTCCAAAAAAATTAGCAGTTTTATTAGAAGGAGAATCTCTTTTTAATGATGGAACAGGTATAGTTATATTTAGAGTTATTTTAGGGCTTATATTAACCGGAACATTTAGTTTAGGTCAAGGAGTCTTAGAATTTATTAAAGTGGTGTTAGGCGGTCTTATAATTGGACTATTTTTAGGATATTTAATTTCAAAAATAATTTCCAAAATTGAAGATAATTTTATTCAGATAACTTTAACGACAATTTTGGCATATGGAAGTTTTTTAGTTGCAGAACACATGCATTTATCAGGAGTAATATCTGTTGTAGTATCTGGTCTTATTGTAGGAGAACTAGGAATAAAAAAACTATCAGCTGAATCAAAATTAGAAATAAAATCTTTTTGGACATATGCTGGTTTTTTGCTCAATTCATTTGTATTTTTATTAATTGGACTTGAACTAAATGTTCAAAATTTGCTCATATATTTTATTCCTATTGTAATTGCATTTATTGCAGTTTTGTTTGGAAGAGCTATTTCAATGTATTTTATTTCTCATATAATTAATAAAGTAGATGATTCAAAACTTGTGACAACATTTGATGAATATATACCTCTTGAATGGCAGCATGTATTGGTTTGGGGTGGTCTTCACGGTGGACTATCAATGGTTTTAGCTTTAAGTTTACCTTCTACAAATATGTTGTTAGTGCAATGGAGACCGTTTATTATAACAACCGTTTTTGGTGTTGTGTTTATGTCATTACTTTTACAAGGAACTACTATTAGTTTTCTTTTAATATTTTTAGGAATATCAAAGAAAAAGGAAATTGAATATAATTATGATTTAGAGCAAGCTAGACAATATATGTATATGTCTGCAGAAAAAGAACTTGAGAGCATGAAAAAATCTCGGATGATTTCAAAAAAATTATATTCTCAATATTTAAAAGTTCAACGTGACAGTATAAAAAAAACTGAAAGAAAATTAGCTAAATTAATTGATAAGCATCCAAGTCTTAAAGAGGAACAAGTTAAAGAAATTGAAAACACAATTTTAATGTCACACAAAAATGCTCTTATTGAAGGATATAAAAAAGGCCATTTTAGTAAAGAAGTAATGAATGAATTAATAAAAGAAGTTAATCATAAACTTGTTCAAAAGAATGAACATTAAACTAAAAAGTTGTAATTATCTCAACCCAACATATTTAAGTCCAAAACACCTATATATTTACTATTGGCAGATGTTGACTATATTCTAAAACTAGAGGAACTTGTCCAAGGAAAAACCGACAAGATTGATTTTTTGAGAAATGATGATATTCAAAGAGACAATATTTTAGAATGTCTTCATAGACTTTTAATGTCGGGTTATCCTGAAACAACGCCCCAAGGTTGTTTTTTAGAATCTGAAAATTATATTATATATGAGCTCTCTCTTAACCACAACAAAACTCCTTCTTCATTTCGTGTTTTAGATTTTGGTGATAAATTTACTGTTTTGAGACTTTAAAAATTTGTTAATTTTTTCTGTGTTTTATTTTCCTTAATTAATTTACTTTTCTTTAACCAAAAATCTGCATCTAAATTGTATTTCTTTTTTAAGAAAACTTTTGCATATTTCATCATTAAATCTTTATCAGAAAAAATAAGAGGTTTACTTTGCAAACAATGTCTAACTGCTTGTCTAACTACCCAAACACCTAGAGGCATATAGTAATCATTTGTAATAAATCTTAGAGCTAAAACAGATGCTTGTCTTTTTTTATTTTTTAAATATTCAAGAATTGAAAGACGTGTTGCATAGTATCCTCCTACAGTGTTTGAAGCATATGTTTTTCTTCCTTTATAAGATTCAAAATCTGTTGCAGTTTCTTCTACTCTTGCAGTTTTAGGATTACCAATATAATTTTCAAATAATTCATAGCTCCAAACATCACTAAAAAATAAAATTAAATAATAATTTCCTAGGTATCCACCAAAATGAGCAACAAAATCATAATTATTATAATCTTTAATTTGAGATATTAATTTTTTTCCAACAGTATCATCAATTGCAGTAATTGACCATCTTGTTGGAACAAGTTTTCTGTTTTTTTCTATGCCAAGATTTCCTACTGAAATTAATTTAGTTAGAAAATGTTCATCATAACCTTTTTTGTATAAATAATCAATGGCTCCTACAGCTTTTAAATCTGTATCACTAACAACTTTATCAACTTGTCTAGGTATTTTGGGATTTTCTGTTATTTTTGCCTTTTCTAAATTAACAGAAGGACCATAAGGAGTAATATCTTGATTGAAATTAATATTGAATGTAGGTTTTTTATTTAGATGAACTTCAACATCAACTGGTTTTTTTGCTTGACTAATTTCTTGAGTCATTTGTGTAAATTTATCATCAAAACTTTTGATATTTACTTTAAATTTTGAATTTACAAGTGAACTTCTTAAATCTACAATTTTAGGAATTTGATAATTTTCTTTTGACCATAATTTAGGTTTATCAATGTCTTTAGGAACAGTATTATTAGAAAGAAAACCAACATTTACTTTTGGATAACCATATCTTCCAATAAAAACATTAGGGGATTCACCAAAATAATCTTGTTTAGCTTTTTCATTGAAAGCTTTTTTTTTAATTAATGAATATACTTTAGGACAATTTCTAAGATGATAAAGTCTACTTCCTCCACAATACAGACAAGAGAAATCCATGATTTTGAATTAAAATGAAATGTAAATATATAGTTTATTATATTTGAAATTGACTATATTTTTGTTTTATAAATTATGTAATAATGATTAATGTATAAATATTCCTCATTGCATAGTATTTTAGATAAAAACTTAATTTGTGGAGAATAAATATAATCTATTTTGATGATATTTTAATTTTTTAACTGATTGGTTTAAGTACGTTTAACCTCACTTTTATAACCGATGATATATTACACAATATTAAATTATTTTATTTGTGGTTTAATTGGCTAAAATCAAAGGAAAGAAAAGCAGTTTTAATCCTGCATTTAAGGAAGATCATTATTTATTTAGGCCTTTGACTGTTTTAAAAAAATTATTTGGTGCACATTTGCCAATATTTACTGCAATTATCATTTATATTGGGTTAATTGTATCAGATCCTGCTACAAGTCCTTTTTATGCAATTGAAAATGTCTTAATGTATGTAGGGCATAAATATATTTTGCTTACAATGATTATTGTTTTAGTTGTTGCTTTCTCTGTAGCTATTGGATATATTGCAATAGGATTTAGATTTAATAAAGGTGAAGGAGGAACTGGACTAGTTTTTGAATGGCTTGGTTCAAAAGCTGCAATGGTTGCAGGAGCATCTCTTCTTACAGATTTTGTTTTAACAGATTCAGTGACCATGGCGGCTTGTGTTGCTGCTTTGGTTTCTTTTGGAGTTCCAATAAACAGATTTGTTTTAGCAATTATTGTTTTTTTACTTGTTGGAATACTGTTAAGATTTGGAGATAAAGGAAGAACAGTTTTTGCAATACTAAGTTATGGATTTATTATAACAATTTTAATTACAGCATTTTTGCCAATTGTACCAAATGCACCTGAAGTAGTTCATAGTTTTAATACGCACAGTCAAGTACCAGATCATTCAAATTTAAAAGGACTTGCGCTTATAACAATATTATTATTTGGTGTTGTTCGAGGTTTTGCTTTGCTTACAGGACTCGAAGCAGGGTTATCTGCATTATCACATGAAGAAGAAAAACCAAAATACGCTAGAATTGCAATGGGTGTGGGAACAATTATTACAGTTTTAATTTTTACAACAATTATTACAATTAATATTGCTCAAATTGCACAGATATTTAAATTACAACCTGATCATTCAAACACATTATTTGCAATGTGGACAGCTCTAAAAACTAACAATAGTTTTTTACTTGCAGTTTTAGCATTTTTTAGTACTGGAATTTTACTATCTGGAAGCGCAAGTGGAGCAACTGCAGGTGGTGGACTCGTTCATGTTCTTGTTAGAACTAAAATTTTACCTAAATCATTTACACATGTTGATAAAGAGCATAATGATTACAAGGCAATGTTAATAGTGCATTCAATTGCTTTTGCTATTGTTTTATTGTTTGCAGTTGATGAACAAAAAATTGTTGCATTTTATGCAATCTCAGTTTTAATAGAGTTTTTTTTAAGTTTACTTGCATCAATTAAATATGCAATTAAAACAAAAACATATTATTTATTACTTTCAATTCCAGGTTTTTTAATGGTGTGCTTTGCACTTGTTTTAAATTTCTTTAGATATGAAGGGTTAGTGATAGTAGGAATAGTATTTGTTTTATCTCAAATTCTTCATAAAAGATGGATAATTGGTGGCAAGAATAAAATTAATTTTAGTCATTAGATAAAGATAAAATTAGAAAAAAATAAAAAATTACAAATTATCATTTAATTGTGGACAAATTTGTTTTTTTCGTGACATCATTTTAGGAATAAATTCTGACAAATTATTATTAATTTTTGTATTAAAAATTTTTGTAATTTTATCTTCATTATCAGATATAACTAGTAGTTTTGATCCTTCGTGAATAATATCTGTTAGCATTAAAACTATACTATGATAATTATCTTTTTTTAGATCATTCATAGCTTTTAAGATTTCAGGGATTCTAGATTCAATTTCAGTTAAATCAGGTGTTTCAATTTGACCTACACCAACTTTTTTACCATTAAAGTCAAAATCCTTGTAATCATTTTTAATAATCTCTATAGGAGTTTTGCTTTTTAAATTTGATTTTGCTTTAAATAATTCCATACCTAATTCTTGATAATCTAAACCAAGTTCTTCAGATAATTCTTCAACAAACATCATATCAACTGGTGTAGTTGTAGGACTTTTTAGAATAACAGTATCAGACAAAATTGCACATAACATTGCAGGTTTTAAATAATCTGGGACTTCAAGCAAATCTTTTTTGAACATATCATAAATAACAGAATTTGAACTACCCCAAGGTTTCATTATTACGTATATTGGTTTAGAATTTTCAAATTTAATTTTATGATGGTCAACTAGACCAATTATATTATCATTTTCTCTTCCTTTTACTGTTTGAGATTCTTCATTATGATCAACTAAAAACAAGGTTTTTCCTGTTGCATCTTCAAGTTGCTCAGGAAATTCCATCCCAAATCTATCAAAAATATATTCTGTTTCAGAATTTGGAGATCCTGACATACAAGCAACATATCTATCTGTTCTTTCTTTTAAATTAAGTAAGGTAGAAAGTGCCATTGCACTAACAACTGAATCTGTGTCTGGATTTGTGTGACCTATAACATAAACTTTTTCCATAGTGTTTACCCCCGAGTATACTTTAGAGTTTTTTACTAATAATTTAAATTTTATGGAAAAATAGCCTATTCAACTTCAACAAAAAAATAATATGACGTTCCAATACTATCTTGTCCATTCTCACCAACTAGCATTTGGAAATGATATGGTGTATTATCAAATCCAAGTTTATTATTTTCAATAATTGTTGTGTAAACAATATTATTTGCAGCATCGCTTAGTAAAACTTCAAAAAAATTATTGGATTGAACACTGTTGGAATACATATTAGTGGCAAAACATAAATTTTCATCATAAAATTGCTCTCCAATGGTAAAGTTTGGATGAGTAGCTGAATCAAAAGTATTTGTGACACTGTCAGCAGCAGCAGATAAATGACCAATATAAGATTCTTCAGTTGAAATTTGGGTTGAATTTGTACAATTTAAAGTTGCAAAATTAATATCAGAAACCCTCGCTGCGTAAACTTCTCCACTTGGATCTAAAATCTCCCATTGATAAAAAACTGCTCCTGATGCACTTTCAAGTTTAATTCCTCCAGTAATATTTCCATAATATGCTTGCCATGAATTTGTTAAAACATTTGAATCAAAATTAAAAAAAGTTAAATTTCCGGATTCTAGAATTGTACTTGGAGTTGATAAAGCAAATGTTCCTCTCTCATTACTTATTTCAGTTATATTGGCACCATTCGGAGAATTGTCAAAATTAATACTTGCATATTCATTTGTAGAAAGAGCTGTAAAACCTTGAGCTGAACCATCACAAGTTACATTATAGTTTTTAATTCCTATTGAGGAAAATGATCTATTATATTTAAAGAGACCAGAGTTAAATGTCATAGACTCTGAACCGTCTGTAAAATAAATTGTACAACTTGCTCCTGAGATAGGGATGTCATTTGTTATATTTGTATAATTTGCATAAAAATTAATGATTTCATTTATATTTTTAATATTTGAATCTGAATCATCAAAAATATGTAACTTTGAATTTTCTGAAGCAGTATAGGTTGAAAAATGAGGAACTAAAAAGCTTAAATTTGCATTGTTTGAAATAATTTGACAATCTGAACAGTATTCTCCATCTCTAAAAATAACTGGATTAACTAAATTCAAATCATAAAACGTAAGTTTTGCTGTTTTATTTAAAGCAGTTATGTTTTTTGAGTTAATTGTAATTTTATTTTTTTCAACAATGACGTTGGCGTCAATATCTGCTCCTTCACTTAAGTTAATATTTTCTAAAAATGAAATTTTTCCGTAACTCGGAGATTCAATAATAAAATTTTGAATTTTTTCAATATCAACATTATTGAGATTAGTAGTTTCTCCAGAAAATCTAGAACTTTTCACAAAAATCAACCATCTTTTTTCACTAATTAAAGTGTTATTTTTATTATCTTTACAAGAAATTTGCCAAGTATATCTTTTAGGCAATAAACTTGTTAAATTAAATGAATGGATATTGTTTGATGTTATATTGTAGTTTGTTAATACTATTTCATTGTTGATAATAAGTTCGCAGTAGTTTAGACTATTTGATGAATTTATTTTAAATTCAAATAATGATGAGTTTACGTATTCAAAAAATCCAGAGAGTGGTGCAATTAATGAAATATTAAAAGTTCTATTTTGATTATATTTATGAATTTTTTCTATTTCATCTAAAATTTCTTGAATACTTTTTCTTCTTGGGCCACTACTTCCACTATTACTTTGAAAAATTTGGTTTTCTGTTTGATCTTCAATTATTGAACTAGGAACTGGGAAGTTTCTTCCAATTGGTAATTCTTCTGATGTGCTATCTATGTTTGGTTGAATTTCTATATTGTTATTATTAAATTCAAAAATAGAAAAACCTGTGGGAGTTGGCGTGGTTTTTATTAAAAACATTAAACTAACAAAAACAAAGAATAGACCAATACTTAGGTAAAGCATTCTTTTGGATTTTTCATTTAATTTCATGCGCCACATCCTGCTTTTTTAATGCTTAGATAATTACAACCAATTTTTTGAAGAATTTGTCTAATTCTCCTTGTTGAAATAGAAAAAAAGTATCTCTTTTTAGATAAAGAAATAGACTTTAGTAGTAAACTTAGTTCAAGAGATATCTTTGTTCTTTTTTCATTTATTTTAATTGTACACGTTGTAAACTCGAAATCTTCAAATCTTAATTTAACTAATTTTTTAGGAGAAATTCTTGTTTCAAGAAATAATAGAATTATTGCTCTATGCTCATTATTTGAAATTGATTTGGACAGTTTTCTAATTAGTTTAAGATTAATTTTTTTTCTTTTTTTTACAGAGCTTTCGCTATAAGTCATATTTTTTTGGCCATTGAAAATCTACACTTAAAATCTAGTGTAGATAGGTTTAACTAAAGTTTACAAATAGATTTAAAGCGGAAGGAGTTTATAAATGTTTTTGTCGTCTATAAATCATTAATTGTATAAACAAAATAATTAAATATATTAATTAATTAAATACTTAATTATATCAAAGAAAAGTTTATATAGGAAGATTAGTCATATTTTTTTGAGGGATTATGAATACAACTTTAATTAATCAAACAGTAACTAGTAATGTTCCATTGACAATTGTAAATTATTTTCAAGAATTACCTAGAGGTGTTATGAGTGGGAACGCAGGAGCAATTATTATTGCTTTAATTTTATTTTTTGTTTCTTTAATCATAATAAATGCACTTTCGTCATTACTTTTATCATTTTTAAAAAGAACAATTTTGTTTTTTATAATAATTCTAGTTATTTATGATTTATTTCCTAAATATGTACAAGTTATTAACACACAAGGATGGACTTTTAGTGTGATAGTTTTAGGAATACTAGGTTTTGCTGCATGTGGTTTTGGGTTTTATATTTCCTTAAGATCTTTTGTAACAAGTGCTAAGAATCACATAGTTAATTTTGCGGACAAAGTTCATAAAAAACACACTCCTACCTCTACTCCTGTTAGAGATGAATTACTTCGAAAATGGGAAATAAAAGAAGCTAAAAAACAAACTGAATCTATTAAAGAAGGATTTTCTAAAGAATCAATTACAAATGAAAAATCTTTACTTGCAGTTTTAGTATATTTAGTTGTTGCACAATTTGGTGTTTTTTCAAGTCCTACACTTTCAGCACCTAATGTAAATGTTGGAGTAATGTTTTTTCTAATATTTATTGTAGGAATTATGGCATTTACAAATTCGTCATATAAAAATCTAAAGACAGCTATGCTTTATTTTGGAGTAACTTTTGCTGTTGGATTATTTTTAAGTTTTGCTCTAGGTATTTTATGGGGTAAAAGCACACTTGCTCAATTAATGTCTCCAGAATTCTTTACAAGTGATTCACTTGTTGCAATGATAACAGGAATTGGTGTAAGTTTGTTTGCTGGTAGTAAGGGGTAGAACTAATCAGGTCTTTCATATGTTGAATCTTTTTGAGTTAAACTAATTGCTTTATTTGCTAATTTCACAAGATGTTTTCCAATTTTGTAACCAATTGAAGGATTTTTTGTGTAAAATGGATGATTTTTTTCTAAGAAATTTTTAAAACCTTCAACATCTCCTGATTCAATATTTCTTGTTAAAAAATTAAATGTTGTTAAGTATGCTCTATCTCTCCAATTAACTAGTTTTGAAGCTGTTGTTTCTGTAGGTATAAATTCTACATTAATTCTGTCCCCATAAACACGCTCAGTGATAGTTTGAGCTCTATTCATATGAAAATGGTCTGTAATAAGTCCAACAGATGTTGCATCTATGGCTTGTAATTTATTAAAACTATATACAATGTTTCCAAACGTGTCTAAAGATTCTTCTTCAACAATAAGATGTTCTGGAGCAACACCTAAACGAATCAGATAATCTCTAATTTGAGCACTTTCTGAAACTTTTGATTCAGTTCCATTAAAACCACTTTTTTTTCCTGAAACAACAACAAAAAGAGGATTTTCGTCTCTTCCTGTTTCCATTATTTGAGTGTAGATTTGATGAGTAAGTTCACTTCTACCTGATTTATATTCGCCAGCTAAGATTAGGATTGCATCTAGATTTTTATTTATTTGAATTGATGGACTTGGTGCCATTTTAACTTGGAAGAAGGAGTTATATTTAAAAATAATTAAATTTGTCATAAAAGAGTAGTAAAATATATAAATAACTTCTTGATTTTCTAATTTATGATAATATCACATGATCATAAATTTATTTTTTTTAAACCTGCAAAAGTTGCAGGGACATCACTTGAATTAGCACTTGCTCAACATTGTGGAGAAAATGATATTATCACACCAATTGCTAATTTAAATATTGGTTTAGATGAAGGTCATCTTGAACATACCCCTAGGAATTATGAAGGATTTTATGAACATATGACTCCAGATGAGATTAAAAAACAAGTTGGAGAGGTATGGGATGATTATACAAAAATCACAATAACTAGAAATCCTTGGGACATGGTTGTTTCAAGATGGTACTGGACACAAACAGAGTATAATGATCCAAGAATTGAAACTGGTACTCAAACAAATGTTTTAACTAGACTTGTTGAATTAGTGCAAGAAGGAAATTTAAGTTTAGATAGAATTTTAACAAGTGCAAGACATAGGCTTATTGATAAACCTAAACTTAAAAAAAGTATTGCAGAAGGTGATTTTGAGGCTTTTGCTCAAAAATTACCGCCTTATTTTACCAATAATAATTTCTATTTTGATTCAGAAGGTCAAGATAATTTTGATGTTTTATTGAGATTCGAAAACTTACAAGACGATTATGATGAATTATGTAGTTCATTTGGGTTTTCGAAGTCAACACTACCAAGAGCAAAAACAAAAGTTAGAAAAGATAAAAAACATTATTCAACACATTATACACCAATTTCAAGAAATGCTATCTCACAAAAATTTAGTAGTCAAATAGATCGATTTGGATATTCTTTTGAAAAAATTTAATTTATTTTTTATATCAAAACTTATTTAAAATCACCAAAATTCATTCTTCGTATGGCTCGTGAAGATAAGATCAAAGATTTTGAGGAAGAACTTAAAAAAACTAAGTATAATAAGAGAACTCAGCATCATATTGGTCTTGTTAAAGCAAAAATTGCTAAGCTTAAAGAAGAAATTATCCAAAAAGGTAAAGGTAAAGGTAAATCTGACGGATATGTTTTAAGAAAATCAGGAGACGCCACAGTTGTTCTTGTAGGTTTTCCTTCTGTAGGTAAATCTACTTTACTTAATCAATTAACAAATGCAGAATCTAAAGTAGCTGCTTATGAATTTACTACTTTAACTGTTGTTCCTGGACTTATGGAACATAATATGGCTAAAATTCAAATTTTTGATGTTCCTGGAATTGTTGAAGGTGCAGCTGATGGAACTGGAAGAGGAAGAGAAGTTTTAGCTGCAATTAGAACAGCTGACATGTTAGCTGTAATGCTTGATATTAATCAACTTCATCATCATGATATTTTAATGGAAGAATTATATGAAGCAGATTTTAGAGTTAATAAAAAAAGACCAGATGTTAGAATTAAGAAAAAATCTAAAGGCGGAATTTCTATTAGTTCAACAGTTCCTCTTGAGGTTAAAAAAGAAACACTGATTGCTATCTTAAAAGAGTTTAAGTATAATAACGCAGATGTACTTATTAGGACAAAAATTGATACTGATGAACTTATTGATGTTATTACTGGTGATAAAAAATATATTTACGCTATGCTAATAATAAATAAAATTGATTCTGTTTCTAAAGAAAAACTTGAAGAAGTAAAAAAAAGATTTCCTGAGGCTGTTTATGTTTCAGCGGGTGAAGGAACTAATTTAGAAGAATTAAAACAAAAAATCTATGACAATTTACATATGATTAGAATTTATTTAAAAGAACCTGGAAAAGAAGCAGATATGACTGAACCTTTAATTCTAAGAGAAGGAGATACGCTTCAAAGATTATGTGAAAAATTACATAAAGACTTTGTTAAAAAATTCAAATTTTGTAGAGCTTGGGGAAAATCAGCAAGATATGATGGTCAAAAATTAACAAATATGCAACATATTGTTAAAGATGAAGATATTATTGAACTACATATAAAATGAAAACAATCATCATAACAGGTGCAGCTTCAGGTCTTGGAAAATCTATTTCTGAAGAATTTGATAAGAAAAAATGTAATCTTGTTTTATGCGATCGAAATTTAATTGATATAAAAAAATACAAAAATCAAGTTTTGTTTTTTAAAATTGATTTGACTGACGAAAAACAAATAAAAAAATTATTTGATGAAACTTTAAAAAAATTTAAAAAAATTGATATTGTGATTAATAATGCAGGAATTACAGATAAAAAACATTTTTCAGAGTTTTCAAGTAAAGAAATTGACAATATTATGGATGTTAATTTTAAAGCTGTAACAATTTCAACTAATCTAGCATATAAGCATATGAAAAAAGGTGTTATTGCAACAATTTCATCTCTTGGGGGAATTGTTTCTCTTAAAAATTATTCAGCATATTCAGCGAGTAAACATGCAGTTGAAGGATATTTAAAATCTGTTAGAAAAGAAATGGATAAAAAAATTAAAATAATTATTTTTAGACCCTTTAGGCTTGATACAAATCTAAATAAAAAATCCAAAATCAAATCACCAAGTAAACATAGATTGGATCCAAAAATATATGCAGAGTATGTTGTTGCAACAATTAATAGACAAATTCTAAAAAGCAGTTATTATTTTTTAAGAAACTGGGTAATTTGGATAGGGAAAATTATTTTTTAGATTTCATTAATAACAACATTAGCTATAGCATATTCGCTATCATGAGCAATGCTACAATCTATAGATTTAATTTTAAAATCAATTAGATTCTTGTCAAAAACAATGTATGGTTTTCCATTTTTTTGTTTTTTTACAACAAGCTCATTCCACTTTTTTATTTTTATTTGTGTGGCTTTAAAAAACGCCTCTTTTAATGCAAAAATTCCAGCTAAACTATCTATAGAATTTTTTAGTTCTTTATCATTAAATGTTCTAGAAAGGAAAATTTGGTCATTTATTTTTTCTTTTATTCGAGATATTTTCACAATATCAATTCCAGTTTTTATCATTTTCAAAAAGGGTGTGGGGAACTGCGCTTAATTATTTTTGGATAATTTTAAATTACATATTTCTAATTACTTTTTCTAATTTTTGAGTTATTTCAACAGGTGTATCTAAACTTTTAAATCTGATTAATTTCCCAAATTCAATTTCTGCGGGTCCTTTTTTTACTGGCCAAGACGCACCTGGAGGCATGATGTCATATAATCCTTTAAGTTTGATAGGTAAAACTGGATAGCCTGTTTCTTTAACAATTATCCCAATTCCAGATTTAAATGGATTCATTTTGCCAGACCTAGTTCTTGTACCTTCTGGACTTAGTGAAATATTCCATCTATGGTCTACAGCTTCACCAATATATTCAAATGTTTGTTTAAGTGTGCTTTTTGTTTCTTTTCCAACTCTTGCTACAGGAAACGCACCTAAGAAATATCTAAAAAATCTTGTTTTTAACCAATCTTTAATTTTTTTGGAATCTTTAAAAAAATAGTCTGCAGCAGCACCATTAGCACTTTTGCTTCTAATTTTTGCTGGTAAATGTTTACCTATAACTTGAGCATCTAAATGACTTGTATGGTTAAAAATTATTACAACAGGTTCATTAATTTCATTAAGGTATTTTTTACCAATAACTTTGATACTTGAAAAATACATTGAACCAAATAAATATGCAAATTCTGGGAATACTGCTCGTAGTGGAATAAAGAATTTACTGAACATTCGTTTGCTAACTTTTCTTTCTTTTTCTTCTTGTTTTCCTCGTACAACTAATTCTTTTAAATCTTTAACAGTGGTTTTACTATCAATTAAATATTCATCAATTTCAATTCTTAATAATTCTTCAATCATTGAACTTAATTCAATTGTTTTAAGTGAATCAAAACCTAAATCAGAATAAAGGTTTGAATTTTCTTTAATTATACTAGCATCAATATGAGAAATTAATGACAAAATATGGATAATTTCATCTTTACTTTGAGTGTGAGTATGTGTTTTAGATTCAATTGTTTTTTGCACATCAACTTTTTTGACTTTAAAACTAAAAGATCTAGGAAAATCCTTTTTTTTCCAAACAATAAATTCTTGGATTTTTTGATGAAACTCTAACTTTTTATTTGTTTTATCAATAACTTTTTGAATTTCTTTATTTGATGCTTTTTTGCTTAATAACAATGCAGCAGTAATTATAACATCAGTACCTTTATTTAGTCCTATAACACAAGATTCTTTGATTAATTGTTCTTTATCAAGAATCTTTTCAATATCTTCTGGATAAACATTCATTCCATTTTGTTTTAAAATCATGTTTTTGACTCTGCCTCTAATGAATAAGAATCCGTCTTCATCAAATTCTCCAATATCTCCAGTATGTAACCAATTATTTTGAATAAGTTTTTTTGTTGCACTTGGATTTTTGTAATATCCTGGAGTAATATTTTTTCCTCTAGCTAAAACTTCTTTTTGTTTTGATAATTTTAATTCAACTCCACCAATAACTTTACCAGCACTTCCTATTTTTTTGTCATTAATTTTATTTGCAGTGAGAAGAGGAGATGTTTCTGTTAAACCATAACCATTTATGACATTCATTCCAATATTTTCAAAAAACTCTTCAGTTTGAACAGAAAGAGCAGCTCCACCACAAATAATTAAATTTAATTTTCCACCAAACACTTTATGAATATCTTTAAAAATTATTTTTCTAGCAATTCTAGGAAGTGAAGAAGCGAGTTTTAATGTTTTTTGAAGTGTTTCGTATTTACCTTTTTCTTTAGCTTTTTCTTCAATTCTTCTTTTAAATAAATTAAAAAAAGCAGGAACAGCAGCAATAATTGTTGGTTTTTCTTTATTTAAAGCAGCTCGAATTTCACTTGATCTTCTTGATCTTAGATGTGTTGTAGAAGCGCCCATTAAAGTCATTCCTAAAAAAATTGTTTGTTCAAAAATATGGCTTAGAGGAATTATTGAAATTGCACGATCACTAGGTTTAATTGTTATGAATTTTAGTGCTGGAATAATGTTTGAATAAATATTTCCATGACTAATCATTACACCTTTAGGTTCACCAGTTGTTCCAGAAGTAAACATTATTTGTGCTAAATCATCTTCTTTTGTTAATTGTATTTTTCCTTTGGGTTTAGGTTCTAATATTTCGTCTAATTCCTCGACATACACTTTTTTTATTTTAAAATTTACAATTTTTTTAACAGAAGTAATTAAGAGTTTTGTTTTAGTCTTATCAATAAATTTTTTCATTAGTTCATTTGAAGAACTAAAATCCATAGGAACTAAAATAACACCTGAAAACATACAAGCAATATAAGTGTAAAAATATTGAGGGCTATTGTAAACACAAATAGCAACTTTGTCACCTTTTTTTATATTATTTTCTTTAAAAAAAGTAATTAGTTTTAGAGAATAATTATGAATATCTTGATAAGTATATCTTTGATAAACAAAATCTTTTTTTAGACTAACAAGTCTTTTGTTTTTGAATTTTATAAGTGTATTTTTTAAAGACCTTGAAAGCTGTGACATTTGAAATTTAGAACTTTTTTAGATTTTTATATTGATCGAAATTACAAATATAATTATCTTTAAATATATAATATAGGGGTTACACAATATTTTATTTGTTTGTATCATTTTTGTGTTCCTCCATTGATTTATACTGAATGAATTTATTATTGGTAAGTTGAGGCAATTTCTTTAGCTCATTAATGAACTCTTTATCTCTGTGATTTAGTTCAAAGTCAATTGATTTAACTCTACCTTTTTCTTTTATCATTAGAGATTTATGATCAAATTGACAAAGCATAACAAATCTCTCAAATCCTTTTAATTTAGAGTTTTGGATATGAGTATATTTGGGTGCAAAAGTAGAATCAATAGTATATAAAAATCGAATAATTAGGTTATTAAAATCATACAATTTTAGGTATTTTTTATCAGATAGATAGTGATTACAATAATTATTGAATAAATCTGTAAGCTTTAAATTATTGCCATTATAATTTGTATTTAACAAGATGCTCTTGTGTTTACTTATTGATTTTGTTATTTTTGTCCTCTTTTTTAGCATCTCTTCATTAAGTTGCTTTTTCTTGAGGTAATAGGTTTTGAAACCTTCTTTGTTTTCTTCTTCCCTTAATTCATATTTGTCCCATATATTATAGAATTCCTCTTCTGCAATAACAATCGTTTCATCTCCAACTTCTCTTTCTAATTTAAACATAACATTACTATGTTTTTTTAATTTCTCTTTTAAAGATTTTTCATACAATTGCTTGTGTTGTTTTTCAATTTCCTTTTTGTAATTGTATACACTTTCACTATACTTCCTTAATTGACTCTTATAGATTAAATTCTGTGTAATTATTTCATCTTCGATCTGCCTAAGATTTATAGTAAGATTAAATTTATTTTTAAGGTGTATTTTTATTAAAAGACTTAAAATCTTATTCAGGAGCTCTTGATAGTCAACATGAAATATCTTTTTTCCACGATATCCTTTGATAATTTTTGGATTTCCCTTTTTATCAAACTTATTTATATGATATTTATAATAAATCAATCCTGATTTCAACAGGCTTTGTTCTAAACTTGGATATTTGTTAGTGTATATAGACCATTTTGAGGTTACTCCAAGCTTTTTTAAGTCTGGAGTATTGTTTGCCTTAAACAATGTAAGTAGAATTGTCCTGGTATATAATGGGACTGAAAATATGTTTGTTGGTGATTTGGAATACCCTATTTTTTTATCTTTTTTAGTAACCATTTTAGTTTTATATTCACCACATAATAATATTTATTATTACAAACAAATTAGAAATATATATATTGGATTATCTAATTTGTTTATTCATCTCCAGTTTTATCTCAGTAAAATTGGAGTTTTTTATATTTATTTAATATTAAATAAAGTTTATATAAAAATATTATGATATTTTTTAGTTTTATATTCATCGCATAATAATTCAAATAAAACTAATTTAATTCTATCTTTTTATGAAACATTTGCCAAAATGGAGACAGGAATTAATACAATTAATGGAGGAAATCGAGAATGCAAGAAAAAAAACAAATGAAACAAATAATTGAATTTGAAGACTTTTTGCTTCAAAAAAAGAATAAAAATAGGTTAAAAAAATTACTTCGTGCAGAAATCAATGACGTAATGTCTGAAATTAAAAACACTCATTTATTATATCATCCATTAGCAGCGTACAGAGATACAATTAGGTTTGTTGTAGGTGTTGGAGTATTATTCGCAGAATTTGATTCTGGTTTATTCATACAACTACTTGATGATATTAAATCTAAACAAAGGAGGAAGTAGGTTATGATGAAAGATGTCAAATATTTTCATGGGAAAGACTTCAAAGCAAAATGGCTTGCCGATGATATTATTAGAAAATATCATATTAAAACAATGGATGATAGTGAAGAAGTTTATATATATAATAAGGGAGTATACATACCATCTGAAACAATAATAAAACAAGAAGTTCAAAAAGCACTTCATGAAGACGCAAGTAAAAATCGTGCATCTGAGGTTGAAGGTCATGTTAAAAGAAGTACATATATCTCAAGAGAGTTATTTAACAAACCATTAAATCTTATTAATCTTAAAAATGGTATATTAGATCTAAACAAAAATAAAATTATGAAACATTCACCAGAGTTTCTATTTACCATTCAACTACCTATATATTTTAAGCCAAATGCAGAGTGCCCGAACTTTAAGAAATTTATACATCAAACACTCACAAAAGAAACCCATAAACTCATTCAAGAATTATTTGGTTATCTATTATGGAAGAATTATGAATACCAATATGCTATCATTTTTTTTGGAGAAGGTAGCAATGGAAAAACTACTTTATTAAATGTAATAATTAAATTTGTTGGTTCTGAAAATATATCCCATATATCATTACATGAAATGGGTTCAAGCAGATTTTCTTCTGCTGAGCTTTATGGAAAACTGGCAAATATATATGCTGATCTTTCAGATAAAGAGTTAGATGACACTTCCCTATTTAAACAGATAACGGGTGGAGATAAAGTTAAAGGTGAAAAGAAATTCAAGAATCCATTTTATTTTAGCAATTATGCTAAATTATTTTTTTCTGCAAATAGAATACCTGCTACTTCTGATGATACACATGCATTCTATAGAAGATGGATTTTAGTAAAATTTCCATTTACGTTTACGGAAGAAAAAGGAAATCCAAATCTAATAAATGAATTAACAACAAATGAAGAATTAAGTGGAATTTTAAACTGGGCAGTAGAAGGACTTCAACGATTACATAAAAACAAAAAATTTTCAAACCACTTGACTTTAAAAGAAATTAAAGATCTTTACATAAAGGAATCTAATCCAATATTGCTTTTTGTACAATCATTGCTTTCAGCAGATATGAATAGCTGGACATCAAAAAGAGAATTGTATGAAGCTTATGTTTTCTTTTGCAAAGAGAATAATTATCCTGTTGTTGAAGATAATGTGTTTGGTAGAAAAGTAAAACCTTACATACTTGCGTTAAGCCCTTTTATTTCTGGAAGTAGGCATGGGTATATTGACGGCTGGAAAGGACTAAAAATTGGTCTTTGAAAGGAGATACAAGGGCAATTTCTAATAATTTATTATTGAATAAAATACATAATAAAATAATAAAGAAATGCTCCTATTGCTCATTTCTAATAAATGGCGGACCAAAAGAATGCCTGTTAGATGGTTGATATTAATTTAAATAAGCATTTAAATTTGTACTAAATTGTCTTATTTTCATTAATATTAAAATTTTGTCTTCTATTTTATAAATTTTAATGTCTCACTATGTATGAATAAAATAAATAGGATTTTATTTTAAGCTTGGAAACCACAGTATTTATAAATTAATTCTGGTATGTCATTTATAAAGGGGTGGTATAATTAGGTAGATTGTAACTAAAATGAAAAATGATACTAATGATGATTTTGATATTATAGACAAAATTGTTCCATCTGATAAAGAATTTGGTTTTAGACAATTATCTTTACAGATTTCTATTATAAAAGGGAATTTCAGTTTTGAAAAATCCAAACAATACCTAAATAGAAATTTAATTTCTGACTCAATAAATAATGAAGGATTTGAAAGAAGTATTCAAATACGTAAACCCGAATTAATTGCTTATTATTGTAAAGAAGGAAAACGAACAAATAGGTTCTCAACACCAACAAGCAAAATTATTCCAAAAACATTGAAAGTTATAACTGAGTATTGTACTTTAAGATTTTTAAAAGAAAGTAAGTTTAAAACAACAGTTTATATTTATGGAGGTAGTGAGAGATTTATTGATTCTGTCTTAAAAAAAGTACTAAAAAAGATTGCTATATTCTCTGGCTGCAAATTAATCAATGCCAAAATTCCTCAATTGCTTATACGTCGGCTCTGTTTAACATCACATAGAAATTCTGTCGAACTAATAAAAATAGATCCTTCAAAATCTAAAAACTATGCAAAGATTTTAAAAGAAGAAGAGACCGAAAAACAGCGATATGAATTTGTTATTAAAGAAGGTCTTTTCAAAGGACATAAAATTATGAATTCCAGCATGATGATAAGACTTTTTAGTGAAGAACCCAATATAGATATCGTACAATTTAAGAGTTCTTTTGAAATAACACTTACAAAAAAATCCAGGATAAAATATGAGCTAACATCAAACGGAAAAATAAATTTTTCAATTAATCAAATTTTTATGAATAATTTTGCTGATGAATTTGAGGCAACAGAATATCTCCTGGAACGATTAGAAAAGGATGCGAGATCACAAATTCTTTTGACTGAAACAAGAACTATGTCAAAAGGGCAACAAGGTTTACCTCATTTTCTTGGGTTTGCCTCCCATGATATTGATTCTTTATTTTCAATGCTAAATACACATATGAATAATATTGATGTTATGGCTATATCTGCAATCTTGTCGGATCTAAGAACACATGAGCATAGTCTTAAGGATTCTCAAAAAATTCAGTTAGGTGAATATTATTTCTTGACCATAAAAAATGATCCTGCCAAAGCACTTGAATTATCTTACGCATTTCATAGTTTAATTTCAGAACCTTACTTTGAAGAAAAGAGCGATGAATTTGTTCAACTTTTTAGAAGAATGAACAGTGATACACTACTGGCGTTCACAGAATTATTTTTAAACACAAATATGCCTTTATTTAATAATATAATTAGAAAGGTATTTTGTAATGATTTTATAACAAAAAAAGAATTACAGCTATCTTGGAATGAATGTTTGAATGAAAAGAATTCAAACAAAAAAGGAAGATATTTGGAACTTTTCTTGGCTAAATTATTTGTTGGACTCAATGGAATAGAAATTGATAAAATTAACAGAAATACAAAAAGTGAAGAAATTGATCTAACTTTAATTAACAGGGTAAAAGATACTTTCTGGATGCAATTCAATTCCCCCTTCATTTTTGTTGAAGCTAAAAATTGGACCAACAAAGTGTCTGCAAAAGAAGTTAAACTTTTCAAAGCAAAGGTAAGTGATCATATAAACCATACAAGAATGGGATTTTTTATAGCAATTAATGGTTTCACAAAAGGTTCAGATATTGAACAAATTAGAAGTGTTAAAGATAATTCAATTATTGTTTTAATTACTGGTAATGATGTTGTAAAGTATCTTGACTCAGATTTGTCATTGAGAAAATTTTTGGAAAAAAAGATAGGCGATGCAATCAAATAGTATTTGTCTATATATAATCAAGTTCAAGTAGATCATAATAGAACAACAACATACACTCAACCTGGTTTGTTATTAATTTAATGCCATATTTTTTAAAGTAAAATCCATGAATGAATTTGATATTAAATGTGTCACTATATGACTGTTTTAACTTATATTGTCTTGTCCTTTCATCCGGAAAATATTTAAGAATTCTTGCAAAATTTTTTTTGTGAATTTTCTTAAGGTTCTCAAAATCAATAAGTAGGTTAATTTTAACTTCAGTACTCGTGAATCTGTTAAGAATTTTTGCTAACTCATTCCGTTCAATATATTTTTTATTATATGCAGTAGCTATATGTTTCCAAATAGCTGTTTCACTGACTCCCTTTAACCTTGCAATAGATTTTGGGCTTACATCCTTCCGAATAAGATTTATAGCTTCTTGGTATTTAGGTGTTTTTTGTTCACTCTTAATAGAATTTAAGTATGTCATTATTTCAGTTCTATTTCTTTTCTCAAAAATCAGAAAACATCTTCCTTCATCTTTTAAGTCCCCCTTGAACTGTGGTAATTGAACATTTTCATGACCATAGTTAAGACAAATTTTTGGCTTAAAACGTAGAAAATACACTTGATTTCCAACAGAATCTCGGGGTAAGTAAACTTTGTTTGAGATATATTTTTTCCCTTTTGAAAATCTCTCATATGATAATAACTTTAAATTTTTTTGTTTTAAGCAGGTTAAAACATAATTTCTTTTTATCTCTATTATGGTCCCAAATTCATATTTGCATTTAATAAAAAGTAAATAACCTGTTCCCCACCAACCTTTTGCACGCAACCTTATAGGATAATTGAGTTTTATTATTTTATATTCTGTATAATTTTTATCCATACTAAAATGAGATTTTGGAAGATTTAATTTTCCACAATAATAATCTTGTTTCTCTGTGTATCTAATCGGGTGTTTCTGAACACAATAACTTCTTTCTGTCAAAAATTCAAAATTATGATCTCTACCAACTAATATAGAAAAATATTTTTTCGGCCATGAGAAATACAATGCTTCATGATAAGGTAAGTACATAAAAGGAGGCAATATTATGTATTTTTATTAGTTGTGGTACATACTACCTCTAAATCAATGCTAAACTTATACAAAATATAGTGCTTGTACAATTCTTAATACACAAAATGGATTATTTTGAAGGTTAGATCATCAAAAAGCACATAGTTTTCTATTACAAATTTAAAATTCATCATACGCTTTAGTCGAGAAAACAAAGAATTTATTTAGGTAAGATTACTAACAATAAGTAGACCAGTAGTGAAGGTCTGTAAGTATTAATTCTAAGTTAATTAAGTTTCAGTTTAACAGATTATAAAATTTAAATATATTATTTTTTTGAACTTTTTAACTTTAGTCATTGCTATATTCTAAATTCATGTTTTTAAGGGATTTTCCCGATTGACCTATTTCTGATATTTTAAGTTTCTTTAAGTCAGAAGTAGCGTAAGCTATAAACTATGTGGAGGTGAAAACCATGGTAAAGCGAAAAGGCTTAAGCGATAGACGGCATCAAGCACTACTAAGAGATGATGTGTACCGATTCTTACAGAAGCCAGCCATTGCATTTATAGGAATGTATGTGGTTGGCGTAATAGTACAATCATTTCTTGGAATAAAAGGTGCACTGTTTCCTGCAATATTTTCAGGAATTGGTGGTACCGGATTTTTGGTTGTCTATTACAAAAAGGAGCTGGGGTTATGATACCCCTTTCTTTCTCTTTCTAATTTTATTATAGCATCTCTATTATCCCCTAATTTTGTCTTTCTTGAGATGTTTCTAACTTAAAACATTAAATATTACACTTAATATTTTTATGTTAAACACATTGAAGTTTGCATGATTTGGGTCAAAAAGGTATACATATTTATTAAAATCACATGATCTTTAATGTAAATATCTTACTTAGGTAGGATATTTAAAATTTTAACGAGGATTCTATAAGATTAATTCCAAATAATATATTATTATTACCTTGCGTAAAAAATCCAATTAAAACAAGGTTAACCTTGGTTTAACTATTTAAATATTAAGCATATTAATTTACTTTACTTGTTTCTGCTAGATAACATGTTTTTAATTTCCTGCATACAAATATTATTCTTTACCATAAGACAGGTAACAAAATATGCTAAATCCGCAATTTCCCAAACTAGATTATCTCTATCCTTATAGTGCATCACTTCTTGTGATTCTTCATTTATTTTCTTTTTTATTTCGTCTTCATTTCTAAGTATTTTAGAAGTATAAGACTCTTCTTTAGGATTTTGGAATCTATCTAAGATTATATCATATAAATCATTTAATGAAAATCTCTTGTCATCAAAACAGCTGTAACTTCCTAAGTGACATGCTACATTTTTCTGTTTAACTGTATAGAGCAAGGTATCTCTATCACAATCATATCTTGCTTTAATGAATTTTTGAGTATTGCCTGAAGTTTCTCCCTTAGTCCATATTTTTTTTCTTGATCTACTAAAATATGTAGCTTTTTTTGTCTCAAATGTTAATCTTATGGATTCTTTATTTGAAAAAGCCATCATTAAAACTTGCCCTGAAACATCTTGAACTATTGTAGGTATTAAACCTTTATTTTTATCAAAATCTAGTACTCCAGAAAAAGCATCATTAAGATCTATCTTTCCTGTATAAATTGCCATTCCAATCTGAGAATTACATCCTAATATCTCTATTTGCCTTATATCTTCAACAGAACTTATTCCTCCAGCAATTGTGATTTTATTATTAGTTAATTTAACAACTCTTTTGATTTTTTCAAGATCTATACCTGATAATGTTCCTTCGATATCAACATTTGTGAACAGATACTCTGACACATATTGATCCAATTCGTTAATTACTTGCTTAGCAGTTTTCCCAATTCCTTTTGTCCAACCTTCTTTTTGAACTTCATCATTTTTTGTATCAATTGCAGCAATAAGTCTATCTTTTGGAAGTTTAGATAAGAATTTAGGAGTAGCTTTGGTTCCAATTATAATTTTTTTTGCCCCAAATTTAAAAAATTCTCTTGCTTTGCCTAAGGTTCTTATACCGCCTCCTACCCTACAATCAGCAATCTTACAAATTTCTTTTATTAAGTCCAAATTATTTCCTTTGCCAAGAGCTGCATCAAGATCAATTACTGCTATTTCACCATACATTGAAAATTCTTTAGCCAATTCAATTACATCCTCTCTTTCCAATATTTTTTCTTTTCCTTGTTTCAATTGAACAGCTTTTCCATTCATTAAATCAATACTTGGAATTATCATAATATCACCTTTGATTTTTTTCCTGAAACATCTACTTTGATGAAAATATCCACATCATATCCTGTTTCTTCTTTGATTTTTTGAATCCCATCATAGCCTAATTTTTCTGCAACACATATTATCTGAACAATCTCTGCACCTGTTTTTTCAATAGCCTTAATCATTGATATCATTGTTCCTCCAGTGCTAACCATATCGTCAATTATTGCCACTTTATCTCCTTTCAATATACCATTAAGATAGAGGTTGCCCTTACAGTATTCCATATTAAACTTTTCAGATATCTGATTAGCTAGTCCATTTGGATACCATCTTGCCATCCCAAAAGGAAGTCCTGTGATCATACTAGTACCAGCAACAAGAATCCCTCCCTTGTCTTCCTCAGTTACTAATTTTGTAACTTCTTTTTTTAATTTTTGAGATATTAATTTACATGTTTCTGACAATAGTTCACTTGAAGTAAATGGAATCTGTTCTGTTAATGGATTGATTATAAATTTTCTTCCATCCACTATTGCAAGTGGTTGATTATCTAATGCTCTAATTATTTCTTTCATAATCTCACCTCTATACTATTTGATTTCAAATAATTCTTAACATCACTAATTGAATATTGCTCATAGTGGAATATTGAAGCTGCTAGTGCTGCATCTGCTTTTCCTTCCCTAAATGCAATAAGAATTTGTTCTGGATTACCTGCACCACTACTCGCTATTATTGGAATATTAATTGCCTCAGAAATTAATTTTGTTATCTCTATATCATAACCTTGATTAGTCCCATCTGTATCTAGTGAATTTAGTAAAATTTCTCCAGCTCCAAGTTCTTCACATTTCTTAGCAAATTGAATTGCATCTATTCCAGTAGCTTGTTTTCCACCATATATGAATAATTCCCAATAATCATTATTTTTCTTGACATCTAATGATATAACAATACATTGAGATCCAAATTTATTGGATGCTTTTTTAATTATATTTGGATTTTTTATTGCTTCTGTACAGAACGTAACCTTGTCAGCGCCATTTTTCAATAGAATGTTTATATCCTCAATAGTTTTTATCCCTCCACCTACAGTAAATGGAATAAAAATTGATTCGGCTACATTCCTTACTACTTCGATCATTGTTTTTCTGTTTTCAGAAGACGCTGTTATGTCTAAGAAACAAAGTTCATCGGCTCCTTCTTTATAATACTTAATAGCTAATTCAACGGGATCACCTACTTCAACAAGATTTTTAAAATTTGTACCTTTGACTACCTTACCGTTTTTTACATCCAAACAAGGGATTATTCTTTTACTTAGCATTTATATCAACTCACAAAAATTCTTTAATAATTGTAGTCCAGTTCTACCAGATTTTTCAGGGTGAAATTGAACAGCAATAATATTGTCTTTTTCTATTCCACTAACAAAATTAATACCGTAATCTGTTTTACATAATACTGTTTCTTCTTTAACTGGTTCGACATAGTAAGAGTGTACAAAATAGAATTGACTGTTATTTGCAATATCTTTGAAGAATATTGATTTTTTAGTAAGAGCTACTTTATTCCAGCCTATTTGAGGAATCTTTAGTTTAGCTTTAAATTTTGGAACATTACCTTTTAGAATTCCAAATCCTTGAATACCCGAATCTTCTTCTCCTACCTTAAATAAGATTTGTAGACCAATACAAATTCCAAGATATGGCTTTCCATTTTTTATTTCAGTGATTAGTAATTTATCCAATTTTTTTTCTCTTAATTTGTTCATCACATCTCCAAACCTACCTTGACCAGGAAGGATGATTTTATCCGAACTGCTAATCTCTTTTTTATTATCTGTGATAATATTTGAAATTCCAAGACTATTCAAAGCATTCCTGACACTTCCTACATTTCCTCCACCATAATCAATTATTGCTATCATTACAAAACACCTTTTGTACTTGGAATTTCATTCTTTATTCTATCATCTATTTCAATTGCATTTCTGATTGCTCTGCCAAACGCTTTAAATATTGCTTCAATTCTGTGGTGGTCATTCCTTCCATTATTGAGAAGTTTAATGTGTAAGTTCAATTTTGCATTTTCTGCTACAGCTTTAAAAAAGTCATATACTAATTCTGTTGACATATCTCCAACCTTTTCTCTGGTAAAATCTACATCATATACAAATGCAAATCTTCCTGCAAAATCTAAACTAACTAATGCAAGTACTTCATCCATAGGAAGAATCATAGTTCCATATCTCGAGATTCCTTTTTTATTTCCAACTCCTTTTTGTATGGCTTCACCTATTACAATTCCAATATCTTCAACAGTGTGGTGATCATCTACAATCAGATCTCCTTTTGATTCAATTTCCAAATCAAATAAAGAGTTCTTAGAAAATAACTCTAACATGTGATTAAAAAAACCAATTCCTGTATTAATTCTTGATTTTCCTTTGCCCTCTAAGTTTAAGTAAATTTTAATCTCTGTTTCATTTGTTTTTCTTGACAATTTTGTAATTTTCATTTTATTACCTCCAATAATTCATTAACATTTGAAAGAACAAACTTAGCGCCTGCTTTGTTAAGAGCAAGTATTTTTTTTTTATCCTTAGCAATACCTATTGAGATTATTCTTGCATTATTTGCAGCTACAATATCATCTACTGAGTCACCAATATACACTGCATTTTTAGAGTTTAACTCATCTAATGATTTAACTAATCCTTCTGGATCAGGTTTTCCATTTTTTACATCATCAAGTGTATTTGTTGAAGCAAAAAATTCATTAATTTTAAATTTTGAAAGAGTATAGTCTGTATCTTTCTTTGGTCTTCCTGTTACTATTCCTAACTTGTATTTTTTACTTAATGATTTTATGAGTTCTTCATATAAAATTAATTTTTCATCATCAATAGTTTCGTTAAATAGAATCTCATTAAATTCCTGAACAATGTCATTATATTCAATTTTGATACCTTTATCTTTAAGGATTGTTTGTGTGCAATCCCAATCATTGTTCATCCCTTTTTTTAGCTTGTAAGAATCAATTTCTTCTAAGGATGTTTCAGCTGAAAAATATTCTACTGTCTTGAGAATAGCCAATCTATATGAATTTGATACATCAATCAAAACACCATCCATATCAAATAGTAAAGTATCAATTCCTTTCAATAAGGATTTGATTTTGTATTTTTTTAGAGAATCAATTAAATTTTCACATTGTTCTTTTGTTCCTACCGTAATTCTTAACGTGTTTTTTACATAAGAATTTCTATTTCTTACAAGAATTCCATATTCTTTGATCCAATCATTTACCTTTTGATAATCTTTACCATAGTCTACTAAGAGAAAGTTTGCATCTCCTTTATAGAATTTGATATTCAATTTATCAAGTTCATTGCACAAATAATCCTTATTTTGTTTAATTTCATTTACATAATTTTTAACAAATTCTCTGTCAGAAATAGCTGCTTTCAAGATTCTTGTAGCTAAACTTGTTATACTATATGGAGAATTTACTTTCTGTAAAATTGAGATTACTTCTTGATTTGCTATTAGATATCCAAGTCTTAATCCTCCAAGACCATATGCTTTTGAAAATGATCTTAATATTATCAAATTCTTAAATTTATTAATTAGATCAATACATGTTTCTCCAGTAAAATCAAAATATGCCTCATCTAACAATACTATTGAATCTTTTGCTTTTTTTAGAATTTCAATGATATCTTCCTTTAGAATTGATGTCCCTGTTGGATTATTTGGATTAACCAAAACAATTATTTTTGTTTTTGAATCAATTTCATCTATTACTCTGTTTATAGGAAATGATAGATCTTTGTTGTAGTTAACTTTAACAATTTTAGCTCCTATTATTTCAGAGTAAAACTTAAACATTGCAAATGTTGGGGAAGGTAAAACTATTTTTTCATCCTTATCAACAAAAGTGTTTAAGACAAGCATAATTCCTTCATCTCCAGCATTAGTTGGAAGTATACATTTAGGATCAATTTTGTTTAGATTTGCAATAAGTTTCCTTAATTCAGTATAATCTGGATACATTGATATTTCCTCATTGGTAACTGACTTCAATGCTTCCAATACTTTGGGTGAGCATCCCACTGTATTTTCATTAAAATCCAGTCTAACAAAATCAGACCTTTTGTTTAAAGGTGGATTGTAAGGTGCAAGTAATTCTACAGATTTTCTTGGTTTTATCATAGAGAATCACCTACTTCAAATCTTATATTCGAGGAATTTTTGTGTGCTGGCAGATTTTCCATATCTGCTAGGACTGATATTGTGCTGTTAAGTTTCTTAAGTCCTGATTTTGAAAGATTCTGAACTGTAATGAATTTAAGAAAATCAAATACGCTAAGTCCTCCTCTTATTTTTGAAAACATGCCTGTAGGTAATATGTGGTTAGTTCCTGAACAATAATCTCCAGCAGCTTCCACACTATATTCACCTAGAAAAACAGATCCTGCGTTGTCAATTTCTTTTAAAATTTCTTTTTCAAATCCCATTAACTCTAAGTGTTCTGGAGCAAATTGATTTGAAAACTTGATAGCTTCATCTAATGAATTAACTAAAATTATACAACTAAATTTTTCAAAAGATTGTTTGATTATTTCTTTTGAAGATAACTTCTCTGTTTGTTTTTCTATTTCAGATTTGGTAGCATTAGCAAGCTCTATTGAGTTAGTCACCAAAATTGAACATGCTAATGGATCGTGTTCTGCCTGTGCTAGCATATCAGCAGCAATAAATTTTGGGTTTGAGTCTTCATCTGCTATAATAAGAACCTCTGAAGGTCCAGCAAGCATGTCGATGCCTACAATACCATATAGCAATTTTTTGGCAGCTGTAACATAAATATTTCCCGGACCAACAATTTTGTCAACCTTTGGAATAGATTTTGTTCCATAAGCCATAGCTGCTACTGCTTGAGCACCTCCTACTTTGATAATTTTAGTAACTCCAGCGACATCAGCAGCAACTAAAATTGCAGGATTAATTTTTCCATTTTTTTGTGGTGGTGTAGCTATGACAATTTCTTTTACACCTGCTACTTTTGCAGGTATAACCGACATCAATACAGTAGAGGGTAATGGATACCTACCTCCAGGTATGTAACATCCTATCTTTTCTATAGGTTTTATGATTACACCAATTTTAATTCCAGTTGAAGTTTCTTTAAACCATTGTTTTGGTTTTTGAAATCTTGCATAGTTTTTTATGTTCTTGGCAGCATTTTTTATTGCCAGT
The DNA here is from genome assembly GCA_018657065.1 of archaeon. Taxonomy (GTDB): domain Archaea; phylum Nanobdellota; class Nanobdellia; order Woesearchaeales; family GW2011-AR15; genus GW2011-AR15. The sequence continues at coordinate 144,247 of JABHXU010000017.1, forward strand.
ATCTCAGAAAATGATAATTTTGAATATGCTTGTTTAATCTCATTTTGTTTCACAATTATTTTTTTTTCACATAACAAAACATCATCAAACTTTTCAGTTAATTCAATTAATGCTCGATTTCCATTATTTTTTACATTATCAATTATTGCCTTAACTGAATTTTCGACATCCAAAATATTTCCTGAGGATCTATTCTTTATTCTAGCAATCTGATCCCTTTCCTCTTCTAATTTTAGTATTCTTACTTTCATTTCTTTCACCTAGGGAATCACTTTTTTTAGATCAAAAACAAGAATATCTGTTGCACCCTCTTTTTTTAGTAAAGGTATTAGATTTGGAATCTTATCTTTAGTAACAGCTATCTTAATTGCATATCCCTGTTCACCATAGAGTTTTGAAATTGTTGGTGATTTCATGCAAGGAAGTTTAGGTATTAGTGTATCTAATTTATCTTCAGAAACATTCATTTCAATTAAGACCCTATTTCTTGCTTCAAGAACACTTTGAAATAATGTTATTAGATTCTCAATTTTCTTTTTCTTCCAAGGATCATTTATTGCATCTTTGTTAGCAATTAGTCTTGTAGATGATTTCAAAACATCATCGTAGATCACTAGATTGTTCTCTTTTAGTGTTCTTCCTGTTGAGGTATTATCAATAATCATATCAGCATCTTCAGGAATAAAACTCTCTGTTGCTCCAAAGGATTTTATGAAAACATAATTAAATCCTTTTTTATCTAGGTAGTCTCTGGAAATTTTTTCATATTCAGAAACTACTCTAATACTAGATTTGCTGGTCTTATCTATTTTAAGTTGTTTGGGAATGGCAGCTACAATCTTTACTGGATTAAAACTTAGATCCATAAGCTCTTCTACATCTGCATTTTGCTCTAGAACCCAATCATATCCAGTAAATGCAACATCTTGAGATCCAAGTTCTACAAGTTTTGGGATATTTTGTGGTTTAAGTATCTTTAATTGAATTTCTGGATCATTAACATTTGGCCGATAATTTCTACCATTAGTAGAGATTTTAATCTCTGCATCTTTCAGCAGAGATTCGATCTCATTATACAACCTACCTTTAGGTAACGCTAGTTTAATCTTCATCGCTATCACCATTAAGAATTTTAAGAGCTTCTGAAAGAGTAACTAGATTTTCGTCACCTGAATTCATATCTCTTAATTTTATTTTATTTTGCTTGACTTCATCCTCTCCAATAAAAACAACATAAGGAATGTTCATTTTATTGGCAAAATCTAAATTCTTACTTAGGTTTCTACCAATTAGATCTAAATCAGATTTTATTCCTGAATTCCTTAGATCCTCAACAATTTGAACTGCTCTTTGTTTTGTATCTCCAATTGGAATCACATAGACGTCAGTAACACTTTCTTTTGTGTTAAATCCTCTAAGTTTAAGCTCTTCTGTTATGGGTTCAAGGCCAAATGCAACTCCTGTAGCTGGCACAATTTCTTTTGTTCCAAGATAATTTCCAATCATCTTGTCCCATCTTCCACCTCCAGCAAATGAAGAGGTAATTTCAGAACCTTTTAGAAATACCTCAAATATTGGACCAGTATAATATGCAAGTCCTCTTGCTAATGCAGGATTAAATTCAAATGAGACATTGAATTTATTAAGCCATTCAAAGAGTTCAGTGATTTCAATAATTCCTTCTGTATCTCCAAGTTTTTCTTGTAAGAGTTTTAATTTTTCACTATTTGAACCTTCCACAGATATAAGTTCAATAACTTTTTTTATCTGATCACCTGATACACCCTTAGAGTTAAGTTCATCTGCAATTCCTTTTGGACCTACCTTTTTCAGTTTGTCAATTGAGATTAATGTTGCTTCTCTTAATTCTTCATTAATTCCTGCGAATGACAATATATCATTGAGTAGTTTTCTATCATTTACTTCAATAGTTACATCCATGTCAAGTTCTTTGAATCCTCTCTTTAGTACTGCAATAATTTCAGCATCTGCAATAATACCATTACAACCTACAATATCTACATCACATTGCCAAAATTCTCTGTATCTTCCGAGACGTATCGGACCATCTCTATATACTCTACCAATTTGATATCTTTTAAATGGCATACGAGTATTTTGATTCATTCCAATGTATCTCGCAAGAGGAAAAGTTAATTCATATCTTAGACCAAGTTTTCTATTTCCTTGATCATTGAAAGTAAATACTTCCTTCATAGCATCTGATTCTTCCCCTGCTGTAAATTTAGCAGCTAAGACATCATATCTCTCGATAATTGGTGTCGCTAATGGTGAAAACCCATATAGCTCAAATACCTTACTTAATTTGCTCATTACATATTTTCTGAGCATTTGTTCTTTGGGACTAAAATCCCTTGTTCCTTTTGCACGTTCTAGTTTCATTTCTATTACCTCGTTTAGTATATTTATATTGAAAATTTAAAGATAAAATTGGGTTGATGAGAATTAAATCAATGATGATGAAATATAGTAAGAAGAAGGGCAATAGGCGGGAATCGAACTCGCGACATAGGATCCACAATCCTATATTTTACCACTAAACTACTATTGCCATAAAGACTATAGAATAGACTATTATCAAGAATGAAATTTTTTATTTTGAAAAGAATATTAGATTTAGAACTACCGACAATGAATACAACCAGCACTCACCTGTGCCTGATCCTCCATAAAAACTGATAGTTTTGATTTCATAACAAATAGAAATGTTAATCAAGTATATAAATATTGTGGTTGTAACTACATACGAGTGAATACATATATTGTTTCTCATATGAAAAAGCTTTCTCTTTCAATAAAAAGTAAGATTTTCCCTCGGGAAATTAAGTAAATTAATACATTTTCTAACTATAAAATTTACCTTAATTTTACCAATAAATGTACTTTTTAGCACCTATATTCCCGAGGGGAAAAATTTGTAATAAATTTCAAAAAATATACAAAAAGTCACCAAGGATCATTATATGTACCGCCAAGAAATTTAGGTATATTTTGTCTAAGAATCCTAATAACAGTGTTTTTTGTCATTTCTTTATCCGACTTTTTTAGTTTTTCATTCCAACCTGAATCTTCAAGTACACATCTTACTAAAGCATATCCAAATTTTACTTCCAGTTTGTGGATCTCTTTTTCAATATCTGAAAAAATTACTTCAAGTTCCCTTAAATCTGTGACAGCATCATGCCTATAGTCATTCCATCTCAAACAATTTCTAATAATTGAATGAAATTTACTGTATTTTGTATATTCAATATTTAAGAAAAGCATTACATTTTCTCTTGTGTATAGTACTTCTAATTCCTTTAATTTATGTTTTATTTGTTCTATCACACCATTTTTTATTACGTCTTTTATTTCTTCCATTGTTTCTAACATTTTTATTCCTCCTTACGATTCACTCTCTTTTTTAAAAATTCTTTAACAAGTTCTTTGAACTCATTATCAGAAAATAGTTCATTCATTAGTTCATCAGTTTCACTAATAGTCTTTCTGTGCTTTGTAAATTCCTTGATATCTAATGGATATCCGCAATCACAATAAGTTGCAGTTGCAGAATTCTTATGACCACAATTATCACATTTTTTAATATTAAGGATTTTATCTTCAGCTTCATTCTTTTTTTCCTCAGCTTCATCAAAAATCCCTAATTCTTTTACATATTTTTTATTCACTTCCTGTTGAGCAAAATGGACATAGCGGTTTGGCATATAAGAAGTAGCAGTCCAACCAAACCATAGCCTAAGTTCCCGCTCTGTCCATTTTTTGACAAAAGAAAGATAAGTAGCTCTTGTATGTCGAAATAGATGAGGATAAACTCTCTTACTGATATTTGCTCTTTTGCTTGCTTTTTTTATGACACTATTTATGCCATGTGCCAATAGTCTTCTTCCCCATTCATTGTTCTTAACTGAGATAAATAATGGAGCATCAGTATCAAATCTATAGGGGTGTGTTTTAAGCAGTTCCCTTAAGTAAGGCATTGTTTCAACTAAAGGTAGAGTCCTCTCTCCTGTTTTTCCTCTAACAGTAACTAAGAAATGTGTATCTTTATCTTCCAAATCTTTAATATTAATGAAAGACACTTCACTTCTACGACATCCAAGTTCATATATCGTCATTATGATTGTTTTATCTCTAATTCCAGTATCTACAATTGCGTTGTAATCACAATTCAAATCTAACTTATAGATTTCAGAACAACATGCTGCAACCATGTTCCTAACATCCATTTTGGATAACAAATCCTCTTTTCTTAGTTTATTATCTTCCATTGGTTTGATGACAATATGCTCAACAACTTCTGGTCTTTCAAACCATTCAAAGAATCTTTTAATAATGTCTTTACGAGTATTTACTGTATTAAACTTACAATTCCTCACTTGTCCTGCAATATAGTTATTAAGATCCTTAATTGTAATCAAAGAATAAGGCTTGCCAATATCTTTACTGAATAAAGCAAGGTTAGATATTTGATTTCTAATTGAATGAGGGCTTTTTGATTTTCCTTGTGCAATGATATGGTTAAAATAATCCTTCAACACTATTTGCTGTTCATATGTACAATATTTCTTAGTCAAATAACTATTTTCAACCTTATCTAATATTGCTCTTTTCTTATACTCATTTTCATTGATTGATTTGAGCTTACGTTCATTTTCTGATAGGTATTTTGTTTTAACCATTTAATTCACCTTCAGAAAGTATTTCGTTAAAATAAGGAATCTGGTACCGTGAATATAAAACTGAAAAAATAGCCCAAAAACCCTGATTAAATATTGTTTATCCCCTATATTTAAATATAAAATATTGTTAGCTTTGAGTTATGAACGATTTTTGGAAGTTATTATCAGCATTTAAAGTATATGAAAATGAGGCATTGGACGGATATTTAGTTGATCCTCAAGAAGCTGTTCTTGATGAATTAACAAAATGTGTCAAATCACTTAAAATATTTGAACATACACCTGCAGAAGCAGTATATTTAGATGCTATGCTTGATTTATATTCTAATCCGAAGAGATTAAATGAAGGTTATCTTATTGAAGGAAATGAAATGTTTGATTTTATATATACTCATGTAAGTTCTATGCAAGATGCAGTAAGTGGTCTTGAAGCAGATACAGAAATTTTAGCAGCAGATACAAAGATGGGTGAATTACCTGAAACAGTTTTTGTAGAAGCAATGTTGGGTGGATCAGTTCTTGAAAGTGAAAGTATTTACGCATCTCGAGAAGAAGGATTAACATTTTATGAACTTAGAGAAGAAGCATTTCGAAATACAAATATTGATGTTTTTGGTTGGCAACCAAATATTGTTAATCCAATAATTAGAGCAGGTTCTGGAAAGAAAAAGGAATACTGGCATTCTAATATAAGTGGACTTTTGAATTTTGTAACTGAACCTTTACCAACAATAGGAAGAGACCCTTATCAGGCATTAATGTCAATAAGAAATATTGGAGATGAAAAAGCAACAACTGTTGTTGATACTTTGGAACAATATGGTCTATTGTAAAGCTAATTTTATCATAATCTTTATAAACAACACCTTTTTTCTCTGCTGTTATGAAACATCACGGTGGATTTAGAAGGAAAACAAGGCAAAAGTTATCCAAACATTATAAAACTAAAGGAAAAATTTCATTAAGAAAGTTTTTTCAAGATTTTAAAGAAGGGGATAGAGTTGTTCTTAAAGCTGAACCAGCTTATCATAAAGGAATGTATTATCCAAGATTTCATGGAAATGCAGGAGTAATTCTTGCAAACCAAGGAAAATGTTATCAAGTTTTAATAAAAGATGGCAATAAGGATAAATTATTAATAGTTCATCCTGTTCATTTAAAGAGGTTAGAATAAATGAAGCCTCAAATTATTGCAGAAGAACCAATAAATATTTATGATCTTAAAAAAGAAATTAGTAAAATTAAAAAAAGAGATGAAGAACTTTCTTTAAGATCAACTAAAACTGAAGAATATCTAAATAGTTTTGTTGTTTTGAAACAAAAAGAAGCTAAAGATCTTGAAGATGAACTTTTAGCTTTAGAAGTACCAAGAGTTAAGGATTTTCATGTTAAAAAAATGATTGATGTTCTTCCAGCAAGTGTTGAAGAACTTAAAATCGTTATGCAAGGCTTTACAGTAACAATAACAAAAGAAAATCAACAAAAGATAATTTCTACTATCAAAAAATATCTATAACTAGTCATATTTTTTTATTTGTAAGGGGGACGTAGTTAGTTAGAGTTTTTTCTTATAACACAAGATTTAAATACAAAGATCCTATATCTTTTGATTTATGGCTAGAGAAGAGTATGCTATTGTATTAGATTTTTTGCCACACGGCTATGCATTTGATAATACACCAAGCTACAAAAAAACTGCAGTTGTTCAAGCAATAGGTAGAGACAATTTAACTTTATTAGAAGCAGTTCCAAAAAAAGATATACAAGTAGAAATTCATGAAGAAGTTTATATTGGTGAAGGTAAAAGAGATAAAATTCATCATGTTAATGGCAGACTTGATCCTAAAAAGTTAACAGCAACAGGAAAAGCAGAATTAGAATATGTAATACAAAATGTTGTTGAAAAAAATCAAGCCAAATTTTTAGAATTTTTCAATAAATCTCAACCTTTAACAACAAGAATGCACACAATTGAGTTGCTTCCAGGTGTAGGAAAAAAACACATGTGGCAAATAATTGAAGAAAGAAGAGTTGAACCATTTAAAGATCTTGCAGATGTTAAAGCTAGAGTTAAATTAATGCCTGATCCTAAAAAAGTTATAATTAAAAGAATTCTTGCTGAACTTTCAGGAACTGAAAAATATAATTTATTTGTAGGAAGATAATTTTTTTTATCCTATATATAAAGTTTCATTAAAGAAGTGCCATTTTTCTTCATAACCAAATAATTCTACAGAATCAATTTCATTCCATCCTTTTACTAAGTCTGTATCAATTGTAACTCTAACTGTATCAGTCATAAAAGGAGTATGGCTCCAAGTTATGTTTAAATTATCCATATATTCATAACTAGTTTCAAAAGTATAAGGACATGCTCTTTTAATGTCATATGACCCTTTCCACATGGTAAAGTAATCTGAGCCATTTTTAAGCTCTATTTTAGTTATTGTTCCTGGGTTAAAAGTTTCATAAACTTTGATTTTTGATACATATACTTTGTCCCAATAAGTTAATTCAATCCATTGTTCACCATGATTTTGTTCTCTAGGTGTCCATGCTTTTTTACTTTCAATGCAGGAGTTAACATCTGGAGCACCTGTAGCAGCATAAGGACTCTGATCATCTGTATTTTGACCCAGAGTTCCTCCATAAGCAGAACTTGCTAGTGCTTCAAAAGGAAATTGATTGGATTCATTAGGGATAAAAGGTCCTTTTTCTCCACCATTTAAAAAAGGAAGACTTGAACACGCACTAATAATTATAATCAATGAAATAAAAAGTAGAATCTTTTTCATAGCTTAATTTATTAAATTTAGAATATATAAAATTTATGGTAAAATTAATTACCAGATTTGATCAATTAGTGTATCTAGATTTAAATTCTTATTAAAGAGATCTTGAATTTGAGTTTCTTCAATTTTAATTACAATAGGGATTTCATTTTCAATTTGATTAACATAATCATTTATTTGTTGTTTGATACTTTCTTCATCTTCTTTATTTGTAACTGATAATTCTTTTACAAAAGTTTCATTCATATTACTAATTTCATTTACAAATGTATTTTTTTTTATATCTTCTTCAACAAACCTTAAAGTAGTCAGTTTTATTTCTTGAAATTTATTTATGTTATTTGATTCTATTCTAATTAACTTTGTTACAGTCTCATCACTAAGTAAAGAACTGTCTTTCATGTTGAGAGACTGACTGAATCTCTCTCTATCTAGAATTTTAATTTGAATTACTTCTTGTTTGATATTTTGATTATTATTAGTCTGATCATTAGATCTATCATCATTCTCATTTGTACTATTTTCATTAGTTTCATTATCAATAGCTAAGTCAAAAGTTAATCCTGAAGAAACTGTTAAAGTAGTATTACTAATATTTTTTAATTGAGGTGTATTTGATACCAATTTTGTTTGAGCATATACATTACTTATTACTAAAATCAAAATTATTAAATTTATAATTTTTTTATAATTCATCAAACCACCGTGTAAACTTTATGTAATGAGTAACGTTTGTTTTATCAATAATAATTATCTTTTTTCTTTCTAAAATATTAAGTGTATTAGCTAAACTAGATTTTGCTAATTTTGTTTTTCTTTCAAGATAATTTCTTTTTATTTCACCATTTGTTTCAATTAAAGTGTTAACAACAAGTCTTTCATTTTTTGAAAGAGTTTTAATTACATTTTCTTTACTTGATTTTTTATTTTTTAAAACTAAGACAATTGAAATTAATGCAATTAAAATTGATCCAATATAAAAAATTGAATAATTTGTTTTTTCTTTAACTGGTTTTAATGGTTCTTCATAAGGATCAATTATTATTTCATTTTCTTTGAATTCATATATTAGTTTAATATTTCCAGATTCTTCAAAAATTAATCTAGTATAGTTTAAGTTTTGGATAAAAGCCTCTGGAATATTGTTTTTAATTATTGTGTTTTTTGGCATAGCAATTGTTGCGTTACTATTGTCAATAAGAGATATATCAAAAGTCCAAATGCTTTGCTCTTTTTTAGTTAAAAGTGAAGTTTTATAGAGTAAAATTGCTTTTTTTGTTGATCCTATTGAGATATCAACACTATTATTGTTTAGTTTGTATAGAGCACCTTTTACTTTAACTTCATTAACATCTTTTTGAATTGGAATATTTATCATACCTGATCCTTCAATTTCAATAATCACAAGTGAATTTCCATTGTCTTCAATTATGATATTATAATTATTTGTAGTTGCACTAGCTAATGGTACAATTAACAATAAAAACAATAATAATCGTTTAATCATATAGCTAGGTTATGGACTTTAATTTTTAAAGGTTTTTGTAAGGAAAAAAAGTACGCCTAAGCGTACTAAAATTTCCTTATTTAATAGCTGCAACAGATGTTGGAGTTACTATTTGTGCTGATGAGATTGTTTGAGGTCTAAGTACTGGTGAAGGAAAAACAACAAATTTTCCTTTACTTGATCTTAAATTAAATAAGCCATAAGCTTTCCAGTTACCATTTCTATATCTACCCCAAAAGAATTTTCCATCATAAAATCCTGCAAAAACATCTTGTCCATAAATTCCCCAAGTATATTTGCCGTGGTTATCTTCTGCTTTAAAATAACCTCTTGAAAATTCTCCCCACATTACGTTTTTACCATTATTTGTGTAGAGTAAAAATCTATGTTGAATTGGTAAAATAGACATTTCTTTTACAGCTAACTCATAAGTTGCTGGAATTTTTTCCATTGCGTTGTCTTTTTTTAGAACATCAGTTCTTGAAAAGTCAGATTCTACATTTGCGTCAAACGCAGAAACAAGTGGCAATGCTAAAACTAGCATCGCAGCTAAAATTATTTTTAATATGTTTTTCATTTTATATTGTCCTCCGATTTTATGTTTTACATGCTGTTTTTGTTAGGTCTTAAGTTCTCCTTATCTTCAAGTCAAAACATTTACATGAATTTTTTTAATGTAACAAAGCAAATTTGTTACACATACTCTGTTTTTACTTTAAAATACCAAATATTCACACTCTTTTTTACACATTTCATTAAGATTGAACAGAATATAAAACCTGAATAGAACAAAGTTGAACAAGGTTGAACAAGAACAAAAAAAGAAATAAAACTAACAATTTTTTTAATGAATTCAATAAGGTTTTATTATTTTTTTATAAGTACCTTATATGAATCAATTGACGTATTTGTAAGTTTTCTAAACATTTCTTCTATAGCATCTTCAACTTCAATTATTTCTTTGTGTTCATCTTGTAAGCTATGTAATATTAATGCTATACTTGCCATTATATTTTTTAATGCGTTTTTTGCATGTTCATCAGAAATTAAATTTAAATTCTCTTCAGCTTCAGTTAAAAATCTTCTAGCTTGCAGTAATCTATGTCCCATTTTTACACCTCTTTTACGTAAATGAGAGTAATAATTATTTAAGGTTTTTGGTGAAATAAAAAAGAATTAATTAAATATTGAAGAAATCCATTCAAAAAATGATTGAAAAATTGTTTTGTTTGTTTCTTTTTCAATATTTTGACAAAATCCATTATTACATAAATTTGATTCGCATTCAAAACTACTAATACAAACTGCTGTTTTAGGTTTTTGTTTTGTTATTTCAAAATTTGTTGAGCAATATGATTTTTGAGAATTTAATTCAAATCTTTCAGAAACATCATAACATAGATTTAGAAATTGACATCCTTTGCATTGATCAAATTCATCTTTATTTTTTTCTTTGGAATTTTGATCTTCTTTTTCCTTAATGTTGTTTTTGATAGATTCTTCATTGACATAAATATATTTAAAAGCTTCGTCAAGCAAGTTTTTATCTTCATCATAAACAAAAATTTCTAACTTATATTCTCCTTTTGTTGCATCACTAGGAATTAAAAACTTTACACCGTTTATTTCAATTCTACTTCCTTTTTGATTTTTAATATTTCTTTGTTTTTCTAGATCTAGGCTGGTTATTTTGTAGACAACATCAACATTTCTTTCAATAGTCCAAAGTTCATTACTTAAATTTACGTTTATTGAAAAAATGTCTTCATTTTTTAGTTCATTTCCTGGAATTAATTCTATGGAATCAATTTTTAAATCATAGTCTTTAGGGTTAATAATTTGAGTTTCATCATTATAAAAAATTTCTTCATAATTATCACATTCAAGTCTTGCAGTTATATCATAATGACCACTTTTTGCGTCTTCAGGAATTTCAATTTCTAGTCTAATTTCTGTTTCTTCTCCAGATTTTAGAGGTTCTTTCATCCTATAAGTATCTTTTTCATTAATGTAAGAATTTCCAAATACAATCTTGCATTCATAACTATCTTCATCTCCTTCATTTTTCAAAACCACATCAATTATTTTTTCTCCACCAACATAAGCAACACCTGCAGGAGAATACCAATGAATTCCAGCAAAAGGTATTTTTTTATCCGGTTCTATAAATGTTATTGATTCAGTGAATGTGTCAAATGTTTCTCTATTTCTTCTCACTTTTAATATTGCTTCATATGTACCTGGTTGATAATGAGCTCTAGGTCTAAATAAAATATATCTTGTTTCCCCATAATTAGAACTATCTTTTTTATGAAAATTTCCAACAGAATGTAGATTTAATTCAGGAATATCAAACATAATTTGGGTATAATCTAAGTTATCTCTACTTGAAAAATCAACTTCAACAATTGCATAAGAATATCTTCCAATCATTGGGTTATTTGGAGTAATATCTACATTTTTTATTTCAATACTAGCTATTGAAATTGATATACTTATCAAAAACATTAATATTGTTAAAATTAATTTTTTTCTCACTTTTGTCACAAAGAAGTAATGATTTATTTATTAATATTTCTGTTCTCTAAGAAACCGAAACCTTTTTAAACCAAGTCCTTTCCTCTTTATAAAATTAATGTTTTTACTTGATAATTAAGATAGGCAAAGCGTGGGGTGTATAAATATTGGTAGATAGAGATTATGTTAAAAAATGTCCTGAGTGTGGAGGCATAAATTTATTCTTTAATAAAGAAAAAGGGGAAGTTATCTGTAAGGATTGTGGTCTCGTTGTAGAAGAAAAAATGGTTGACTTTGGTCAAGAATGGAGAGAGTTTGATTCAGCTCAAAGTGAACAAAGAAGAAGAACAGGAGCTCCAATAACTTATACTCAATATGATCAAGGTCTAGGAACTGAAGTAGGTAGAAAAGCAGATTTATATAATTTAGGAGCCAAAACAAAAAATAAATTTTTTAGACTTAGAAAATGGCAATATAGGATTTCTACAGCAATTGAAAGAAATTTAAAATTAGCTCTAGCTGAATTAAAAAGAGTTTCGTCATATCTAAAATTACCTAAATCTGTTGAAGAAGAAGCAGCTAGAATTTATACACTTGCTGTTCAAAGAGGTTTAGTTAGAGGTAGATCAATGGAATCTGTTGTTGCTGGAGCACTTTACGCTGCATGTAGAAGACATGAAGTTCCTAGAACATTAGATGAACTTTCTGAAGCATCAGGAATTGAGGAAAAAGAAGTTGGGAGAACTTATAGGTTTATTACTAGAGAACTTCAAATCACTATTCTTCCTAGTAATCCTATTGATTATATACCTAGGTTTTCAAGTTCATTAAAATTAAGTCCAAAAACTCAGAGTAAATCTGTTGAAATAATTGAACTTGCTCAAAAACAAGAACTAACTTCTGGAAGAGGTCCAACAGGAATTGCTGCAGCAGGTCTTTATGTAGCTGCATTAATTAATGGAGAAAAAAGAACTCAAAGAGAAGTAGCTGATGTAGCTGGAGTAACTGAAGTTACAATTAGAAATAGGTATAAGGAACTTCTTGAAAAACTTGATTTAGAAGAAGAAATTAAAAAATTAAAGAAAAAAGTAAAAGAAGATTAGATATTTTTTCTCTTTTTTTTAAATTCAAAATAATATATAGCTGCAGTTACAATACTAAACAGTAAAGCAAATATAGACCATAATATTTTTGAGCTTATTTTAGAATTTTTATTTCTTGTCCAAATTTCAAAAAGAACCCAACTACCACATAGTAAATGTGCAAGTCCAAATATAATGTTTGTTATTTCCATTTTTCTAAAAATTTATTATTAATAAAAAATAAAAAAATTATTTATTTTTTACAACAAAATAATATACAATTGCTGTGATAACGTTAAAGAATAGAGCAAGAACTGTCCACATAATTTTTTTTCCTGTACTCATTCTTTGCTTTGCAAAAACATCATAAATTACCCAGATAGCACAAGCTAAAGGTATTAATCCAATTAAATAATTAACAATTCCCATTTTTTTATCACCTATTAAATTATGAAAAAAGATAATGAAGTCCATTATTTAAATTTATATAGAATTTTATCAAAATTCACTATTTTATTATTTTTAATTTGGATTCCTTCTTTTTTTAGTATATTTATTTTTTCAGAAATTTCTTTTCCTTTTGTTTTTCCTTTAAATCCACCTATATTTCCATCACTTTTTACAACACGATGACAAGGAACTTTTGGAGTGTCGGAAATCGAAGATTTCTGAGCATGATCAGAAATGTTTTGCATTTCTGACACATAGGGATTACAACGCATAGCGTTTCCCACAGCTTGATATGCTTTAGTTTCTAGGGCGTTACTGATTTCTTTATATGTTGTTACTCTACCTTTAGGAACTTTTTTTAGAAGAGTGTAGCATTTTTCATTAAACGTTGTCATATTTCTAAATAAAAGAAATTCTTTTTTATTTCTTTTCCTTAACCAGCTATAAAATTCTTACAAATCAACGAGCGGAACTATTCTAATTGTGGTGCTCAAAGGGGCGCGAGGAACGGCGCCTAAAAACTATTTTACTCTAATTATTATTAACTTCAACTTCACTTAAACTTAAAGAAATGTATATATAAGACATATACTTAACAAATTTCAGGTGATTAGCAATGGCTATAAAGGATCAATTAAATAAATTAAAAGAAAACTGGTTGCTTATCCTCCTTGTTTTTGTTGTTTTTGTTTTTATGTCTGGTGGATTAAACATGTTTTCAGGTTCAATGAACTATGCAATGGATAGTTACAAGAGTGGTGGTTATGCTGAAAGCATGGTTGCAGATATGGGTTATCAAAGAGGTGGGTATTATCCTAATCCAGGGTATAACGAGGATTTTGCTCCAGAAGTAGAAGAAAGAGTTGTTACAAAAACTTCTTCAATGTCAACAGAAATTGAACGTGGTAAATATTACAGCTCAGAAGCTGTTTTAAAATCAATCGTAACAGCATCTAGAGGATTTATATTAAATGAAAATGTTAATCAACATGATGAGGGTTGGAAAGCATATTCCTCAGGGTATTATACAATTAAAGTTCCTACAAATGATTATAGTAATGTTCTTGCACAATTAAAAGAAATTGGTGAAGTTAAATCTTTTAATGAAAATGCACAAGATGTTACAGGTAGATATACAGATCTTAACACTCAATTAGAAACTGAAAGATCTCGATTAGAAAGATATGAACAAATGTACGCAGAAGCAACAGAAATTGAAGATAAAATAAATTTAAATGATAGAATTTTTAATCAAGAAAGAACAATTAAATATCTAGAAGACGCAATAAATAATATTGATTCTAGAGTTGATTATTCTCAAATATCTTTTAGAATGACTGAAAAAAGAAGTAATTATGCAAACATTTACTTTGTGAAATTCTATGAATTAGTTGATAATTTAGTAGATAGTACAAGTAGTTTACTAAGATTTGCATTTACAATATTCCCTTGGGCTGTTGTATATCTTCTAGGAAGAGTTGTTTATCTAAGAGTTAAGAGAAGACAAAATTAATTCAAAACTTTTTTTATTTCTATTTTTTTTATAATTTTTAGCTAATTCGATCATATTTTCTTTTTTAATCAAAATATCCTTAGTTGCTAGAAGTTCATTGAAAGTTTTGCTAATTAAAAAATCACAAAATTGAGAAACATTTTTTGGATCATCAGTATGTCTACAACGCTCAAAATCAATTAAAACTGGAGTATTTTTTTCAATTATTATGTGTTTTAAAGGATGATGCATTTCAAATTTATTGATTCCAAGTTCATCCATTTTATACATTTGTTCATATACATTTTTTAATACGATTAAGATGTTTTTTTTATTGTTTGATTTAACAAATTCTTCAATAAATTTTCCATTTACAAATTCATACATTAAAAAATTATTTTTATGCATAACTAATTTAGGTCCAATATTATGTTTATTTAATATTTTTAAAAACTTAGCTTCAATTTCAATTGTTCCTTGAGCATAACTTTCTTCTTTTTTAATTTTAATTCCAACAATTTTGTTCCTATATTTTCCTTTTATTATAACTCCTCTTTTTCCATGATCAAAAACTTTAGGATCGATTATTTTTTCTTTTTCAAGTTTTTTTAAAATACTAGATTTAGTTAATTTTAACAAGATTATATCTTCAAAAAAAATATGAATTTTTTCAAGTTCTTTAGAAACAAAAAGATTTTTTTCAATAGAGTCATTTAATTTTGATTTTGAAGCTAGTGAAGAAGTAATTAATAAAATTGTTCCATTTTCTTCTAAATAATCGGCAGCTTTTTCTAAAAATTTTATTGATACATTTGTTCCTGTTTTTCCTGAAACTAGTGCAATATCTTTTACATGTTCTTCACTTGGTAAATAAGGAGGATTAAATATAATTAAATCAAATTTTTGCTTTAGAATTTTTGAAAACAAATCTGATTCAATGAATTTTACATTCGAAAGAGATTTAGCTTGGTTTTTTGCATATTTAATAGCTTCAGGGTTGATATCTATACCAATAACTTTTTTAGCATTTTTAGCAGCTGTAATTGCTTGAATTCCACTTCCTGTTCCTATATCAAGGATAGAATTTACGTTAGAATACTTTTTAACATATTTTTGTAAAAGAAACGAGTCTTCTGCTGGTAAATATACTGTCATAAAATAATAAGAAAATGTTTTGTTTTATATACTTTTTAATTGTTGATATCTTTCTA